>NZ_CP126110.1:620921-1241843 GCF_030123405.1 Neobacillus sp. WH10
TTATAAAAAAGACACTAAGTATATATCAAAATACACCTCAGAAAAGTCAGGATGGACTGTTATCAATATAATTGACGAAAAGGCACTAACAAAGGATACAACTAACATTATGAAAATACTATTTGCCATATTTGTAGTATTCAATTTGTTTTTTATTTTATATTGTAAAACCTTCTTTAAAGATATTTTAAAGCCAATAAAAGAACTTATAAAAAAAATGAAAGGTATTAAAGATGGAAGGCTTGATGAAATCACAAATATAAATACTAATTTGGAAGAAATTAATGAGCTAGGAAGCAACTATAATAAGATGATTAATGATATTAAGAACCTTATAGTAGAGAGGGATTTGAAGGAAAGAGAACGTTCTAAGGAAGAAATGAAGGTCTTACAAGCTCAAATAAATCCCCACTTCATTTATAATACCTTAAATGTAATTAAATTAATGGCTATGATCTCAAAAGCAGATAACATTAGAAAGGTAACAGATTCCTTTATGAAGCTTTTATCTGCAACCTTTAGAAGTGAATCCACCTTTATTACTGTAAGAGAAGAATTGGAATATCTTGATAATTATGCAGATATAATGAAGGTCCGGTTTGGAGATGATTTCAATTTAATGGTTAAGGTGGAGGAAGAAGTAAGAAATCTTAATATTATAAAATTGATATTACAGCCTATAGTTGAGAATGCAATCGTTCATGGAATTAATGAAATTGATGGAGAAAAAAATATCATTATAGCTGGATATGTGTCAGAGGAAAATCTTATATTTGAAGTTGAAGACAATGGTAGAGGGATCACAGAAGAAGAAATTGAAAGTATTTTTACAAGTAAAGAAAAAAGCAACACAGGCTTTAATCATATTGGATTAAAAAATATTGAAAGCAGGATAAGACTGAATTGTGGACAAGGGTATGGAATAAAAATAGAAAGTGAAAAAAATAAATTCACAAAAGTAAAACTTATACTTCCTATACTAATGAAACAGGAGAGCTAAGTATGTATAAAATGCTTTTAGTTGAAGATGAGCCTATTGTAAGACTTGCTTTAAAGTCCTTGATAGATTGGAATAATTATGGTTTCGATGAGGTTTTAGAGGCATCTAATGGAAATAAAGCTTTAGAGATAATTAAAGCTAGAGGGGATATTGATATAGTAATAACAGACATTAATATGCCTGTTATGAATGGCATTGAGCTTATTGAGGAAAGTAGACGGCTTGGCATTAATACTGAGTTTTTAGTGTTAAGTGCTTATGATGATTATTCACTTGTAAGAAGTGCCTTTAAGCTCGGAATAAATGATTATATTTTAAAAACAGAAATGGAACCAGATAAAATTCTAAAAATGGTTATGGCTGCTTTAGAGAACAAGAAAAGAAAAAAAGGTAGTAAAAATCATAGTGTTAATAGAAATGAACTAGTTAGGAAATTAATTGCTGGAGATTTTACTGAGAAGGATTTGGAGAATAGTGCACTAAGATTAAAAGGAGAAAATTATATTTGCTGTTCTCTACTTATTGACAGTTTTAATATAGTTAAGAAAAGGTATGAGGATAATGATCTTAAGGAACTTATGAGTTCTGTAACAAATGCTGTTATTCAACTGTTTGAAGTAGTAAATATGGGAGAAATTCTACCAATGTCTCCAGAAGAATATGGGATTATTTTAGCCTTCGACAATTCATATGTTAACTGTTTAAAGGAAAAACTTTCAGATATTTTAAATAAAATAAGAAATGCTCTTTTAAATTTCTTAAATATTGAAGTAACTATTGGTATAAGTGAGGTAAGCAGCGATATTACAAAGATAAGCTCATTAATTGATGAAGCACAGAAAAATGCTAGATTTAGATTTATTTATGGCAAGGGAAAAAATATTTATCCTGAGAATGTAGAAGAGTTAAATAAGATAAAGAAAATTAAGAATTACAATATAACTCAACAAATAGTTATAGAAATGAGTAAGGACAATGGGCTTTTAGAAGCGTTGGATAGGTTAGATGAAGAAAAGTGTCTAGAAGAGATGAAAAGGGTTTTTCAGTTGAATGAGCTATCCGGAGCAAGTGAAATTGAAAGCTTTTATATTTATTATTTAGAGATAGTATTAATGGTCATTTACTACATAATTAAGGATGAAGAAGTTAATCTTGAAGCTATTATTGGGGAAGATATGGATTTTTATAGCGAAGTAAGAAAATTTGAAACTAAATTAGAAATTGAGGAATGGATACTAATGCTTCTAACAAGAGTTATTAATTCTTTAAGAAAAATAAACCAGAGGGAGAATGCAGCAATTAAAAAGGCAAAGGATTTTATTCATAAGAATTATGGTGATAGAGTTACCCTAGATATGGTCAGTAAATCTATAGGCTTTAGTAAGGCATATTTCAGTAAAATATTCACAGAAGAAACAGGGTATAACTTTACTACATATTTAACTAATATAAGGATAGAAAAGGCCAAGGAGTTTTTAGCTAAAACTGATATGAAGATATATGAGATATGCGATAAAATCGGTTATCCTAACATTGAACATTTCAGCAGAACCTTTAAAAAAATTGTAGGCATTAGCCCTATGCAGTATAAAAATGACAGAATAAGGGATGTTCCAAGTGAAAGGAGGAAAAATAATGAAGGGATTATTTAACTTAGATGGACCATTGTACAAGTTTTGTGTATTAGTTTATGAAACCTTTATGTTGAATTTATTATGGTTTATAGGAAGCTTGCCAATAGTGACAATTGGAGTTTCCACTTCTGCACTATATTATGTTTATGGAAAAAAGGTAAGAGATGATAGCTATTACATATATAGTGACTTTATTAAGGGATACAAAGAAAATTTTAAACAAGCTTTACCTATAGGAGCAGTTATAACAATAATTTTATCTTTCAGTATTTATAACATATTTAAATTGAATAAAATGGGCAGTGCTTATCTATGGCTTCAGGGCTTTCAACTATTTATTATCTTTCAAATACTACTTATAAGTGTTTTTATGTTCCCTTTAATAGCAAGGGTTAATATGAAGCTTATTGATATACTTAAGAATTCACTTATATTAGCTTATAAACACATAGTTATAAGTGCTACCTCTGTGGCACTCCTTATAGCACTAATATTGTTTACCATATATAAGCTTTCCTTTGGATTATTTTTCGTTAGCTTATATGCTTTAGTTTCCACCTATTTTATTGAGAAGGTATTTAAAAGATATATTAAAATCTAAACCTAGTAATAAAAACACCTGTACTTTTGCGAGGGCACTGAAAAACCGCCATTTGTTTGAGTATCGCAGAAACAGCCAAAAGTAACGGCGTTGATTTCTATGATTACACAAAGAAACTTTTGACGGATCTACCGAATCTCGGCATCCATCATAACCCTGAAATTTTAGATCAATACATGCCCTGGTCAAAAAAGATTCAGGCAGAATGTAGCAAATAAATGAAGTAAGCCGAATATTCGATTGAAAAAATCAGAATAAATGGCTATTTGTGATGCGTACCGGAAAGGTGCGCTTATTTTTATAATTCGGGCTTACCTTTAATCAATTATGCAAGTTTAAATCAAGAGGACAATATAAATCAAAAAAACATTAATATATATCATTCAATAAAATGGTAAAAAAATTTAAAGTATAACTATAAAATGTGAAGGGGGAAAAAAAGTGCTTAAAAAGAAATTATTAAAAAATTTAAGCGTAGCTTTAGTAGGAGTAACACTACTAAGCACCGTTGCTGTAGGGTGCTCAAATACAAATAGCGCATCAACAGCTAGCGATAAAAAGGTAACCCTAAAAATGGCTCTTTGGGGAGACGACGAGTATAAGTATTTTACAGAAACTAATAAGATAGCAGATGCTTATAAAAAGGTGCATCCAAATGTAACAATAGAAGTGGAAAAAATTGCAAAAACCGAATACGATAATACAATGAAGATACGAAGCACAGCAAATCAGCTGCCAGATGTATTCCCAATTAGACAAGCAAATCTTTCACTCTATGGTGATACTATGGTACCTTTAAATGATTTAAAGGCAACTGCAAACAATATATATGCTAAGGAAACTAAGATTAAAGGAAATGTAATAGGGTTACCAGAAGCAGTGTTTAATGAATTTGTTTATTACAACAAGGACATTTTTAAAGAATACAATTTAGAAATACCTAAGACTTGGGATGAGTTTTTAAAGGTTAGTCAAACAATAAAAGATGGTAAGAAATATACACCAATTGCATTGGGCTTAAAGGATTCTTGGGTAAATTATCCATTAAATGAATATATGCCAATGCTTGAAGCAGGAGATGGACAATACTACAACAAGATGGCTACTAAGGATGATCCTTTTACAAAAGGACAGCCATTCTACAATGCATATACAAAGATTCAAAAATTGTATGATGCTAAGGTTTTTGGAGATGATCCACTGGGCTATGGTTGGGATCAACAAAGAGCAATGTTTGTAGCCGGAAAAGCAGCTATGTTTGCAGCTGGCTCCTGGTATAAGAGTGATTATAACCAAAATGGAGGTAAGGATGAGAATTTAGGAGTTTTCTTATTACCAACAAGGAATACTACCAGCGATCCATTCTACACTACTGCAATGACTGAATTCTTCTGGGGAATTCCTAAAACTAGTAAAAATCAAAAGGAAGCAAAAGAATTCCTTGAATGGTTCTTTGGTGATTATTATACCCAGATGGCTACTGCTATTAATATAAAGCCTACAATAAAGGGTGTAAGTTATAATGATAAATTCTTTACCCAAGCTTTTGATGGTGTTGATGCTAAGTCGATAACTGTTTTCTATGATGATAATTATAACAAGGTAAAGAATGCCATGAAATTTGACGTTAATGGCATAGGTCAACAGATGATGGCAGGCAAAACTAGTTTAGATTCTATAATGAATGATTTAAATACACAATGGAAAAAAGCAAGAGGTAATTAAAAAGTAAAATAATAAAATAAAAGAAGAATAAGGTGCCTTTAGCTACTTTATTCTTCTTTTAATTTGCAGGCTAGGAGGCGGGTTATGTTTAAAAATAATGTAAAGATGCAGAAGAACTTAGTGCTAGTTACATTTTTATTTATTCCCACTATTTTAATAAGTTTATTTATGATTTATCCATTAATAAGGTTAGTAGCATTAAGCTTTACAAGCTGGGATGGACTGAGTCTTACAAAAACCTTTGTGGGATTAACAAATTTCAAGAAAATATTATTTGATTCACCGGAGGTATGGTTATCGCTAAAAAATAACGGTATATATTTTGTGGGGCATTTGCTTTTTATACCTATTGAATTATTTTTAGCATATTTATTAGACAACAGAGTGAGATACAGTAAGATGTTCAAAACTATTACATTTTTACCTTATATGATTAACACAGTTGCAGTTGCATGTATGTTTATCTTTCTTTATAGCTCACAAGATGGAGTGTTAAATAGTATGCTGCAGTTTTTTCATATGGATAAAATAGGATGGCTTAGCGACCCGAACATTGTTAATTATTCTCTTACTGGAGTTTCTCTATGGAAATTTTCTGGTATCCATATAATACTTTTTTTAGCGGCATTTCAATCCCTTCCAACGGACATGATTGAAGCATCTATTATTGATGGAGCAAGCACCTTTAAACAGTTTTATCACATTGTATTACCAAATATAAAGCCTGTTGTTGAAATAGTATTATTTTTGAACGTGAGAGGCGCCTTGCAGATATTTGATATTCCTTATGTTATGACTAGCGGTGGTCCAAATCATGCTAGCGAAACTTTTACAGTACAAACAATAAATACAGCCTTTCAATATCAAAATTTTGGATTAGCCTGTGCAATGGCAATTGTATTGATGATAATAATAATAATTATCTCCATTATTCAAAAAAAATTATTTAACTTAAAGGGGTGAGAAAATGGAAGCTAACATAGAAATAAAAAAGGAAACCACTATTAATATTACAAGGAGATCTGGCAGTGGAGGTGGAGTACTAAAAATACTTCTATTTATATTTATAGCAGCTATAGTAATTTTGCCAATACTAATTACAGTTTTTGCATCATTTAAAAGCTTACCTCAGATTGGTTCAGAATCAGCACTTAAACCACCTACTAGTCTTAATTTTGAAAATTATAAAGAGGTTCTTAAAAGTACAAATGTGTTTGTTGCATTTAAAAATTCCACGATATTGGTTGTAGCTTCAGTTGTTATAAATTCTTTACTTAGCACTATGGTTGCATATTGTTTAACTAGATTTGATTTCAAGTTAAAAAAAGCATATTTTGCTATATTCCTAGTTGGATTAATAATACCAGGTATTGTTACTGAAATATCAAGATTTGGATTAATGACTAATATTGGTGTATATGACACTCTTTTAGCACCTATACTCATATATGCCGGTGCAGATTTAATGCAAATATACATTTATAATCAGTTTTTACAGCAGATACCGGTTTCAGTAGATGAAAGTGCCATGATGGATGGAGCATCTTATTTTACAATTTACTGGCGAATAATTTTTCCTATGGTGATTCCTGCAACAGCTACTTTAGGCATACTTAAAGCTGTTGATGTTTTAAATGACATGTATATACCATTTTTATATATGCCAGGAGAGGAGCATAGAACTTTAAGTACATTACTTTTTAATTGTATTACTGATCCTAGAACTTCTTCTATTCCAAAGCTAAGTGCAGCAGCGGTTATAGTTATGATTCCAACTCTAGTAATCTACTTTATATTCCAGAAATATATTTTTAGTGGAATAGCAGCAGGAGCTGTGAAGGAATAGTGTGTTGTAGTGAAAATCCAGTGTTCCGAGTAAAAGGAGGAAAAGGCAGTGATAGAAGATTTAAGAAAAGGTAGATTTACTTTACCGGCGGAAACAGGAATTGACAATGATGTTAAGAGAATTATAGAAAAATGGGGAGCAGATGCCATTAGAAATAGTGATGGTACTATACTATCAAAGGAATTAATGGATATGGCAGTTAAGGTATACACAACCTATTTAACTGTTAGAAATGATCAACAGTGGGCCTATTCCCATAGAGATCAACTACAAATGCAGTATTTAATGTCTAAGCATAATACCGCTGTAAACGAGGTATTAGAAATAGACCTTTTAGATGGATACTATAATAAACAATTTGAAATAGATAAGGACCATGATATTAAAAGATATTGGGAGGTTATAGATAGAACTAGTGGCGAGTTGTTAGATGTGAACCACTGGGAGTTTGATTGCAACACTCAAAAGGTTGTAATCAACAATGCTAAAAAGTGGCATAGATATACTGTGAGTTTTTTAGCATATCAAGTTTGGGATACAACTCAAATGTATAATCATCTAACAAATAATTGGACTACAGCACCGGAGATGCCTTATGATGCAATCCATGAAGAAACCAGGGAGCATATCTTTAGCTATTTAGATAATTGGCTTAAAGAGAATCCCAGTGTAGATGTTGTTAGATTTACTACATTTTTTTACCACTTCACAATAGCTTATAATGACAAAGCAAAGGAAAAGTTTGTTGATTGGTTTGGATACAGTGCTAGTGTAAGTCCAAAGGCCATGGATGAATTTGAAAAGGTAAAAGGCTACAGGCTGAGAGCAGAAGCTTTCGTTGATGAAGGATATTATAATTCCCCCTTTAGAGTACCTTCTAAGGAATTTTTAGATTGGATTGATTTTGTTCAAGGCTTTGTATCTGAAAATGCTAAAAAATGTGTTGATTTATGTCATAGCTATGGAAAAGAAGCAATGATGTTTTTAGGTGATAACTGGATTGGAACAGAACCTTATGGAGATTATTTTGGAAACATTGGACTAGATTCAGTGGTAGGCTCTGTGGGAAGCGGAGCTACTTTAAGATTGATTTCGGATATTCCTCACGTAAAATATACAGAAGGAAGATTTCTACCATATTTCTTTCCAGATACCTTTTATGAAGGTGGAAATCCAACAAAGGAAGCAGTAGAAAATTGGGTACAAGCAAGGCGTGCAATACTTAGAAAGCCAGTGGAAAGAATGGGTTATGGTGGATACTTGAGTCTTGCGCTAAAGTTTCCAGAGTTTGTAGAGAAGATAGAAGAAATCACTAATGAATTTAGAGAAATCCATTACAAGATGGAAGGAACCAAAGCTTATACTGCCAAATTTAAAGTAGCTGTGTTAAATGCTTGGGGAAAGCTTAGAAGCTGGCAGACTAATATGGTGGCACATGCTTTATGGTATAAGAAAATATATTCATATGTAGGGGTAATAGAATGTTTAAGCGGTATGCCAGTTGATGTGGTATTTATGAGCTTTGAAGATATAAAGAAAAAGGGCATACCGGAAGATATAGGTGTAATTATAAATGCTGGTGATGCTGGCACAGCATGGTCAGGAGATAAGTATTGGGTAGATGATGAAGTAACAGGTAAGCTAAGAGAATGGGTACATAATGGAGGCGGATTCATTGGTATAGGTGAACCAACTGCATATCAGCATCAAGGTAAGTACTTCCAGCTCTCAGATATACTAGGTGTGGATAGAGAAATGGGCTATACATTAAGTTACACTAGACATGATAAGGCTCAAGAGGAGACCCACTTTATATTACAAGATCAAAAGTCAGAAATAGATTTTGGCGAAGGAATGAAGTATGTATATAGGGTTAGCGATAGCACACAGATTCTTTCAATGGATAATGGAGATATAAATCTTGCTGTGAACGAATTTGGCAAGGGTAGAGCAGTGTATATTTCAGGACTTCCTTATACACCAGAAAACGTAAGAATTTTATTAAGAGCTTTATATTGGGCAGCAGCTAAAGAGGAGGAAATGTTCACTTGGTATACTTCAAACAGCAATACTGAGTGTGCAGCATACCTGCAAACAGGCAATGTGGCAATTATAAATAATTCAGATAAAGTACAGGAAACAGAAGTTTACAGTGATAAAAATAGTGCTGTTAAGCTTTCATTAAAACCTTATGAAATAAAATGGATTTGTATGGAGCTATAAGGAGCGATATTTCAATGATTCATGATAAAATTAAAGGTTTTTTTTATGGTGCTGATTATAATCCGGATCAATGGGATGAAGAAGTTTGGAGAGAAGACATAAGACAGATGAAGGTTCATGGAGTAAATGTTGTAACTCTCCCTGTATTTTCATGGGCTAAATTGCAGCCAAGTGAAGAGGAATTTGATTTTTCATGGTTAGATAAAATAGTAAATCTTCTATATGAAAATGGTATTTTCATAAACATGGCTACACCAACTGCAGCGCAGCCAGCTTGGATGAGTAAAAAATATCCGGATATTACAAGAACGGATATTTATGGTCGCAAACGTAAACATGGTGGAAGGGTGAATTTTTGTCCGAATAGTCCCAACTATAAGAGATTGTCAAGTACTATAGCTGGAAAAATGGCTGAACATTATAAAAATAACCCAGCAATTGTGTTATGGCATGTTAACAATGAATATGGTGCCTATTGTTACTGTGAAAATTGTAGACAAGCTTTTATACAATGGTTAAAAAATAAATATACAACTTTAGAAAATTTAAATAGATGTTGGTATACAAGCTTTTGGGGTCATACAATATATGACTTTGATGAAATTGAGGTACCATTTGCTTTAACAGAGATATTACCAGGTGCTTTAGCAGGAAGAGATGGAACTTATTTTCAGCCCATGGCTATAGATTACAAAAGGTTCATGTCAAATAGTATGTTAGAATGCTTTGATGGAGAAGTGCAGGAAATAAGAAAATATCATAAAGAAACATCTATTACTACTAATATATGGAGTATAAGCCATGAGTTAGACTTATTTAGGTGGGGAGAACAATGTGATGTTGCTTCTTGGGATAGTTATCCGTCAAATAAAGATCATCCAAGTGTAATTGCTTTTAGACATGATGTGATAAGAGGAATAAAAAAAGGAAAACCCTTTTTATTAATGGAGCAAACACCTAGTCAGCAAAATTGGCAAGCCTATAATGCTCAAAAAAGACCAGGAGTAATGAGGCTGTTAAGCTATCAATGTATAGCCCACGGTGCCGATGGAATAATGTTTTTTCAATGGAGGCAATCTCTAGGAGCCTGTGAAAAATTTCATGCTGCTATGGTGCCTCATGTTGGACATGAGAATACACGGATTGGAAAAGAACTAAGCAAATTAGGCAATGAATTACAATACCTTCAGGATAAAATAATTGATGCTAGAACTGAATCAAAGGTAGCAATAATTATGGATTGGGCTAATTGGTGGGGAGTTGAATATTCAAGTGGACCTAGTGTAGATTTAACATATATTGATAGAATAATGAAATATTATAAAGCCTTATATGATTTAAATATACCGTTAGACATAGTTGAACCTACCTCAGATTTATCAAAATATGAAATAGTAATAGCTCCACTTTTATATATGGTTAGTGATGCCTCTATAGAAAATATTAATAAATTTGTAAGTAGGGGCGGTACATTCATAACAACATTCTTTAGTGGCATTGTTGATGAAAATGATATTGTAAGACTTGGTGGATATCCAGGTGCCTTTAAGGAACTGCTTGGTATATGGGTAGAAGAGGTTGATGCACTATATCCTGATATGAAGAATGGAATAAGGGTAGAAAAGCAACTGGAGGAAAATGAGAAAACCTTTGAATGTAAATTAATATGCGAAGTAGTTCACAATGAAAATGCAATTGTACTAGGAACCTTCACAGAAGATTACTATAAAGGCTTACCTGCAATAACAGAGAATTCTTATGGAAGTGGAAAGGCCATATATGTTGCATCGGAACCAGAGGACAATTTAATAAAAGTATTAATTGAAAAATATTGCGGAGAAAAGAATATCAAACCTATATTAAAAACTGATGCAGAGGTAGAGATAACTAGAAGAGTGAAGGAAAATAATGAATATATATTTATATTAAACCACAGCAATATTTTACAAAAGGTATCACTTGGAAAAAACTCATACACTAATTTATTTAATGGAGAGATTTTAGAAAATGAAATAGAAATTGAACCAAAGGATGTATTAATTTTAAAAAACTTGGGTTAGCTACCCGAGTTTATACTATTCAGAATACCTTTGGTTACTACCTGCTAGATTCCTAAGCTTCGAAGAATTTAAAAATATTTATACTTCTTTCTAAATTCTCCAGTTGTCAAATGTATTTGTTTCTAGAGGCGGAGGTCAAGTTCCTTTCATCTCATTGAACTATGGTTTAGACACTTCAAGAGAGGGAAGAATGGTAGTAAAAAATATGCTGCTAGCCACTCGAAAAGGGCGGTTAATCCACCGAAGCAGGTATATGCACACCAACGTTAATTATTTAAAAAGGCTGATCTTAAATCGATCAGTCTTTTTTTGAGTTATCCTATATTGATCTAAAGCTGATTAGTAATTAGTTGTTGAATTCACAGTGTTTCTAGTAAAATGACAATTCGAATAATATGGGTGTCTTAATGGGAAAGCTTCTTAAAGTTTTAATGAATAAAGACCAACAGATGAGCATTAAGGGAATTGGTTTAAAAACAGATTAGTATAATTTACTGTATTGAAATTGGCTAATCGAGTACCAAGAGTTATTATTGAATTTTACTACTTTGAACATGTACCCGCTAATATGAATCAGCAGTAAAGTCATCTTGATGCTGTAGATTATATAAAGGTGAACAAAGCTACATCTTTAGTTAACATTTTTTCTACTATAAGCAATTCACGCATGTGGAGTGCGTTTGTGTATTAAATAGGGCCGATTAAGGCTAAATAGGTTTAGTCAGGGATGTAATGTATTGAAAAGAGTAAGATCACAAGGCGGTGAAAGGTTTCTGCGTAAATCGTGAAAATTATAACGAATGATTGAGCAAATTCCAACAAGATGCTCTTGATGTGTATGATTGATGGCAGTGTACCAATATCTTGAGCAACATAATTAGATAAGAATTTATAAAACAAGACGTATTTTAAAGCCAAACTACATCAGCTTGTAAAAGAAAACTCATTTGCAATAATAAAATGCAAATGAGTTTCTATACTATTCCGAGGCGGAGCTTGTTGGTTTTTATTTATTATTAATTCAATAAAAACAATTTTAAAAGATAAAAATCCTAATTCCTAAAATTAATTTCATCGTAGAATGACATCCCTCCCAAATTTTTCGTGAATTTTACAAAAAAATGTCACTAATCTATCAAATGTTGTGCGAAAATACATGTTAACTACTTTTAAAATAAATATGGGATAAAATTTTTTTGTAGTATATGTGAATTATTTCACATAAGATCGAAAAAATGGAGGAGTTAAGATGAATTATCAAAACTTGTTCAATGAAGGTAAAATAGGTAATCTAACAGTGAAAAACAGAATTGTCATGCCACCCATGGGAACGAATCTAGCTGGTATTGAAGGTGAAGTCACTGATCATCTAATTGCCTATTATGAAGAAAGGGCAAAGGGAGGAACTGGGTTAATTATTGTTGAATTTACCTGTATCGATTATGAATACGGGAAAGGATTTGTTAGACAATTAAGGTTGGACGATGATCGCTTTATCCCAGGGATACACCGTTTAGCCGATGCGATACATAAATATGGGTCGAAGGTTTTTATACAAATCCATCATGCAGGCCGACAGTCAAATTCGTCGTTAATACATGGTAAACAAATCGTTGCTCCTAGTAACGTTGCTTGTGCTGCGGTAGGTGAAGCACCTCGGGAATTAACAACAATAGAAGTAAAAGAGCTAGTAAATAAATTTGTTCAGACTGCCGTAAGATGTAAGCAGGCTGGGATAGATGGCGTTGAAGTTCACGGTGCCCATGGCTATTTAATTAACCAGTTCTTAAGCCCTGAGGCAAATTTACGAACTGATGAATACGGGGGAAGCTTTGAGAATCGGATGAGATTTATCAAGGAAATCATTGATGGAATCAGAGAAATGTGTGGTGAGGACTACCCTGTTACCGTTCGTCTCAGTGTGGATGAATTTATAGAAGGGGGTATCGATTTAGAGTTAGGTAAGGATATTTGTCGATACTTAGAAAAACTAGGAGTAGATGGACTGCATATTAGTTGTGGAACCTATGACTCTATGGACAAAATAATTGAATCCCCGTTATTTGAACAAGGCTGGAGAGTCTACCTAGCAAAGGAGATAAAAAAAGAAGTAAATATTCCAGTGATCACTGTTGGGTCAATTCGTGAACCAAAATTTGTAGAAAACATTTTATCCGAGGGAAGAGCAGACTTTGTGGCCATAGGCAGGGGATTAATTGCTGATCCCGAGTGGGTAAACAAAACGAAGGAAGGACGCGAAGCTGAAATTAGAAAATGTATTAACTGTCTCCATTGTATACATGCTGCTATGGGTAACTCACACATTCGCTGTTCCCTCAATGCTAGAGCCGGCCGAGAACTAGAGTTTAAGGAGCTGCAGCGCCTTCCTTCTAATGAAAACCGCCATGTTGTGATCGTTGGTGGTGGCCCAGGTGGAATGGAAGCGGCACGAATTCTAACATTAAAAGGATATAATGTAACTCTTTTTGAAAAGGATAGTAAGCTTGGTGGTCAATTGCATCTTGTAACTGACCCAATTTATAGAAAGAAAATGACATGGCACATTAATTATCTCAGCAATGAAATGAAACGTTTAAATATTGATGTCCGTTTGAATACAGAGGCTACTGTTGAAGAGATCATAACTTACAATCCATATGCTGTTTTATTGGCAACAGGCGGAATACCAAAGCTCCCACAGGTGGAAGGCAATGATTTAGATCATGTTTATACTTATGAAGACGTAAAATTACAGGAAAAAGTATTTACTAATAATAGAGTTACAGTTGTAGGTAGTGGTATGACCTGTCATGGAACTGTTCGCCGACTTGCAGAAGCTGGTAATGATGTCACTTATGTAGAAATTCCTACAAAAGCAAGTAAAAGAATTGGACCTGAAACGAGATTAAGACTCCTTAATAAGCTAAAACAAGAAAATGTGGACATTGTTACGGATCACAAATTGGTAAAAATTCTTCCGGACTGTATTATAGTGGAGGACTTAGTTTCTGGGAAACACTCAGAAATTGAATCAGAGTATATCATTGTTGCAATGGGTGTAGAGGCGTATAACCCATTAGAAAAAACATTAAGGGGCCAGATGGAAAATGTGTTTGTATTAGGAGATGCAGCGGGCTATGGATCCCTTAGTGAGGCTACCCGGGACGGCTTTGAAAAGGCATATGTCCTTGAATCTATTGTTACACACAAAAGGGAAGAAGAAGTATTGGAAACAGTTTGATTTTGATGCATTTTAATATTTCGTATAAGAATGTCTGATAGATTGGAACCTAAAGAGGTATTGAATAATTACTATTACCTTAACCGGTGCATAAGTTTAAAAAGGGGTTGCTGAGCAATCCCTTTTTCCCGTCTAAATAGGACACATGAAAGATGGGGTCTTCGGGAAGATCTTCAAGCTCACGCTAAATGATCCATCCAATACCTGGGTACTAGAATAGTGCTTTACATATCTCCTCTTCCAGGTTGGGCAGCAAAGATATGAATAAATCAACTTTTAGGCTATAATTGAAGCTAAAAAAAAAGCAACAGCCCCTTTAGGGAGTTGCCTATTTACTTTTTTGATATGGTATTTACAACGTAGTAGTACTCGTTTTAATCAAATGGCATTGTTGGGACTAAATTAAGATTATATGCATCCATAGTGCAAACAGCAAAAATAAAGCTAATTTTGACTGGTTTGAGTATATAGGTTATAAATGAATAAGCATGGAGACTCTAACTACATCTGACTATCACTATCGCAATAAAAAACACAGTCGAGGAAGATGCGGAGATTGAAAAAATAACGCCTGTCGTTTTAGAGGGCAGGAAATAATTTTACATATAGGAGGTTCATTATGGATAATAACGATATATTAATTCGATTGAGATATGCAATGGAGATAAAAAATAAAGAAATGGCAGAGATATTTAAACTTGGTGGTGTGGATGTAACAGTACCAGAAGTCATAAAGATTCTCACCAGATCGGACGAGTTTGATGCTGAAAGTGACGATCAAATAAAATGTAATAACAGTATGTTAGATTCATTTTTAAATGGTTTTATTATTTTTAAACGAGGAAAACAAGATCCAAAACCAACACAGCCTGATACTCCAGAACCGTCCATAAAGAAAAGTGCAAATGTTAATAATCTTCTGTTAAAGAAAGTTAAAATAGCATTAGCATTAACTACTGAGGATATGCTGGATATATTCGAAAAAGCAGGAATTACAGTTTCAAAAGGCGAACTCGGCGCTTTATTAAGAAAAGAAGGGCATAAGAATTATAAAGAGTGCGGAGATAAATATGCCAGGAATTTCTTAAAAGGGCTGGCTATCAAATATAGGGGTTAATGCATTAAAGAATGATTTAGGTGATTAAATGATACATACCTACTTAGGCGAGACCATACGTTTTGAGATTAAGTATAAAAATCGTACATCTATAGGAATTACGCTAGATAGTTATGGAAATGTGGAAGTCCAGGCTCCTAAAGGGACACCTGATGATAGTGTTCATCAGTTATTAGAGGAAAATTGGGAGCTTATTCAGCAAAAATTAAAAGAAATGAAGGCTAGGCTGCAGGGGCCACAGAAAAAGGTTTATGAGTATGGTGAGAGTTTTCTTTATTTAGGAAACACCTATCCCATACAAATCTTTCAAGATATAAATATCATGCAAGACCATGTAGTGTTTAAAGAAGAAAAGCTACATATATATGTAAAGCAGCATGACACTGAAAAAATAAAACAAGCATTAAAACGATTTTATTACCAGCAGTGTAAGGCTTTAGTGGAGAAGAGTATTTCAGCCTATCAAAGCAACTTCAAAACAAAGCCCCGTTTGTTTCGGATCACGGATAGCAAAACTACATGGGGAACTTGTGATTCAAAACTGCAGTTAACATTCAATTGGAGACTGGCTATGGCACCAAGGGAAGTAATCGACTATGTAGTTATTCACGAAATGTGCCATATGGTTCATCTGAACCACGACCGCTCTTTCTGGCGCCTTGTTGGAAAAATCATGCCTGATTATAAGGAAAAGGAAAACTGGCTGACTTTATCTGGTCGGAAAATGACTGTTTAGCAGTCAATACAGTTATAAAATATCAAATTAAAAAAAATGAGAATGGTACCTTTCCCTTACACAAAGATTTTGAGAGGTACCTTTTTTATTAATATCATGCGGGAAGGAATATCACTAACACCCTTTGTGTCGCCAAATGGTCGTATTTCAGAAAATATAGATTATAAATTCTGTCCAAATTTAATGTTATATTAATAATAAAATATAAGATAGAGGAGCAGTTATGAAAAAGGAATGGATTCTACGCTGGTCTTTTTTTATTTTTGGATTAATGGTGTTAGCATTTGGTATATCTTTAACAATTGAAGGAAAGCATTTAGGGATTGGACCATGGGATGTTTTTCATTATGGTCTATTTACTAAATTTGGCTTTACTATTGGAACTTGGTCGATAATAATTGGATTTTTGCTTTTGTTGATCAGTTCAATTTTCAATATGGCATGGCCAAAAATAGGGGCTTTTCTGAATATGTTGTTTCTAGGATTATTTATTGATCTTTTTAATTCGATTTTACCTAGCATTGATAGTTTAGAAGGAGCAACAATTGCCTTTATCATAGGTGTTATTTTAATAGGGTACGGTATTGGATTATATGTTTCTGCTGATTTTGGAGCAGGTCCTAGAGACAGCTTTATGTTATTAATCGTTGAAAGAACGGGTTGGAGTATCCCGTTGGTTAGAAATGGAATTGAAGTACTCGTTTTTCTTCTTGGTTGGATGTTAGGGGGGCCAGTTGGAATTGGAACAGTGTTTATTGCGTTTGGATTAGGACCAATTTTAGGATTTTCTATTCCTCAATGTAAGAAACTGATGGCTTATTTCCTTGACCAAAAGGATCGCCTGTTAACGCATATGTAGACAATTAAAAATAAATAAACACGATGTATGAGGATCCCTTCATGGGGGAGCCCCTTTCACTTCAAAAGTATTTGCTAGTCCCCGCTTTTTTGAGAAACCTCATTTAGATATGCTATGGAGAACAGTACCATAAGTAAAAGAGGTTTTTGTAGAATTTAAAATTAAAGCCGATTTCTTCAGTAAACAAAGAATCGGCTTTAATTTTTATTGATTTTTTCTCTTAAGTCCCCTCTATATCCTAAATCATTTAGGGTTAAATCATTATGATACAGTAAACTGTGAAGGCCATAGGGATTAACCAATCTTTGTAGCCGGAATCATGCGGCTTGAGCTTTTTCGTTTCTTTTTTCTTCTTTCAAAACAGCTCCTTGATTCGGTGACTTTATAAACAGAGCAATGACTACTGAGACTATACTCAACACTGCAATAAACGTGAAGGTAGGAGCAAAGCCGCCAAGTGCTGTGGCAATAAAAGAACCGGACAATGCACCAATCCCGAACCCCTGATAAATGACCCCATAGTTTTTACTTTGGTTTTTTAAGCCAAAGAAATCGGCAACAATTGCTGGGAAGATGGTTATATTTCCGCCGAAACAGAAAGCAATTCCTGCAACACACGCAAAGAACAATCCATAATTTAGATCTAGAAAGCTTAAAACAGATACAGCTGATGCAGTCACCAAAAAAGCGCCGGCTACCACTTTTAAACGTCCAACTTTATCTGATAATGCTCCTAGGATAATGCGGCCAATCGTATTGAAAATCGCTACTAATGCTACGGCATTGGCTGCTGTTGCCACATCCAAACCAGCTAAACTTACACCGATATCTTTTACAATTCCGATTAGATATAAACCGCTCATACATGCAGTAAAAAACATAATAAACAATAAGTAAGCTTCTTTCGTTTTAAGCATTTCTTTGACTGTGTAGTCTTTAACCTGTACCCCTTTAACGGACTGGGACTGGCTTGATACCTGTGCCTCGCGAATTAAGAATGAACCGACTATAACCATCGTCATCACGATTATGCCCCAGTATAAAAATGTATTAGATACGCCAACGTTTTGAATTAGTGATCCGTTAATGTATTTGAATAGCAAACTGCCTGTTCCATAAGCACCTACAGAAATTCCGGAAATAAGCCCTTTTTTCTCCGGAAACCATTTAATAAGATTTGACAGTGATGTGATGTAAGCAGTACCATCGGCAAATCCTACCACAACACCAGCCGTGATGTAAAGCATCCATAATACTGAGATTTGTGAGCTAATGATTAATCCTGCTCCTAAGACAATGCCTGCAGTTGCGATTAAGCGGCGAATCCCCCAGCGATCCTGGAGTTTGCCGGCAAACAGTGTTGAAAAAGCTAAAGAAAAGCTTGTAATTGAAAAAGTAATGGCTACCGAGTTCAATTGCCAGCCAAAGTGATCAACCAATGGTTGGTTAAATAAGCTCCATGTGTAAATAGTTCCTAACCCCATTTGAACAATAATGGTCCCTATAACAATCAGCCAGCGATTACTTGTTTGTGAATTCATGTTAATCTCCCCTTCTAACTTACGAGACCAATGCAGCCTCTTGGTAGATTGCGTTTACAAGAAGATCATAACACTAAAAAAAATTATGAAATTGTATTCAGAACCAAATGCTTAAAGAATGGAATGAATTGCAGTTAAAATCGCATAATTTGTCGAAACTCTTTTACTTTGCTCCGGCTTACAGGAATCTCAGCATTAAAGTCCTTAAGATGAATTATATAGGTTTGGTTAAACCAAGGGACGATTTCACGGATTTTGGATAAATTCACTGTATAAGAGCGATGGCAGCGAAAAAAAAGATTCTGGGGCAGAGCAGAATGGAATTCTGATATACTCATTGGCATCGTATATTCTTCATGAAATGTATAGACCAGTGTAACCTTTTCGCTCGCCATCGCGTAATAAATATCATTTACATCTGTGACGATTATTTTATCGTTTTTTCGTAAGTTTACTCGGACATCCGTTCCCAGACCTTTGATTGAATCCTTTTTTTGGAAAGACAACTTCTCTTCTTTATCTGTTTGATTTAGATCACGTAAAAAAGAAGCCTCGAGCTTATGCAACATGGAAGCAATCCGTTTCTCATCATATGGCTTGAGGATGTAATCAAAGGCTTCAAGTTCAAATGCCTGGGCCGCATGCTCTTTGTATGCTGTTGTAAAGATAATATAGGGTTTTTTTGCAAACTTACTTATACTGCCTGCCAGCAGCATCCCATCGAGTGAAGGAATGTTGATATCAAGAAAAATAGCATCTGTTTCATTTTCTTGTAAAAATTTTAGGACATCTAATCCATCTTCAAAGCAATTAGTTACTTGAATGCTGCTATATGCATCAATCAAATATTTTAATTCTTCTCTTGCAGGAAATTCATCCTCAACAATGATTGCTTTCATTTTTTCTCCTTTACAATATCAAAATAAACTTCAGTACCCGGGGATAACCTTTTGATGATTAATCCTTTACCATAAATCAATTTAACACGCTGATGTACATTATATAATCCGATTTTCTTTGCAGGAACATCATCGCGGTACAAATTCTTTACCACTTCATCTGCTATCCCTGCTCCCGTATCCTTTACGCTAATACGGACTTTATCACCCAAATCATTCACAGCAATTGTGACAGTACCAGGACCCTTTGTTTTTAGTATGCCATGAATAATTGCATTTTCGACCAGCGGCTGAATAAGCAAACTAGGAAGTTTTATTTTTACGTTTTCAATATCATATTCCACCTGAAGTCTAGAGCCAAAACGAGCCTTTTCAATTTCTATATAATCATGTACCTGTTGTAATTCGTCATGAATATCGATAAATTCATCGCTTAGCTCCAGATTGTAGCGCATATAGCTTGATAAAGTAATAATCAACTCGCGGGCTTTTTCTGGATTACGCCGGGTTGTCGACGCAATGGCATTCAGAGCATTGAAAAGAAAATGCGGGTTAATTTTTGTTTGCAGCGCCTTTAGTTCTGCTTTGTTGGCCGCCTCCTTAATCTGCTCGACACGGGATATCTCCATAAAGGTGGAAAAAATTTGTGACAAACCAATTGCCATCGTTTGCAAAGGATAGGTCATTTTAGAGGCTTTGCGGTAATAAATTTTGAGAGCTCCCGTGACTTCCCCACGCTCTTCAAACGGCATGATGAGCAGGGACTGAATCTCAGGAGTTTGTTGGTCAGCCACATGGTTTCTAATTGTGATTTCACCGCTACGGATCGTTGCTTTCGTTAGATCACTGAGGATTTCTTGTCCTTGCTTATAGCGTTCTTCACCAAAGCCAACATATGCAAGGACAATTTCAGTATCGGTTATAGCCACTGCATCGGCATGAATTTGATCTTTGATGATTGTACAAATTTTTTTCAACGATTCTGTATTGATCGAACGAAAATAAGGCAATGTTTTATTCGCAATGTCCAATGCTAACTTTGCTTGTTTAGCAGCAATCATTTCCTTTTCATCTTCCACACTCATTACCAATAAAACAATCAAGCCGACATTGACTTCGCTTGCAATCATTGGAAAGCCAATTTTTGATACAATATCCAGGCCAAGTGTAAAGGGGTCTGCCATAGCAAGTATCAATAGCATGGTAAGGACTTCGCAGCTCATACCTGCAGCAATCCCGTAAATCCAACGTTGCGATTTTTTTACTTTAAGGTTAATAAACCCGGATGCTATCCCGGCAATAATACTTGTAATCAGGCATGGAACGGATGTTACTCCACCGATATCAATTAAATAACGATGCACACCTGAAACAATACCGGTAATGATCCCTATCCATGGGCCGAATAATATACCCCCGGACATGACAGCGATAATTCTAACATTGACTAAAGAACCTTCTACTTCAATTCCGGTATAGGTTCCAAAAATGGCAAATGAACAAAAGATAAGAGTGATGACGATTCTCTCTGAAAGCGAGTGCTGTTTTTTATGGAGAGATTCTTTAAACCTGGGAACCCTTGTTAAAAAAAACAAGCAAATTAGCAATAGTGCCGCCCGTTCAAAAATATCGATTAGCATTTCTAATGGTGGATTCATCTTAAGTTCCTTTCCAAATGATTATATTTAGCTTATTTTTAGTGTAGTGCAATACTAAAACAAGAAAGCATATGTTTTTGTTTAAATAAAGTGAAAGGGGATATTACTGCAACGAAAAAATATATGATGCTGAACCTGAGCTTCCAATGAGGTAATTGGATGGGATACCAATATTAAGTATGCTGATGCTTTAAAGTTGATTTCAGAAAGGAAGAAGGAAGAAATAAAAGTACCTACAGGGAAGAAATAATATGAGCTTAATTCCCTACTTATTGTTATACCAAATAAAGATTTGAATTGAAAACCTCATTTAGATACGTTACGGTGAACCATATCACAAGTTAAGTATGGTATTTATATATTACGAAATGAATTTGAAAATTATTTATTTTAGGTGAACACTGTACATCAAGTATCTGGCATTACCATTAAGCCACTTTGTGTGCTGTGCGTTACTTAAATCAACTCATAACTAAAATAAATATTTAACTGAAGTATATTTACCAGCATCTTTTCATTATTGAAAATTACATTATGGTACCTATAAAAAAGTTGAGGGGATGATCTAAATCCCCCTCAATCTAAAAGATATGGTGAATCTTTTAAATAATAGGGTATAGCACTTGGTACTGGATATACCACACTATGGTTTTCCAAAATTGTTGATTTATTTCATGAATTTATCAATAAAGTGGCGTAAAACCCCCTTTCTTCAGAAATGGGGAAATAAGCCATGTTTTTTTACTTCCAATTACCAATAGAAATTAGTATAATAAAAATATAGAACAAATGTTCCGGTTGGAGGTGAAGGAAAATGGGACCACACAAAAAGAACATGAAAGAAAAGAAGAAAAAAGAGTCGAAAGGCGATATTGTTATTCGGAAATTTCCGCTCCGTTTAACCGGCGAGGAGAGAAGATTAGTCGATACACTACGTCAGAAAGCAGCGAATCTATGGAATGACTGCTTAGATCTCCATTGGTGGCTATATGATGTATATAAGATTTGGACAAGTGCATCAGAAAAAAAGAAATGGTACAATGCCACCACCCATCAATTACACTCGCAAACGATTCAAGCCATCATCGAGTTACATGAAGAAACATGCAAAAGAACGAGGGAGCTGCGGGCTAAAGGTGAAAAACAGTGGCGATACCCTTGGAAATACAAAAAATTCTTTTCCGTCAAATATAAAAAAGCAGCTATTAAATGCAAGGATAAAAAGCTGCTGTTTAGCAATGGAAAACAACAATCCCCCTTAGTGATCCCTCAACCAAAGCACATTAATTTCCATACAATAAAAAGTGCCGAAATCGTTTGGCACAAAGATCAATACTGGATGCATATAGCAGTGGAAGTACCAAAACAAAAGCAAGTACAAGGTAATAAGGAAGCTGGCTGTGATTTAGGGCTCATACATGCGGCTGTTTTAAGTGACGGAAAAAATCACTTCATTGTCACAGGAAGAGAACTTCGCTCGTTACAGCGCTACAGAAACAAAAGGTTAAAAGAGCTTCAGAAGCTCATTGGCCGGAAAAAGCCAGGTTCGAACAAAAGGCAAAAACTCATTTTGCGTAAACGCCGTTTTTTAGAAAAACTGGAACGGAGAATCGAGTACCTATTGCATACGATTTCGAAAATGGTCACCGATTGGTGTGTGGAAAACCACATTAAAGCACTCTATATCGGAACACCGGATGGCGTTCAAAAGAATACGAAGAAGAAAAAGAAAACAAGAAAAGAAATTCGTCAACAATTGTCCAATTGGAGTTTTGGGCAATTAATTGAAAAAATAACATACAAATTGAACCTTCGAGGCGTCAAAGTCCAACTTGTGGAAGAGTCCTATACTTCCGGTACGTGCCCTTCATGCGGAGAATTCAGTAAACAATGGAATCGAAACTTCCACTGTCCGTGTGGTGCGAAAGGACATCGGGATCTAGTGGGTGCCGTGAATATTTTGGACAAGTCTATCCATAAACAATTCAAGAAAGATCGAGAACTACCTAAAATAGAAGATACAAAGTATCGCCGAGTCCTTTTAACCCCCATTGTCCCGCACAATGGGGCTAAAAGGGCAGTGGCGTAGTGCCTATGATTGGGCTGCGGTATGTGTTTTTCACTACATGTCGTAATGAACTGGAGAAGCATTAAGACCTGGAAGCCCCGGCTGATAGGCGGCTTTGATGAAGGTTTAAAAAAGAATCCCCTGGATTTATCCATGGGGAGAAGTCAATAAAGGGTTGTCAAAGTAAATATTGTATATTATATTTAAATATACAATATATAGTGTTCATGATTGATTGATTAAACTAAATATAGGTAATGACCGATAATAATGGTGTCTGAGAAGACTTAATAGGGAATCTGGTGAAAATCCAGAACTGTACCCGCAACTGTAAGTGCTGACGAAATAAGTATATCCACTGTCTTAGGATGGGAAGGGATTAGAGTAGGAAGAAGCACAAGTCAGGAGACCTGCCATTTTTGTAGCGTATTATCTTCTTCGGGAGTTGGGAAGATGTAACGAGGGTATTCTTACTATTACAGTGATTATTCCACGTTATTAAACCCATCTTCATTGATGGGTTTTTTGTTGTTTTAAATTAAAATTTAACGAACTCTCGAAGACTTGTAGTTAAAGTTACTCAAAGAAATGGAGTAACCGGTATGGGTGAAATACCCGCAAGTATTGCTAGGAATTATGGCTATGTTCGCAGTACGTTTCAAGCAGAATCGCAGAATGCACAGTGTGTTACAGCTAATTGCTGATGGCCGATATATTATTTTCAGAGGAGAATTAATATGATCAAAGAAATTGCATATGATAAACTACTGAATGATTTTGAAGAAATCGTAGGAAGCACCAATCAGGATTTAATTCAAGAAAATGCGAACGTGGACGGAAAAAGCCCGATGGGAATGATGGGCTTATTCGCCTCAACAAGTGCAAAGTTTTATAGTTTAGAAAACTTACTATCAGAAGATGTGAAGCAGGCATATTTAGACGGCTATATTCATATCCATGATTTAGATTTTTATGCCACCGGAACAACAACTTGCTGCCAAATACCACTAGGAAAATTGTTGAAAAATGGTTTTGATACAGGTCATGGGTACATGAGAGAACCAAACAGTATCATGAGTGCACTGGCACTAGCGTCAATCATCCTGCAATCTAATCAAAATCAACAACATGGTGGACAAGCGTTTGCTAATTTTGATTATGATTTAGCTCCTTATGTAAAGAAATCCTTTCAGAAAAATGTTGCATTACTCGAATACGTCAACGCTGATTGCGACATTGAAGCCAAGGCTTGGGAAATGACAGAAAGAGATGTTTATCAAGCCTGCGAAGCTTTCATTCATAACGCAAACTCCATGCATAGCAGAGGCGGTGGTCAAGTTCCTTTCATCTCATTGAACTATGGTTTAGACACTTCAAGAGAGGGAAGAATGGTAGTAAAGAATATGCTGCTAGCAACTCAAAAAGGGCTGGGGAATGGGGAAACCCCTATTTTCCCAATTCAGATCTTCAAAGTCAAAGATGGAATCAATGTAAAAGAAGGGGACAAAAACTATGATTTGTTTAGATTGTCATTAGAGACTACCGCTAAAAGATTGTTTCCTAACTATGTTTTTGTAGATGCTCCTTTTAATCTTGAATACTATAAAGAAGATGATATTGAAACACATATCGCTACGATGGGCTGCCGCACAAGAGTTATTGGTAATGTGAATGGAAAAGAAACGCCCGTTGGAAGAGGAAATCTATCCTTTACTTCGATCAATCTTCCCTTGCTAGCGATTGAATCAGCAAATGTTGAAGAGTTTTTTGAGAGATTAGGGGAATATGTTGATCTAGCAAGCAAGCAATTATATGAAAGATATGTCTACCAATCTAAAAAAACAGCTTCGAATTTTACATTTTTAATAGGTCAAGGTGCTTGGTGGGATGGCGAAAAACTTAACAAACATGCCAAGTTAGGAGAGATCCTTAAACAGGGTACATTATCTGTAGGTTATGTTGGATTAGCTGAAGCACTAGTCGCTCTAATCGGTAAGCATCATGGTGAAAGTGATGAAGCTCAAGATCTTGGTCTAAAAATAGTAGCATTCATGAGAGATAAAATGGATGCTTTAACAGATAAGACAGGCTTGAATTATACCCTGTTGGCAACTCCTGCTGAATCCTATGCAGGAAAAGCTCTTCGTATAGCTCGTAAAAAACATGGCATAATCAAAGGTGTAACCGATAAGGAATGGTTCACGAACAGTAATCATATTCCAGTCGAATTCAAAATTAATGCTATCAATAAGATAAAGAAAGAAGCTCCGTATCATGCTTTAACTAATGCCGGCCACATTACTTATGTGGAGCTAACGGAGGATGCATCTAAGAATATCGATGCATTAGGAACATATGTTAATGCAATGAAAGAGAGTGGTATCGGGTATGGAAGCTTTAATGTTCCTGTAGACAGATGTAATGACTGTGGATACTCAGGAGTCATTTATAACGATTGCCCGAAGTGCGGGAACGATGATGAGCATGCTATTGAGCGAATCCGAAGAATTACTGGATACTTAGTCGGGAGCCTTGAAAAATGGAATAGTTCGAAAACCTCTGAAGAACAAAATCGTGTGAAACATGGGAAACAATCATGAAGATCATGAATATTGATACCGATTGTACAGATAATGGTACAGGCATAAGAACAACTATATATGTATCGGGCTGTACTCATTATTGCGAAGGGTGTCAAAACCCATCTTCTTGGAATGCTTTTAACGGGCAAGATTATGAGATTGATGAACTCACCGAAATCATAGAAGACAATTCTCTTGCAGATGTAACAATAAGTGGGGGAGATAGCCTTACCTATCAGTATGAAGATACATTGAATCTGGTTAAAGCAATTAAGCAGCGAACAATTAAAACCGTATGGCTTTACACTGGCTATCGTTTTGAAAAACTACTTGAAGAAAAAAAGGACATCCTATCGTTTGTCGATGTGATTATTGATGGCCGATTTGATATCTCCAAAAAAGATTTAAATCTACTGTTTCGCGGATCATCTAATCAACGAATAATTGATGTACAACGTAGTATAAATGAAGACAACATCATTCTTTGGAGAAACGGCCAGTATATATAATACTGAACACTGCTGCTACTGTTCAATCTGCGATTACTAATCATGTCATGTGGAGTGTGTCTCACAACTCGTTTTAAAGAAAGGCAACTAACCGACGTTGCCTTTTATATAAACTTCATATGATTGAATATTTTTACAATTTATTCACGATAATAGAGAGGAAATTGGAAACGAACATTGAATGACTAAAGGAGAAATATTTTTATTAAAAATAGGAGGTAATCATGGGAAGATTAGTTCATTTCGAAATTCATGTGAATGACATGGAGCGGGCAAAGAAGTTTTATGGAGAGGTATTCGGATGGTCATTTCAAGATTGGAGTGATTATGCAGGAATGCCTTACTTTGGAGCAGTGACTGGCGATGAAAATGAACCCGGGATCAATGGTGCTTTGATGCAGCGTCAAAGTGCTCCGCCAGAAACAAACCAAGCTTTAAATGCATTTGCTTGTACAATGGGAGTGGAAAATTACGATTCAACGGAAGCTAAAATTATTGAGAATGGCGGCAAGGTCGCAATGCCCAAATATGCCCTGCCTGGAATGGCGTGGCAAGGATACTATATAGATACCGAAGGCAATATATTCGGAATTCACCAACCCGATGTAAATGCCAAATAGAATCTATTGGTGAATAAAAGCATGAAATCACAAGACACGGCAGGCATGCTTGAAAATGTACGCACTATCTGTCTTGCATTGCCCGAAGCTGTTGAACATATCGACGGTTTCGGCCACAATACTTTTAAAATCAATAAAAAATCCTTCGTTGGTGTTTCCTGACCGTAAATTAACGGACGCTCAGTTGCAAGCGATTAGGGATGCGAAAGATTATGCCAATACAATGAATATTAATAATAAGCCAGTAGAACTTGTGATTACAATCCTAAATTGATTTTTAACGAGGGATACAACCTATGGATTTCAGTGTGGGAGTTTACAAAAATATCAATAACAATACCCTTATCTTGGTGCCTGATGGTTTTAACCAGGATGGGATTCGATGCAATATCAATAAACCAGCTATGTTAAAAGAACCATACAAACCAGCTTTAATTGGAGAGAAGCTGAAGGAATGCTTTAAAATTACGATTAATCATCAATATACGGATGAATATATGAAAGTCATCGTAACTAGACTTGTTACAGGGGAGAAAAATGATAAAAAATTTGTGAAAAATCATTTATTTCAATTGGTTTTCTTTAACAAAGATAATGGATTTGAGTTTGAGGCTAAAATGGTAAGCAAGGATGGCCGTGGATATACTCTAAAACCTAATACATCAGCATTGGTTTTAGACGAAAAAGCCAGCGACACGGAATTAGGGGAAGCTGTTTTACGGACCTTTGAGACCTGCAAATTGATTTAGGTACTCTTTTCCTAGTGAAATATTTTTCGCCAAAGATAGAAAGGTTAAATAATAATCCCGCTGCTATTTGTATTCGCATTGGGATTTTAAAACGTAGACAAAATAATGAAGAAGATGGAAAAGAGTAAGGTGTGCAATTCTATGAGAATTAGAAGATTGTATTATAATAAAAACATTGGCTTAGTATGCAGATAAAAACGTAGATTTTATTAACGCTAACATTTCGAGCCTTGCAATTAATACACCAATATAGTGTAATAATCAACCCAGTCTTTGGACTGGGTTTTTATCTTTTATATAAAATGCTTGATATAACAAAAATCAACCACCTTCTGGGTGTGACAGGGACCGCAAATCTTTAGGTGCATGAACTTAGTGAAAGTATGAACAATTTCTGAACATAGTTATAATAGATAAAAATAGAGGACAGGTGTCCTTTTGGGTGTATAATTCTCGAGATATAATTTGATTAAAGGAGGAGATATAGTATGGAGGATTTGATAGCAGCAATTGATATGGCGCCAAAGCCTCAAAAGGCTTATTTGAAGCAATTGTTTAAACACATCCCCATATCTAGTCGTTCCTGTCGTATTGTTGAAATGAAAGCGAGTACAAAATTTGTATCGGCAAACGAACCCTGCAATGCAATTTGGGTGTTAGTTGAGGGGCGAGTAAGAGCAACGGAAGAGCAAATTTCAGGTGATGTCTATGTTTTTACCGAGTTCCAGGCCCCGGAGTTGTTCGGCGAAATGGAGGGATTTGCAGGAATCTCTTATTACAGAGTAACTTTAGTGACTGTCACGGACTGTAAATTTATCGTCATGCCGATGAACAGCTTTTTAAACTGGATACAGAATGATTCGGAGGCGTTGTTTTTACGAGTACGTTCTCTTATGAGCCGCACTCTGGAAGAGACAAAAAACAATCATACCTATTTGTTTCTTGACGGATTCGATCGCCTAATGCTTTATATGACACAATATTATCGAAAGCATGCAAAAAACAAAACATGCATTTTGCAAATCAAAAGACAACAGATTGCAGAGGAAACGGGTTTCAGCACCAAAACAGTTAACCGATCTATCAGAAAGCTTTCAGACAACGGGTTAGTTACATTAGATGGAAGAAAAATCATCATATCCGAAAGACAATACGACCAACTTTTAGAATTGATTGATAAAAAGATAAGCCATTAATTCAGTCAAAGTAAAAGAAGGAGTGTAAAGTATGACTAACGTTTTAGAAATTGTCACATCAAGAAAACTGACCTACGAGCAGAAGGTAATGTCACTTGCACATGCTGCAGAAGATACTTTGTCCATTATGAATATTCCAGAGAAAGCCAGATATTATTTTGATATTAAGGCAATAGATGATCTGTTTGAGGGGCATGCGCCTTATCGCCCGCGCTATATTATGCCTGATTATGAGAAGTTTATTAAAAATGGCAGCGAGTTTTTACGGATTAGTCCACCTGAGGATTTGGATGAATTGTTGAACTCCTTAATGATTCTTTATAGGCATGTTCCGTCTATTACGGGATTCCCGGTTTATCTCGGTAACGTTGATAAGCTCATTGAACCATTTTTGGAAGGTGTTAGTGATGAGGAGGCAAAGAAAAAGCTTCGTTTATTTTTAAATTTCCTAGATCGCACTATTACCGATTCTTTCTGTCATGCTAATATTGGTCCGGAGCCAACTCGTGCCGGGAAGTTAATACTGGAGTTGGAAAAGGATTTACAGAATGCAGTTCCTAACTTTACGCTGAAATATGATCCGGATATTACTCCTGATGACTATGCAGAACTAGGAATTTACACTAGCTTATTCTGTGCCAATCCTGCCATATGCAATCATAAGGTGCATAAGGAAACCTATTCATCTGATTACGGTATCTCTAGCTGTTATAATATTTTGCCAATTGGCGGTGGTGCATATACGCTTTCCCGTATCACTCTGCCTGGACTTGCAAAGGTTGCCACAAGTATAGATCAATTCTTAGATCAGCTGCTTCCAGATTGTCTGCTGGAATTGGGAAATTACATGAATCAACGTGTGAGTTTTTTGGTTGAACAATCTGGGTTCTTTGAGACTTCTTTCCTTGTTAAGGAAGGGTTAATCCATCCGGACAATTTTATTGGTATGTTGGGAATTACCGGTCTGGCTGAGTGTGTAAATCTTCTGATGGGGGATAACGGCAAACGCTATGGACACGATGTCGAGGCTGATAATCTTGCTGATACAATAATGACAATTATTTCAGATTTTGCCGAACAGTTCCCTGCCGTGTATTCTAAAATATCTAATGGTCGTTTTATGCTTCATGCACAGGTTGGTATGGATTACGATCTAGGAATCACTTCAGGAGTGCGGATCCCTGTAGGTGATGAATTGAAGAATGTTTACGATCATTTGCGTCATAGCTCACGATTCCATAGGCTCATTACGACTGGCTGCGGAGATATTTTCCCATTTGAAACCACTGGTCGAAATAATCCTGGTGCTATTCTTGATATTGTAAAAGGAGCATTTTCATTAGGTGCAAAATACATTAGTTTTTACGAGGAGAATAGCGACTTGGTGCGTATTACCGGTTATTTAGTAAAACGCAGCGAGATGGAAAAATACCGAAATGAGCAGGTAGTTCTGCAAGGTACTACACATCTTGGTGCCCCAAATTACGATCATAACCGTCTTGAAAATCGAAAGGTGAGGGGAGTATGACAAGGGCTCCTGTAAACAAGATAATCCCCTTAAGCCTTGTAGATGGGCCGGGTAATCGTACTTCTATATTTTTGCAAGGATGCAACGTATCCTGTGCCTATTGCCATAATCCTGAAACTCAAGCTGTATGCAATCACTGTGGCATTTGTGTAAGCGGTTGTCCTTCTGGTGCATTGACGATCGTTGGCAGCCGTGTAAAGTGGGACCCTGAAATATGTACGCTCTGCGACCAATGTATTAAAGTTTGTCCCACTTTTGCCTCACCGCGTGTGAGAAGTATGAGTCCAGAAGAGGTCTTTCAGGAGATTCAAAAGAATATTCCGTTTATACGAGGGATTACTGTATCGGGAGGGGAATGTACCCTTTACCCTAATTTTTTGAAGGAACTGTTTGCCATAGCTAATGAAAATGGACTTACATGCTTAATTGACAGTAATGGTACGACAGATTTCACCCGCTTTCCCGAATTAATGCAGCTTTGCAATGGTGTCATGCTGGATGTGAAGGCTTGGGATGAACAAGTTTACAAAAAACTAACTGAGGGTCCTACTAATTCTATCGTTAAGAAGAATCTTCAATATCTTGCAGATTGTAACAAATTAGAGGAGTTACGAATTGTGTGCCTGCCTGGCGAGGTTGACGCGGAAGCCGTCATCAGTGGAATTGCGCAGACAATTGGTGAAAAAGCTTGCAGCGTGAGGTTAAAACTTATTAAGTTTAGGCGTTATGGGGTAAAGGGGCGTTTACAAAATACTCCCTCTCCAGACGATATATATATGGAGAAACTTTTGCAGCTCGCTGTCGGATTTGGTTTCGAAAAGGCCGTCATAGTTTAATAGTAAGCTGTTGTAGAATATCCTTATCAACATTTTTAAGTTCAGAATAAAAATAATTAATTGAATATTCTGTTTTATTTTTAATGCCCATAAAAAATATTGCTTCAGCACCGAAGCTCATTTGGAGGAAGAAATGACTGTTAAATCACGGCTTAAAATTATGATGTTTCTTCAATTTTTCATTTGGGGATGTTGGCTTGTTACTCTTGGCTCGTATATGATCAATCATTTACATTTTACTGGTATGCAAGTTGGGCTCGTTTATAGCTCAACAGGGCTTGCTTCACTTCTTATGCCAAGTCTAGTTGGTATTATTGCAGATCGTTGGATAAAGGCAAATAGATTATACGGAATTTGCCATTTTCTTGGTGCAATTGCCTTATTTACAGCTGCACGGATTTCAGACCCTGATCTCATGTTTTGGGTGATGCTTTTTAACGCAATGGTTTACATGCCGACGATTGCTTTATCTAATACAATTTCATATTCAAGTCTGGAAAAAGAAGGACTTGATGTAACGAAGGATTTCCCATCTGTTCGTGTTTTTGGCACAATTAGTTTTATTCTTGCCATGTGGACAATTAGTCTTGGGAAACTGGAGTTAAGCAACGTCCAGCTATACATTGCTGCTGGAGCTTCGGTCTTACTTGCGCTGTATTCATTACTATTACCTGACTGTCCAACATCAAATGTCAAAAAGGACAAGTCGTTAGTAAGTCTTTTGGGACTAGATGCTTTTGTATTATTTAAACAAAAGAGAATGGCGATATTTTTCGTTTTTGCTATGCTGTTAGGTGCTGCCCTGCAGATAAACATTACATTTGGCGACCCATTCTTACATGACTTTGCGTTAAACCCTGCCTATAAAGATAGTATTGTTGTTAAATATCCAGCGATTTTATTATCAATGGGACAAATTTCAGAAGTATTCTTTATTCTTGCCATTCCATTTTTCTTACGGAAACTTGGGATTAAGAAGGTAATGTTGCTGAGTATGGTGGCTTGGACATTACGCTTTGTTTTCTTCGCTTATGGAAACCCATCTAGCGGCGGCTTCTTCTTATTGCTATTATCAATGATTGTGTATGGTGCGGCATTTGACTTCTTTAATATTTCCGGATCTATGTTTGTAGAAAAAGAAGTGGATCATCAAATTCGTGCAAGTGCACAAGGCTTATTCATGACAATGGTCAACGGAATCGGTACTTATTTAGGTGCTGTTATTAGTGGAAAAATAGTAGATTATTTCACAGTTGATGGAGTGAAAGACTGGCAAAATATCTGGTTAGTTTTTGCAGCGTATACAATCATTCTCGCAGTGATTTTTGTGGTAAGCTTTAAATACAAAAATGACCGTGATGAAATGGAAAATGTAAATGCAGCTGCGTGATCGGCTAATCTTTATCATGTTAGTTCTGTTAAAAGTGGAAGGGCGTAAATATTACGAATGTAGGCGTTTTCGAGTAACTAATATAAATACAGATTTCTAAGTTGGAATTAAGGTAAGTTTTTCTCCCAAGTGAGTATCCCTTCATGTCACATGGCATGAAGGGGTATTTTTTTAACAGAAAAAAAGTTCATAGATTTTTCTACATAAAATTACATTTATATTACATTTCGACAGATTCATTGTTTTTAGGCCATTTGGAATATAAACTAGTAATATATTAGGAATCGAAATATTGATAGGTAATAAAAGGAGATCTGTAATGATAAAAAAATCATTAAAATATACTGTATCGGCTGCCGTCCTCGCCACTATGATTCAAGTAACACCTACTTTTGCAAGTCCAGTAGAGTCACCAGTGACAAAAGGACAAATTGATGCGACAAAAGGACAAATCAATGACTTTGAAACAAAGGTTCAACAATTAGACAACCGAATCGCCTTATCAATGGAGAAAAGTGATAAACTGAATAACCAAATTAAAATACAACAAGGAAAAATTGAAGAAACAGAGGCTGAAATTGAAAAAGCCAAAAAGTCATTAGACGCTCACAAAAAGGTTTACTCTGAACGACTAAAAAGCATTCAATCAGAGGGAAAACTGTCAATCGCTACATACGCTGAAGTTTTGCTTTCATCTGAAAACTTTTCTGAGTTTGTAAATCGTTTTAGTGCGATTTCACAAATTATGGAAAGTGACACTGCCTTGCTGAACGGTTTAAATGACAAACAAGAAGCGTTAAAAGAGGCTGAGGATAAATTACAAAATGAATTTGATAATTTAAAAACGAGCCAGGATGAATTAGCTGCTGAACAAAAAAAGATTGAAGAAGATAAACAAGCAGTTGAAAAAGAATTAGCAGATGCGAAAAACAAACTACAAGACCAAGAGGGTCAATTGGCTCAACAAGAGCAAGAGGCAGAGCGGCAGGCTCAACAGCAGCCTCAACAGCAATCTCAACAGCAATCTCAACAGGCATCTTCAGGAAAAAATGTTTCAAACTCAACACCACCTACAGGTGCAGCTAGTCTACCAGATTCTAACGCTGCTAGTGCGGTCATTGCGTATGCTAAACAATTTTTGGGCGTTCCTTACGTTTGGGGCGGGACAACGCCAAGCGGATTTGATTGCTCCGGATTCACTTCATATGTGTTTAGAAATTCAGTTGGCATTAGTCTCCCACGAGTGTCACGAGACCAGCAAAATGTTGGAACAAGAATTTCTCCGAGTCAAGTACAACCAGGAGATTTAGTATTCAGGGGTTCCCCTGCCTATCATGTCGGTATTTATATTGGAAACGGGCAATATATACATGCTCCGCAAACGGGTGATGTTGTGAAAATTGCTTCTTATAATCCGTCTGCTTTTTCTAGTGCTGCTAGAATATTGCATTAATGGCAGTAATTTTTTGAAGTGTATACTTAAATAGTGAAGACCATACAGAAGCAAAAAACATATACAGATCAATTCAAAATAATTATATAACCCACCAACATTCCATGTGTTCCACATACACTTTGGATGTGTTGAGTGAGTATCAAGTCTTATTATTAAATTGTATTATTAAATTGTATTATTAAATTGTAGCTCAACTTTAAACATTCGCTTTCATAATAGACGTTTCGTATGTAATAAAAAGTTTTCGCAAAGTAACTGCCGAAAAATTTAAAAAGTAAAAGCAAGACAAAACGAGACGAATTACACAAATTCCTAACCGAAGATCAAAGGGAGCTAAGCCCTTGAGACCTTCGGTTTTTTTCTGTAGAATGAGAAAAAAACGAAATAAAAGAGGAAATAAGGATGAAATTTTCAAAGTTAAGTATTTTAGTGCTATTTAGCATAATTATAGGAGGAATTGTAGGGTTATTGACATGGGGTTTTTTAGCTGTTACTTCTTTTACAACTCACTTTTTATGGGATACCTTACCAAATGCACTTCCTGTTAAAAATTGGACCATATTACTGTGTTTAGTTGGAGGTGTTCTGGTAGGTTTATGTCAAAAGTACTTTGGTAATTACCCGCGTCAAATGGAGGATGTATTAGCAGAATTCAAGGAAACTAAAAGAGTTGATTATAGGTCAGTACATAAAAGTACATTAACTGCACTGTGTGTTCTTTCTTTTGGAGCCAGCCTTGGTCCAGAAGCGGCTTTAGTTGGTATAATAGGAGGTCTTTCTACATGGGCAGGAGACAATATTAAATCTTTAGTTAAGAAAAAATCAGTTTTAAATGAGTATGGAGAAATAATAACTGAGTATAGTATTGAGGCTACAATTGGCATGATTTTTAGAGCACCACTATTTGGAGCTACTACCTTCTTTGAAGATAAAAAAGATTCAAGACGTTTAAAGCTGATAAAAATGATTGTATATTCAATAACTACTGTTGCAGGGTTTGGTGTATTTATATTTTTAACAAATATAGATTACAGAAAAATTTCTTTAGTTGATTTTGGTTCAGCAGTAGTAGGTAAAAATGAAATTATCGCCATAATACCACTTATCCTTATAGGATTATTATTTGCTATATTATATGAGTTTTTTGGAAAAATTCTTCATAAAGTATTTAAACCACTTGAAAATTATAAAGTAATAAAAGCCGTAATTGGTGGATTAGTATTAGGGTTAATAGGTACTATTCTTCCTACAATGTTATTTTCAGGGGAGCATCAGCTTACAGAATTACCAGCGGAATGGAAACATATGTCGATTTATTTATTGTTGCTATCTGCTATTGTAAAGTTATTCATAACAGAATTTTGTTTAGCTAGTGGTTGGCGTGGAGGACATATATTTCCTGTTATTTTTGCAGGAGCAAGTTTAGGATATGGAATGGCATTGTTATTTCCAATAGATCCAGTAGCATCCGTTGCAATTGTCACTACTTCACTCACAAGTGGAATAATGAAAAAGCCAATAGCAGCTGTATTGGTTTTAATCATTCTATTCCCAATAAAACTAATTATACCAATGATAGTAGCAGCATATTTGCCAATATATATATTAAAGTACACGAATAACTTAACGCAAAAATCATATTAATGCTTATTACTATCAGGTTTCTATCAAAACACATGTAGTGTGTATCTTGAAATTCACTTATAAGATACAACTGAAACGGGAGAAAGTATTGAAACTTGAAAAGTTCGAAGGAGATTCGTTAGTCTTTTTATTTTCAAAGCATTGTGTGACTTTGCAACATGCAAGATATCAATGGAACTTAAAGAAGATGACCCCTGTAGAATACAGAAATCATCTTCTTTGTGTGACCTGTCCTTTTTTTAATGTCATTTCAAGGATACATTTTACTTTGGCGTTGTCTTGTTACGTTGCTAGTAACGGATTAACAAAGTTGAATTGAATATGAACTTCATTTTTATTATAAAGTTCCTGCTGTAATTATGGCGGAATTAGCATTGATTCTTCCAAATTGATATAATGTTCCAGAACCAGGTACGTCATCTGTAGACGATTCTATTGCCTGGCGTATTGTTTGGTTGCTCAATAATGGAAAAGTTGCCTTTATCAAAGCTGCAAGGCCTGATACAAATGGAGCAGCTTGGGATGTTCCATTTAAAGAGCCAAAATTTATGCAGTTAAGGACATTCGCATGGGTTGGACATGTTGAAAAGATGCCTACACCTGGAGCAGCAACATCAACTCCATCCCCGAAATTCGAAAAAGATGCTTTTTGGTCGTTCTCATCCGTTGCAGCGACACTGATCACATTTGCATATGCAGCAGGAAACGATGGTGTATCAGTGTTATCATTACCAGCTGAAGCAACTACTACCACTCCTCTTATATTAAAAGCATGATTTACTGCGTCTTCTAGAGCTTGTGACCCTCCTGGTCCTCCAAGGCTCATATTGATGACGTCTGCTCCCGTGTCTGCTGCATCAACGATTCCAGCAGCAATCATACTAAATGGGCCAGTACCATCATCACCTAATACTTTTATATTCCAGAGATTCCCTGAGTTAAAGCTTGTCCCAGCTCCAAATACGAGATTATTCGTAATAGCTCCAGCAATTCCAGCAACATGTGTACCATGACCAAAAAGATCATCAGTAGTTAGTGAGTTTGAGAAATTGGCAGTTCTAGTGATTTTAGCAGCTAAGTCTGGATGATTTGGGTCAATGCCTGTATCAAGAATGGCTATATTGATATCTTGAGATGTAATTACAGCTCTACACCATGCCTCTGGTGCCATTATTTTTTCAAGACCCCATTGTAAATCGAATTCGGGATCATTAGGAATAATTCTTCTACAACCGTGAGCATGAGCAATTTGATCAATTTCAACATAACGTACATTCGTGCTTGCAGAATATTGGGTTAAATAGAAACCAACATTTTGTGCAGGTACAGTTACAACCTCTGCATGTATCTGGTCTATTGCTTGGACTAAAGTTGCTCCCATCATTTTGTGAACTTCTTTGCGTTCTTCCTTTGTAACATTTGGGTAAAACCCAACAATTAAACGTTGATCTGTATTTGCCAAATAAGAACATCTCCTTTAAATAGAATATTTTTTTAAAGAATGGGGAGAAAATATTATTCTTGAGATTCGTCAAGTTCAAAAATTGGAAAAAAGGCCTCTTTTATAAAAAAAAATCCTCTAATCGATTTAGTTGTCATGTCTAACCCTCTCATTCCTCTTCTATTAATAAATTCAAATTGAATTACATTGGTGTGGACAATCTTTACACATTTTAAAAATGGGTTCATGAGTATTCAATTAGGATAGGGGACGATGTCTAAGCTCCACACCGATACGAGTGGTCCTCCTTTCTTTCATTTCGGACCAGTCTCAGTCTAGGCCGAGCCTACCTTTAAATTCTAATAATTTCACATAGAGTTTTTGAAAGTGAAAAATTAATATAATGTGCAAATAGCAAGGAATTCTCTTGGGATTCACCTGCTTTTTCTTCTTTTTCTAATAATGCTCCAGTAAAATATAGACAAAAGGATAAAGGAAAAGAGAATTTAGCTATGGCTGAAAAAATTGATTATAAAAAGACGTTTAAAAGCTTTTACTTGCCGAAAGCAAAGCCTGAAATAATTGATGTACCGAAGATGAAATATATCATGATTAGCGGGACTGGCGATCCAAACAGTGAGGAATTTGAAAAAGCAGTGGAAGCGTTATACGCTCTGAGTTATGCGGTGAAAATGTCTTACAAAACGAAGGATGTCCCTCCAGGCTACTACGAATATACAGTTTTTCCTCTTGAGGGAATTTGGGATTTAATCGATCCATCACTATCGGAAAAAGATAAGCACAACTTCAAATACACGATTATGATTCGCCAACCCGATTTTTTAACAGATGAATTGTTTGAAAAGTTCTTAGCACACACCAAAAAGAAAAAGCCAAACCCATATCTAGAAAAAGCAGTTCTTGGTGAAATGACCGATGGATTGTGCTGTCAAATGATGCACAAAGGCAGCTACGACGATGAGCCTGAGAGCTTTGCTAAAATGCAGTTATATTGTAAGGAGCAAGGATATATTCGAACCAATAAAACCCATCGAGAAATCTACTTATCCGACCCCAGAAGGACGGATGCCGCTAAGATGAAAACGGTTTTAAGATTCAATGTTGAAAAATCGATATAAACTAAGGGTCAGCACCAGTATTACTAGAATTTATAAAATAGACGGCATAACCTAGCAAAAGTCCTGCTTTTCAACAAATTTGAAAAGCGGGACTTTTTGTTTATGGATCTATTTTTGAGAAGCAGTACTTTTCTCCTGTTTTATTTCTTCGACATAGTTTAACAAAAATTTTGAAAATTCACTCTTATACTGAAAATGGTGGTAACCGCCGAAAACCATGTCTAAGGGGGAAAAGTAGTGAGGAAAAAATTTTTGTCCGTTAGTTTGTGTTCAGTTCTTTCACTTTCATTAGTAGCTGGAGTAGATACTTGGACAGTAAAAGCAGAAACTAAGCAAAATCAAACAGCTGCGGCTCAAAATGTCTCTAACCAAAAGGGGAATTTACTAGAGTGGAATGGGATCCCGCTGAATGGATTGATTCCAGAAACAGCATCGGATGCAACAAAAATCGAACTTGAAAATGGAATGACAAAACCAATCTACTCTACCGACGACGCAATTATTGAAAACTTGTTTGTTGAGACAGAGATAGATAGTGACAGAGACGGTAAGCGTGACAAGGTCTCCATTAAAGTATACCGTCCTAAAACCGAGCCGGGGATTAAGGTTCCTGTTATTTATGAGATGAGTCCTTATCGCTCAGGCATTCTAGATGTCCCTGTCTTTAATGTCGATGTTGACTTAATTCCAGTTAACCACCCAGGTAATGGGAACGGACGGGGCGGCAAGCCATTTGCAATTGCGGAAGGACAAGCTGCCAATCTCGGTTCTTTAGGGAATTACTATGTCCCGCGTGGCTATGGAGTTATTCTTGCGGAGAGTATTGGGACAGGCAAATCGGAAGGGTGTCCGACTACAGGGGATGATCGAGAAATTCTTGGTACAAGAGCTGTTATTGATTGGTTAAACGGTCGTGCTAAAGCATTTACTGTGGATGGAAAAGAAGTTTCTGCTGATTGGTCAACAGGGAATGTGGGAATGACAGGTGCTTCCTACAACGGGACCTTGCCAAATGCGGTTGCCGCTACCGGTGTGGACGGATTGAAAACGATTATCCCAGTGGCCGCAATCAGCAGCTGGTACGACTATTATCGTGCCAACGGAGCGGTTATTGCTCCTGGCGGCTATCAAGGTGAAGACACTGATAATATGGCTGAAGCTGTGTTAACACGAAACAATCCTCAAGTTTGTAAAGATGTCATTGCCGAGCTAAAAGCTGCTCAAGACCGTGAAACTGGTGACTATAGTGAGTTCTGGGCAGGACGTGATTATGTGAAGAATGCCAATAAGGTGAAGGCTAGTGTTCTTGTCGTTCATGGGCTTAATGATTGGAACGTCAAGACAAAACAATTCGCGCAGTGGTGGGAAGCATTAGAAAAGAACAATGTCCCTCGAAAATTGTGGCTGCATCAGGGCGGTCATTCAGGTGCTTCAGGGAATAACTGGCCTCAGACCCAAAATAAATGGTTTGATTATTATCTGTACGGAATTGAAAACGGAATTATGAAGGAGCCTGCTGTCGATATCCAGCGGGAGGACAAAACCTGGAGCAAGGAAGCCAACTGGCCGGCACCAGGTTCGGTAGATACAAGGCTACATTTAACAGGCACTGGAAATGATTTAGGGGGGCTTCATCTGAATCCTGTTCCAAATCAGCCGCATAATACACAAACAATTATTGATGATCCATTGAAGAAGGCTAATACACTGATAGCGAATCCAGAGCTAAATTCTTCAAATCGATTAGCTTACGTCACCTCGGAATTAACTGGGGAAGTTCGGTTAAGCGGTACACCTAAAGTAAATATACGGGCAAGCATTGACCGCCCTGTTGCGAACTTAACAGCACTGCTAGTTGACTATAGTAGTTCGTCAAACCCTGTTATTGTGTCGCGAGGCTGGGTCGATCCGCAAAATCTTCATGCAGCTGATCGTTCAGAATCACTTGTTCCAGGCAGAGACTACACCTTCGAATGGGACATGCAGCCTAAAGACTATGTATTTAAGGCAGGTCACCGTATTGGCGTTGTTCTCATCGCCAGTGATTACGACTATACGATTCGTCCTAAAGCCGGTACAAAAATCACAATAACGCCAACCCGTAGTGAAATAACATTGCCAATTGTCGGAGGCCGTAACGCCTTTAATCAATAAACACAATAAAGAAGACTTAATTGCTATTTATGGAGTAAAATTTAATCAATCAAAGCTGAAAAGGGTCATTCTTCCGTTCCAAAAAGACGGTGAGAATGCCCTTTTTTTAACCTCTTTTTCTTTTTCCTCGCAACAACTGTATGGTTATCGAAGTGTGGGTGCAATCGATAATTTGCTCCATTTTAAAATGAAAAAGTCTAATTTTATAAAATGTGAGTATTATTTTAGAAAGAAAGGGAGGGGATATGGTGAAACCAATTGGAATCCTGGGAGTCGGTCAAGCAGGCGGGAATATTGCGGAAATTGCATCATCCATGGGTTTTCAAACCGCGCTTATCAACACGAATCAGCGCGACGGGTTAGTGAACACGAGAGTTGAGAAGAAGTATTTTGTTCCCGGGTATAATGGAGCCGGGCAAGATCGATCCATCGGATTAAGAGCTGTTAATGAAAACTATCGAGAGATGATTGACTTTGTACAGAAGTCTTTTAAGAACATAAGGCTTTTATTAGTGGCCTTCTCTACTGACGGGGGTACTGGCTCTGGGATGAGTCCGCTATTAATTGACCTGTTATTGGATCAGCTGCCTGGAGTCAACATTGGTGCGATTGCAGTTGTCCCTGATCGTAACGTGTTAGCAGGTAACCGAATCAATGCTGCTGAGTGCATCGAGGAGATTTCCAAGATAGACTCGCTTTCATCTGTGTTCCTTGTCGACAATGATCAAATGCGGAAATTAAACCCACAATCCAGTAAACATCAAATTTATCTTTCTTCTAATCATCAGGTCATGGAAGCAATTAATCATGTGTTGCAAGTTACGAAAAAGAGTTCTTTTTACGGAAACTTTGATGAAACCGATCTGATGAATATACTGGGAACAAGAGGGGTAACGATTATATCTTCAGCTGCGATAACGGACGCAAAGACAACCTCAGACGTAGCAAGTAAAATACAGCAATCCTGGGCAAACTCGATATTTTGTCCTGTTGAAGCAGCAGGAGTCATTCGTGCAGGTTTAATTTATGAAGGACCAGAAAAAATGGCTAAACTAATTAATGTCCCAGCAGTTTTTGAAAAGGTGGGGGAACCGCTGGAATTGTTTGAAGGAACCTATATTTCCGAATCGGACCCGACGATAACGACAATTCTAGCAGGACTGCCATTTCCTGCACGGCGAATGCTGGCTCTAGAGGAATCGCTTGAGAAAAACAAGGATCGGTTACAGAACCTGGTAAATAAGGAATATTCACAGAGGTATGAGTCCCGAATATCGTGGGCTTCCAATCTAAAAGCTAGACCGCAGGAGAGAAAGTCAGGAAACATTTCATCGAAGTTATCTAAGTATCAAAAATAAAGCAGTTAAGGGTCAGTTCCCGTTTCGTTAAATCGGCGGGGACTGACCCTTTCGTCTAAATGTAAAAGATATAATCCTCCGGTAAAACTCTCTTTAAGAACTGCTGGGTTCTTTCTTCCTTTGGATTGGTGAAAATCTCCTTAGGGGACCCTTCTTCAACAATGACGCCGCCATCCATAAAGACCACACGGTTAGCTACATCCTTCGCAAACGACATTTCGTGGGTCACGACTAACATGGTGGTTCCTTCTTTGGCGATATTTTTCATCACCGTTAATACCTCCCCGACTAATTCCGGATCGAGGGCAGAGGTTGGTTCATCAAACAAAATGATATCCGGATTTAAAGCAACAGCTCTGGCAATCCCGACCCTTTGCTGCTGTCCGCCTGATAATTCAACAGGATGGGCGTGATATTTTTCTGACAGACCGACTTTATCCAATGCCCTTTTGCCTATTTCGATTGCTTCAGGTTTCGGAACCTTTCTGCCAATAATCAGTCCCTCTGTTACATTTTCAAGTGCGGTCTTATTATTAAATAGATTGTAATTTTGGAAGACAAACGCGACCTTTTGTCTGATATCGTGAATTTGCTTTTTGGAAGCTGTTTTCAAATTGACATCCGTAGACCCAAAAATAGCATGCCCTTGATCTGCTTTTTCCAGAAAGTTAATACACCTGAGTAGCGTGGTTTTACCGGAACCGCTTGGTCCAAGGATGACAACCACATCACCCTTGTCAATGCGTAAATCCACGCCTTTTAAAATCTCACTTTTTCCAAATGATTTATGAATATTTTTAATTTCTAACATCGTTCTGCCTCCAGTTTCAATCTTAGGCATTTGCTGCTTTATATTTCCGTAACCGTTTTTCATATAATTTAAATAAAAATTCTACTAAACTACATAAAATCAAATAGACCAGAAAGATATCGATGTACGCCTCAACATAATTGTAGCCGACATTGGCTGCTACTTTTGCTCGCAGTGTAATTTCCTGCAAGGACATCGCATATCCCAAAGAGGTAGCTTTAATCAGATTGACGGTTGCAGTACATATATTTGGTAAGGCGACAACCAATGTCTGAGGGATAATAATTCTCCTAAATGCCTGCACATTGGTTAATCCGACTGAATAAGCGGCTTCCAGCTGACCCTTGCTAACCGTGCTAAGCGCTGAACGAAACACCTCGATTAAGATAGCTGTCGTATTCAATGAGAAAACAATGAAGGCGTACCAAATCGGATTGATATCATAAACATTCGTTTCAATCTGAAACTTTTTAAATATCGAAGTTAGTACCAAGGGGACACTGCTATAGATAATAAAAATTTGCACAATGACAGGTGTGCCTCTTACAAAAGATACATAAACTTGAGCAAAACGATGGAGGAAGGAAATTCGATTGATTCTTGTTAACGCGAGTAAGAACCCTAGCGGAAGGGCAATTAGTAAGGCGACAATCGTTATAATAAGTGCGGTGGGTACTCCTGATAATGCGGTGAAAAATGTCTTTACTAAAAACTGATAATTTAGACTCTCGGACACTCTGCCACCCCCTTTATGTTGGTTTTATGACTTGTTTTCCTTTACTAAAGCCTTTTTCTAGCTTCAGGAAAAACTGCTCAATCACTATGGAAATCACCCAATAGATAATCGATAAGGCAAGATACGTTTCAAAGGCATGAGCATTAAAACGGCCATCGATAATCAGGCTTGCTTTCCCCATTACATCAATTAATCCGATTGTATATGCTAAAGAACCCTCTTTTATCAACTCAAGTAAACTGTTGCCGAAGTTTGGCAGGGAAACGACAAACGCCTGTGGAAAGATGATTCTCCTGTACGCTTGTGTGTTACTTAACCCTACACTAACTGCAGCCTCAAATTGCCCTCGATCAATCGATTGATAAGCTGAGCGGATCACTTCAGACATAGCAGCGGCAAATTGCAGGGAAAAGGTAATGACAATAAAGACGATTTTATCAACGTCGCTAAGGTTTAAGCCGAAATTTTCGGCAATTTTCGGAATTCCATAGTAAACAAGGAAGAGCAGGACAATCGAGGGTGTACATCTTAATGCTGTCGTATACCCATTGGCGATTTTCTGAGCAATCTTACTGTTTCCTAATTTCATTACAGCTAAAATGAAACCTAAAAGTGTTCCAAACAGAACGGATAGACCGGCAACTAGAAATGTCACTTTTATATAGGGGATTAACAGCGGGAATGACTCCCAGATATATTTGGCATCAAAGTATTTCTCCATAATTCACCTCCAGCTGCATTTTCGTAGATTGATTGTCTTTTTATAGGGAACTGAGGTTACAGCCTTTAATAAGGATGTAACCTCAGTGATTCAAGACATTTTTTTACTGTGAAAATGGTACTTATCTTTTGACAGTATCCAATACCTCGAACAAATCTCTGCCATAGAACTTCTTGCTTAATTCGTTCGGTTTCTTTTCTTCTTTCAGTTTTTTGAGGGCTTTGTCAAAAGCATCGGCAAATGCCTGTTCCTTTTTGTTAAATAATGGCCAAGTTTTGATGACGGCGAATTCATTGTAAACAACCTCATTTTTTAGATTATGATAGGGACCGTCATCAGCAATGACCTGCTTTTGAAATGGACCTTCAATCATGACACCGCCGTCAACCCGACCTTCGTTTACCCATTGAACAACGTCCACTGTAAAGGAATCTCCAGCTTTCAATTTGACTTTATTATCCGGATTGGCCTTGTTATATTCATCAATAATGGTATATTGCGCGTTGTTAGCAGCAATTGGCGCTAAGGTTAAGCCCGCGGAGGCAAAATCTGCCAGAGATTTAATATTTTCATTTTTCTTCTTTAAGACAAGACCTGCGCTGCTCAGTCCAAGGAATTCTTTTGGAAAGATAAATTTCTCTGTCCTTTCCTGTGTCCAGAAGGCATTTTTCACGCCTGCCTGATACTTCCCTTGTTCAACCCCCAGTAATAAGTCGTCACTTGATGTTCCAACGAATTCAAATTCGTATTCAGGAAGTAATTTATCGACCAATTTCATCATTTCTACATCATATCCAGTTGGATTTCCTTTATCATCGATATAGGAGATGGGCTTTGAAGCTTGGTCATAGGCGATCTTTACCTTTCTTACCTTTGAAGATTTATTTTTTGCATCTGATGATTCACTAGACGTGGAACTGATGCCGCATCCTGCTAACAGAATGAACAACGATAAAGCTGTTATGATTACCTTTAAAAACTTTTTATTTCTCATCATACCAATCTCCTTTTTTATTTAAAGTTTTCATATAAAAATAGTTGGATTTGAAACTAAAAAAAATTCATAGTTTTAGAAGTAGGAATGGGTGAAATTCCTACTCTAAATGAGATAATTGTCCAGCTCCATCGCCCAGCGGCTAGTGGACTTCGCTCTTCTCCCTACGATAAGTCAACATCGAATCGCTCCAGTCCATACGCCGCTTAACGGGCGTTTACGCTTTTCTTGTGTTCAATGGCTGAAAGTGCTAATTTTTTTATCGTCATATCATCCATTGGTGGATTGTGCAAACCTGCCCTTACATCGCGGTAATAGCGTTGCAGGGGATTGTTGCGCCCAAGACTTTTGGCCCCGACGATCCTCATTGCTTTATCAACAATGGTAATCGCCGAATTCGTAACCGTATGCTTGACAACTCCAAGTTCATTTTCGAGGTATTCTCTAAGCGATACGTCATCATATGCCGCTGCAACACTATAGGTAAGATGTCTAGCTCTAATTAATTCTAAATCAATTTCCCCTAACAGCTGTTGAACATTAGGTAATTGGCTGATCGGTCCGTTTAAACTATTGGGAGCATGGTGATTGGCAAAATGGACAGCGTAATCGCGTGCAGCTTGGGCGATGCCAAGATAACAGGCTGGAATGTGCAGGATCCAGCCGTTTAGTTTACTGCCGCTGGGCATGGACGGGAGTTCAACAAGATTGAAATCATCAACGATTACATTATTGAGAATAAGATCGTGGCTTCCTGTGCCCCTCATGGCAATGACATCCCATGTCTCATCAATGGTTAGTCCGTCTAAATCTTTATGCAGGAGAAAGAAGCCCACTTTTTGCTTTTCTTCAATCCAAGCAGATGTTAGAAAATAAGTTAATACGGGTGACATAGTGGTAAATGTTTTCCGTCCTGTTAGCACCCAAGCACCATTTTTCTTAACCGCAGTTGTTCCGGGCCGTCCGCCTCTAGTTGGACTTCCTGTTTGTGCTTCACTTACGGCCCGATTCACTAAGGCGCCGTTAAGAATTTCTTTTGCAAAAAAATCCAATCTCTCCTGATCCCAAAGTTTTGTTTCAAAGAGCTCGCCGATCACCCCGAGATTCCAGCCAATCGAAAGTGCGGTGGCTCCATCAAAACTAGCCAGTGTTTCTTGAAGGAGCACCATATCATAGACTTTTAATCCTTCTCCGCCATAAGCAGCTGGAAGAGTAATACTTGAATAGCCCATCTCCACTAGCTCCTGAATATTTTCTTCTGGAAAAATGGCCATTTCATCAATTTCCGCCGACTTACTTTTAAATTTTGCTTCTTTCTCATGCAATTTTTGTAACCATGTCTTTTGCTTTTTTGTCTTTACGAATAAGTTAAGCACGATTTCCCTCCTAGTAACCTGTTAGTTTATTATCGATGTTAATTTGATAATCCCGATATGTTTTATAGGAATAAATAATAACGAAGCACAATCGAACTGTCAAGGTATTTTATCGATTTTTATTAAAATTCTGATTAATTATTAGGATGATCCAGACAGCAGGAAGTGGTTTGCAATAAAAATCCTTTAAAGCACTCATCCTGTTGAAATATTACAAAATTACAACCACAGTTGAACATAGCTTCAATAAATATTATGTATTGTTTTAATAAAGTAAGCAGCTTTGGTTAGGAAAAGGACAAAATATTACCTACTTGAACAAGTAATAATACCGAAAGGAACTTATATCTAATTGAATTTTTCACGTTAGAGGAGTACAGTTGAAAAGTGTAAAAAAGTAGAAAGAAGGTCTTTTTGTTGAGTAAGCTGCAACAAGGCACAACAGCCTTTCGTAAAGCCAATTTTGCCCTCTTTGCAGGGGGATTTATAACTTTTTCTATACTTTATGACGTCCAGCCGTTAATGCCGATTTTCACAAAAGAGTTTCATGTCACAGCAGCAACGGGAAGTCTGACGTTGTCGGTAACGACGTTCGCTCTTGCTGTGGCAATGCTTTTTACCAGTTCTTTGTCTGAAGCATGGGGAAGGAAACCGATTATGGCTGCTTCCTTAATCCTTTCCTCCCTCATTGTCATCTTAACTGCCTTCAGTCCCACATTTGGGTCGTTAATCAGCTTTCGCATCCTGCAAGGAATCGTTCTTGCGGGTCTGCCGGCCATCGCTATGGCTTATTTGAGTGAAGAAGTCGACCCAAAAAGTCTTGGTATTGCTATGGGGATTTATATTAGCGGGAACTCCATTGGTGGTATGGCAGGAAGAATTATTACCGGCTCTGTTACGGACTTTTTTTCTTGGCGGGTTGCAATGGGGAGTATTGGGGTGATTAGCCTCGTGCTTAGTCTGTGGTTCTGGTTTAATCTGCCGAGATCCAACTATTTTACACCAAAGTCATTGAAATTAAATACGTTAGTCAAATCAATGGTAGGTCATTTAAAAGACCCGGCATTATTATGTTTATTTTCTATTGCTTTTATCTTAATGGGAAGCTTTGTCACGTTGTATAACTATATTGGCTTTGAATTAATGGCACCACCTTATCAATTGAGCCAGACAATAGTCGGTTGGATTTTTATTGTTTATTTAACTGGCACCTTTAGTTCAACATGGATGGGGCGGCTCTCTGATACGCTTGGCCGCCGGAAGGTCTTATGGCTTGGCTTGGTCATTATGGTTACTGGAGCGGCATTGACACTTGTAGAACCTTTGGTGTTAAAGATAATCGGTATCGCTATTTTTACCTTTGGCTTTTTTGGCGCCCATTCGATCGCTTCAAGCTGGGTGGGGCGAAGAGCACAAACTGCGAAAGCCCAAGCTTCTTCGCTTTATTTATTTTTTTATTATTTTGGATCGAGCACGGCAGGTACTGCCGGCGGATTTTTCTGGTCGAATTTCGGCTGGGGTGGAGTAATTGGCTTTATTATTTGTTTATTGCTGTTAGCCTTTCCTTTATCGATTAAGCTTTCATCGGTGCCGGTAAAGAACTTGCAGACGAAATAAATGGTGCTCATGCTATTGAGAAAAAGACTTACAAAGGAAAAATCCCATCTGCTCGAGAAGATGGGATTTTTCTTGTTCATTGAATGGCTGGAAATTTTATTTTGACGGTGAACTCCTGGTCTTTATAGACGAAGTCTAAAAAGCCGTGGTGGTCATTTACGATATCCTTAATGATCTTCGTCCCAAGTCCCTCATGACCGTTCGTTTTTGTTGTTTTTCCGTAGCTTTGGAACAGTCCATCCAAGATGGGAGTTGGAATTGACAGACTATTATTTTTACAAATTAATAGGAACAAACCGCTTCGTTTATAAAATTGCAGTGTGATTACAGCCTGTTGCTTATGTTCCTTTTGCCAGTCTTCACTAGCCTCGATACTATTTGATAACAGATTTCCAAGCAGTTTCACCATGACGGTATCAGGGAGTGGTAATGTGGATAGCGGCAGGTCGAAATCATAGACAACCGCAATTCCTGCTGTTTTGGCACGCCGATACATTTGATGCAAGCTCCCGGCAACGATTCCCTGTTCCCCTTTAATGGAAAGATTCGTTTCTTCATAGCCGTCGACTAACTCATCCAGATACGCTTTTGCCTCACCGTGTTTTCCAGTTTCAAGCATAAAGTGAATGGCGGAAACATGTTTGAGAAAATCATGCCGTTCACTGCGGACAATGCGAAATGTTTCATTAAAATGGGCAGTTTGTTCCCTAAAAAGATGATTCTCTCGGGTTAATGCAGCCAGACTTTGTGCAACGGAAAGCCTAATGTATTCAATTCCGATAAAGAGGATTAACAGCACGAGATAAACCCACGATGGCTTCAAGGACGTATAAATCAGTACAAGCAGCAGCTGCGAGCCAAATAACAGTGAGTTCCATTTTACTCCCAAAATCGAAATGTGAGTGATACTTTTTTTATAAAAATAATAGAAAATCATGATTACGAGTAAACAAGTTAAATAGAAAGGAATGTTCCATGGCAGCATTAACGTGAGCATTTGAAGATGTACCGTGCCCAGTATAGCTAACGCCAACCAATATAAAATTATCAACTTCAAGTTCATTTCCTGCCTTTAAAAATAATTTTCTTGTATAAAATCTACTTTTTCTTTAGTAATCATCGCTTGTTCCTCAATTCCTTCAAACGTCACGATATAGGAATTCTTTGCATACAGGGAAAAATTTTTTACATAGTGGATATTGATAATGAACGATCGGTGCGAGCGGATAAAATCCCTTTCCCTTAGTTCGCCCTCTAATTCGTTAAGAGTTTGATAGGTTTTAATCAAACCCGACTTTGTATAAATGGTTGAGGAACGGCCGGATCTTTCAATAAAAATAATATCCTTCTTCTGAATGATATGAATATCGTTTTTTTGTTTTAAATAAAGCCTGCCGGCAATATCAGCCGACTTTGTCTTCTCCTTTAAGCGTTCGATCGATTTGATTAAACGGTCTTTCGGATAAGGCTTCATAATATAGTCATGGACATTCAATTCAAAGGCATGAACTGCATAGCCGCTGTTGGCCGTCACAAAGATAACTGAAATACTAAGGGCATGTGAATGAATAATGTCTGCTAGCTCATATCCGGATAAACTTGGCATTTCAATATCAGCAATTAATAAATTAATTGATTCTTTTTTGATATGCTCATAGGCTTCCTCCGCAAAGGTAGTTGAGAAAACTATCTCTACATCTGGTATTCCAGCGACAATCGCATTTAATTTATCTAAATCAATGAATCGATCATCGACCAGACCAACCTTCATCATAATAGAGCCACACCTTTAACCATTTAGAATTTCCTTTAATAGAATCTTCTTTATTTTACCATTATTAAAGTGGAATTTGGCATTTTCGCGACAGGAAATGGACGATTCGCGACATAAGTGCAGATTTCCTTTTCGTTTATTTGTATGATGACATCAAGAAACAAAACAGATGGGGTGGAATGAAATGATTGAGATCCAAGAGGTAACGAAGAAATTTCAAGATAAAAAGAAATTCATCACGGCATTGAAGCATGTCTCTTTTTCCGTAAAAGAAGGGCAGGTGGTCGGTCTGCTTGGGGAGAACGGTGCTGGCAAAACGACGTTACTAAGAACGGTTGCTACACTTCTTACGCCGACAGAGGGGACGGTAACGGTTGCTGGCTTTGACACGATCAAGAATGCAAATGATGTGAAAAAAAGAATCGGGGTATTATTTGGCGGAGAAACGGGCCTATATGATCGCTTGACCGCCAGAGAAAACTTAGAATACTTTGCAGCACTATATGGATTAAGTAAGCATGAAACGAAGGTGCGCATTGATGACCTGTCAAGGATGTTCGGTATGCGCGATTATTTGAACCGGAAAGTTGGCGGCTTCTCTAAAGGAATGCGTCAAAAGGTTGCGATTGCGAGAACACTGATCCATAATCCTGAGATTATTCTCTTTGATGAACCGACAACCGGGTTAGATATCACATCCTCTAATGTGTTCCGCCAGCTTGTGCATCAACTAAAGCGTGATGGAAAAACGATTATTTTCTCAAGCCATATTATGGAGGAAGTATCGCTGCTTTGTGATTCTGTCGCTATGATGCATAAAGGTGAACTTGTCTATCACGGCAATCTTGAGTCACTATACAAGTCAGAGGGAAGCCGTGATTTGAACTATATTTTCATGAGTAAGCTTGTAAGGGGGAACGAACACTATGCTTCTTAAAATCTATTTAAAAGAAATAAAAGACTGCTTCCGTGATCGCCGGACGTTATTGCTGACCGTACTATTACCGGTAATCATGATGACCGGATTAACTTTTTTTTATGAAAAAATGATCTCTGATGGCAAAGGGGAAAGCTATAAGCTTGCCGTGAACGAATCGTTTGATCGCGAACTTGCAGGAATATTTACTAGTTATAAAAATATTGAACTCGTTCACTCGGCTAATCCAGCAAAAACGTTGCAGGACGGGAAAGTCCAGGCAGCACTAATCCTGGATCCTAATTTCAGTAGTAATATCGAAAATGGGGAAAAGGCGACAGTCACGATTATTGGTGACTCCTTTAGTCAGAAATCGTCTAATTTGAACAACATTGTACAAAATGTGCTGGGTGTTTACGAGAAATCAATTATTTCAGAACGGATGCAAGCAAAAGGAACAGATCCAAACCTAGTTGAACCCATTACAATTGAACAAAAGGAAATGTCGGACCAAAATCCGAATGCCAACTTAATCGCTATGCTAATTCCGTTAATTCTAGCCATAGCTATTGGGGTTGGTTCAGGTCCAGCTGCTTCCGATTTATTTGCCGGTGAAAAAGAGAAGAAGACGATGGAAGCATTATTAATGACACCGGTAAAGCGTTCAACCTTGCTGTTCTCGAAATGGCTGACAATTGCTACGGTTGGGTCAGTTACAGGGATTATCACTTTACTGGTTGTCGCTTTAGAAATTAACTTACTGACAGAAAATCTAAAAAAGGCTGTTTCTTTCGGTGACAATGTTGTTGTTATTATTGCTTTAGCTGTGTTGGTCTCCATCATTTATGCGATGTTTACTGCTTCACTTCTCATGCTCACAAGTATTATCGGCAAGACCGTAAAAGAATCACAAAGCTACAGCACACCGGTGATGATGTTAGCCATGTTCCCGACGATGATCCTCTCAAGTATCGGAATTAACGAATTATCCTTTCAGCATTTTGCTGTTCCAATATTAAATCTTTTCAGCATTCTGAAAGAACTAATATTCGGCATCATCGATTACGAACACATCCTAGTCACCTTCGCAAGCAACCTAGTCTGCATGATCCTTCTGTTTATTGTGGGCAGGATTCTATTCCTGAAGGATAAATGGGTGATGAATTAAGGGGAAGAGGTCAGTCCTCAGTGGCTTTAAAGAGCTGGGGACTGAAGCTTCTTCTATATAGATCGATTAATAGATTTAATTTTTCCGTCATCTCTTGGATGTGGCGTAATATTTTCATCCCCAGGCATATGTCTCCATTTCTTTTTAACTACGATCCGAAGCCAAGTTCCTGGAATCCAGGAAGTAATAAGGGCTAACATGACAAGGCTCGCGAAAAATTCCTGATTAATAATTCCTGCGGCGTAGGCAACGGAAGAAAGGACAATTCCAGGGCCGCCGCAGTCATTGATCGCCACCCCTAAGTTAAAACTGGTTAAACGCTATTGTGTAACTATATTAACTATAAACAAATAGGAAGGATTAGTCTTCATGACTAACCCTTCCTATTGTTTTGAGTGTATCTGACTATGTTAATGATTCTTTCCCTGACGGAACTGCTTTTTCTCGTTCATGTGGGATGATTAGATTAAGTATGACTGTAGCGATCGCCCCAACAGCTGTTCCGGAAGATAAGATATAGTTTGCAAAATCAGGTACGCTGTATAAGATTTCCTTCGGAAGAACCATAGTACCTACTGTAAGTAAGATTGGAACACCGATTACCATCATATTGCGGTCATCGATGACAACATGTTGAATGACTTTTAAACCGTTCATGACAATCGCCACACAAACGACACCAAAGATTCCATTAATCACCGGATCAGGAATACATGTAATGATCGCAGATAATTTAGGGATTAATCCTAAACATATCAAAATAATACCGGCAGCAATGATGGCCATTCTGCTTGCAACACCAGTAATCGCAATAATTCCAGCGTTAGAAGAATATCCTGTCATAGGTGTCCCACCGAAAAGAGATCCTACGAAACAGCCAATTCCTTCACCGACAGATGCACGGTTCAATCGTTTTTCATCTAATTCACTATCAGTAACAGTTGATACCACGAACCAAGTTCCAGTTGTTTCAATTAAAATAACCAAATAAATAAATACCATTGTTAAAATCGCTTGTAAATTAAATACTGGTTTTCCGAATGGGAAAAAGCTTGGAAATGATATCCATGATGCTTGTTTTACAGAGGAGAAATCAACGGTTCCAAAAAGTGATGCAGTAATTGTTCCAGCGATGATGGCTAGGATAACCGAAACTAAGCGGAAAAATGTGCCATACCCCTTTGCCTTACGTCCAAGAAGAATACAGATGATTAAAACCGCAGCAGAAACAAATGCAATCAATACATTGTGTCCTACATTTCCAGGTGCATGGTAAATACTATTAAATGCATTAGGCATTAATGAGATCCCTACAATGACAATGACGGTTCCTCCGACAAGCGGCGGGATTATTTTTTGAACAGCTTTAGCAAACCATTTTAACGGATACCCAAGGATTGCAATAATTAAGGCCCCAGGAAGGAGGCTGCCAAAAACAGCACCTAATCCAAGCTTACCTCCTATTGCTGCTAACGCTCCGATAGGGACATAGGAAGGACCTTGAACGACTGGCAGCCGCAAGCCGCCAATGGTTTGAATGAGTGTTGCTAGTCCTGCTGCTAAAAAACACATTTGAATGAAGAATGTTGTATTCATTGAATCCAATGAAAGTAAACCAGCAATAATGATTGGTGCGATATACAGATCCATCGCCAGTACATGCTGCATACCAAGTAAAAAAGCTCTTCCCCAACTGATTTTTTCATTGATGCCTACTACAATGTTCGTGTTTTGCTCTTTTTGATCCACTTAATTATTCTCCTCTACTTTAAATTAATTTGAATTCAATAAACAATAAAAGAATAAAGGTACTAGGGATAATAGCATTTCAATAATGTTGAAATCACAGTAAAACATAGATGTAGAAGCAATTTTCTTTGTGATGATTCGCAGGTTTTTTACTACTGCTGTATTAAAAACTTTAATTGAATTATAAAAAACAATTTAGAAGTTGTAAATAATAAATTACGTATATTTTTATATTTTTTTTAATTAATGTTCGTGTTTTTGTTGACTTTGTTAAAATAGCTTCATAAAATATAGGTAATAAAAAGAATTCATCAATGAAGGGATGGTAAACATGCTTTTGGAAGATAACGTGTTACGCAGTGACTGGGTCGTTGCTTGTAAAAGAGAGGACGTAAAAGAAGAGCCAGTACAAGTAACGATATTAGGCGAGAGGGTCGTTCTCTTCCGCAATGAAGAAGGGGTCCACGCTTTTAAGGACTTATGTATACACCGAGGTGCTGCTTTATCACTAGGCTGCGTAAAAGATGGGAATCTCGTTTGTCCCTACCATGGTTGGGAATATAATTCTGCCGGTACATGTACAAAAATCCCGCAGCTCCCTGAAGGAAGAGCCATTCCATTAAAAGCTAAAGCTATTAAATATACATGCAAAGAAGCATATGGATTAGTGTGGATTAATCTCAACAACAATAATCCTAAATTCTTTTCTTATCCTGAATATACAGATGATAACTTCCGTAATGTCTTATGGGGTCCACAGGAAGTGAATGCCAATCCTCCAAGAATCGTTGAGAACTTCTTGGATGTAAGCCATCTTTCCTTTATACATGAAGGGTTTCTGGGGGTACAGGAGCATCCTGTCATTGGGGATTACGATGTTCATATGGAAGAAGATCGGATTTTTTCAGATGAAATCGCCATATTTCAGCCAGACCCTGACGGTACCGGACAATCAAAAGATGTATTTTATACGTATGAAGTAATACGACCATTAACCGTTCGGTTCACAAAAAGAGATCCGGATACTGACAACAAGATGACCATTTTACTTACCATCCTGCCTATTGCAGAATGTAAGTCCATCGCCTATGGGATTTTGTCATTTAACTATGAAACGGGTACAACTGATCAGGAAATCATAGAGTTTCAAGATATGATTTTTGCTCAAGACAAGCCTATCGTCGAAAATCAGAAACCCGAGGACTTACCACTTGATTTGCAAGTAGAACTTTCGTTGAAATGTGACAGAATGAGTATTGCCTATCGACAATATTTAACTAAACTTGGCGTTACACTTGGCACTGAATAATCAAAGGGTCAGTCCCTCTTCGCGAAAAAGCGGTGAGGGACTGACCCTGATTTTGTTTTATTTTATTTTATCCCTTATTAACTGGCAGAAAGACCCTCTTCAACTAACAAGAATAAGCGGGGGATGGACAAAAACACTGATTGAAGTATCACTTTATTCATATCTCAAAGCGTCAATTGGGCTAAGCTTCGATGCTTTATTAGCTGGGAGGATCCCGAAAATAATCCCGATTAGAGCAGAAAAACTAACTCCAATTAAGACAATTAAGGGACTGACCGTCGCTGCAATAGGAGTTACTTGAGAAACTATGATGGTTCCGATTGACGCTAGTCCGATTCCCATCAGTCCGCCTAATGAGGTTAAGGTGATCGCTTCGATAAGGAATTGTAATAGGATTTTCTTTCTTGTAGCCCCAATTGCTTTTCGAAGTCCTATTTCTCTTGTTCTTTCAGTTACTGAAACAAGCATGATATTCATTACCCCAATCCCGCCGACTAAGAGGGAAATTCCTGCGATACTGCCAATTAGTAATGTCAGTAACGAAATCATCTTGTTTAATTCTTTTTCATAATCTTCAAAGCTGTTAGTAGAATACTTTCCATCTTCCAGTTCTTTTTTTTCTGTCAGAGTTGCAGCAGCCAGTTTACCGGTCTCAGAAACCTTTTCAGGATCACTTGCAATTACGGATAATTGTTCGATTTCACGGTTGCCGAACATCATTGATATAACTGAACGAGGCATAAGCATTTCACCAGTATCCTTATTCCGAAATTGTTCAGGAATCGGTGATTCGTAGACGCCTACGACTTTGTAAGGATTATTATTCAGGTCAATGATCTCGCCAATCGGGTTTTCAGTTTCCTTAAAAAATTTCTTCCTAGCAATCGTGTCAATAAGGACAACCCGATTCAATCCATCGTTATCTGCAGCGTATAAAGCTCGCCCTTCAACAATTTGAATATTTTTAGCGGAGAAGAATTCCGCACCGACACCAGTAATTTGCATCTCACCTTGCTCGTCATTACGGACCATTGTACCAAAGCCTTGATTGGTAGCAATGACTGCTTTCACACCCGGAACATTTGCGAGTGTTTGGATATCTTCCGACGTCAATTCAGGCTCTTGCCAAAAGGTTTCTGGCTCACCTTCTGGCGGGATGTATTCATAATAAATATCAATCGCATTCTTATCCGTACTAAACAATTCATCCGTCATTTGTTTTCTTGTGCCTTGTCCGATCGCAACGATAATGATAACTGCCGCTACCCCGATAATGATGCCGAGCATGGTTAAGATTGACCGTACCTTATGATTCCAGATAGAAGAAAGGGCAATTTTGAAACTCTCCCAGATGTTCATGGTTTCACCCTCCGGTCATTGGTGATCAGGCCATCTTTTAGTGTAATGATTCTTTTGGCATATGCAGCAATTTCTTCCTCGTGCGTAACGATAATAACTGTCTTGCCTTCTTCATTAAGCTGAATAAACAGCTTCATGATTTGTTCGCTAGTTTTTGAATCAAGTGCTCCGGTAGGCTCATCAGCTAGAATGATCGTTGGGTTATTGACAAGTGCTCTAGCGATGGCGACACGCTGCTTCTGGCCGCCAGACAATTGATTGGGCAAATGCTTCATTCGGTCTTCTAATCCAACCTTTCCTAGCATTTTTTTTGCTCTATCCGTTCTTTCTCGTTTCGAAACACCTGCATAAATAAGAGGGGATGCGACGTTTTTGATAGCGTTGTCCCTTGGAAACATGAAGAATTGTTGAAAAACAAAGCCAATATGTTCATTTCTTAATCTTGCAAGGACACTCTCTTTTGCTGAATCAATTTTTTCACCATTTAATTCGAATGTACCCGATGTTGGATAATCTAAAAAGCCAATGATATTCATTAAGGTTGATTTACCTGAACCAGATGGCCCCATGATCGCGACAAATTCGCCATCTTCTATCGTTAAATCAATTCCATGCAGCACAGGAACTTCTAGTGCCCCCTTACCATAAACCTTCGTAATCTCACTTAACTTCATCAAAGGAGGTCACTTCCATTCCATCATGCATTTGTTCATTTGGAGTTATAACGATGAGCTCACCCGGCTTTACTCCTTCAGTCACTTCGATGAATTCATCGTTCATTGCCCCAGTTTTTACTTCCCGTCTCTCAAGCTTTTTATCGACTAAAACATAAACTATCTTGCTTCCACCTTCATCAATTAGTGATGGATGTGGGATTACAAGTTTTTTGTCTGAGCCGCCCACTTTAATTTCTAAAGAAACATGGAAGCCTTGACGTAACTCTGAAGTATCATCTGTAATTGCTACCTTAAAAGGATACATCGTCACATTGCCGCCGCCAGGACCACCGCCAGGACCGCCTCCGAAGTCTTCACCGCCGCCTTCTGCATTAGGGAATTGTGAAACAGATTCAACAGCACCTTTCCATTCCCGATCTTTATAAACCTTTGGACGGATGATCACCGGCTGCCCTTTTTGAATCTTTACGGCATCAAATTCACTCATGGTACCAATTACCTTATAAGGCTGGCTCGAAATAATATGGATGACAGGTTCAGCTGCTCCTGTCTCTGTCTTTGCTACGTTTTGATTAACCTTAACGATAATCCCATCCATTTTGCTGACGACCGTCATTTCTTTTTTCTGTGCATTCAGTTCTTTTATGCGGTCGTCTGCTGAGGCAATTTCTGATTTTGTGCTTTCATATCCCATTTCCAATTGGATCTTTTCAGTGGAAAGCTGGTTTATGTCTACTTGCGTAACAGCTCCATCGTTTGCCTCTTCTGTTGTGGTACTTTGTGTGGTTGTATTCTTTTTCGCTTCTGCAATACGTTTTGCTAGTTCGGCAATTTGATTTTGTTCTGTTTTTCCTTTACTTTGAAGTAATTCTTTTTCACGAACCGCTTTTTTTAGTTCACTATCTATTTTGGAAGAATCGTAAATTAGTAGGGGGTTACCAGCCTTGACAGTCTGATTTTCCGTCACTTTATACTCACTAATTACTCCTTTTTCCGGCTCCAAAAACACCTTTTGCTCATTTTCAGGGACAATTTTACCTGTAACAAGTATTGTCTCTTTTAATTCTTGTTCACTAGCTTTTTGAACCGTTATCCCCATTTCCTTGACATCAGTTCCTGCCACTTCTGCATCGCCTTTGGTAAAAAAGTAGATAGCAGTTCCTGCGATCACAAGTAATCCGACAATTGATACAATCCAAATCCAAACTTTTTTCTTCACATTATTCCTCCGTCTAGTCTATTATTTGTTCTCTCATTAACTATAAAGTATAAAGAATATGGAGGAATTTTCAATTATTTTCTATTATTTACAGTTATAAGTTGTTTTTTGCATTATAGGTAAGACCTGCAATTTTCAAGATGAAGGCTTTTTAATAGCCTTATAGCATTTGTCGAAAAAATAATCGCTCATCTTAACCAATGAGCGATTAACTAGAAGATCCTTTATTGAAGAAAATATCTTTTTCTAGGTTTTAAAGGATAGAAGAGGATGGATGGGCAGGTAATAGTGATTTCAGGGAAGCCTTGAATCATACGGTCTGCCTGCTCATCTTCAAAAGTATTTAAATCTACCAAGTTCAGCGCTCCTGTAGTACAAGCTTCAATGCAAGCCGGAACCATTCCAATATCTTGTCTTGGGTAGCACATTTGGCATTTGCTGACCTTTCGTGTTTCAGGATTAAAATGTGGTGCGTGATAGGGACAGGCAGAGATACATAGCTGGCAGCCTGTGCAAAGATCCTCATCAATTTGGACGATGCCATCTTTACGCTTCGTGAATGCTCTTTCTGGACAGACTCGGAAACATTCCGGGCTGTCACAATGATTACAGGAAATGGATAGATATAATTCAGGTGCTGCCTTTTTAACTCCTCTCCATTGGATGCCTGTGGGAGTTTGATTTTCATTTTTACAGGCAATTTCACATGCTTTACAATTGATACAATTATCCGCATTGAAAATGAATCCGGCCCGTTTAAACATGCTTTTCTCTCCATTTCCTAATTTTCACAATGCTGTCATAAAAAAAAGTACTGGCGCTATTTTTATCTTTTTCTTCTTTTTGAGAGATTAATTGATTAATGGGGTTGCTGCCAGCCTGGGAGGCAAGCACCACATTATATGGCAACGTAGGATTAATTTTAGCGGTACCGGCAATTAATCCATGTTCATTGTAAATCTCAATTTTTGCATTTTCATCAATTTCATGTTGGATCGCAGCATTATAAGATATTTCAATGATATTGTCAGTTTCCCCATGATCTAACCAAGACACCATTTCATATTGAGAATGGATTTTCAACAATGTTTGCGGTGTTAAAAGTCTATAGGTTAATGGTTGTTGAAGATTTTCACTTAGGAACAGATCATTAGCATGTGTTTCTATCGCCGGAAGCAGATTGAATTTCTCTGGGTCAGACGTAGAGCGAGTTATTTCTAATTTTTTTTGCGGCCCCTTTAGTAAATCCTCATAACTAGTTAGTCCATACTGATGCATAATCTCCGGAGATAGCTCTTCTTTAATCCAGTCAATTGGTTCTTTTTCATAAGGGAAGTTAGAAAAGACCGGTGAGAGTTCATTTAGCTTTTTGGTTAATTCCCGAGCAATCTGTAAATCACTTTTTGCTTCGTAATAAGGAGGAATTGCTTTTTGGTTTAAGGCCAGCCAATAATGCCAATAACCTACATTTAAATCTTCTTCTTCAAAATGAGAGGCTGCTGGTAAAACGATATCGGATTTTTTCGCTGTTTTTGTTAAATAAAGATCCACTGTCACGATGAGTTCTAATTGATTGAACAATTGCTGCCAAGATTTAAGGTTTTGATCCTGAGTAATAATATTTCTTGACGCCACCCAAAGGAATTTTAGCGGCGGATCTATTAAGGTGAGAGCATTTTTTGAATAATTACTAATATCAACTTCTCTAGAGTTGGTGATAGTTGGATGAATAGGACCCTGATGGTTTAACAGAAGTTGTGGAAAATATTCTTTATCAAAGTGCATATAATATAAACCGCCATTTGGATTACTTAGATTACCTGTTATGGCTGCAAGACTGTTGATAGCACTGATGCTATGTCCGCCTCTATCGTTACGCTGAATACCTAAACCATTCCAAGTGACGGCAGGTTTTAAATTACCGTAAAATTCAGCAAGTACCTCCATTGCCTCTATTGGGACACCTGTACGTTTTGATACATCAAATAGGTTAATTTGATTTTGAATAAAGTGTTTATATTGATCCCAGCCAATTGTTTGATCCCGAATAGATTCTTCGAAATCAATCCCTTTTTCAATGATGATTTTGGCGATTCCGAGAGCCAGCCACCCATCTGTTCCGGGATTGATTTGGATATAGATATCAGCTTTCTCAGCTGTTCTCGTAAAAATAGGATCAATGACAACAAATTTTGCACCTTTGCGCCTTGCCTTATAAATAAACTTCATTTGATGGACATTAGTGACGGCAGGATTCGCTCCCCAAATAACAATTAGGTTTGCATGTAACATATCCTCGGGAACAGAGCTGTAATTATCTCCAAAAGATTGATTAACTGCAAGTTTTCCCGTTAGAGCACAAGGATTTCCAGTTGGTTTCGTATGAGGACCGAAACTATTGAACATACCTTCTACTGCATTGTGCAGTAAACCAAGATTTCCTGAGAATTTGTTGTAGCCACTGGCAAGGTTAGACCCATAGCGCTGATTCAATTCGATAATTTTACCAGCAATAATGGAGTAAGCTTCATCCCATGAAATTCTCTTCCAGTTTCCAGACCCTCTAGGGTTTTGTATCATTGGATACTTAAGCCTTTGCGTATTATAGACAAATTGGGTGGAAGCATATCCCTTTGCACATAGTCTCCCTTTTGTATAGCCATGTTTTGGATCACCGGTCACTTTTATGAGCCGGCCATTTTTAACATATGACAAAATTCCGCAGGTTCCATAACAATTACGTGGACAAGTGTTTCTGTATATGCCATCTTTCATTGTGAATTACCTTCATTCTTCATATTTTTCGCAGCTGTTTAATTTTGAAAGCTGCCATAATATCTAATCGAACATGTAAGTCATCCAATTTCAGATGAAGAATATCTTCAATTCTTTTCACACGATAACGTAGTGTATTTCGATGAAGAAACGATTCCTTGGCCGTTTTACCCATATCAAATTGATTGGAGGCAAGAGCTTCAAGTGTTTCGATAAGATTTCCATCATGGTTTTTATCGTGTTCCAGTAAACTTCCTAATATATGGTTGTAATATTCTATCAAGTCTTGGAGGTCGTGTTTATATAAAATCCGTTCTAAACCTAAATCAGTGAATAGTGGTGTTGTAATATTCAATAAAATGCCTAGTTCAAGAGCTACTTTTGCTTCTTGATAACTTCTAAAAAGCTCGGCAGGATTTGTGTATTTTTTTCCAATTCCGCAAACAATCTCAAAATCCAGATTTATTTTTTCTGCTTTTTTTAGAATAGTTTCAGTAAACGCTTCCAGCTTGGACCTATTCTCAGCATGATAAGCATCAGCTAGAGGAATTAGGGTTATCACCTGACTTTGTTTGGCCATTGCGATCGGTTTCAAGTTATGTAAATTCAACTCATTTTCAACAACTTGTAAAAGCATATTAATCATGTGCTTGTTCGTAAAAAAATGATTTACTTCTTTATAGGAAAATACGATTACAATATGAGGGACGCTAAAATCCCATCCCCAAATTTCTCCGTATTCAATAATCTCTTCCTTTTTCTTAATGTTTCCGTACAGTAGGTCAAATAGAAAGGCTTCTTTGAATTTCTGTTTTTCTTGCTTGATTTCCAGGTTTTTTTGCATTTGCAAAGCACATAAAGAAGCCGCATAAATAAGTGGATCTTCATAGAGACCAGTCTCTAACGGTGTGTTATTACTACATAAAATGATATAACCAAGTTTTTTATTATCGAATGTTATTGGACTAGCCAACCCATTTTTTAAATTATTTATGGTTGAAATCTGGCAGCTGAAAACAGAAATGTGTGGATTGGATTCCTGATGCTGATCAGGCATGATAACTATTTCATCTATCGCTTCATTTCCGGCTGAGCAATAAAGAATCTGATAGAGTGAGTCCGCTACGAGGACTGGATGGGATAAAAGTGTGGAGAGTTTTTGAATAATCTTGTGAACCCCTTGGCTTGAAACGGTCATTAATTCTTGAACAAAGTCTGGAATAGCATATTGTTTTTGCATCGATTATTCACCTTTCTCCTATCTAGATGTTGTCTTCTATTTATCTTAAAGCAAGTAGATAGACTGGACAATGAATGTCACAGAATCGTTAAATCCTTTTGTTTACCGGGCACAAAAATAGCATCTTTAATTCGTGAAGCAGGGCCATATTAACAGATCAGTTTAAAATCTATAATTTAAATTAATAAATAAATGGCAAACTCTTAAGAGTAGGAATGATGATTGAGTAATATAGTTAAATATCGTAAAGATGAGTTGGGAGATGTAGCAAATGGAAATCCAAAATCAACTATTTACAACCGAACAGAACCAATTATTAAGTGCACGAAAAAAACTCTACCAGCTATTACATCAACTATTATCAGATCCTATTTCTTTTGAAAGATTTATTGAAATTAAAGAACAGGGATATATAGATGGACTGATAGAATTAGATAACTCTGTGCAAATTTTATACGATTTTTTTTATTGTCAGGATATAGACGAATCAATACAAAAAGCTCGGGAGGACTTCTTCCGTTTATTTATTGGACCTGATTCCTTACTTGCACCACCATGGGAATCTGTTTATAGGAGTAAGGATAGGGCGTTATTTGATTTCCCTACATTTGAAGTAAGAAATCTTTATAATCAATTTGGACTTGAAGTTAGAAAAAGAGATAACCTTCATGATGAAGCAGATGATCATATCGTATTTGAAATTGAATTCATGATTGCATTAATAGAAAAAACACAAAAGGAAGAAGAGAGGGATGTACTCATTGAGTTATTGGAAGGTCAGAAAATGTTACTTAGTGAACATCTATCAAAATGGGTTCCTCAATTTTCATTAGACATTCGGAATAATGCATCATCAAGTCTTTTTATTGGAATTGGATATTTGTTAGATTTCTTTACCAAATTTGATTGTGAACTTGTTGATGATTTCACTGTTTCTATTAATAACTGTTGAAACACAATTCTATGAATAAAAGATAAGTAAGTAATTTTTTGTGATGTTAGGAGGAATAAATATGAGTAAAAGTTTATTTGATCGTATGAATGAAAGAAGGCTGTCGCGCAGGAGTTTTATTAAATGGTCAAGTGCAGTTACAGCACCAGTTATAATTGGAGGAATGGCAAGTGAAACAAAAATCGTTGATAAAGTAAATGCGGCTGGAACGGTTAAAGCATCTAATGAACAAATTCTTTCAACATGCTCGACAATTAATTGTGGTGGCAGATGTTTAATAAGGGCTCATATCAATGATGGAGTTATTACACGTTTAAGTACAGATATTAAAGAAGATACATTTGAATTACCTCAACTTCGTGCATGTATAAGAGGACGAGGATATAGGCAGTTTGTCTATAATCCTGATAGATTAAAGTATCCAATGAAAAGAGTGGGAAAACGTGGTGAAGGGAAGTTTGAAAGGATTTCTTGGGAAGAAGCCATTGAATACATTGCAAAGGAACTAACAAGATTAACAGATAAACATGGGCCTGCAAGCCGCTATAGTAATTATTCTACTGGGCATTCGGGAAGTATCATCGGAGCTGGCAATATGATTCAAAAAATCTTTGCTCTAACGGGAGGGTACTTGGGGTACCACAACTCATATAGTTCTGCTCAAACTTCAACGGCAACTCCTTATACCTATGGAACGACACAAACAGGTAATACATTAAATACATTATCTGATTCAAAATTGATAATTTTGTGGGGACATAACCCAGTAGAAACTCGCTGGGGAGTAACAGACTACTACGTTAAAAAAGCTAAAGAAGCAGGTGTGAAAGTAGTAGTTATTGACCCCAGACAATCTAATACTGCTGTTGGTTTAGCGGATGAGTGGATACCAATTTTGCCGACTACAGATAATGCAATGATGGATGCCATGCAATATGTTATTATTTCTGAAAAATTATATGATAAGAATTTTATAGATAAATATTGTGTTGGTTTTGATGAAGAAAATATGCCGGAAGGGGTTCCGCAAGGTGAATCATTAGTTAGTTACATTCTAGGTGATAAAGATGGAATAGCAAAAACTCCAGAATGGGCGGAGAAAATATGTAAAGTTCCAGCTGAAACCATTCGAAAACTTGCTAGGGAATACGCAACAAATAAACCATCCGCATTACTGCAGGGATGGGGTCCGCAAAGACAAGCATTCGGTGAACAGTTTGTTCGAGGTGGAACGGTTCTTGCAGCTATTACGGGAAATGTCGGTATTAGAGGTGGATGGGCATCTGGTTCTGGATATATAAGTTTAGTAAAAACAACATCAGTACCAAAAGGAACGAATCCACTAGGTAATTTAACCATTCCGTGCTTCCTATGGACAGATGCAGTTGTTAGAGGAACAGAGATGGGTGAAAAAGATGGAGTTAAGGGGCTTCCAGAGGGTCAAGAAACACTGCCATCAAATATTAAAGCTATTTTTAACCTAGCGGGAAATGCTCTAATTAATCAACATTCTGACTGTAATAAAACTGCTGAAATATTAAGAAATGAAAATCTTGTTGAATTAATTGTTGTCAGTGAAATCTTTATGACTCCAAGCGCAAAGTTTGCTGATATTTTACTGCCGTCAAATACTTTTATGGAAAGATGGGATATTGGTACTACTTGGGCGCCATCGCAACACGCTATCTTATCTCAAAAGTGTATTGAAAATATGTACGAGTCAAAGTCAGATTATGAATGGTTGACTATGTTGGCCAAAAAGTTAGGTATCGAAAAGGAGTTTACCGAAGGAAAATCAGAGTTGGATTGGGTCAAATGGTCCATTGAAGAATCCCGAAAGAAAGATCCTCATTTCCCTGCTTTTGAGGAGTTTAAGAAACAAGGTATCTACCAGGTTTCATTGGAGAATAACACAGTAATTGCATTTGAAAAGCAAATAAAAGATCCTGAAAATAATAAGTTTGAAACTCCATCAGGAAAAATAGAAATTTTTTCAAAGGCTCTTTGGGATATGAATAATCCAGAAGAAATACCGGCAATCCCAAAATATGTAGCATCTTGGGAGGGACCGGAAGATTCGCTAACTAAAAAATACCCACTGCAACTTATCGGTTGGCATTATAAACGTCGCTGTCATTCCACGTTTGACAATAATAAATGGCTGGAAGAAGCCGGTCCACAAGTCATGTGGATGAACGAACGGGATGCGAAACAAAGGAAAATTAAAGATGGGGAGCGAGTAAGAGTATATAATGACCGTGGGGAAGTACAAATGCCTGTGAAAATTACAAATAGAATCATTCCTGGAACAGTTGCTATACCGCAAGGAGCATGGTGGTCCCCTGATGTTAAAGGTATTGATCAGCGTGGCAATATAAATACACTAACTAGTCAGCGGCCATCAGCTTTAGCTAAGGGAAATCCACAACATACTAATTTAGTTGAGGTAAGGAAAGCGTAGATAGACGAAAGGAGTGAATATTGGTGGTTCAATTAGGATTTTTTATTAACAATGAATATTGCAACGGTTGTAAAGCTTGTGTAATAGCCTGTAAGGATAAAAATGACCTTGAAGTAGGTGTGAATTTTCGTAGAGTATATGAGAATTCCGAGGGAGATTATGTTGAGAGAGATGAAGCGTTCATTCAAAATATTCAAACCTTTTTCACCTCTATATCTTGTAATCATTGCGAAAACCCAGCATGTGTCCAGGGCTGTCCAACAGGTGCAATGCATAAGCGTGAAGAAGACGGTGTAGTTTTAGTTGATCAGAATAAATGTGTTGGATGTAAATATTGTATCTGGAATTGTCCATATGGCGGACCACAGTATAATGAAAAAATTGGGAAAATGACAAAATGTGACTTCTGTATTGATCTTATCGATAAGGGAGAAAATCCTGCATGTGTAGGAGCATGCCCTATGCGCGCTTTGGATTATGGTCCAATCGATGAATTAAGAAAAAAATATGGAAATGTTAGAGATATAAAGGGGTTACCAAGTTCTTCAATTACTGAACCTAATATTGTAATTAATGCTAATAAATATGCGAAGTAATCTTTGGAGGGATTCTAATGCATGAATGGCCATTATTAATTTTTACAGTTTTAATCCCTGCTTCTGTTGGTGCTATTCTGTTTCTATGGTTTATCCATGGGAACATTGCCAAGAGCAACGGCGATACAATAAAAATAATGAAAATACCGCTTCTAGTAATTGCAATTCTTTCTATAATAGGTTTAATCGGTTCATTCTTTCATCTCGGCTATCCGCTGAATGCTATAAACGCCATTAAAGGGTTTGGGCGGTCTTGGATGAGTAATGAGATTGTCGCTACCGGAGCATTCATTGCTTTAGCATGTTTAACTGCCGGTCTTACGATTGCCCAAAAGAAAATCAATCCAATCCTCATGTTGATTACTGGGCTGGTTGGAGTTATTGATATTTATTGCATGGCAACAGCCTATGCTGTTACACGTGTTAACGGCTGGAATCATCTGAACACATATTTCGTATTTTATGGGACCGCTTTTTCTTTGGGGCCAATCCTTGGTGCAAGCCTTTTGGCACCATCTCTCAAGGGTGAAGCAATCCAAAAAGTTATAAAATGGGCATTTGCATTTAGTATCATAGGGATTGCTGTCCAACTAATTGGTTCCGCCATGTTCAATGCTTATATACCTGAAATTCAGACAATCTCGGGGGAAACAGCTGCTAATAAAATGGTGCCATATTCCGGTATGATCGGGGTACGATGGGTTATCGAAATTGCCGGGCTCCTGCTGCTGGCTTATTTATCACTTAATACTAAGAAAAATATGAAATACGCCTTCATCTATGCTGCACTGATCTTCTTTGTACTTGGAGAAGGCGTGAGCAGATATGTGTTTTATGTATTAGGTTCATAAGATATCGGGCAGATGCTAACCGCTTCTGCCTTTGAATATGGTCGGGGGTGACATCAGTGGGATTCGTTGAAATGTGGGTTGAAAGTCTTGTTTATGATTACGAAATTTTATCATCAGCTTGTGTACACCATAAAAGCCCCCGATCCAGCTGTGAAAAATGTCTGGATGCCTGCCAAGAAGGTGCCATAATTTTAACACAGGGCAAGCCAATAATTGATAATCAAAAGTGCACAGAGTGCGGAAAATGCATGGTAGCCTGCCCAGTTCAAGCTGTCACTGGCATACTGCCAAAGCAGTCCTTTTTTCAAAAAAAATTAATTGCCACAAATATTGAACCCCCATCTATAAAGGAATTGTTGATTTACAATGCTAAAGGAGTCACTACAATTGCCTGTGAAGAAAAAGAGTTCAGTCAAGCATGGAAGGATTCAGTAGAAGAAGTCAATTTATTATTAGATCAACTTGGTAAGGCGCCTTTTATGACAGAGACAGAAACAAGTTTTGGGAACTCTTATTCAAGAAGAGAGCTATTCTCTCTTTTGAAGAAAGAAAGTCAGTCATTGGTAAGGCAGGTAACACCAGCTAAATGGCGATTTAACCACTTGGATCTAGATGTGAATCAATATTATCCTGATCATCAATTTTTTGATGTGACCATTGCGCATGAAAAGTGTACTTTCTGTAAGGCTTGTAAAGTGACGTGTCCTAAAACTTGCTTTAGATTAGAAGACAATGATTTTACGATAAACCTTCAGTCCTGTTCCGGGTGTATGCTTTGTCAGGAGCTTTGCCCAGAAAAGGCTATAACCGTAACAAGTTCTATAGCAACAGCGGTTACGAAATGCTTGGAGGTCTATCAGAAAACGTGCAACCTATGCAAAAATAGCTTTCAAACTTTGCATGCCCAAGATGAAAAATGTCCGGTTTGTGCGAGTCGGAGGGCTGATTACTTAAATAGTCAAACATGTTAAAGATGAAAAGAGATGAATTATAATGTTATCAAACATCGGGATACCAGGTTTAATCATTGTTTTAGTCCTGGCATTAATCATATTCGGGCCTAAGAAACTACCGGAATTAGGAAGGGCAGTTGGTCAATCCTTAAAAGAATTCAAATCATCCACTAAAGGTTTGATGGATGAGGAAAAGGAAAAGAAGGCGTAATCACAAAGCTGCAATTGGAAAATATGTTGTTTCGCGGGTAGATATGGTGTCAGGCACCACGAAGGTTATTTCGTGGTGCCTGACACCATTTTTTTGATAGCTTTTTATTTGATTTACTTACAAAAAGTACTATAGTGTTTAATATACAATTGACAAACTAAGAAACGATTGTTTGAACAACAAAGGAGAAATGATCATGTTAAATGAAATTTTATCAACCTTTGCTTCCATGTTTGATTGGCATATGTGGGCAGAAGTGTTGACCTCACCACAATCCTGGGGCTTAATTTTATCCTTAGCCGTACTAGAATGTATTTTATCTGCAGACAATGCCTTGGTTTTATCTGCTTTTGTCAAGCCACTACCAAAACAACAGCAAAAGAAAGCATTAATATATGGGTTATGGGGAGCTTATTTATTCCGCTTCATTTTCATTGGACTCGGAACATTTCTAATTAAGCTATGGTTCATTAAGTTAATTGGAGCGCTCTATTTACTCTGGCTGTCCTTTAAATTCTTTAGAGACAAATTTAAAAGTAATGATGATGGTGAAGAGGAAACAACGCGTGAGCCAAAAGGCTGGTTAACGAAAACCTTTGGTTTTTTCTGGGCGACAGTTATTAGTGTCGAACTGATGGATCTGGCCTTTTCCGTAGATAGTATTCTTACCGCACTTGCGGTTTCAGAGGAAGTTTGGGTGTTATTACTTGGCGGGATGATTGGAATTCTACTAATGCGGGGAGTTGCTACATTTTTTATCAGCTTAATGAACCGAGTTCCAGAGCTCGAAACGACTGCATATGTACTGATTACATTTATTGCGGTTAAGATGGGGCTGACGCTCGTAGATATCGAGATTCCGAATGAGATATTTATTATCGTCATGGTCCTTGCTTTCTTGATTACGTTTATCATTCACGGAATTCGGAAGTCAAAAGCTGAAAAGTATTCTCATTGATTAGAACACATTAATTTCTAGGTACATTCGCCACCTGAATGAACAAAGGGTAAATGGAGGGAATATTAGTGCTAAAACTTGGTGTAATCGGACTAGGGGATATTGCGCAAAAGGCATATCTACCTGTTTACAGTAAAATACAAGATGTTGATTTTCATTTTTATACAAGGAATCAAGAGAAGCTCCAATCCATTGGCAGCCAATACCGTTTTGAAAATCTCCATACTAGTCTTGAGTCATTGCTGGACAGTGGTATTAAATGTGCATTTATTCACTCATCGACATCCTCTCATGAGGAAATCGTCCATGAATTGTTAAAGCACAACATCCATGTATTTGTTGATAAACCCATTACGGACAATTATGAAGGGGCAAAAAAGCTTGTTAAATTGGCGGAAGAGAAGGGTCTCATTCTCATGACCGGTTTTAATAGAAGATATGCGCCTTCCTATACGAAACTGAAGGAAGTAACAGATCCGAATATGGTGATTGTCCAGAAAAATCGCAAAGGACTACCTGGGGAGCCAAGAACATTTATTTATGATGATTTCATTCATGTTGTCGATACGATGAGATATTTATTTCCGCATCCAATTGAGGAGTTGATTGTGAGGGGAAAAATGGAAGGTGACACCCTTTACCATGTCGTCGTGCAATTTATTTCGAGCGGGGCAGCAGCCATCGGGATCATGAACAGAGATAATGGAACAAACGAAGAAATTGCTGAGGTAATGGGACCTTTGGAAAAAAGAACAGTTTACAATGTTTCGAAGTTAGTGATCTCAAAAGACATGGATACGATCGAAGTTCGCGGCAGCGACTGGGAGCCGACCCTGTTCAAGCGTGGATTCGAACAAATGGTTTCTGATTTCATTAATGCTGTTCGAACAAACAGTAAGCCAAAATTCTCGGCATTGGATGCACTAGCAACACATGAAATTTGTGAAAAAATTATCTTAAGTTTAGAAAAATAGTTGAAATGATAAAATATGGTACTAAACTAATGTAGCTGTGGTATGGCAAAGGAATCCCTTAAACTGAAACATGAGGGATTCCTTTTTCTATATGAAAATTACGTTAATAAGCTGTTGAAATATATAAGTCAAGTTGTAGAAATCTAATCTAACTATTAGCCAGCAAAAAAGAAGCTAGATTAGGCTATTTTCCTCTGGGTAGTTTTTCCTCATAAAAATGTTTGCGTTTACATATTGTATTATTACAGATTAGTGGTATGATAATGTTACAAGTTTAATATCGATCACATGTTACTGATACGATCAGGCATGGTGGTAAAATGAATGGATTTCTACATCCGTTTATTTGTACCTCCATGCCTTTTTTGTTATTTTTTACATCTTCTGGGAACCATAAACAAAAAAGCAAAGGAGTAATAGTAATGCGATTTAATTTTTTTAAAAAGGAATCAGTTGATTTTTATATACCAGTTAGTGGCAAGATAATTCCTCTCGAGGAAGTACCAGATCCCGTTTTTAGTCAAAAGATGATGGGAGAAGGGATTGCGGTGATGCCGGAAAAAGGAGATATTGTTTCTCCAGTAAAGGGGACCGTTATTCTTGTAGCAGCTACTAAGCATGCAGTTGGTCTTCGTGCCGATGATGGATCGGAAATTCTTATCCATGTCGGGTTAGAAACGGTCGCCTTGGAAGGAAAGGGCTTCAATGTTGCTGTCAACGAGGGGGACAAAGTTTCTGCTGGGCAACTACTAATAGAGGTTGATTGGGAATATATTAGTACAAATGCCAAAAGCACTATTACTCCGATTGTCATTACCAACAGTCAAGAAGGTAAAAAGCAATATGTTTTCACCGAGGAAAAGGAAGGGACTGCCGGCAAGACGGTTCTATTCACGGCTGCTGCTAAGTAATTCAAGAAGTGAAGTGCTACGTTCGACTTACAGCAGCACTTCACTTTTAGAAAAATACTTTAAGGAGGTGATGGACAAAATAGTAAGACTGATTCAAAAGCTGCTATTCGTCATTCTTTTGTAGAAATTATTCATTTTCATTGGTAGTGTTTTCAGATGTTTAGTAGTTTGATTAAAATTTATAGGGGGTAAAAACATGAAGAAATATTTTCAAAGACTTGGCCGCTCATTGATGCTGCCTGTAGCCGTATTACCGGCTGCTGCCATTTTATTGGGTTTAGGCTATTGGATTGACCCTACAGGATGGGGTGCAGATAGTCCATTTGCTGCCTTTTTAATTAAAGCAGGGGGCTCTATTATCGATAATATTCCAATTCTTTTCGCAGTTGGAGTTGCGTTAGGAATGGCCAAAGAAAAGGATGGCTCATCGGCGCTTAGCGGTTTGGTTGCCTACTTGGTTGTAACAACCTTGCTTTCAACCAACTCGGTTGCATTGCTGCAGGGAATTGATGCAGCTAAAGTAGATCCTGCGTTTGCGAAAATCGGAAATGCCTTTGTTGGACTTCTTTCAGGTATAGTCGCTTCGATGATGTACAATCGTTTTAGTCATGTAAAACTACCTGACGCATTTGCCTTCTTTAGTGGGAAACGTCTGGTGCCAATTATGACAGCGGTTGCAATGCTGGTGGTTTCTGCAGTCTTATTCTTTGTATGGCCTGTCGTTTATACAGGGTTAGTTTCTTTCGGTACAGGAATGAGTAAATTAGGTTATATAGGTGCTGGCTTATATGGCTTCTTCAACCGACTCTTAATTCCAACAGGGCTACACCATGCTTTAAACTCTGTCTTCTGGTTTGATGTTGCCGGAATCAATGATATCGGTAACTTCTTGTCTGGTAAAGGTGAAAAAGGGGTTACAGGTATGTATCAAGCAGGCTTTTTCCCAATTATGATGTTTGGGCTGCCTGCAGCAGCATTAGCGATGGTTCATACTGCAAAAACGAAAAAGAAAAAGCAAGTAGCTTCCTTAATGCTTGCAGCTGGTTTCGCTTCCTTCTTGACTGGGGTTACAGAACCAATTGAATTTGCTTTCATGTTCTTAGCACCAATGCTTTATCTTGTACATGCCGTTTTAACTGGTCTTTCCTTAGCGATTGCAGCGGCATTCCATTGGACAGCAGGATTTGCCTTTAGTGCAGGATTCATCGACTTTTTCTTAAGTTTAAAAAATCCAATGGCAAATCAACCATATTGGTTAATTGTTCAAGGACTAGTATTTGCAGTCATTTACTACTTCTTGTTCCGTTTCATCATTACGAAATTCAACTTAAAAACTCCTGGTCGTGAAGACGATGATGATGAGGTTGAAGAGGTTTCTCTTGCTAAGGGTGATAACAAATTTGCTGCAATGGCCGCTCAAATTTATGAAGGCTTAGGCGGGGATGCGAATGTAACAGGTGTTGATAATTGTGTTACACGTCTAAGAATGGAAGTAAAAGACATGAATGCCGTCGACCAAAAGAAAATTAAAGCGACAGGCGTACCGGGAATCAATATCGTCGGCCCGCAAAGCATTCAGGTTATTGTTGGTACTAATGTGCAATTTGTTGCTGATGAAATTATCAAAATCCGCAAGAAAAAGTAGAAGTATCATAGCATGAAATAGATGCAAAAACGCCTGGAATTTGAAGTCCAGGCGTTTTTTATCGTTTTCTTAATCTTTCGATGTGAAGAGTTAAGTAGCCGAGTTCATGCTCAGGAAGGTGGATACCGTGATTTAGTGAAAGGTCTTTGGAAAGCTTTTTTGCACAGTTGTAGGCCAGTGTGAATTTATTGTTGATCATTTTCAGCATCTCATCATCGATGGTATTCGGCTCCCCATTGCTAATCCTTGAAAGAGCAAAACGGAGATGGGTCATTAAGCGCTGATAAGAAAGATCGTCTTCGTTTATTTCAATATGTAAGTAATCCTTAATCGTCTGAACCATATCACCAATGATCGCTGTTTGCCGTAGCGTCTGCTTCATGTCCCCGCCTTGAAGATTAGCGGTGTGAAGATGAAGGGCGATAAAGGCTGCTTCATCCACAGGCATCTTGATGCTTGTCTTTTTCTCAATATGCCTAAGCGCCCACAGTCCGATATCAAATTCCTTCTTATAAAGTATTTTTATTTCATGAAGAAGCTTATTCTTTAGATTGATTCCATCACGTACACGTTCAATGGCAAAGGATAAGTGGTCGGTAAGGGCAATGTGAATATGGTCGTTTAATTTGCTTCCAAGGGATTCTTCGGCGTAGGTGATAATTTCTTCTGAGAGGGCAAAATGCTCTTCAGGTATTTGAAGAAGCAGCTGCTGAAATCTTTCATTTTCCTTCATGACAAATAGTTTTTCAATTTTACTAGGGTTAATAATATCGTTTTTCTTTTTCTGAAATGCAATTCCCGCCCCAATGGCAATTTTTTCTACATTATTATCTGTAACGACAACAGCATTGTTATTTAATATTTTTTTTATTTTCACATGAAACCACCTCCTTGTTTTTTTGGCCATACTGAAGATTAATGTTTAACGATTTTATAAGAATGATTTCAGACTTACGAATTCAGTACAAAATCATTCTTCTACCTTTTAGACTTTCGACATTATACCACTTTTTCCTTCTTTTATTGAAGTTAATCAGGAAAAAACAGTCGAACGTGCGGTTTTAATGTCTTTTTTTTGAAAAATGGTATAATTTAGATTTGGAATTGTAGCTGTTTTAAATAAACGCGAATAGGTGTAAGCGATGAAAGAACATTATTATGATAAATTATTAAACATAAAAACGAAGGGAGATAAAAATGAGGGAGGGGCCGACAACAAGTCCTTACATTATCATCCCTATGAGCCCACACCTTATAGTGCACTGGAAGAATTATTTCGTCATTATGAAGTGAAAAGCAGTGATCGGGTAGTTGATTTTGGGTGTGGGAAAGGGAGATTGAATTTTTATATTCACTATTTTTTTCATGCAACTGTTGCTGGGGTGGAGATGAATGAGACTCTTTTTCAAGCGGCAGTTAGGAATCTTGAAAGTTATGTGAGGAAAAAAGGCCGGGATCAAATTAAGTTTGTTTGCTGCCTGGCAGAGGAGTATGAGATTGACGAAAGGGATAATCGCTTCTATTTCTTTAATCCCTTTTCGATTCAAGTGTTTAGGAAGATTGTTAATAATATCTTATTATCAATGGAAGCATCGAAACGGGATATTGAACTGGTGTTGTATTATCCATCTGAGGATTATATTTATTTTCTCGAAAATCAGACTTCGTTTGAACTAAAAGGGGAAGTCATTTTGCCTCATTTATATGAACATAATTCAAATGAAAGATTTTTAATTTACCAGCTGCAGTTTTAGCGGGAGGGAGGGGTTTCTGTATGGAGAGTATTACGGTTGTTTCACTGCTAGATGTAATCAGTGAGTTGTTTTCGGAGGAGATTTCGATTGCGGTTTCGAATACGAAGGAATATATTTATTATCGCCCGAGTAAGCGAATTGATTTAAAAATCACGCCGGGTGATCCTTTGAAGGAAGGAACGATTGCCTATAAGGCGATTCATTCGAAACAAAAAATCTCTGAATTTATTAATCGTGATTTGTTTGGGGTTCCCTATCATGGTATGGCGGTACCGTTTTTTCACGAAGGGAAATTGGAAGGCTGTGTGACGGCGATCTTCCCGGCCTTAACGAGCGGAAAGCTGGTGGTGACTATCAAAACTCAAGATGGCTGGATTCCTGTGCCTTTTTCAAAAGTGATTTATCTGGAAGCAAAGGATAAAAAGACATATGTCTCGACCAAGGAACATAGTGGTACACATAAAAACTCGTTGCAGGAATTTGAGTTCCTTTTACCAAAGGATTATTTTATCCGCTGCCACCGCTCGTTTATCGTGAATGTCAATCATATTAAAGAGATTTTCCCTGATTCTCATTCGACCTTTATCCTTTCAATGGATAATGGGGATCGGGTGCCTGTGAGCCAATCTTATTCCAGTTATTTTCGCAGACTATTAGGATTTTAGAAAAATTCTGTTTAAGACCGTGATAATGCTGTTTTATCTGAATTTTCCGTAATGTATTCCCGAAATCCCTAGTTGATAAACTTTATCGGTTAAAATTATCTTAATATTTCACTTGGGGAGTGGGATGAAAGATGGAGAATAAATTTGAACGGATTCGGGATCAACGTCTTTGGGATCGTGTAGTGACTCCTGAAGAGGCTGCATCATGGATTGAAGATGGCATGACATTGGGGTTAAGCGGATTTACACGTGCTGGCGATGTGAAAGCGGTACCATTCGCTTTAGTGAAACGCGCTGAGACAGAAACCTTTAAAGTAAATGTCTATACGGGAGCTTCTTTAGGCTCCGATGTTGATAAGTTGTTTTCCGAGGCTGGGATTCTTAGGAAAAGACTTCCATTCCAGGCAGATCCGACAATGCGCAGCAAAATCAATAATGGGGAAATGATGTTTGTTGACCAGCACTTGTCGCATACGGCTGAATTAGTAAGAGCAGGCGTAATGGAACCTGTTGATTTCGCAATTTTGGAAGCGTTCTCAGTAACAGAAGATGGGATGGTGATTCCAACCACCTCGGTTGGAAATTCTTTATCATTTGCCTTGAATGCCAAATCAATCATTATCGAAATCAATTTAGCACATCAAGTTAATCTTGAGGGGTTACATGATTTATACGATCCCGGGAAGCAAGGGGAGAGGGACCCAATTCCGTTGAAAAAGGCTGATGATCGAATTGGGACGATGGGGATTCCAATTGATATCGAGAAGGTAAGAGGGATTGTGTTTACGAATCAGCTTGACTCACCATCAACGATTGTTCCACCTGATGAAGAAACTGTGATTATGGCGAATCACCTAATTGAATTTTTACGTACGGAAGTGAAGGCTGGCCGGCTGACGGAACGCCTTGCCCCGCTGCAGTCGGGGATTGGCTCGGTTGCAAATGCTGTTTTGCATGGCATGTTAGATTCAGAGTTTACTGACTTGGAGGTTTATTCTGAGGTATTACAGGATGCAGTTTTTGATTTAATCGATGCCGGTAAGGTTCGTTTCGCATCCTGCTGTTCGATTACCCTTTCCGATGGAAAAATGAAAGAGGTTTATGGGAATTTTGAAAAATACCGTGATCGCTTAATCATGCGGCCGCAGGAGATATCTAATCATCCGGAAATCATCCGCCGACTCGGCTTAATCTCGATAAATACAGCGCTGGAGTTAGATATCTATGGCAATGTCAATTCCACTCATGTTTCAGGGACGAAAATGATGAACGGAATCGGGGGTTCAGGTGATTTTGCACGCAATGCCCGCCTAGCCATATTCGTGACGAAATCGATTGCCAAAGGTGGTAAGATTTCGAGCATTGTCCCATTTGTTTCACACGTAGATCATACCGAGCATGATGTCGATGTAATTGTTACTGAGCAGGGGTATGCCGACTTACGCGGTTTGGCACCAAGACAGAGAGTTGAATTAATTATCGAACGATGTGCTCATCCAATGTATCGTGAGCAGCTTCGTGAATATTACCAGGAGGCGCTTGAGAGAGGCGGCCAAACCCCGCATGTGCTGGAGAAGGCTTTTTCCTGGCACACTAATTATGCTGCTAAAGGAACCATGTTGCAGCTGGTTGGGGAAACCGTTTAACCCCATATCTAAATAAAAGATCACAATACAAACTACAACAAACGCTTTGAGCCATCATATCAAAGCGTTTTTCCTTTTCCAATGATATAATTGTTGTATATTTATGGGAGAAATAGTATTAAGGGTGTCAGGCACCATTTACACTATAAAGGAGAAGGTAATGGTTGAAAGTAAACAGGAAATGGTTGAAAGTAAACAGGAAATGGTTAGAAGTAATCAGGTAATGGATGTAGGTAAACGAATTGATATGCTGGATTATTTAAGAGGGTTTGCACTGATGGGGATTATTTTGGTGAATATTATACCGTTGCTGTCGGTGAAACTGCCTTCGCCTCACACCATTGAGGCCTCTTACTGGAGGTTTTTATATTTATTTGTGGAAGGGCGCTTCTATACGATATTTACCTTTTTGTTTGGGGTTGGATTTTATATTTTTATCACACGGGCCAATGCAAAAGGAAGGAATGGATATGTTTTATTCCTAAGGCGTATTATTGCCTTATTTATCATGGGCTTGGTCCATGTGCAGTTCCATCCAGGCGAAGCGTTAACGGTTTACGCAATATGCGGGCTATTTATTTTGCCATTTTACAAAGCGAATAGGGTAGTTAATCTTGTGTTTGGAACCGCCATGTTAATCGTTATGGGGATTTTTTCATTCAAACTCTTTATGGTTATTCCTCTGATGTTATTGGGAATTGCAGCAGGTCAATTTCATGTATTTGAGGAGCTATCCAAAAAACGTAATAAGGTAATCCTTTTTACAAGTATCATGTTTGGTTTAAGTATTTTAGGCCTTATTTATCAATATCAATATGCCCCGGGTGTATTTCGTAATGGTTCGGAAATAGACTTCCAGGCGATGCAGAAATTTTTAAGCATTGGGATTTCAATCGGACCGATTATCTCGGCTTTTTATGTTGGGCTCCTTATGTTACTGTTGCAATCTTCATTTTTTCAAAAGCTGCTATCCCCATTAAAAAGCTACGGACGGATGGCGCTAACAAACTATATTTCGCAAACAGCCTTAATCTATCTGGCTGGTAATATGCTAAATTTATTCAACAATATTACCTATATACAATCTCTTTACCTATGTTTAACGATCTACATCATCCAGTTTATATTTAGCACAATCTGGCTGCACTTTTTTCGATATGGTCCATTGGAATGGATATGGAGAATGGTTACCTATTTAGAAATACCGCCACTTAGAAAAAGAACAAAAACCATTAGTTGTGACTAATAAGCTTAACAATGGGGGTGTCAGGCACCAATGGAAATGGACAAATGTCCTTTCAGGGTGCCTGACACCCTTTTTTTATCTAGCTCCAGCGCCTAGGGGCTCGGGGTCATAAGCCAATCCGTCAAGAAGGCTAAAAAAGCAGCCTTCTCGCCGGCTCGTCTTATGCCTGGCTACAGAAAGCTATCGCTTTCAGTACGCATTAAGGGAGACTAATCTCTGGCTTCGCTTTGCTTGCCAGTCGATCATTCTCCCTATATCGCCCCTGTTCAAGGCGCTTCCGCTTTTCTAATTGTCTAGCTCCAGCTCCAAGGGGCTTGAGGGGCAAAAGCACCTAGCAAGGAGCTTCCTCTTTTTCGATTTATCTAGATATTTGTGGAATTATCCGTAATCGGGTACAAACCTAGAGCCTGTATCTATTGCGGCTCATATAAATAAGTACACAGTAACAAGAGTGATAAATGGAAGGGCGGGACATGAGCGGAGTAATTATCCAAGGAGGCAGAGCTGTCTCATGATAACATCATAGATTAATAGCACTTGATAGAAGAACGCATAACCAGAGCGAACAGGGAAAAGGGGAATGAACAATGTATGAGTTTAGCGATTTAATGGGGAAAAATATAGAAATTGAGATTTCAGGTGGGTATTTTTACTCTGGAATACTAGTTGATTCTGGATTAGACATTATTGTTTTATATGTGGGGAAAACGGGGGCCTTTCTATATATTCCGTCGGTTCATATTCAGCGGATTAAAGAATCGAAAAAAGAGGAGAACAGTACTTACGATGAACCCCCTTTAGAAAAACCGCTCGAATCGGAGTCACAGGTGATTTCATTTCGAAGAATATTAACCAATGCTAAGGGGAGATTTGTTGAGGTGTATGTAACAGGGAAAAAGGCGATTCACGGCTATTTAACGAGTATTTTGAATGACTATTTTGTCTTTTACTCCCCAGTGTATAAAACAGTGTTTATTTCGATGAACCATGTTAAATGGCTGATCCCATATCCTGAAAATGCAACGCCGTATTCCTTGGATAGTAAATTTCTTCCTGTAAATCCAGCAAAGATTCCATTAGCTAGAAGCTTCGACGAGCAATGCAAAAAGTTAGAGAACCAACTGGTCGTCATCGATGGTGGTGACAGCAGTGAAAAAATAGGCTTACTGAAGAAAGCTGTTAATAAAAGGTTGACATTAATCACGGCAGAAAGGGAAACTGTGTATCGAAATTTAGAGCATGTCAAGACCATCTATTTGGCGAATTAAATCTGATAATAAAATAAAAAAGGCGGGTAACCGATCTACTTTTTGCTGCTGGTTGGGATTAATGTAGGCGGCTTAAAACCATTAAATCCATGGAAAAAGGAGTAGAAGGAAGCATTATAGAAAAAGAGAATATACGAAGCATAACAAAAACCAAAATCTTGGTCCCTTACACCTTTTATTAAAAGTCAAGATATTTAATGAATAACATGATAAAAGGGGAGAATTATATCATGTTGCACATTATATAAGACAGAAAAAGAAGGATAGATAAAGCAGATAAAATTTGCTTTATCTATCCTTCTTTTTGTTACAAATGACCTCACTTACTACAACAATATTATGAGCTGACTACGATTAGATAAGAAATTCGTTATTTAATAAAGGGTAACATTATAAAAGGTTAATTCTCATGGAAATGGTTCTTTAGTGACAGTGGTCATTTTATAGGACGTAAAGTAAATTGGGGCTAAAATCACTTAACAATAATTTCCAGATAGTGTAATATGACAGAGGATTTCAAATTTTTTGAAAGAGGTGTTTTTGGTGAAAGCATTGAAAAGAAGGCTATCGTGTATTTCTCTGACTTTTGTTGCTTGTTTTGTTCTTTTTGGTACCTTTAGTTTCTCTAACACCAAGGTCTCTGCAGAAACACACAACTATGATGGCAAAAGTCCTTACTATGATGATTGTGCTGCTAGCGGTGTGACGAAAAAGAGTTTGAGAATTAATAATTCAGACGGTTCTTATGCCAATCTAGAGTTAAAATTTAGTACGAAATGCAAAACAGCGTGGGCAAAGATCACTTTAAGCAGACCAGCCAAAACGAATGGGGAGGCTACCGCATTAGTTGTGCGAAACACCGATAATAAGCAATATCATTGTGGGTCCACTGGAGGTAATGGAGAGATAAATATAGGGCAAACCTCATGTTATACACCCATGGTATATGATTTAGATCCTCGTAAATCGAAGGCTGTTGGGTTCTGGCCATTTACCAGAGGCGAGACAGACTGGTATTAAAGGATATATGTTTTAATTGACTTATGAGTAAAGATAGGAAGGATTTCTTGAAAATAAAACTTAATCGGGTGACTCAGTCAATAATACTGATTATGTCGTCTATAATCGTTACTTTTGGTCTTTGGAATAATCAGGTATATGCGGAATCTCATTCGTATGATGGCAAAAGTCCTTATTACAATGGTTGTGCAAACTCAGCAGTAACGAAGGACAAAAAATGGATTGATTCTGTTTCATATGTAGAATTGAAATTCAGTACTACATGTAAAACTGCATGGGCAAAAGTTACAATCACCCAACCTGCAATATATAATCACGAAGCAGATGCAAGAATCGTTCGAGAGACAGACGGCAAAGCCTATACGTGTGATAGTCCTGAAGGAAATGGAGTCGTTAACAAGGGGCAGACCTCATGTTATACGCCAATGGTTTATGACTTTGACCCACGTAGAGCACAAGCTCAGGGCATACACGCTATTCCCAATAGTGACGCCTATAATAAAGCAGTAACTATTTGGTATTAGTGTAAAGTGACAATAAAGTTTATTTAATTTTAATACATCAAACACTCATAACCCCGTTCTGATTTTAGGACGGGGTTTTTTGGTACGCCCGGCATGAGATATTGTAGAATAGTACTTTTAGTATCCAGACTACATCTGTGTGGAATGTCGGGTTAAAACCTGGCTTAACCGTATAGTTGCTTCTCCAATATTAATCTCTAATGTTTTATTCTGATCCTGCCTGTCCTCTTCTATAGTAAAGGCTATCCAATTAGATTCCGTAGGATCTATGGTTGTAATGGCCAAAGCTTTTTGTACGTCAAAAGAATGCCAACACACGGTGGAAAAGTGTCTTTTTTTGGTACCAGAAACCATTCTAAAAATACTTCTTTCCTTTACTGAAAAATTCTGTAAAATGGAAATTGATAGTATTATTGATGTGTTTGGAGAGATCTCTATGGCGAAGTGTTTCCCGATTTTTGGAAAAGAAAATGAAACGGTTGTCTATAATCCTGATGAATTAATTGATCTTTTTCTTAATTGTACGGCTGATGGAATCTGTATTGTCGATATGGAGAATCGGTTTATTCGAATAAATCAAATGTATACCAGAATATTTGGCTATACAGAAGAAGATGTTTTGGGAAGAAGATTCGACGAATTTCCAATGTCTGAATTGGTGATAGAGATTGTAAAAGCAGTAAAACAAGGCAAAACCTTTCATAATATTAATACGCAGCGCTGCCATAAGGATGGCACCATTCTTGATATAGCTGTTTCTTATTCTCCTTTCCGAAATTCGCAGGGAGAAATAATTGCCATATTCGCCCTTTATCGTGATATTACAGAGCGAGTAAATATGGAAAGAGAATTAAAAAAAACGCGTGAATTGTATCGATTAATTACGGAAAATACAGCAGATATGATCAAGCTTTATTCATATGATAAAAAAATTATCTATGCTTCTCCCTCACATGAAAAAGGGATTGGGTATACGCCGGAACAATTATTCGGCAAAACAGTATATGACCTTATTTTACCTGAGGATAAAGAACATTTCGATAGCGCTTATCAAAAACTAATCGAAACGGGTGAGCCTCAGCTGTTTCAGACAAAAATTAGAACTGAGAGCAATGAAGTAATTGTTTCCGAGACAACTATGTCTCCTATTTATAATGAAACAAATGAGATTGAATCTTTTGTGACGGTTGGCAGAAATATTACTGATAGGGTAAAAAATGATGATGCGCTGCGTAATTTAGACCGTCTTTCAATTATCGGGCAATTAGCTGCCGGGGTTGCGCATGAAATACGAAACCCTTTGACTTCATTAAAAGGTTTTTCCAAACTTTTGAAAGGTACAACTGATAAAGAAAAGCAAGAAGATTATTTATCGATTATCACAAATGAACTGGACCGGATTGATATGATTGTCAATGAATTTATGTCGCTCGCTAAACCTCAAGCCATTCAATTTGAGGTGGAAAGTCTAAATACAATCTTGGAAAGCACGGTTAAAATTCTTCATCCACAAGCATTACTACATAATGTGCAAATCATAAACCACTACCATACAGATGAGATCGATTTACTTTGCAGCCCGCACCAATTGAAACAAGTCTTTGTAAATGTTTTAAAAAATGCTATTGAATCTATGCAGCACGGCGGTACCGTCCATATTGATGTCCAAAAAATAGAGGGGAAAAGAGTATTAATTAGTTTTTCCGATGAAGGAATTGGAATCGACACGGAGCTCATGGACTTTTTGGGAACACCATTTTACACCACCAAGGACAAAGGAATTGGACTTGGTCTAACGGTCAGCAACAAAATCATTCAAGAACATAACGGCACCATGAAAATTGAAAGCCAACTCGGCAAGGGCACCATCGTAAAGGTAGAATTGAAATATATATAATATGGATATCGTAATAAGGGTGTCAGGCACCACTCATGGACATTTGTCCTTTTGTGGTGCCTGACACCCTTATTTGGTGTAACGGTTTGCATAGCTGGAGGCGACGAAGGCATTCGGTTTGATTTTCGGTTCTACTCCCATGGATTCGATTCTTGTTACCATTTCTTTGACGAATTCACTTGTTTTGTTGCGCTTGCCTGCCCCGATATCGATATGTCCTTCCATTGTGAATGTTGCCCCCTCATAAAGATGTGGAAGGATAATATTGATTAACTCATTTTTTCTTTCCTCGGTGAACATGGAAACAATCTCTTCTGTTAGTGAAAGTTCAAGTGAGATTCGCTCATGTAAATGGGTCATTTTTCTGGGAATATTCACTTTTCTAATGCAAGCCCATACACCTTTTCCTTCATTTTGGATCACGATTCCAGTAATAAACGTGGTCTGGGATTTATGAACCTGTGAATCTGTTCCCACCATAAGACGGTAATGTCCCTTTGGATTACCTTTCATAAATGTAACAATCCGTTCAAAGACATGTTCGAACGACAGTCCATTCTCCTGAAGATTTTGAAACGAATGGTGATAAGCCGGGGAATTCCTCATAGATAAGCATCACAACTTTCCCTTTGGGTTGGAAAATATCTTTTTCGCTCTTACGATATTTTATGGAAAGGGGATAATTGGCGTGCAAAAGATGAAAATTCGTTTTTTGGTCTTAGTACCTTTTTGAAAAAGAGGTTCAATCTGGCATGACATCCGCAAAAGCAAAAGCACAAGTTGAAACAATTTTTCTTGTTTTGCTCAATGTTTCACAATATATCCATAGATTATTAAATTGAAAGCGCTTATATTTATAGTGTAGATAGAAAAATTAAGAAGTGAAATTACATCACAATAGGAGGGTGAATGAACTATGCCCATGACAACCTTTAAAGCTGCTGCTCATTTACAGAAGGGTGTTCAAGTTAAAGCTAAATCTCGTAATTTCGAGATAACCATTGATGAGCCAAAGGAATTAGGCGGAACGGATACGGGTATGAATCCTGTAGAATTAACTCTAGCAGCATTAGGTGCTTGCCAAGCCATCGTAGCTCGTGTGTATGCTAGAAAGTTCAAAATAGAATTTGATGATCTATGGATTGATGTGGAAGGAGATCTTGACACAGATGGCTTTATGAATAAATCTGATGTTCGTCGCGGTTATTCTGATATTCGTTTTAACTTTCATATTGCAACGGATGCACCTAGAGAAAAAGTTGAAGAGTTTGTAGCGTTTATTGAAAAGACATGTCCGGTTGGAGATACTATCGCGAACCCAGTGAACCTTAAATTAAATGAGATTATTTTAGAACCAAGAAAGGCCTGTGTGTAAAAACAAAAAACTAATTTCCGATTTTTGGGGTCAGCTCCCTCGCTACTTTACCACAACGGGGAACTGACACCTTTTATCCCTTCTTATGCCTGTCGCCGATAGTCAGGCGCCTTACGCTTTTCTTAACAAATCATCGTCTGCGTTAGACCAGAAAAAGGTTAATTATATAACAAAATACAAAAAAGAGATAAATTTCATAAAAGGCATTGTGTTGGTGTCGAAACATGGTATCATGGAGATAAAGGAAAATATTAGATTTCATGTGACTGATACGATCAGGCATGGAGGTAATAATGGAGGATTTACATCCTTTATTATTTCTCCATGCCTTTTTTGTATAAATTTTTTTATTTAATGGGTTGGGTTTTTGGTTACAAATTTATTAAAGGAGGATAAGAAATGAGAAAAAGAATTGTATCAGTATTTTGTGTCTTTGTCCTGTTAATGAGTATGGTGATGACGGGCATTCCACCTACTAAGGTTTATGCTGCTAATAACCAAAATTTAGCGCTAAATATGCCGACAGTTGACTCAGACCATGAAGTAGACTATGTGTCTTCTAAATATGCTGTGGATGGTAATCTTAATACGAAGTGGTCGTCTGCACCGGGATGGATGAACCCAAATGCTGACAATTCCTGGTGGTATGTGGACTTGGGAGCGGTATCTGAATTAGATCAGGTTGTCATTCACTGGGGAGATGCTCCAGCTACAAAGTGGAAACTACTGATTTCAAATGATGGGAAGACATGGGAGAATGCCTTTAAGGACAATAGAGTTCTTGATAGTAAGGATTATAGTGAAAAAGAAGAAGTTATTAAACTTGATAAATCTCAAGCAAGGTTTGTGAAGTTTCAAGGTATTGAAAGAACACCGGTTAGAGGGCAGCTTTTCGGCTATGCTTTTTATGAATTCGAAGTCTATGGTTATAGTAAAATAAATGAAATTGTAAACAGCATTACCTCCATTCCCGATTTAACTGCTGATTCGAATAAAATAACTCTGCCAGAGATGCCGGAAGGTTATAAAATTAGTTTATTTGGCAGCGATAAGCTACCTGTCATCGATCTTAGCGGCAAAATCTATAAACCGCTTGTGGATACGACAGTCAATCTATTATTTAAAGTGGAAGATAAAGAGAACCCTTCAATTTATGGCATTACGAAAAATATAGCTGTAAATGTACCAGGTCAATATAAAGCAAATGAAAGTGCTAATCCGGAACCTAAAGTGATACCATCTTTAAGGGAATGGTTTGGGCATGAAGGCCAGTTTAAATTAACCGATTCCTCTAGAATTGTCGTGAATCCTTCCTTTAAAAATGAGTTACAAACAGCAGCAGAAGAAACAGCAAAGGATTTGAAAGAAGTGAATGGCTTTCAGCTAAATGTTGTTTATGGAACTCCTGTTAAGGGAGACCTTTATCTAACATTGGATAAAGACCTAAGCTATTTAACACGCGGAGGATATATCTTCGATGTAAACGATTACATAACGATAACATCTGCTCAAGTGGATGGAGTATTTTATGGAACCCGGACTGCATTGCAAATTTTAAAGCAGAATCAAACAACCATTCCAAAAGGAATCAGTAGAGATTATCCAGCAAATGAAGAGAGAGGGTTCATGTTGGATGTTGCTAGAAAGTTTTACACGATCGATTTTTTACGTGATTATGTAAAACTATTATCTTGGTATAAAATGTCTAATTTCCAGATTCACTTGAATGATGATGTGTGGAGCCCATTTGCGGATGGCACCACGTATGCTTTTAGACTTGAAAGTGAGCGCTTTCCAGGGCTCGCGAGTCCGGAGCATTATACAAAAGAAGAATTTCGCAGTCTCCAACAATTAGGAATGAACTATGGGGTAAATGTTATTCCAGAGTTTGATACACCTGGGCATTCTGGGGCTTTCATTAATTATGACAAAGAGCTGGCAAATGGACATGGAGGGATGGATGTTACAAAACCAAAGACCATCCAATTTGTCGAAGGCTTATTCAGTGAATACATCGATGGCCCGAACCCTACCTTTATCGGTCCCGACGTTCATATAGGAACGGACGAATATCACACGCCAACACAGAAGGACGTGGAAGATTTCAGGGCGTATATGGACCATCTGATAAAATTTATTAACGCAAAAGGGAAACATCCATTAATATGGGGCGGGCTCACCGAATATAAGGGAACAACTCCGGTTGATACAAACACTACGATGAATGTTTGGAGTACTGGTTTTTCGAAGCCGGGGGAAATGATAGACCAAGGGTATAATATTATTAACACCGATGACGCGAATCTTTATATTGTTCCTAAAGCAGGTTATTACCACGATTACCTTGATGGAAAGAATTTATATGAAAATTGGGAAGCGAATAAGTTTCATGATTCCACATTACCATACGGGCACCCGCAGCTAAAGGGAGCGATGTTTGCTCTTTGGAATGATGTTTCTTATCCAAAGGGCATTACCATGGCCGATTCTCACGATCGAATTTTACCGGCGGTTCAAGTCCTGGCAGAGAAAATGTGGAACGGAGGCGAAACAAAACAGGATTTTACGAAATTTAGCAGTTTGGCTTCCGTTATTGGTGAGGCACCAAATACGAGCTTATCCCACCAGATAAATACGAATAATAAAGATGGAAACATTATTCAATATGCGTTTGATGATAATCTTCAGGATACGTCAGGAAACAATTATCACGGTACTCCAAAGAATACCGAATTCACGGAAGGAAAATTGAATAAAGGATTAAAGCTTAAAGGCGGAAGTAGTTATGTGGAAACGGGTTTAAAAAACCAAGGTTTCGGCTGGACAACCTCCTTCTGGATCAAACCTGACCAAGACAACCCTGAAAATGCCATCTTATTAGACTCGAAGAATAGTCAACTAAAAATCTCAAAGAATAAGATTGTTCTCTCAAGTGAAAATTACAGCCAAGAATTTAATTATAAGCTTCCTTATGATAAGTGGACAAATATACTATTAAAGGGTGACAACGAAAAAACCACCTTATATATTAACGGGAATGAATATACAGAACAGAAGCAAACTACCTTTGTTTTACCACTTGAAAAAATAGGAAGTTCATCTAACGCATTTAAGGGAAGTATTGATAATTTGCGTATTTACAACCGTACCATCAACATTTTAGGGGATGTCAATTACGCCTTAAATAAACAAGCATATGCTAGAGATTCAGAGGTAGATTGGGTTGGGCCGGAATTTGCAGTTGATGGAAAAAGCGGTACCAAGTGGGCTTCAGATTATCAAAAGCCAGACGCGGATTCTGCTTGGTGGTCCGTTGATTTAGGGGAAGAAAAGGAGATTAGCAAAGTCTCTATCCAGTGGGAAACGGCCTATGCAGAAACTTATAAGATCCTAGTTTCAAATGATAATAAAAATTGGATAAATGTTCTTCCAAATGATGGGGTTTTTCACGGGAAAGAGGGGCTTCAAGAGTCTACTTTTGCCCCGATTAAAGCACGATATGTAAAGTTTCAAGGTATCAAAAGAGCTACGGGCTGGGGCTACTGTTTCTTTGAGTTTGAAGTGTACGGGAAAACAAATGATTATGGTAAGTATGAAGCATTAGTGGAAGATGGTTTACAACTATATCATCTTGACAGAGGAGACGATGCTATTAGGGCAGAAGTCATGACATTATTAACGATGTATCCTTATGAATTTGATTCGAATGTTTCAGCCTTAATGAATAAGTTAGAGCAGCTCCGTCAATCAATTCCTGTACAGGATGAAAGAAACATGAAAGCTCTTCAAGAAACCATTGAATTGGCTGAAAGTATTTATAAGGGTGGAGAAATTGGGAATAAAGCAGGACAATTTAATGAAGCTGATAAAGCTGTGTTCGGTTCCAGTGTTGAGGAAGCAAAGAAGATTTATGCTCAATTACCATTAACAAATGAAGCAGTTCAAAAGGCAATATCTTCATTAAATATGGCCATTTCTGAATTCAAATCAAAAATAATCACCGATAAACATGAGAAACTACAAGTTCTAAAATCAGATAAATTTGGGAAATATCTGGCGGACATGAGTGGAATCACGCTTTATTATTCTAGTAAAGATACTCCAGATATTAGCTATTGCACTGATGAATGTCTTGCAGAATGGCAGCCGTTCTATCAAGAGACGATCAAGACGACAGACGGATACAAATCAAAAGATTTTGGGACAATCACAAGGAAAGATGGCCAAAAACAAACAACCTATAAAGGATACCCTTTGTATTACTATCAAAAAGATTACCTTCCAGGAGATACTAAAGGCCATGGTTTAAATAACATTTGGTTTGTGGTGAATAAGGATCTGCCATGATTACCTAAAACATTGTGAAGTATAATAGAGTTTAAATTGAAAAGGAAGAAATATTGACCACTAAGCAGGACAGTTTTTGGAGTAGATAATCCAAAAAGACATCAAATCCATATTTCATATAACAACATGTTAAGGGACAAGGATAATCTCCAAGTCCTTTTTCGTGTTAATTACAAAGTTTGTTTCTTCTAATCTAATGATAGTTATTAATGTATAGGATAAAAGTCTGATGGAATTTTATATGTTTTCTATTAAAATGAAATTAGTTTGTGAATATTCATACTATTAATAATTATTAGAAAACGGAGGATGTTGAATGAAGAAAAAGAGAGCGGCTGCCGGTATTTTAGCAGTAGGATTATTAACTGCAGTTCCTTGGACAGCAGGATTTGCAGAGGGTCCAAAATGGACAAACGTCAATGTATATGAAGAACAGGATGGTAGTAAGTTTAATAGTGAAAACTATGACTTTGTGAAATTCTCGCAAATCGGTACAAAATTGAAAGCCATCGAGAAACAGTCTAACCGTGTTAAAGTTGAAGTTCGCGGTACGTCAGCGGATGGACATCCTCTATATGTCGTTACGATTGCTGACCCAACAACGCAAGGAAAGTTTGGAAAAATCCAGGCCTTAAGAAAGCAAATGTTTAAAAACCCGGGAAAAGCTCAAGATTGGATTGTGGATAATCCGGACTTTAAAGTTCCAATCATGATCAATGGTTCCATCCATGGCACGGAATTCGCTGGGACCGACGCTCTCCTCCAGTTAATTGAACGTTTTGCAACAGAAAATGACCAAGAGACGAAAAATATCCTCGCCAACAACATCCTTATATTCAACGTCGTGCAAAACCCGGACGGACGTGTCGATGCCACTCGTTTTAATGGCGAAGGAATTGACTTGAACCGTGATTTTATTACACAATCCCAGCCAGAAACAAGAGAAACTGTTGACCTTATTAAAGAATGGAACCCGATGGTATTTCTTGATACGCATGGATACGTGAAAAACTATGCGCCAAACCTACAGGGATTAATTGAACCATGTACACCGCCGCATAATCCAAACTACGAGTATGATTTATATAACAAGTGGGCCTATAAACAGGCTGAAGCGATGGAAGCTCAGATAATGAGCCAAAAGGATAAATTTTCATCAAATAGTTTATATCAAAATATGAAAGGCGTTTACGTTCCACAGCGTAATGATCAGGACGGATGGGATGATTATCCGCCAATCTTCACGCCTATGTATGCGATGTACCATGGTGCATATGGACATACTTTAGAAACACCAACGAATGATTGGGACGGCGTCCGCTGGATGTATAACGCCATTATCGGTGCGCTTAATTTTGCTACAGAGAACAAGCAGTCCATGATTACGGACCAAATTGAAATGTTTAAACGTGGGATTAATTTTGATCATCCGTTCCATAAGGATGGTTTTTTCCCTAAAGCCTATATCCTTCCAGTTGATGAAAAAGACCCTACTGTAACGCAAAAAGCTGTCAATCATTTAATTAATAATGACATTGAAGTGGTTCAAGCACCGAAAGCATTTGTCGTAGATGGAAAATCATATCCTAAAGGAACGTACATCGTTAAGATGGATCAGGCCAAGGCGGGATTAGCCAACACCATGCTTTGGGACGGAGAAGACATCACAAACGATACTGCTGCGATGTATGATATTTCAGCATGGAGTTTACCGGAACTTTGGGGCTTTAAAGCAGTGGCGACACAAAGTTCTATTGATGTGACAACAACAAAAGTAAACAAAATTGCCGAGCAAGGATCCGTATCCGGCAAAGGTCCATTCTTAATTCCGAATAGCTCTGTCAAATCCATCGAGCTAGTAAATACGCTGCTTAAACAAGGTGTCGAAGTTAAACGTGATGTTAAGGGCAACTATTACACAGAAGCAGCAGGCAATACTATATCAAGTGCTGTGAAAGCATCTGGCTTGCAGATTGAAAGCATCTCTAAAGTACCGGCTGATGCAACGGTATTATCAAGTTTAAAAGTAGCTATTTTAAAGGACGGCGGAATGGGGAAAGTCCAGTCTAACAGCGGGACAAAGTTAGCCTTGAAACGACTTGGCTTCGATGTGACCGAAGTGTCACCGGTTGAAGTAGCAGAAAACGGAGTTAACGGTTTTGATGTCTTTGTTTATAGTGGCACAGCTTCCTTGATATCCTCAAACTTAAGCGAGGCAAACAAGGAATTTGGTTTACGTGACAAGGCACAAGAAGCTAAGTTGAAAGCGAACATTACGAACTTTGTTGCCAACGGTGGCAAATATATTGCAGTAGGATCAAGTGCATCACAGGCCACGAAAACCCTCGGACTAACAGATGACACCATTAATGTGGGAGGATCTAATAGTAACGGAATTGTGAAGGTTAACTATGAAGGCACTAGTTTAACTGCCGGTTATGGTCAGAATGATCTTGGGTTTGTCTATCGCCCAGCATGGTATACCAATACTGGAAACGATAAAGTAGTCGCAACTTATGATAACAGTAACGATTTCTTCGTAGCTGGACATTGGAGAAATAACGCTTCTGCCAAAGGTCAGGCAGTTATGGTCAAAGAGCAGGATAAAGACGTAACCTTGATTGGTTTAGAAGCAGGCTTCCGTGATCATACGGACTACCTGTTCCGCCTGTTATCCAATGCAATTTTTGAAAAATAAAAGGCTGGCATAGTACCGGCCGTTTATCAGCAAATCGTTTTGTCAGCCTATTAAATTTTTTAAAAAATAATATGATAGAAAGAGCCTGGTTCTGCAATGAATCAGGCTTTTTCTTGTAGTAGAGAGTTTATTTTGAAAAGTGCTAACAGAGGCATAGTAGAAATGCTATCAAATTCAACGCTTCTAAAGAAAAAGAGCTGACCTTCTAAGGCCAACCCCTTTCTGCCGGTTATTTAATTGTAATGGTTGCAGAGCTAAAGTTATTCCCGTTGCCTAATGGATTGTAATTCTTTTCAATGTTTCCGGCGGAGTCCACAGCGAAATAATTGATGGTTGTTGTTTTTTCAATTTTTAACGTTTCTGCAAATTCGCGGGTTCCGCTTAATCTGATTTTAGCTGATTGGAAGGTAGGGCGGCTGCCGTCAAGTGTATAATAGACGGTGGCTGGCTCACTTGTTTCAATCTTAACATCAACTGGGCCTGTGTATTTACCGTTTCCAGGTGTTGCTTTGGAGGAAGGCCTCTGATGGTCTTTCGCATTATTATAGGCTACTTTAATCAAACTGATTAAACCGTTAGAAAATTCCATTGCTTCTTCATGACCTTCTGCAAATGATGGCTGGAAGCCAACTGCCTGCCATCTTTTCGTATCCTTATTCCATAAATCTGCCCCTACTTCGAAGTTCCAAGCGTAAATCCCTTTTTCATACCAAAGGTAGTCTGCGGAGTTGCCTGCAGCAGAGTACAGTACATCAGGAATTGGGCCGGTACGGCTTGGAAGAATAACCGTTCCGCGGTGATCCTGTATGTCATTTAAGATAACATCAGATGCTGCCCAATAGAAGGCTTCTTCCCCAGCAGACGGACGTGGCAGGGTTGTACGTTTTGCATCGTAAGCACCTGGTGACCACATGAAGTAGCCGCCATAGCTATGAATATTCATCGCAAATTTGATGTTTGGATTTTGGTCAGCAAGCCAGACAAGGTTTCTCGCTTCTGGTTCAGAGTTTTCAGATGGACCGGCGTAAGTTTCGCTTCGGCAATTTGTTATCGATGCGCCGATATAGCCATCAAATGCGGAGCCGACAGAGTGGTTGCGATTAAGGTCAACTCCCCAAGAATTACGGTATCCTGGATCAGCTTCGGCAGGACTGCAGTGGTTTGTCATATTTTTGCGCTGCATATTGTAATCAAAAAAACTATAATTGGCACCATCAGGGTTTACAGATGGAACTAGGAAAATATCCAGGTTATCAACAAGTTTTCTTGTTTCACTATCATGGTTGTAGTTTCGCAGCAGTCGTTCCGCCGTTTCAATGGTCACGAGAGGTGTCACCCATTCACGGGCATGCTCCTGAGCGTAACCAAGGACACCTGGCTTGGAACCGTCACGATGCTTCCCGATTCGGATTGCCTTGACCGTGAAAGGATCACGGGAAACATCCGCAGGTGCGTTTAGGTTGTCCGTTAATTTCGCGGTCGCTGGTGCAACAACACCAGCTCCAGCATTGCCGCGATATGTAGTCGCGGTGATAAGTTGGCCAGCATTGGCATTTAGTGCGCTTACCACTTGTGCGGCAGTACTTGTAGGTTTGCCAGACGAATCAGTAGCTAAATCTACTAAAATCTTTTTACCATCGACAGTCACTTTTAGTGGTGCATTATTAGTTCCAGGATTTTTGAATTCTACCGATATATCATTACCGCCCTGATACCCCCATGCTTTTGAGGAAACAACGACTGCGAGATTGGTCGTGCCGCCAATGGTTGCCTGGGCAAGACGTCTGTATCCGTTTGTTTTGGTTGGCATGTCAATGATTTCTACTAAATTAGGGAATTCTTTTGCTAGTTTTTCAGCACGTGCATATAATTCTTTTGGGGCCATATAGTGGTCAACAAAATCCGTGACATAATCTGTTTTTGGATGTTTCGGTTCCTGGCCTAGCCATTCAGTAACAGAGCTTACAGCTGTTCCGCCAAGATTACTTTCAATTTTGACGGATGAAGGAATGGCGCTAACTGGCAGAAGCAAATAGTGATATAAATATTCACCGTAATCTACCAATCTAGAAAGTGTGGCGGATTTTTCCTCGCCGTTCTCGGTCCAAGTTGCTTTAAGGGCTGTGCTTGCTGTTGCTCCGGCGCTCGATTTCACTTCGAGATACAGGAAGGTGGCGGATTGATTGGTAAAATGATTTGCTCGAAGAACTTTAAGTGTATCCTCAGACGCAGCCAGATTCGCTTGCAGCTGAACAGCAGCTTGCCGCTCTGCCACTCGTGCATTCCATTGGTTTTCTGTGATTAGAGTATCCTTTACATTGATACCAAAAGTCTTTAGCATGGCAATTTCTGATGGTGTAACAACAGCATCCACTTCATAGACACCATCGTGTTCTTCGATTCTGTGGGTAAGGTCTATGCCAAGCTCGAGAAGCTTGTCCTTGGCCTTATCATTCGGTACTACTAGTTGAACAATTGAGACAGATTCTTCCTTAGGAATCGGCTGGTCAGGCTGTTCGACCGCTCTAGCCGGAATACTAAGGCCTGGGTAAAATGTGGAGAACCCCAGTCCGGTTACGGTAGTCATAACCAATAGATTCCTTTTCCATTTCTGTTTTTTTGTTTTTGCCAAAAAACTGCACCCCCAAATTACAACAAATTTTAATACAAGCTTATTGTAAATTGAATATTCTTGATATTGTGTCGTAAAATCAGGGGCAGATTAAATTTCGCTCTACAAAAATTTTATTGGGAAGATATAATACTTTATTTTTGTATATTAAAGCATAGGTTGTTTCACCTATTTAAAAAGGCCTGTTAAACTCTATTACTCTATTAATTTTTGAAGTGTAAAATTACTAGATTTTATTCCATAATACTATCCAAAAATAGTCAATAGGTGATTGGCTGTTTTTTTTGTTGCTTTCTGTGTAGTTTTGTAAAAGGAAAGTTGTTCTATTACTTGTGGGATTCCATCATTCTATTGTGACACTGGTTTTCAGGTGACATGCAAGGTGTTGAGCGTGCCAGACAGACGAAGCCATGTTTTTGGAGAATGGGCTCGCTCATGGAGCTGGCATCGACCATTAGCAATTGATAGCCTGCTGCTGCTGCATCACGGGCACGGATTCCAAGCAACGAGCTATAATAACCTCTTTTCCGGAATTCCAATAATGTTGAACCTCCCCATAGACTTGCGAAAGGTGTGTCTTTATGTAGGTACATCCATGCTGCGCTGACAGCTTTTCCATCCACATAGGCAGCATATGCTGATAAGTGGACCGAATCATTTTGAAAATCCTTTAAAAGCCGCTCGCCCAGTTCTTGGTGACTTGCTCCCCACACTTCATCCTCAAGCCTCATAATATCCCATATTCCCTGTTCATTTGTGATTTGCTTTATTTCTGGCTGAGCAGGAATGTGAAGAAAATGCTCACTCTCATTTAAATCAATTACCATCAGAGCTTCTTGGTCTTCGATGGAAAAGCCTCGAGATCGCAATTTTTCCACTATGTCAATCGGCTGGTCGTAATCGAAAACCTTCCATTCAAATGATTGTTTTAATTGTGCAAAATAGGCTATCTGTTCTTCAATTACAGTATCGACGTTTGTCTCATTCATTTCCGAATAGATTACAGATCCGGGTTCGTTTGTAGATGAAATCTGCCGTATAACTGTATTGGTTCTTTCTCTAAGAGAACCTGGGTAGGTTATTTCAATTCGTAAATGCTTATTAAAAAGCTCAAGTATCTTTTCTTTATTCATTTGCAGCCTCCTCAACGGTCATTGAATTCTTTCGCTTCATGAAAAGGGCTTTACTAATTATCATGATAGTCTATTTCTTTGAAAAAATGTGGAAAAGTTTTACTGATTAAAGAAGGAAATTTTTTCAGTGGTATTCATGGTGAAAAATTAATGAAACGTTTGATTGAAAGAAGCAGAGCATTCATCTCCTAAATTTTTTGGGTTCTATTGTTAACTAATATTATTTTAGGTTGACAATGTCGTGTCCTAACATTTATTTTAGATTTATAACAATCAATTATATTTTAGGGTGGGAGAAAGAAGATGAAGAAGTTTAGGGCACTTGATTTAACACTTGCGGGAATGTTTGTGGCCTTGATGGCAATTGGTGCAAACATTGCTACTATTGTTCCTTTTTTGCATGTTGGCGGGGTTCCGATTACACTGCAAACCTTTTTTGCTATTTTAGCAGGAGCCATTTTGGGCAGCCGCTTAGGATCTATTGCAATGATTGTTTATATGTTAGTAGGTATAGTAGGGGTTCCAGTCTTTGCTGATTTTATCGGAGGGCCATCCATCATCTTCCGGCCTACCTTCGGCTTTATTATTTCCTATATTTTCACAGCCTTTATTATTGGAAAAATTGTCGAGAAGAAGAAAAGTATGGCTGCCTTTATCATAGCTGCTCTAATCGGAATGGTCGTAAACTACCTTTTCGGGACAAACTGGATGTACTTTGCTTATAAATTCTGGGCAGCAGCACCAGAAGGATTTACATACAAAATGGCATGGTTATGGATGGTTGCACCGCTGCCAAAGGATATCGTCCTAGCCGTCTTAGCGGGAATAATGGCTCATCGCTTGGAGAGAACCGTCCTATCAAAAGGACAATTCAAACATTTAAAGCGCGTTTCCTAATGGCGTCAGGCACCACAAAAAGACACTGTCCGCGTGGGGTGGACACGAAATTTGGTGCTGACACTATAATAATAAGAAGCGGCTGGACTGCTTCTTTTATTAGCTGATAGGAAAGGATAATTTTCGTATCGGCATAAGTACAACTATGCCTCTGTCTTCGCCTTAAGACTCGCCAATCGGCGAGTTTTCTTTATGTTCACTGACTTGATTTAACAAGGGCATTTTGGCATTTTTTAATTCATAAAAGTAATCGAGCATCTATTCGCTGGAAAGTTCATACATTGTCATATTTCTGTGAATTTGTTAATTTATATCAGTATATAAAAAATTAAGGTAGAAGGGGATGAGTAGATGAAAATAATCGAAAGCTTCGTAAATGGGACAAATACATTACTTTGGTCATATGTTCTAATTATATTATTAATAGGGTCAGGGATATATTTTACTTTCCGTACAAAGTTTGTCCAATTCCGAATGGTGGGAGAAATGTTTCGCCTAATGGGTGAAGGGGCAACGGGTGATAAGAAAGGGATATCATCCTTCCAAGCTTTTTGTATCAGTACGGCTTCACGTGTAGGAACAGGGAATCTTGCGGGGGTAGCAATTGCCATCACGACTGGCGGACCAGGAGCCGTATTCTGGATGTGGTTAATCGCTTTAATCGGCTCGGCTTCCGCATTTGTAGAAAGCACACTGGCGCAAATTTTTAAGGTGAAAGATGGTGACACCTTCCGAGGCGGCCCCGCCTATTATATGGAGAAGGCGTTAAATGCCCGCTGGATGGGAGTTACATTTGCGGTCTTAATTTCGCTTACATTTGGACTTGCCTTTAACTCCGTACAAGCGAACACAATTACAAGCTCGTTAAACAATTCATTTGGGTTCAATAAAACGGCAATTGCGATTGGTCTGTCAGTTATTACGGCAGTTATCATTTTTGGAGGACTTAAGCGGATTGCTAAAGTGGCTGAGTGGATGGTTCCAATCATGGCAGGTGCTTATATATTAATAGCTTTATATATTATGGTAACAAACATATCTGAACTTCCTGGCGTTTTTAAGTTGATTTTTGAAAGTGCCTTTGGCATTAAAGAAGTGGCCGGGGGAGCAATTGGCGCTGCGATGATGAACGGAATTAAACGCGGACTGTTTTCAAACGAGGCAGGCATGGGTAGTGCGCCGAATGCAGCTGCAACGGCAAATGTCAGCCACCCTGTTAAACAAGGATTGATTCAATCTCTTGGGGTATTTGTCGACACCCTCGTTATTTGCAGCTCGACTGCCTTTATTATTCTTTTATCAGGACTTTATACGTCTAAAGAGAGTAACGGTATTATCTTAACGCAAAATGCCCTTGAGGGGTCATTAGGGTCATGGGCAGGTATTTTCCTTGCTTTCATCGTATTATTATTTGCCTTCAGTTCTGTTGTAGGGAATTACTATTATGGTGAATCAAATATTGAATTTATTAAAAATAACAAGATTGTTCTAAACATATACCGTGTGGCTGTTGTTGGAATGGTTGCATTCGGTTCATTAGCAGAGTTGAGCTTTGTCTGGAGCATTGCCGATTTATTCATGGGACTAATGGCAATTATTAACTTGATCGCGATTATTCTACTAGGAAAATTCGCCTTCGCCGCCCTAGCCGATTATAAAACGCAAAAGGCAAGCGGCCAAAACCCAGTATTCTACACCTCCAATATAGAAGGACTTAAAAACGTAGAAGCATGGGAAAACGCCCCAACAAAAGAAGACCAAATGAAAAAACTAGGCTAATATTGTGTTAATAGTGGTAAGGGTGTCAGGCACCACTTATGGACAGTGTCCTTGTGAGAAGGACAGTTGCACAAAAGCATCATCCATTGGATGATGCTTTTGTGCTGTTGTTTTGTTCGACTGCTCGATGCCGATTGTGTTTGATGAAGAAAAGGGCAGTCATGATAATGGATATAATCCCGAATAGAACGCACATGAGCTGCAAGCCGATAAGATCTAAAAGGAAACCGGTAAAGAGCAGGACAACCTGGAAGGTAATGCGGTCTAGCATGTTACGGAAGGAAAAAAAACGGCCGTGAAAATCCTTTGGTACCTTTGTTTGGAAAATAGTGGATGCAGTCGGGAAAAAACAGCCGACGGAAAAACCAAAAAATAAAAAAGCCAAGATGGTCAATAATGGCATGTATGCAAAATAAAGCAGCATCTGAGCAATGCCGATTATTATGGCGCTAGTAAACAAAATAATGTAAGGTGAAAGCTTAAAACTGATTTGTTTGATGAAAAAAGCCCCGAGCATAAAAGCGAGCCCTTCTGCTGTGTAGATCCATCCTTTAATGGCAGAACTATCCTGAATTTCGCTAATATTAATGACCATAAGATTGAAGCCCCCCAGAAATATAGTAGGTATGAGCGTCATCAATAGTGTCATGAAAACAATCGGAAGTCCCTTGATAATCGGAAAAACATCCTTGAAACTAGTTTTTTCTAGAGTGCTTTGCATAGCCGTCTTGATTCCTGGCTTTTCATCAATCTGTAAAAACCAGGTTAAGATAAACAGACCGAAATATGCCACAAGCGAACCGACATAAAGCAATGACAAAGGTATGATCACCAACAGAATTCCGGCAACTGCCGTTCCAATGATCCTTGATAGCGTTGAGACATTCATATGAACCCCGTTTAGCTGAAGCAAATCCTTATCTGCGACAATCAGTGGCAGTGCTGCTTGCAATGCCGGAAAATAGAACGCGGCTGAAATCTGAACCAAGACTAGGAATACGGCCATCCACCAAATGGAGCCTGTAGCAATGGCAATGAGCATAAAGATGACACTAAATGCCCGCACGAACCCAGCCATGAGCATTACCGTTTTCTTACTCATTTGATCAGTAAGCCTGCCAGCAGAAGGTCCAACGGCAATCCCAGCCAGCAGACCACCAGCTAAAAGAAGCGATTTGAAGAAATCTGAAGGCAGCTTCTCCTGCATGAATTCCAAGTTACCGATAATACCCAGCCACAATCCGAGACCAGCAATAAATTCCCCTGTTAATAAAATCCAAACATTTCTGTTTCTCCACATACTCACTAAGCCCTCAATTCTCAAGCAATTCTTAATAATACCAAAGATACAATAATATTCAAATTAATGAAAGAAAAAGGCAATTGTAAAAATACTAAAATAATATTGTTTTTTATTTCCAAATATAATATACTACATTACAACACTAATGCACTATGTAAGGGGGTGGAGAAAGCTTGCTTTTTAATCTGGACGGAACGAAACCGATTTATATCCAATTATCAGAGTGGCTGGAGAATGAAATATTGAACGGTAATTTCGAAAGTGATCAAAAGATATACTCCCAGTATCAGCTTGCAGAGATTTTTAATATTAACCCGGCAACGGCAGCAAAGGGGCTGAATATTTTGGCGGATGAGCAGATTTTATATAAAAAGCGCGGGCTTGGGATGTTTGTATCAAACGGTGCCAAAGAAATGATCCTAGCAAAGCGAAAAAATCAAACCTTGAAACGGCTAGTACAGGAAATTGTCCTAGAAGCGGGACGGCTGCAGGTAAGTAAAGAGGAATTAATCGAAATGATCAAAACGGCTGATATAAGGGAGGCAGAGAAATGAGTGTAATCGAGTGCAATGGATTGACGAAAGTGTATGGTGGAACAAAAGCGTTAAACAATCTTTCCTTCAAAATAGAAGAAAATAAAATTACTGGTCTCATCGGCAGGAATGGTGCCGGGAAAACAACACTGCTAAAAATTATCGCCGGGTTGTTACAAGAAACCTCTGGTGAACTAAAGGTTTTTTCTGAAAAGCCCTTTAACAGTCTGCAGGTTTCAGCCAATGTCATTTTCCTTCATGACCAAATGAATCTTCCCACAGCCTTAAATCTTAAGGAATTATTTGAGACGGCGGCCAGTTTCTATCCAAATTGGGACCATGAATTGGCGGATCGCCTTTTGGATTATTTCTCCTTAAACCCACTGCAGCATTATAACGGGCTCTCAAAAGGGATGAAAAGTACGTTTAACATGATTTTAGGCTTATCTGCCCGTGTTCCGTTAACGATACTCGATGAACCGACTTCAGGGATGGATGCGGCAGTAAGAAAGGATTTCTACCGTGCCTTACTCAAGGAATACATTGCCTATCCTCGTACCATCATTATTTCTAGTCACCATCTAAGTGAAATTGAGGACTTACTTGAAGATATTCTACTTGTAAAAGAGGGGAAAGAAATTCTTCATTTGCCAGTTGACGTTTTGAAGGAATGGGCAATTGGGCTTCAAGGGAAAACCACTGTTATTGATGAATGGACACAGAACGCAGAGGTCATTTATACAAAAAGCATCGGCATTGATCAGTCGTACGTTGTTGTTAGGAATCATTTTTCCGAAACAGAATGGCAGCGTGCTCGCAATGCCGGAATCGACTTTACACCGGTTACCTCAAGCGACCTATGTGTCTATTTAACTAGCAAAACGAAAGGGGGAATTGATGATGTCTTTAACAAAGGTTAGTCTGATCGACGTGGTGAAAAAACAATATGTTTTTAAGCTAAAGGCATACAGCCAGGTATTTATGTCACTGATTTTCCTCCAATTGTTAGCCGTTTTATTCTCAATGAACGGTGTGGGGAGTATGGGCAGCAGCGGAGGGAATGTTGAAGTACAAGTCAATTATTTTTCGTCTGATTTAGTTGTGGCCTTTACGATGCTATGGGGTTTTATTACCGCTATCCTTATTACCACAAAGGCATATCGAAACGATGACTTCGTATTTGTGGCCAATCGTGTCAGCAGTAATCTATCAAATGCAGTTTTTTTACTAACTACAAGTGTCGTTGGCGGGATTACAGCGATGCTGTCGTCCTATTTATTAAAAGTGATTATCTATTACTTTTTTAAAACCACGACGATTTTGGATGCGCCAATAGAATTGCTCTTGGGAATATTATCTACTACTCTATACGTCTTCCTATTTTGTGCGTTAGGCTATTTGGTCGGAACGCTTGTCCAGATTAGTAAAGTATTCACTGTCTTGTTACCGGCGGTCTTTTTCGGGGCATTGATTCTCGAAGGACTTAGCGGAAAAACGGGGACGGTCGCAAGCGTATTTGAATTTTTCTTTACCGAGTCATCGCTCGTTTTATTTATTGTGAAAATAATCGTGACTGCAGGATTGTTATTTTCTGGCGCATTTGTGTTGTCCAATAGATTGGAGGTCAGAGGATGATGTTGATGGTACCTCTGCTAATTACTGCTATTATCGTCATCGCTTTGGCAGTTTTAACAGCTAGAGCCGTGAATAAAAACGTATACAGGAAAGGAAAATATTCTTACAGTCAACGCGTTTGCTGGATATTCAGCGGATACGTGGCGGTCTTATTGATCTGTGTCGTTTTGGACACTGTCCACCCGGTAAAAATAGTAGACGAATGGAAAAAGGTAGATACCAAGGTACTTGAAAAAGAAAGCACTGTTTTATATGATACAGCGCTTGCTGGGAAAATTGCTAACGAGGGCGGTGAATTTCTGCGAAAAAAGTGGAACTTCGATTACAACGGGCAACAGCTTAACATAGCCGCAATTCAAGATGAATACTTAAACACATCAGTCGTTGTCGAAAGAAAGAATCATAATGATGGAAAAATCGAAGCTGCCTATTATCAAACAAGATCAAGCGTGAATGGGATGGATATTACAGAGCTCGCTAATCCTCCGGGTCTGGAATTAGCGGAGGATGGACTGTTACTGAGGAATCCAAAGAAAAGTAAAATTAAATTCTCAGAGTTTACAAACGTTTTCTCCGTAAAGCAATTTACCGAAGAGGATTTCTTCGGACATGACTCCCATTTTTCCGAGGGCCAAAGCATCTTGTACCTGCGAATCCCAAAAGACCTAGAACTAATCGACAAAACCAATATAAACCTGAATTATGTTGAGTGATGGTAATGATTAAAATATAGGCTCTGCTAAAGGTAAAAGCCACGAACAGGTTTGTGTTCTCGTTGCCAGGGACCGAACAAAAGTAACCATCTCCAAAGTTGCTTGTATGGGGCGTTTAATTTTAATATACAAGGAAAGGGAGGGCCGTGGAATGAGAGTTATATTCGAATTAATACGAATTATTTTGATATTTGGTCTTTTAGGGGGTATATTTTATTCCGTTCTAAATTATGTTTACAAATCATTAGGCGTAACCCAATATGAATGGTTAGGTTCTTTGGCTATTTTGTTATTGTTGTTTATTACTTATAGGAACAAATGGCAATTTAATGGTTGGTACAATGGAAAAGAGAAAGAAAAGCTACCTCAACAAGTTACTAATTTCTTAACATCAATCTCTGTACTATTATTAATTTTGCCTCCCATTGTCAATTACCTTTTACGGTAAATCACGAAAGTTTGGGGAAACCTGCTAAATGTGGGTTTCCCCTGAATTTTTGTAGGAAAATCAACATAAAAATTTAATAGAGCCAAAAAAATAAATAAGACAGGATAATGGTGTCAGTACCTAACATGGACAAATGTCTGTGTGTACTTGACACCTTTTCTGTTACAAGAGACATAACGGTATCTTAAGAACTGATGTTTTTACATTTGCTTCTATTTTATTTTGTTTGTGATAGAGTGGAAATATATTCAATACCATTTCAAAATGAATATTATGTAATTAAATTATTATATATCTATCTTGATCTTGGGGGGATTACGTTGGCAGTTGGTGAATTATGCAGAATACTAATCGTAGACGATGAAATATTAATTAGGCAGGGGATTAAGCACTATATTGATTGGGAGCAGGAAGGGTTTTTAATCGTAGGTGAAGCTTCCAATGGTCAAGAAGCGCTTGAAATAATAAAGATTGCCAAACCGCATATTATCATGACGGATATCGTGATGCCCATAATGGATGGGGAAGAGTTAACGAAAATCGTAAAAGAAAGATATCCACAAATTGAAATTATTATTCTAAGCAGTTTTGGAGAATTTGACTATGTACGGTCCACCTTCCAAAGTGGTGTTGTTGATTATATACTAAAGCCAAAGCTCGATGCACAAGGACTACTAAAAGTCTTAAAGACTGCCGCCAGCAAAATTCCAGCATTACAGAATATCGAAAAAGAGGGAGGCGCTCAACCCTCAATCGACCAAATTATCAATAAGTTGATTGCTGGTTATGAGGTCAATTATGAGCTAGATTCACTTTCCAACTTGTTCCCATATAGCCATTATTTTTTATTGGGACTTGATATAAAGAGGCATCCATCTAAAGATAGTGCCGAATTTACAATAGCACTTAAAGAAAAAGTGGAACAGGAACTTGATTTTAATTTGGAAGAGACTGCGTACTATTCTTTTATGTTCGATCAAAATGTAATCGTATACATTCTAAATATGAACAGGGAGAAAAGGGAAGACATAATACCCTTTGCTAAACAATTAGCTGAATGCGAGCATGGTATTGGATTCGTTCTGACAGAGGAATTTGAAGATTTCTCACAGATAGGAAGTATCTATAAAACAAGTCTTCTAAAGCTATTAAGCTATCGATTTTATCTCTCGTATCAACCATTATTATTAAAACAGGATTTGCCTGAGCAGCCTCCAACCTGTAACAGCTTTAATTTGGACTGGTTTACTAGTGAACTGAAGCGAAAACACTTTAATTCGGCTTTCCAGTATTTGCAGGATCATGTAACTACATTATCAAGGTGTTATACGACCGATATTTCTGAATATAAAGCTTTTTTTGGGAACATTATTTTTAACATCACGATTCTTCTAGGAAATATGGATTATGATGTGAAGGAATTAGAAGGCCGTAAGTATACGTATTTTAATTCTATAGATGAAGCATGTACAGCAGAAGAGACAGTCCAACTATTGAAATGTTTTATCGAAGAGGTAAATAAATGCTTAATCGCGCAGCCAAATCAGCTTGATAATATAAATATGAGGAAGCTGCTGGAATATATTATGGACCATTATGCAGAGCCGCTTACCCTGACAGAGGTAGCGAAACATTTCCACTTTAATCCTTCCTATCTATCAAGTTATTTTTCGACTCATAATAATGAAGGGTTTATTGAATATTTAAATAAAATCAGGATTGAGGAAGCAACTAAACTGTTAATTCATGAAGACATTAGTATCTCCGAAATCAGCGGTATGGTTGGTTATTCGGATCACAGTTATTTCTGTAAGGTTTTTAAGAAAATGAAGGGATTATCTCCGAGTCAATATAAAAGAAAACAAAACTTAAGATAAGAGTTGGTACAGATATGAATTTCATTCCTGATCGCTTTAAGCATAACGGCTTGTTTATTGTCATGTTCTTCATTACAGTCATGATCATTATTACAGTTTCCGTCACCATCACCTGGACGACCATTCGGATGTCGGAACAATTTTTTATCGAAAAGTTTAGCATTACCAACTCTAAAGTGATGAGTCAGGTAAAAGGAAGCTTTGAGTCGCTTAATTATTCAGTCGTCATCGCATCAAATAAGCTCCTTCAAAGTGGGAATATTAAAAGAATGCTGACAGAAGAGCAATCCAACGCAGAGAAAATGAGTTCTATTTATAGTATGTCTCAGCAGATGAAGCATGTTAAATCTATGTTAGACGCCTATGAAATCGAAATTGTTGTGGCGGGAAGAAATGGAGTCAATTATGTAACTGACCGTAATTTCTGGCCGATCTCTGATGAAGAACTGAAAATGAGTGCTATTACCGAGAATACACTAAAGGAACCAAAAAGGCTCATGTATCAATATGATCAACGTATGAATAAGACCACAGGACTAGAGGGGAGCAATGTGATTATTGCTTCCAAGGCATTCATGGACCGGATATCCGGGAAAGTTTACGGATCTATGTATTTGGCTATCCAAGAAAGCGAATTTAGAAAATTGTATTCAAGTTATACAAATCCCGGGAATGATGTGTTCATATTGGACAAGAATGGCTCCATTGTTTCAAGTAATCAAGCTAAACTGATTGGGCAAAAAGCAGACAATCTTCTTAGTTATGCGGCAAAAATAAATGACAATCCACATAAATACATCATTGAAAACTTTAGAGGCAAAGATCAAATTATTTTTATGGAATATCTACCATCCTTTGATATGTATTTGTTCAATGTAATTGACAAACAGAAAGCAGTCGGCGATTTAATTAACAAAAGGCAGATCGTCCTAATCTGTATTGGAATCGTTTTTGTTGCACTCATTATTGTGTTTCTCGCATCAAGGAGATTGACGAATTCCTTATCGAGGCTGGTTAAACAAATTGCAAATGCCCCGAAGTATGACTTTGATAAGTATGTTTCTGAAACGGGTACTTATGAAACAAGACAAATCGGAAATGCCTTTAACACGATGCTCGATGAGCTACATGAGTATGTGGATAAACTTGTGATAGCGCAAAAGCAGCAACGTAATGCAGAACTAGCTGCCCTGCAGCGGCAAATTAACCCCCACTTCCTTTATAATACGTTAACCTCCATTAAATTCATGGTACAACAGGGTGGGAAAGAAGATGCAGAAGCTACCATCAATGCGTTGATATCGTTGTTGCAAAATACAATTGGTAATGTCAATGAAACTATTACGGTGAAGCAGGAAGTAGATACCTTAAAAAATTATGTATTTATTAATCAAAAGCGATACGGAGATCGTATAAAAGTGAACTATTTCGTGGCACCGGATTGTATGGACCTCCCAATCCCAAAACTAATCCTTCAGCCATTTATAGAGAATTCATTCTTTCATGGTTTTAATCGTAAGCCTGAAGGATATATTAATGTTCTTATTTGGCAAGAAAGTGAAAAGCTGATTTGTGAAGTGGTAGATAACGGTGATGGAATGGAAGTCTCTTCAGAAAGCAAATTTCCTAGTACAAAGCAGAAACAGCAGCATTTCTCGGGTATCGGTGTACGGAATGTAAATGAACGTATTCAGCTGATTTATGGTGATCCATACGGTGTAACCATATCCAGTAAACTTGGTAAGGGGACAAAGGTTCGAATCGAACTTCCAATTAAGAATATATAAATATTTTCATAAAATCTAAAAATAATCCAAAGTAAACAATTGGAAGCGTATTCATCTCATAAAAATAATACAATCAATTAAAAATATCTTCCTAACTGTTACGTTCCGGCAGGTGATAACATAATCCTTGTAAGTTGGGTAGCGCTTACAAAAAAATTATGAATGCTTGGGGGAATATCAATGAAAAAAATACTAGCACTCTTTTTAGTTAGTATCTTAATGCTAACTGCCTGTTCTTCTGGATCAAAAGAGACAGATACTTCCAGCAAGGCAAAGGATTCAAAAGAAATAACGGTTTGGGCATGGGACCCGAATTTTAATATTAAGGCAATGAATCTAGCAAAGGACGCTTATAAATCAGAAAATCCAGATCTTAAGATCAAGATCGTTGAAAATGCCCAAGATGATATCGTTCAAAAGCTTAACACCAGTCTAAGCTCAGGTACCACTAAAGGGCTACCGAACATCGTATTAATTGAAGATTATCGTGCGCAAAGCTTCCTAAAAGCCTATCCGGATATGTTCCAAGAACTAACGGATTCTTTTAAAGCAGACGATTTTGCACAGTATAAAATGGCTCCAACCAGCCTAGATGGTAAGAACTATGGAATTCCGTTCGATACAGGGGTAGCTGGATTGTATGTTCGAACAGATTACTTAGAAAAAGCAGGATATAAAGTAGAGGATTTACAAAATATCGATTGGAACAAGTACATCGAGATTGGGAAAAAGGTAAAAGAAGCAACAGGCAAACCAATGCTTACACAGGATCCGAAGGATCTAGGTCTTATTCGGATGATGATTCAATCAAGCGGTTCCTGGTATTTGAAGAAGGATGGCACAACACCTGACCTAGCAAACAACGCTGCACTTAAGGAAGCATTCAAAACGTATAAAGATCTATTAGATGCTAATTTAGTGAAACCTGTTTCTGACTGGAGTCAGTTTTTAGCAGGCTTTAATAAAGGTGATGTCGCCACTGTTCCAACGGGTAACTGGATTACACCTTCCATCAAGGCCGAAGCATCACAATCAGGTAAATGGGCAGTCGTTCCAATGCCAAAACAATCCGGTATTGAAGGTTCTGTGAATGCAACCAACTTAGGCGGAAGCTCTTGGTATGTGCTTAACGTCCCAGGTAAAGATAAAGCAGTTGACTTCCTTGCTAAGACATTCGGTTCCAACGCTGATTTCTATCAAACCTTAAATAAGGAAATGGGTGCTATCGGTACATACAAACCAGCAGCAGCAGGAGAAGCTTATAAAGCTGCAGACGATTTTTTTGGCGGCCAGAAAGTGGTTGAAGATTTCTCTAAATGGACAGAGAAGATTCCTCAAGTAAACTATGGGATGCATACGTATGCGATTGAAGACATTTTAGCAGTCGGAATGCAAGACTACCTAAAAGGTAAAGATCTAGACAAAGTGTTAGAAGATGCCCAAAAGCAAGCAGAAGAACAAATTAAATAACAAAACAAGCAAAAAGGAACACATCAAATCAATATTTATAAGAAAATAAGCCTCGGAAATTCGCCGGCTTCTCCTATTCTGTTTAACGGAGCAATCTGATGTGTCAGGCGAAGTTCTGAGGCTCTTTTCTTTTACTAACAATGTGAGGAGTTGACAATTGTGATAACAGCAAAAGCAAAACATAGCCAGAGCCTGCAAACAGCAAAATCAGGCCGGAAACTTCGAGCAAAAAACGCTGTTATTGGCTGGTCCTTTGTTCTAGTTGCTGCCGTGTTGATCTGTTTGTTTTATTTCTACCCAATGATTCAGGCGCTTATTATGTCTTTTCAAACAGGATCTGGTGCCAATTTAACATTTACCGGTTTTGATAATTATGTACGTTTATTTAAGGATCCAACCTTCCTAACCACAGTAAAAAATACGGTGATCTATTTAATCATTCAAGTACCAATAATGATTTTGCTGGCTCTGTTTCTTTCTGTTTTATTAAATAATAAATCGTTGAAGCTAAAGGGATTCTTTCGAACTGCTATTTTTTTACCATGCGTAACCTCTCTTGTTGCTTATTCCGTTATCTTTAAATATTTGTTTGGTCAAGATGGAATTGTTAATATCATGTTAATGAAGGTTTCACTTATTTCGGAGCCGATTCAATGGCTTACAGATCCTTTTTGGGCAAAAGTTGCGATTATTATAGCGATCACTTGGCGCTGGACAGGGTATAACATGATATTCTATTTATCCGCTCTGCAAAATGTCGATGAATCTATCTATGAAGCGGCAAAAATTGATGGTGCGTCATCGGTTCAACAATTTTTTAAAATCACAATTCCAATGTTAAAGCCGATTATTCTATTTACCTCAATTACCTCAACGATTGGTACGCTTCAGCTATTTGATGAAGTCATGAATATTACCAAGGGCGGGCCAGGAAATGCGACGATGACGATTTCTCAGTACATTTACAATTTATCGTTTAAATATACCCCTGATTTTGGCTATGCCGCCACTGTTTCTTATGCCATAGTCATTATGATCGTCATCTTCTCTATCATTCAGTTTAAAGTAGCAGGTGATAAAAATGAGTAACCTTAAACGAATATTCAGCTATACAGTCCTTATCATTGCATCCATTGTTTCCATCTTTCCATTTCTATGGATGATAGTAAGCTCGACAAATAAATCTGTTGAGGTCACGAAGGGGAAGTTATTGCCGGGCAGTCATTTTATCGAAAATCTTCACAATCTGCTGGACACCGTTGATCTTGTACCTGCATTAATGAATTCGGCGAAGATCTCGATCACCACAACCATTCTTGGCATGTTAATTGCCTCATTGGCTGGCTATGGATTTGAAATTTTTAAAAGTAAGTCTAAGGACTTTTTGTTCAACTTCTTGCTGCTTTCCATGATGATTCCTTTTGCGGCTTTAATGGTACCGTTATTTAGGATGTTTGGGAATATTTCTCAAAATATGCCGATGATTGGGATTGATACAATGTCAGCAGTCATTTTACCGACGGTTACTACCGCTTTTCTTATCTTTTTCTTTAGACAAAGCACAAAGATGTTTCCAAAGGAAATTTTAGAAGCTGGAAGAATTGATGGCTTATCGGAATTAGGTATATTCCTCCGGATTTATGTTCCTACAATGAAAACAACCTATGCAGCAGCGGCTATCATTACGTTCATGGCCAGCTGGAATAGTTATTTGTGGCCGCTAGTTATTTTGCAATCACCTGAGAATCAGACAATTCCGCTGCTTATCTCAAACCTCGGATCAAGCTACTCACCCGACTTTGGAATGAATATGACAGCCATTGTTATTGCAACCCTGCCAGTTGCACTCATTTTCTTCATAATGCAAAAGCATTTTGTTGCTGGTATGATGGGTTCCGTGAAATAGTTCGATTGAAAAAGTAAGTAGATAGGATGTGTAAGAGATTATGACAAAGGTTCCAAGTATTAATTGGTTATCAGACGTAAATGTATTTGCTGTTAATCGTATTCCTGCCCATTCCGATCACGTTTATTACCAGACGATGGAGGAGGCAAAAAGTGCTGCTCCAATGAGGTTACGACATGAATTGAACGGTAATTGGAAATTTACCTATAATGTTAATCCAGCCAATCGTCCGGAACAATTTTTTCAGCTTGATTTCAATTGCTCAGGCTGGGGAGATATTTCCGTGCCAGGGCATATTCAGCTTCAGGGGTATGGGAAACTACAATATGTAAATACCATGTACCCATGGGATGGCCATAATGAAATCAGACCGCCAGAGATTCCAAAGGATCATAATCCTGTAGGAAGCTATGTGAAATTGTTTACTATTCCTGCACATATGAAAAATAAACCATTATATATTTCCTTTCAAGGCGTAGAGTCTGCTTTTTATGTATGGTTAAACGGTGAATTCGTAGGCTATAGTGAGGACTCCTTTACTCCGGCCGAGTTTGAGCTTACTCCATTTCTCATAGATGGGGAGAATAAGCTGGCCGTTGAGGTTTATCAACGGAGCACGGGCAGCTGGCTCGAAGACCAAGATTTCTGGAGGTTTTCTGGTATTTTCAGGGATGTCTATCTCTATACGGTACCTGAGATTCATGTCTTTGATGCACATGTTCGTGCAGAATTGGACGCCTCTTTTAAGCAAGGAACATTACAAGCAGACCTTAAACTTTTACCAGCTGCTTCAGTCCCTTCAAAAATCATGGCCGAGTTATTCGATGCTAAGGGAAAGTTAATAGCGAAGAAGGATGCTGTTCTAGGTGGTGGAATATGCACATTTTCTATTCCAGTTGATACTCCAAAATTATGGAGTGCCGAAAATCCATATTTGTATAAGCTATTTATTCACGTTTATAACGAGTCCGGCAGTTTGGTAGAGGTCATTCCTCAAAAGGTTGGATTTAGAAGATTTGAGCTTGTTGATAAGATTATGCGCCTCAATGGTGAACGTATCGTTTTTAAGGGTGTAAACCGTCATGAATTTAATTGCCGTAGAGGCCGTGCGATTACAAAGGAAGATATGCTTTGGGATATTAAAACGCTGAAACGCCATAATATTAACGCCGTTCGGACTTCACATTATCCAAATCAGAGCTTATGGTACGATTTATGCGATGAATATGGCATATATGTCATCGATGAAATGAATTTGGAAACACATGGGTCGTGGCAAAAGATGGGTGCAGTTGAGCCGTCCTGGAACATTCCCGGCAACAAGCCGGAATGGGAGAATATTGTCATGGACCGAGCTATATCAATGGTAGAGCGGGATAAGAATCATCCTTCTATCCTAATCTGGTCGTGTGGTAATGAATCATATGCAGGTGAAGTCATTCTTAGTGTTTCTAAATATTTCAAGAAGGTGGACCCAAGCCGTCTTGTTCATTATGAAGGGGTATTCCACGCACGTGATTATAACGAAACAAGCGATATGGAAAGCCGCATGTATGCGAAGCCTGCTGATATTGAAAAGTATTTAAGTGAAGATCCGGAAAAGCCTTACATTAGCTGCGAGTATATGCATGCAATGGGCAATTCACTAGGCGGTATGTACAAATATACGGATTTAGAGCAGAAATACCCTATGTATCAAGGCGGATTTATTTGGGACTATATTGATCAGTCGATAATCAAGAAGGACCGGTATGGCAAGGAATTTTTAGCATACGGCGGCGATTTTGACGACCGTCCTACAGATTATTATTTCTGTACAAATGGTATCGTCTATGCGAATCGAGAACTCTCCCCAAAGATGCAGGAAGTGAAGTATTTATATCAGGACTTTAAGCTGGTGGTGGATCAAACTGGTGTAATGGTAAAAAATGAGAGCCTTTTCTCTAATACAGCAGACTATGAGTTGGAGTATTCCCTATTCCTTGAGGGCAAGGAATTGTATCGAAACACTCTTTTTGCAGCTGTTGAACCACAAAGTGCGGGACGTTTCGAGTTTAACTGGCCTGCAAACATCGCAGCCGCTAACGGTGAATATTCTATTCAAACTTCACTAAAGTTGAATGAAAGCACAGGTTGGGCAGATGTGGGTTATGAGATTGCCTTCGGTCAGTTTATTTTCCAAAAGGGTTCAAGGGATATAGGTGTTCCAAGTGGAGATTTGCGAGTTGCTCACGGTGATGTCAATATTGGTGTTCACGGAAAGGACTTTACTGTTATGTTCTCGAAGCAGGTGGGTAGTTTAGTTTCCTTGAACTATGGGGGGAGAGAAATGATTGCTCTTCCACCGGCACCGTTATTCTGGAGAGCAACAACAGATAATGATCGAGGATTTTCTCAAAGCTTCCATTCCGGGCTTTGGTACGCAGCGAGCTTAGCAAGGGAATGTGTGGATGTCCAGGTTGAAGAAAACAAGAGTCACGTGAGCATTGCATTTACTTATAAATTCTCGATTAACAATGATATCGAGGTTAAGATTGTTTACACCGTTTATCCAGATGGAAGTGTCCGTGTGAAGTCTGCGTATAAGGGCGCTGAGTGTTTGCCTCAGCTTCCGATCTTTGCGGTTTCCTTTAAGGTCCTAGCTGATTATGAACAACTTAAGTGGTACGCACTAGGTCCAGAAGAAAACTACTCTGACCGTGCGGCGGGGGCAAGACTCGGTATCTTTAATAATCAAGTAACTGACAATCTATCAGGCTATTGTTTCCCGCAGGAGTCAGGCAACCGAACCGGAGTCCGCCGAGTCAGTGTGATGAACAGTGATGGTCAAGGAATTAGAATTTCTTCTGTGGACAAACCGCTGGAGTGCAATTTTTCACCATATACAGCATTCGAACTCGAAAATGCCTACCATGTTTACGAGCTTCCGAATATTCATTATACCGTTGTAACGGTGGCAGGAAGGCAGATGGGTGTTGGCGGAGACGACAGCTGGGGTGCACCTGTTCATGATGAACACCTCATTCATGCAAACGAAGACATGGAATTTGAGTTTATGATTCATAGGGTTTAAATACTAGGGAAGAGTCCATGCAGCATGGACTCTTTTCTAGCTAAGTTTCAGCAGGTAAAAGAAATAATCCTATTTTTAGTTAGCTAAATATCCAGATTCATTCATCCGCACCCGTAAGATCCTGTCCATAGATGATATTGAAGTTGTTAATGTAAAAGGTAATTGATTAGTAATTCCTAAAGTTACAATAGGGGGATTTTTGACAAATTCCCGCTATTTAAAGATAAGCATCGTTTCAAAACTTTAGCAACCAATTTAAGAAAAGGTGATGTTTTGTGCTAATTCATACGAATCTAGAAAAACAGCAATTTCATTTAAGCAATGGTAAGGTGAGCTATATTTTTCAAGTGATGAAGAATGGGCACTTGGGCCATCTCTATTATGGCAAAGCATTAAGGCATCGAAGTGATTTTTCCCATTTGCAAACGTATGATGTACCAACAGCCGCAAGCTGTCATGTTTATGAGGATGATCCTGCTTTTAGTCTAGAAACGTTGCGTCAGGAGTACCCTGCTTACGGAAACTCGGATTTTCGGGAACCTGCAATTTCTGTTGGAAAAGACAATGCACCAAATGTTCCGGATTTTAAATATGATTCTTTTAGAATCCTAGAAGGGAAGCCACGGCTTGAGGGTCTCCCCGCAACTTATAGCGATAAGGCAAGTACCATCCAAATCCTTTTAAAGGATGAGTTCCTTCAGGCGGAGCTGACTTTGAATTATACTATTTTTCAAGATAAACCTGTAATTACGAGAAGCGCTTCCTTGAAAAACTACGGCACTGAAAATTTAGTGATTGATCGAATGATGGGAGCATCTGTTGACTTTCCTGATAAGGATTTTATTTTTACTCATTTATCAGGGACTTGGTCCCGGGAAAGGCATGTGAAGGAGCGGAGGCTCGAGATGGGAAATCAGTCGATTTCAAGTCTGCGAGGTGCCAGCTCACACCATCATAATCCATTTTTAGCCTTAAAGAGACTAGAAGCAACGGAGCATACGGGTGAAGTGTTTGGCTTTAATTTTGTATATAGCAGTAACTTCATCATGCAGGTTGAAGTAGACCATTACGATACAGCCAGACTAACAGTAGGGATTCATCCATTCGGCTTCAAGTGGAATTTATTGCCTCATGAAGTTTTCCAGACACCAGAAGTGGTGATGGTTTATTCGAATAAGGGGTTAAATGGGATGAGCCAGGCGTTTCATTCACTCTATCGAGAAAATTTAATCCCAGCTCATTGGAGGAAAGAAAAGCGCCCTATATTAATAAATAACTGGGAAGCCACATACTTTGATTTTAATGAAGATAAGCTTGTAAAAATTGCAAAGTCAGCCAGTGAATTAGGAATTGAGTTGTTTGTCCTGGATGATGGCTGGTTTGGGAAAAGGAATGACGATACATCCTCACTCGGTGATTGGCATGTGGATTTAACTAAACTTCCCAATGGATTAGAAAGCTTGGCTAAGAAAACCTCCAATATTGGAATGAAATTTGGTCTTTGGTTTGAGCCAGAGATGATTAGCCCTAACAGTGAGCTATATCGTGAACACCCAGATTGGGCAGTGGGCACACCACATCAGCGTACATTTGGACGTAACCAACTTGTATTAGATTTTTCTAGACCTGAGATTGTTGATTATCTTTATAAAGAAATGGCTGATATCATTAAACTCACTAAACTTTCTTACATTAAATGGGATATGAATCGGAATATTACTGAAGCATTTTCACAAAAATTAGCTTCAAATCAGCAAGGGGAATTTTTCCATCGCTATATTTTAGGAGTATATAGTCTTTATGAAAGGTTAACCAGTGAGTTCCCCCATGTCCTTTTTGAATCCTGTGCTGGCGGGGGAGGAAGATTTGATCCCGGAATGATGTATTATGCTCCACAAGCATGGACGAGTGATGATACAGATGCCATTGAAAGGCTGAAAATTCAATATGGAACATCATTCGCCTATCCGATTTATAGCATGGGATCGCATGTTTCGGCAGTCCCAAATCACCAAACATTACGGACAACTCCACTTTTGACTCGGGCAAATACTGCTTATTTTGGTACATTTGGATATGAATTAGATCCACTTACGTTATCAGAAGAAGAGCGGGAGGAAATTAAAGGGCAGATCGTTTTTTATAAAAACCACCGGGATTTAATTCGTGATGGTCTATTTTATAGACTGTTGAGCCCGTTTTTGAACAATGAAGCAGCATGGATGGTTGTTAGTCAAGACCAATCGGAAGCGTTGGTAGGGTACTACAAGGTTTTAGCAACCCCAAATTCTCCGAAACAGCAAACGTTACGGCTTAGCGGGTTGAATGAAACTGCGGCCTATTCTGTGGCCGGAAATAATCAGGCCTATTATGGAGATGAACTAATGCAAGTAGGTCTTCAGCTTCCGACTGAGTTTAATGGTGTTAATGGCAAAAGTGCTGAGCGCGGCGGTGACTTTCAGTCACATGTTTTCTATTTGCGAAGTATAGACATAGGTGAAAAAGACAAAAGGATGGAGTAATCTCCATTCTTTTTTAGTAAAATTTTTAGTAAAAATATTGAATAGTTTTACTGGAAGGAGTAAAATTATGCTGAAGATAGTTATTTACTTTTTATCAAAATGAAAAGGATTACATTCACTGGAGGGATAATAAAATGAACGTTAAAGAGCTAGTTACAGCATTTAAAGAAAAATTTGGTACTACACCAGAACAAGCCTTCTTTGCTCCAGGCCGGATTAATTTAATCGGCGAACATACTGATTATAATGGAGGGCATGTGTTTCCATGTGCGATTACATATGGAACATATGCGGTTACGAGGAAACGTGATGATCAGCTCGTCCGCTTGTACTCTGTTAACTTCCCTAACACTGGGATTATTGAATTTGATTTAAATCAGCTAGATTACGATAAAGAGCACAATTGGGCAAATTATCCGAAAGGGATGATTCGATATATTCTCGAAGTAGGATATGAAATTCCAACGGGCTTTGAGTGCGTCATTCATGGAAATATCCCTAACGGTGCAGGTCTTTCTTCTTCTGCTTCGATTGAACTATTAATAGGAGTCCTTGTTGATGGGTTGTTTGAATTAAAGATTCCTCGTCTTGACCTCATAAAGCTTGGTAAAAAGGTTGAAAATGAATTTATCGGTGTCAACAGCGGCATTATGGATCAATTTGCAATTGGGATGGGAATGAAAGATGCAGGTATATTACTAGATTGCCAGACTTTAAAATATGAATACGCACCGATTCAGCTGGAAAATCACAAAATTATCATTATGAATACAAACAAGCGCCGTGAATTGGCGGATTCAAAATACAATGAGCGCAGAAGCGAATGTGAGGAGGCACTGGCCGAACTTCAGCAAAGGCTGCCAATTGAAGCGCTTGGACAGCTTTCAGAAGCCGAATTTGATGAAAATCAACATGTAATAACAAATGAAACGGTCCGCAAACGGGCGAAGCATGCCGTCTATGAAAATGTAAGAACATTGAAGGCACTAAAGGAACTGAAGGCTGGAAATCTAGAGGCATTTGGTCAACTGATGAATCAATCGCATATATCCTTACGTGATGATTATGAAGTTACCGGAATAGAACTTGATCGTTTAGTAGAAGCTGCATGGAACCAGCCTGGAGTAATAGGTGCCCGTATGACAGGAGCAGGATTTGGAGGCTGTGCCATCGCCATTGTTACTAATGAAGAAGTTGAAAATTTTATTGCTAATGTTGGTGCTTCCTATCTAGATAATATTGGCTACGAGGCTGATTTTTATGTTGCCAGCATTGGGGACGGAGCAAAGGAAATCAAAGTGGAGGCGGAAGTGTAAATGAGTATTCTTGTTTTAGGCGGTGCGGGTTATATCGGATCGCACGCTGTTTATCAATTAATTGATCAAGGGTTTCAGGTTGCAGTCATCGATAATTTGCAAACAGGGCACCGTGATGCCGTACATCCACAGGCTGCCTTTTATGAAGGTGATATTCGCAGCCGTGAATTTATGCGGTCAGTATTTGAAAAAGAACAGATTGAAGCAATCTTGCATTTTGCTGCTAACTCACTCGTTGGTGAATCGGTTCTTGAGCCGTTAAAATACTATGATAATAATGTGTACGGCACGCAAATTGTCCTCGAAATGATGAAGGAATTTGATGTTAAGCATATTGTGTTCTCTTCGACAGCGGCTGTGTATGGAGAGCAAAAGGTTGTACCGATTACTGAAGAGGCGGAAAAAAAGCCAACAAATACGTATGGTGAAACAAAATTAACTATGGAAAAAATGATGGCTTGGTGTGAAAAGGCGTACGGAATTAAATACGTTGCCCTTCGCTATTTTAATGTTGCTGGTGCCAGACAGGGCGGGGAGATTGGCGAAGACCATAATCCGGAAACACACTTAATTCCCGTTGTCTTGGAAGCGGCATTAGGAAAAAGACCAGTAGTGATGATATTTGGCGATAATTATGATACCACTGACGGTACTTGTGTTCGTGATTATATCCATGTCGAGGACTTGATTACGTCTCACATATTAGCCCTAAAGTTCTTACAAAATGGCGGGGAAAGCCATTGTTTCAATCTCGGCAGCAGCCAGGGATTCTCAGTAAAGGAAATTGTCGAGACGGCTAAAAAGGTAACAGGTATTGATATCCCCATTCAAATTGGAGAACGTCGTGCTGGTGATCCAAGTACGCTCATTGCCTCGTCGGAAAAAGCAAAGCGTTTACTTGGCTGGAACCCAACAAGAACGTCGATTGAGCAAATCATCACCGATGCTTGGAACTGGCATCAGCATCATCCAAATGGATATCAGAGGTGAAAATGAATGATTAACCAATTAGTTCAACAACTAATAAAACAAGCACTTACTGCCCAATTAATCGAATGGGATGACGAAATATATGCAAGGAATCAAGTTCTGTCGCTGCTTCATTTAAATGATTATAAAGAAGAAGGTAAGACTGAAAACACTTCCCTCGAAATCCCTGAGTTGCTAGAACAAATTGTTGACTATGCTTGCGAGCAAGGAATAATTGAAGACCTATTTGATGAGAAAGAAATTTTTTCAAGTAAAATCATGAATTGTTTGATTGCCAGACCTTCCAGTGTGAATCAGTATTTTTATGAAAAATATAAACAGAATTCACAAGAGGCTACTCAGTACTTTTATGAGTTAAGTAAAAATAGTAACTACATCCAGATGAAGCGAATCCGTCAAAATATTGAATACAAGGTCGCCACGGAATACGGCGATTTGGACATTACGATTAATTTATCGAAGCCGGAAAAAGATCCGAAGAGTATCGAGCTTGAGCTTGCCGCCCAAAAAACGGACTATCCGAAATGCCTCCTATGTATTGAAAATGAGGGGTATGCGGGTAGAATCGGGCATCCTGCCCGCTCGAATCATCGGATGATCCGAGTGAATTTGTTGGATGAGAATTGGTTTTTGCAATTTTCTCCATATGTCTACTATAACGAGCATTGTATCGTATTGTCGGAAAAACATACGGATATGAAAATCAGCCCAGCAACGTTTGCCAGGATTCTATCCTTCGTAGAGAAATTTCCGCATTATTTTCTTGGTTCAAATGCCGATATTCCGATTGTGGGAGGCTCGATTTTATCACATGAACATTACCAAGGCGGGAATTATCAATTTGCGATGGCGAAGGCGGAGGATGACTGGACATTTACAATGAGTGGATTCCCTAATGTCGAATGTTCAGTTGTCAAATGGCCAATGTCAGTGATTCGCCTGCGCTCAGAAGAAGTTGGCCCACTTGTGGAAGCCGGGACTTATATTTTAGCTAATTGGAAAAATTACAGCGATGAAACGGTTGGCATTTTGGCTAAGACAGGTGAGACCCCGCATAACACGATTACACCGATTGCCCGTAAAATTGGGGGATTTTTCGAATTAGACTTGGTTCTTCGTAACAACCGCACGAGCGACGAGCATCCACTTGGGATCTTCCATCCACATGCGGATGTTCATCATATTAAAAAGGAAAACATTGGCCTGATTGAGGTGATGGGGCTTGCTGTTTTACCGGCACGACTTAAGCGAGAGCTTGAAGAGGTGGAGGATTTCATCCTTGGGAAAACAGAGATGATCGCTGACTATCACTTGAACTGGGCAGAAGAATTAAAAGCACGCTATCGGGCTGTTGTTGACAAATCTAATGTGGAGTCAATTGTTAGAGATGAAGTAGGGAAGAAGTTTTTGAGGGTATTAGAGGATGCCGGTGTGTTTAAACGGGATGAAGCAGGGACTACTGGGTTCAAGCGGTTTATTCAAACTTTATGATAAATTCGAGGGTACCTATTTCCAATGATATCCATGAGATGTAGTATGCTGTAAGAGATTTGTAGTAAGGTTTACGGAATATGTAGTAAGTGAGCAGAAATTTGTCGTAATGAGGCTGAAATGTGTAGTTAGAGGTCCAAATAATTGTTGTAATGCTCATAAAGCCCCCTAAAATATGGAGTGTGAGACGATGAAAATAATTGATAGATTAGTTGGAAGTCATGAAAATTCGCCTGTTATCGAATATTCCCTAATCAACGATTCAGGAATGACCGTATCTTTTCTTAATTACGGTTGTGTCATTACGAAGATTATCGTCCCTGACTGCCACGGAAACTTTGAAAATGTTGTACTTGGTTTTGACGAGTTTAAGGACTATCTCGAATTCTCGCCTTACTTTGGAGCGGTAGTAGGCCGGGTGGCGGGAAGAATCAAAGATGCCAGGTTTGAATTGGACGGAAAAGAATACCTGCTCGCAGACAATGAGCATCCAAACCACTTACATGGCGGTAGAAAAGGATTTAGTTCAGTGGTTTGGGAAGCGGAAAAAGTAGAGGAAGAGCAAGCTGTAGGTGTGAAGTTTTTTTATCACAGTCCAAATGGTGAAGAAGGATACCCTGGTAATTTGGACACGAACGTTACGTATCTTTTAAACAATAAAAATGAACTGATTATTACCTTTGAAGGGAAAACAGATAAAAAAACAGTAGTCAATTTAACCAATCATTCCTATTTTAATCTGAGCGGCAATTTAAAAAGGGATTGTTCTGAACATATTCTGCAGCTAAAGAGTGATCGCTTTTTAGAGTTGGGTCCTGATCTTATTCCAACTGGTCAAATGCTGGGTTCCAGGAATACCCCATTTGACTTTCAGCACGGCCGCAGGTTACAGGCAGGGATGAATTCGGCGCATCCGCAAAATGTGCTAGTTGGAAACGGTTATGATCATCCGCTTATTTTTATGAAAGAAGGCGAAAATCAGATTGTATTAAGTGATGAAGAAAGTGGTCGAACGTTATTGGTTACGACGGATCAGCCGTGTGTGGTCCTTTATACATCGAATCAATTAGAAGGACCTTTTTCAATTTCGGGCGTCCCTGCAAGAAATTATTTGGGGGTTTGCCTTGAAACGCAAGGTTTTCCTGATGCCATTCATCATCCAGAGTTTCCGACTATCATTTTAGATTCAGAGGAAGTATACTATTCCACAACGAAGTATCGTTTCTTTGCTAACACATTAGGAGACTGATTTCATGGCTACGATTAAGGATATTGCACAATTAGCGGGTGTTTCGATTGCGACTGTATCCCGCGTGTTAAATTATGACACGACGCTTTCTGTCGGTGATGAGACGAAAAAAAGAATTTTTGAGGCCGCAGAAGAGCTGTCTTATAAAAAGAAACCAGTGAGAAAACAAGAGTCAGTGAAAATTGCCCTGCTGCAGTGGTATACCGAAAAAGAAGAACTTGAGGACTTATACTACATGTCGATCCGGCTTGGTGTAGAAAATCGCTGCCGGCATCTTGGAGTAAATATTGTAAAGTACTTTCAGGACAACTTTGATGAGTTAAAGGAAAATGAGATTCAAGGGCTCATCGCAATCGGAAAGTTCAGCAGTAAGCAAGTAAAAGAGCTGCTTTCAATTACCAAAAATATTGTTTTTGTTGACTACTCTCCGGACGAAGAACGATTTGATTCGGTTGTGATTGACTTTGAAAAGGCAACCGAAAAGGTGCTGCAGCATTTCATTAAAAAGGGTCATGAGGAAATTGGCTATATCGGCGGCAGAGAAGGCTTTAAAGACAAAACCTCAATTATTGAAGACCAAAGGGAACTGGTGTTCAAGAGCTATTTAGAAGAAAAAGGTTTATTAAACGAAGCGTTTATGTACAGTGGCACTTTTTCCGTGGATGATGGCCATTCTTTGATGAAAAAGGCTATTCATGAACACGGTGACAACCTGCCTACCGCATTTTTTGCTGGGAATGATTCTATTGCCGTTGGTGCTCTTAGGGCCCTATTGGAGGAAGGAATCTCAGTTCCAGAGCGTGTGAACATCATAGGGGTGAACGACATCAGTATTTCAAAATATGTGTTTCCATCCTTAAGCACGGTCAAGGTATATACCGAACTTATGGGTGAAACCGCCGTTGATACACTATTGGAACGAATCGAAGGCAGAAAAACTGCAAAAAAAATCTTCATCGGAACCAAACTCATCCTAAGAAACAGCAGTTTCTAACATAAAACCCACCAACAAAGTTGGTGGGTTTTATGCAGGCGTGTACACACCAAGGGTTCGCCTGTTGTCCGCCTAAGGTGGACACTGTCTTTTTACGGTGCCTGACACCATTTTCACTATTTTCATCAAAAGGAAGTTGTCGAATTTTTGGATGTTCCGTATAATGTTTTTATCAGATTTGGTAGCGGTTTCAAAAACAGTGGGCTAAGGGATTGGGGATACTTTATGGGCAGGTTATCTGTTATGGCGTATACGTTTGGTACATTATTTTTTATCGTGAGTTGCTCATTTTCTATTTTTTATGGTGTCAAGGTAGTGACCCATGATTTGCCTAGCGAAAAAAAAGCGCAGGTAAAGTACAACTATCATTTTGTTCTTGTTCCTGAAGAGCTTGATAATGAATATTGGCGTCTTGTGGAGAAAGGGGCTAAGGCGGCTGCTAAGGATTATGGGGTTATGCTTGAGTATGTGGGGCCGAAGCAATCCAATATTGATGATCATTTAAAAGCGATTGAAATGTCAGCGGCCTCTAAAGTGGACGGAATCATGACACAAGGCTTGAGTGACGAGCAATTTACACCATTAATAAATCGGGTTATTGAGAAGGGGATTCCTGTCATCACTGTCGATACCGATGCTTCCAATAGTAAACGGATGGCCTATATCGGAACCGATAATTATTATTCCGGGTATTTAGCGGGAAAAGCGTTAATTGCTGATACAAAGGGAAAGGCAAATGTCGCTATTATTACTGGAAGTCTTTACAAGAACCATCAAATCCAACGGGTAAAGGGTTTTGAAGATGCGGTAAAAGCAGAAAGCGGCATCCAGATCATTGATGTATGGGAATCAGATATTAGTAGAGTTCAAGCAGCTGAAAAGGCATATCAAATATTGCAGGAACATCCTGAGGTTAATGCGTTTTATGGGACAAGTGCCCTCGATGGGATTGGGATTGCTCAAGTAGTCCAGAAATATAAAAATAACGGCCAAATCTATATCATGGCATTTGATACATTGCCGGAAACACTTACATATATTCAGAAAGGAATCATCAACGCCACCGTTGTCCAGGAGCCCTACGAAATGGGCTATGAAGCGGTGATCATGATGATTGATATAATTGAAGGAAAAAAAGTACCCTCCATAATTCACACGAATACTAAGATTTTGAAGGTAGGAGATTTACCGCCAAGTCACCCGGATAGAATGGAGGCGAGACAATGATAATATTCCGAATTCGATCGAAGTTACTCCTCTATTTTATTGTCCTTGTCGTGTTGTTGTCCTCCGTCGGGCTGATTTTTTACAACAGCAGTGAAAAACTTGTGAATGAATATGATGATAGCTTTGAGCGATTTTTGCTGTTAAATGATATCTCGCAAAGAATCAATTTAATTAACGAAAAGCTTCACGCGTATATATTAGATAAGGAAGAATCTTATCTAAAAGACTATCGAAAAGAAAAGGTAAAGCTGATTAAAGATCAAAAAAGACTTTATCAAGAAATGGATACGAATGATATTACACTTATTAATTATAAAAATTTGATTGATAGCTTTTTAGATGAATGTGATGCAACAGTTGGTGCTTTTCAGAAGGATGAAATTAACCAATACTCGAATCATTTTAATGAAGTTTTGAAAATTTCCGCATTCCTTCAAGAAAGTACACTGGCACTGTTGAACAATAAATTGACAGATTATCAAAAGTTCTATGATCAAATGGAGCAGCAAAATCATTATTATAAGCTCATGTCGATTTCTCTGTTTACAGCGGCTTTTTTTCTTAGCACCTTACTAGCGTTGTGGATTTCCGGCGGGATTACGAAACCAATCAGTTTATTATCCAAAGCAGCTAAGGAAATTTCAACAGGGAATCTAACAGGAGATGATATAAAAATCACGACAAAGGACGAATTAAAGCCTTTAACGGAAACATTTAACCAAATGCGGACGAATCTCAGACAGCTTGTAACGGAAATTAAACAGAAGTCGGAACTAGATAAGCTGTTAAAAGAGTTGGAGCTGCGTAGTCTGCAAAATCAAATTAATCCTCATTTTCTGTTCAATACATTGAATACGGTTTCAAAAATGGCATATTTAGAAGAAGCAGAACATACATCGCGGTTGATTGAAGCGGTTGCGGCAATACTGCGTTATAACCTCGGGGATTTAAATAAAGCCTCTACGTTAAGAGAGGAAGTACGAATTGTGAAGGAGTATTTTTTTATCCAGCAAACAAGATTTGGAGAACGGATTCAATTTTCCACCGAGATCGAGGACAGTTGTTTAGATATTGAAATACCGTGTTTAATATTACAGCCGCTTGTTGAAAACGCCTTTATTCATGGGGTTGAATCGTATGAAGACAATGCAGTGATCCGCCTCCATATTTATCGGCATCAAGACCGAATACATGTAGAAGTCATTGATAATGGGGATGGGATGGATGAGACTGTCAAAAACAGACTGCTCACCTATGTTAATGGGACTGAAACGGAGGAAATATACGAACCCGAAAAATCAAAAGGTCACTCAACAGGCATTGGCGTGAAAAATGTGATTAGACGGTTACAGCTTTTTTACCAGCAGAACGACATTTTCGAAATAGAATCAGAGTTGACGAAGGGAACAAATTTTAGATTGACGATTCCTAATGTGGCAAAGGGAGGAAGCAAGCTTGTTGAAAATTCTCATTGTGGATGATGAAGTGCTTGAGAGAAAAGCATTAACGAAAATTATTAACAGCTCATTACTGGACGTAACGGTCATTGGTGAAGCCGCAAATGGAAGAAAAGCAATTGAAATGGCTGTCGAGCATAGACCGGATATTATTTTTATGGATATAAAAATGCCGGGCATTGATGGAGTCCAAGCGGTAAAAGAAATCAAAAAACTAAATTCCCTCATCCGCTTTATTATGGTTTCTGCCTTTAATACGTTCGAATACGCCAAAGAAGTGATGCAGCAGGGGGTCAAGGAATACCTTTTAAAGCCTAGCAGCATACAAGATATTCTTGAGGCGGTGGGGAGAGTTTCAAGCGAAATTCTTGAGGAAAGAAAGCATCAAGAAGAACAGCAAAGTCTGAGAGAAAATTTAGACCGTGCCGTTTCGATTGCGCAAAAAGAATGGATTTCATCTCTTTTAGTGAATCAAGTGCAGGATATTACCTTTGATGAATGGAGCAAGCTGTTAGGGGTAGAAATTACTTCGGGGTATATTATGTTGTTTACTTTACAACAGCTTGGTCCATCCGAACTCGCTGCAAGCGAAAAGCAAAACTTGTATACCTGGTTGAAGGATACCCTAAAAGCCGTCGTTAAAAAGCATGAAATCATGATTGGGCCGATAACTGACACACAGGTTCCGGTTTTATTCCTTTGCAAAAAGGTGACAGAAAAAACATATTTTAAAACAAACGCACAACAGATTCTTGAGAGCTTTATTCGTTTTTTCAATAAGGAAAGCTTTAGAGGAGAATTAAGGATTGGGATTGGTCATCCGTACAGCCAGGCCCATGAACTGAATAAGTCTTATCATGAAGCGGTTATGGCATTGGAGCAACTTTTAAGAATGCCTAATCGGAGATATTTATTCTGCGACAAGCATGGAACTGCCTTTGAAGTGCCTGCTGAATCAGGTTTTATGGAGGTAGAGAAAAAGCTGTTAGATGCTGTAAGGCAAGGAGATGTCAATCAAGTCTTGTTTATTTTTGATTCATTTGTCACAAAGCTCGAATCGAACAAGACGATAAAACCATCATCGGTGAAAAAATCATTTGATGAGTTGTTTATTCTCCTATCCCGGATGCTTCACGATCTAGGCATCAATTATGAACGGATTCCGGCAATCGACGAGTCTGAGGATATCTGGCTTATTTTTGAAAAAGGGAAAACACATCTGCTTGCGGTCGTTCAGCATGTACAGTTGTGGCGGAATAATCATGCTAAAGGAATGCTGCAAAAGGCAAAGGAATATATCGAAATCCATTTTTCTGAATCTATTACATTAGAATCAGTAGCCGAATATGTCGAGCTTAGTCCCTTTTATTTTAGTAAATTATTTAAAGACCGGTTTGGCTTGACGTTTATTGATTACTTGACAGAAATAAGAATTAAGCATGCCAAAGCGGAAATAGTGAATCAGGGAAAAAGCTTAAAGGAAATTTGTTATTCAGTAGGCTATAAAGACCCGAACTATTTTAGCCGCGTATTTAAAAAGGCAACCGGCTTGTCCCCAACTGAGTATCGTAAAGTAACGGTAAGTTAAAAAATAAGACCAACCAGAGGTGGTCTTATTTTTTTATGGAAAGAACTTCGGTAATTGTCTAGCTCCAGTGTACAACCCACTCCTCCCTACGATAAGTCAACATCGAATCGCTTCCGCTCTTCGTGTTTCCTTTATCTCAGTCGAAGTAGGCCCCTTGCCATACGTCGCTAAACGTGCGCTTCCACTTTTCTGTTTGCGACCGTTTGCAAAATAATCTAGATATTCACAAATATGTGCTATTGATTGGAACTATTGCATCGATTCTCCTGATGCTAACATATGTGTAAGGGCTTACACAAGAGGCTGAGGTAAGCAGATTCGCATAGTTTATCAGCGCCTCTTTATCAAAAAGTAAAAGGAGAATGATCACATGCTTAAGAAGAAAAAAGGGTTAATTCTATCTTTAACGGTTGCATCTAGTATTCTATTGGCGGCAGGATGCAGCAGTTCAACCAGCGGGTCTGATTCTGGCAAAGGTAAGGAAGGCAGCGATCTTCCTGCTGTTGGGGCAACAATTTACAAGTTTGATGACAACTTCATGTCTTACGTTCGCCGAGCAATGGAAGATTCAGCAAAAGATAAAGTAAAACTGATGTTGAATGACTCGCAAAACGACCAAGCAAAACAAATTGAGCAAGTGGATACGCTCATTGCCAAAGGGGCAAAATCATTGGCCATTAACCTTGTTGATCCAAAAGCAGCGCAGACTATTATTGACAAAGCGAAGCCAAAGAATATCCCAGTGATCTTCTTTAACAAAGAGCCAGATGCTAACGTTTTGAAAGGCTATGATAAAGCTTACTATGTTGGAACAACTTCTTCAGAATCAGGCGTTCTTCAAGGGGAATTAATCGCAAAAGCATGGGAAGCAAACAAAGATAAATATGATAAAAACAAGGACGGTAAACTCCAGTACGTATTACTAAAAGGGGAGCCAGGACACCCAGATGCGGAAGCCCGTACGAAATTTGCAGTAGATACGGTGAAACAAAAAGGAATTCAAGTAGAAGAATTAGCAATGGATACGGCGATGTGGGATGCAACGAAAGCAACTGAAAAAATGGATGCTTGGTTAGCAAAATACAGCGACAAAATTGAATTTGTTATTGCAAACAACGATGGTATGGCACTAGGTGCCATTGCATCGCTTGAAAAAGCAGGATACTTCTCTGGCGACAAGTATATGCCTGTAGTTGGTGTGGACGCGATTCCAGAAGCACTAGAAATGATTGAAAAAGGCAAAATGATTGGTTCCATCTTAAATGATGCGAAAAACCAAGGTAAAGCAACCGTTGAACTTGCTACAAACGCTGCAAAAGGGAAAGACGTCTTAAATGGAACAGAGTGGAAGCTAGACGATAAGAAAGCCGTTCGTGTACCTTATGTTGAAGTAACAAAAGATAATATCCAAGTTGGTAAAGATGCGTATAAATAAGATTTAGCAGATTTAGATTAAGAGAAAGCGCCGGTCCTGTGGCAGCCGAAGGGTTTGCCCTTAGGCGCTCTCCGAACGAAGGAAAAGCTCCTGCTTTTCCTTCGTTCGGGGTATTGCTTTTTTGGAAGCGGGACAACGACAGAATATAGAAAATTTTTTCAATAAATATGAGACTCGCATTCAAAGTCTCATATTTTTTAAATGGTAAGCGAGGAGGTTCGCTCATGTCTGTAGCTAGTACAACCAATTTACTTGAAATGCAAAATATAACCAAGCGATTTCCCGGCGTGATCGCCCTCGATAATGTTTCACTCAAGGTTAAGGCTGGAACCGTGCATGCCTTAATGGGTGAAAATGGGGCAGGTAAATCCACGTTAATGAAATGCTTATTCGGGATTTATTCGATGGATGAAGGAAAAATTCTTTTTGAAGGAAAGGAAGTTTCCTTTGCCAATTCCAAGCAAGCACTTGAAAATGGCGTTTCAATGGTGCATCAGGAATTGAACCAGGTACGGCAGCGCAATGTTATGGATAATATTTGGCTGGGCCGGTATCCGAAAAAAGGCGTCTTCATTGATGAGAAGAAAATGTATGAGGACACTAAGGCTATTTTCAAGGGGCTTGATATTAATATTGACCCGCGGAGTAAGGTTAGCAGCTTATCCGTTTCTGAGATGCAGATGGTGGAAATAGCAAAAGCGGTTTCGTACCGTTCAAAAATCATCGTAATGGACGAACCAACTTCATCACTAACTGAAAATGAAGTGAACCATCTGTTTACCATCATTCGAAAACTGCAGAGTGAAAACGTTGCGATCATCTATATCTCGCACAAAATGGAGGAAATATTGAAGATTTCCGATGAAGTGACAATTATGCGAGACGGTCAATATATTGCGACGAAAAGTGCGAAGGAATTAACAACAGATGAAATCATTAAGCTCATGGTTGGCCGTGATTTGTCACAGCGTTTTCCAACAAAAAGCAACAAGCCGGGAGATGTGATTCTAAAAGTTTCTAACTTAACTGCAGAGACGCAGCCTTCTTTTTCTGAAGTGAACTTCGAGCTGAGGAAGGGTGAAATCTTAGGAATCGCCGGTCTCGTTGGCTCTAAGCGAACGGAAGTGCTGGAATCGATATTTGGGATGAGAGCGTTGAAATCTGGAACGATTGAATTGAATGGCAAGATCGTAAAAAATCATTCCCCACAGCATGCCATCAAAAACGGTTTTGCCCTTGTAACGGAAGAAAGAAGATCAACCGGTATTTTTCCAGAGTTAAGTATCAGTTTCAACTCGATTATTTCCAACATGGCTCAATACCGTAAAGGCCCATTCTTATCAGACAGTAAGGTCAAGGAAGATACGCAGTGGGTGATTGATTCCATGAAGGTGAAAACACCTACGCAAAAAACATCTATTGGAAGTCTTTCAGGAGGTAACCAGCAGAAGGTTATTATTGGGCGCTGGCTCCTGACAAAACCGGATATTTTATTGCTTGATGAACCAACACGGGGAATTGATGTTGGAGCAAAGTTTGAAATCTATCAACTTATTAACCAATTAGCAGCGGACGGGAAAGGCATTATTATGATATCTTCCGAAATGCCAGAGCTTTTAGGGGTTACAGATAGAATTTTAGTGATGAGTAATGGAAAAGCAGCTGGAATCGTTGATACGTCTACGACATCTCAAGAAGAAATTATGCGATTAGCAGCTTTGTATTAGGAGGCGATTGAAATGAATACGCAGGCATCAAAAAAATCGAATGTATCAAAATGGCTTGTTGATAATGTTATTTATGTAGTTTTAGTCCTTCTCGTTATCGGGATTGTCATTGCTTCTCCTGATTTCTTATCGATGACGAACTTAATAAATATTTTAAGTCAATCATCCTCCCGAATCATTATTGCACTTGGGGTTGCCGGGATCTTAATTACAGCAGGTACAGATCTTTCAGCCGGCCGGATGGTCGGACTTTCAGCTGTTATTTCAGCATCTATGCTCCAGGCTGGGGATTATGCGTATAAAATGTATCCGAACTTGCCTGAATTACCGCTTTTTGTGCCGATTTTACTAGCAATGGCTGCAACAGGTTTAATCGCAGCAATAAACGGTGTGGTTGTTTCAAAATTTCACGTGCCACCGTTCATTGCGACATTAGGTATGATGATCGGTGTTTACGGACTGACTTCAATTTACTTTGACCGTCCGCCATATGGTGCACAGCCAATCGGCGGTTTAAGTGAAAAATTTACTACCTTTGCACAGCGCGGTATCAAAATTGGTTCATATGAATTCCCTTATCTTATTCTTTATGCCATTATTGTATCTCTCATTATTTGGGTCATTTGGAATAAAACGCAGCTTGGTAAAAACATGTATGCAATCGGTGGAAACCCAGAAGCAGCTAAGGTTTCTGGTGTTAACGTCGCTAGAAATCTCATTATCATCTACACAATTGCCGGTCTTCTTTACGGCTTAACGGGCACTCTAGAGGCGGGACGTGTCGGCAGTGCAACGAACAACACAGGTAATATGTACGAATTAGACGCGATTGCAGCCTGCGTAGTCGGTGGTGTATCCCTATCAGGTGGGATTGGAACTGTTCCGGGGGTTATCACAGGGGTATTAATATTCCAAGTAATCAACTATGGGCTAGCATTCCTAGGCGTAAGCCCGTACATCCAATTCATTGTAAAAGGCCTAATCATCATCGTCGCCGTCGCATTCGACATGCGCAAACACGCTAAGAAAAAATAAGTAACTGGGTGTCAGGCATCACCATTGGACAATGTCCAATGACGATGCCTGACACTGTTATTTAGAAAGATTAAGAAGTACCCAGAACTTTTTGCCCCTGGGGCTGTGTGTTGTTTGGAGTTGGTTCGAGTGTGATTCCAATGTCATCAAAGGAGAGGTCCTTTGGCAGGCGGCTGGTCATTATGCCGTTACCATTTGGATCAGGCTTTAGTGTGCCGGCACTTTGCCGATTGCCATTCTTTAAGAGCCATACTTGATATACTTCCTCATCTTTCGTACTTGGCAACTTAGATAAATCAATGACTAGGACGGTGTCACGGCCTTCCTCTAAAAGGTAGGCGCTTCCACTTGCCGAAGCGGCTAAATTCAACCCTTTTAAATCAAATGTCCGGACAATTTGTGTTTGAGAACTCGCTTTGTATTCTAATACCACTATGTTTTCCTTCAATTGGTGGTTACTCCAGAAAAGCCCGATTACTCCTAATACTAAAACGGCTGTAATACCCGTAGATAACGGTGAAAATTGTTTTCCTAGAAAAGCCATTAACCCATCAAGATAACTACGCTTTTTTAACTTTCCTTCTTGAACCTCTAAAGTAGCTAGATTTTCAGCTGTCTTAGCTTGAGTCAGTGATGATCCCTTATTTTCAGTCTCCTTAGCTTGAACTAGTGATTCTGTCGAATTTTCTTGAAAAATAAAGTCCATGACCTCAGCTTTTAAGGATTCTGGAACATCCATTTCTTCGACATCATAAGAAAGCATTTGCCATGTCTCCTTTAAAGAATTTACTTCTATACGGCAATGATTACATGTTATTAGATGTTGTTCAAATTGTACCCTTTCATCTACCGATAGCTCGCCAATGATATATAAAGATAGGTTTTCGCATTTATTTTCCATGCGGAACACCTCCAGTTTCTTTACTGAAATAATTACGAAGTATTTTTAAAGTTTGATGTAGCCGGCTTTTAATAGTACCAAGCGGTTTTTGTTCCAGTTTAGCAATTTCACTTAAGGAATATCCCTCCCAGTATAATAAATTGATCAGGCGCTGCTGCGGTTCAGATAGATGCTGCTTTGCTTCCTGAATTTGTTGTTTTAATAGATTTCTTGAAACTTGCTGTGGTACATCTTCCGTTTCCCGATCCTCCATTTGCCACCATTCGTTAAGTTCCAGCTGTACCATCCCCGGCTGTTTTTGTTCCTTTCGAATTATATCAATGGCGATGTTTCGGGTAATGGTGAGAATCCAGTTTGCAAATTTGCCTTGCAGTGGGTTGTAAGTCCTTTTTGTTGTCCAAAGTCGGAGAAAAACTTGTTGGACAATTTCTTTGGTTTTCTCTCTATCACCTTTTGTTAATTTAAAGGAGAAGCTGTAGACAAGCTTTACATAGCGATCATAAAGTTCTTCAAGCGCCGGTCGATGTTTTTGGTTAATTAATGCAATCAGTTCCTCGTCCGTTTTCGATTTCAATGCCGAATTCTCTCCCTTATGAAATAGTTTTTTTTAAGTATAAACTATAGTAAACAGAAAAAAGAACTGCCAAAAGTGCAGTCCTTTCGTATCATATTATGGTGCAAAAGTTGTTTCACTGTTAACGATGAACCAAACGTCTTTAACCCCTTGTCCGTTCACATCCCCAATTGCTTGATCTTTAACAAAGTAGTACAGCGGGTAGCCTTTATAGGTTGTTTGTTGTTTACCCGTGTCATCGCGGGTAATAGTACCGAAGTCCTCTTTGTTAAAGCCTTCTGGAACCTCAAAATTTTCTGTATAGAAGGCCGGCCAGTTTTGCAGACATTCACCGCTGCAGTTAGAAGTATTTGGCTTATCGTTTTTGAAGTAGTAAAGTGCCTTACCGTCAGCATCAGCAAGATACTTTCCAATCTTTTCATTTTCCGTTAATTTTAGGGCTGACACTGGATCATTAGAGGATTCTTCTGTTTGAACATCTCCTGATTCCTTTGACACTTCTTCCGTTTGGTCATTTGCCTTTGTATCTTCTGCTTTTTCTTTAGAACTGCAGCCAACAAGCAGCACTCCTGTTAAAACAAATAAGAATAACCAATTCCACTTTTTCATGATTTAAATCCTCCTTAGCTGATCTTTTCAATAAAGGTAACGAAGGAGGAGTAAAAACGGTTCGATAAAAAAATAATTATTTGTATCAAGCTCTTCAGAGGCACGGAAGCTAATCATCGTAATTTTTACCTGCATTTCTCAATCTTTTAAACTAATCATGCTTTTAAGCAATAAAAAATGTAACAACAGAAAGAACGACAGACGTAATCAACATCGCAATCAGCGGCCGGGCTGCTTTCGTACGGAGATCACGTAGGCTTACATTCAAACCGAGACCAACCATTGCAGTTGTCAAAATAAAAGTGGTCGCAGTTGAAATCCCATCTAAAGCTGCTTTCGTAACTGGAATCGATTTGCCGAGTACATAACTTCCAAACAAACTCATTAAAATAAACCCGATAAGAAACCATGGAAATTCAATTTTCGTATCTCCAGCACTCCCAGAACTTTTCCTTTTTACCCAATACATTAAAATAAAGCATAAAGGTACAAGCAGAAGCACCCGGCCTAATTTTGCCAGTAAGGCAATTGCTAAACCATCCGGTCCCGCTGGGGCTCCTGCTAAGGCGACATGGGCAATCTCGTGGAGGCTGATCCCGCTCCAGATTCCATATTCAATCTCTGTTAGCGGAAGGAAAGGGCGCAGGATTGTATAGATAATCGAAAAAATTGTCCCTACCAGCGCAATAATTCCTACTCCAATAGCGGTATCTTCATCCTTTGCTTTAATGATCGGCGAGACGGCTGCAATTGCTGCTGCCCCGCAAACTCCTGTCCCAACTCCAAGGAGCAGGGTGAGGGTTGATTCTGCTTTCAGCAATTTTCCTAGCCATACGGTAAATAATATAGCAAAGGCAATGACACCTACATCACGTGCAAGCAGTCCCAGTCCTTGATGAAGCACAATATCAATATTAAGTTTTAAACCGTATAAAATAATCGCAAAACGTAATAAACGTTTCGAAGAAAATTGAATCCCCGCGCGTAATTTTTCGGGATAACCGAAAAATTGCCGATAAATGACTGCAATCACAATGGCACAAGCAAGAGGTCCAACATGATCAAATCCAGGGACTTTTGATAATACGTAACCGAATGCCGCTATGACAACGGTAAAAGCAATCCCTCCTAACCATAACCCTACGGAATGCTTTGGTTCAGGCTTTTTTTGCTGATGTTCGGACTGCTCGTTCAAGGATAGAGTTTTAGCACTCTGACTCCCCATTTATATCACCTCAGTTTATTTTCTATCCTAAGAATACTCCTGATTCGTGCATAAGAAAAATAAAGATATATAATAGGGATGATAAGTAAATTCATATAAATAAAACAGATTAATGAAATTAATGGGGGCAAAATGATGGATCAACATTTAGAGGTGTTTGTAAAGGTCGTGGAAAAAGAGAATTTTTCTAAAGCGGCAGAGGAGCTGCACATGACACAGCCGGCTGTCAGTCAGTATATTAGAACCCTGGAAGAATCTATAGGTACGAGGCTGCTCGAGAGGAGCAATAAGTATGTGCGCCTCAATAAGGCCGGAGAGATTGTTTACCATCATGCAAAAGAAATTTTAGCACTTTATACAAAAATGCAGTCATTAGTTGACGACCTGTCAAATAAGGCGAGCGGGCCGATTGCGATAGGCGCGAGCTACACATTTGGAGAATATATCCTGCCGCATATTATTGCCAGAATGCAGGTGCAATACCCTCTCATCAGTCCATCAATTAAGATCCAAAATACAAAGGAAATCATTGAGCTTGTAAAAATGCATCAGTTAGATATTGGCATCATTGAAGGATTTTTTAAAGAGAATACCTTAAATTCAGAGGTAGTGTCCGAAGACAAAATGGTTATCGTTGCTCCGCCCGGTCATCATTTATTGACCGAGAAACGGGAAAAAAGTATTTCTGATTTAGCGGAAGAAACTTGGATCCTAAGGGAAGAAGGCTCCGGTACAAGGGAGGCAGCAGAAAATCTTTTTCGAATGTATGATTTTACCCCGAAAAAAATCATGGAATTTGGAAGCATCCAGCTGATTAAGGAATCTGTAGAAGCGGGTCTTGGGATAAGCCTATTATCCCACTGGGCGATAGAAAAGGAACTTGTCAATGGCTATATCAGAATGATTGATGTGAAGGGGCTGCCTTTTAAACGACATTTTTCAATATTAACTCATACTTCGTATCAAACAAAAGCTTTGAAGACATTGATTGAAACATTAAAAGGGTACTTAGCAAGTGAAGTTATACAAACTATCAAATAATTGGCCGGAAAGATTTTATGTTTTGTAATGACAGCAAGTGGATGTATTGTATAATTAAAATAACTGAATATTTTTTCAAATAAAACAATAAGATTATCATAGGAATGGGACGGCTTACGTAATGAAAGACCGTTGCAGTTATAGTAATCTGAATTTCCGCTTTTCTGCTCCATGAGATTTATAACTCACATAAAAATGTTCTTAATCTCATTTTTAAGAGGGAGTGTTTTATCATGCAAAAACAAAAACTAATGATCAATGGGGAAAGATTAAAGCAGGAATTGGAACGATTTGCTGATTTTGGCCGGACAGAAAACAATGGGGTCACACGCTTGTCCTTATCAGAGGAAGATATTCGCGTAAGGGATTACTTCCGTGCTTGCTGTGAAGAATTAGGCTTATTGGTTAAGGTGGATGATATAGGCTGTATGTACGCCACACTAGAAGGCACCGAGAATAAACCACCTATTTTAATCGGATCTCATTTGGATTCGGTAAAAAAGGGCGGCCGATTTGATGGAGTTTTAGGGGTCGTAACCGGGTTAGAAGTAGTCAGAACAATAATAGAAAATAACATCAAGCCGCGAATTCCTATTACGATTGTGAATTTTACTAATGAAGAAGGTGCTAGATTCGAGCCTTCAATGATGGCATCAGGAGTTCTTTCCGGTAAATTTGATAAATCTGTCATGCTAAAAAAGATAGATTCAGAGGGAGTGACTTTTGAGGAGGCACTAATAGCCAGTGGGTACAAAGGGGAAGTTGAGAATCGGTTAAAAGAGGCGGCCGCCTTTTTAGAAATGCATATTGAACAAGGGCCAATTTTAGAAAAGGAGGCGTTTTCAATCGGTGTTGTTGAATGTGTGGTAGGAATGGCCTGCTATGAAATTGAAGTAACGGGGGAATCGGATCACGCCGGTACCACACCGATGAATATGAGAAAAGACGCCTTGTTTGCGGCCAATAACTTAATCAACGAAATTCGCAGCCACTTAGGCACATTGGATAATGAGTTGGTCTTCACCATTGGAAGAGTGAACGTGTATCCGAGCATCCATACAGTTATTCCAAATAAGGTTGTGTTTACACTTGAAGCACGACACAAGGACATGGAAATTGTTAACGCCGTTAAAGATTTTATTCATAGCCTTCCTCATTTAGGAGTCAACGAGGGCTGCGAGGTCAAAACGACAAAATTATGGGAACGGGACACAGTATGGTTTGAACCGGAAATCTGTAAGCTATTGGAACAATCTGCTGAATCGCTGGGGTATTCTAATAAAAGAATGGTCAGCGGTGCTGGTCATGACGCGCAATTTATTGCCAGCTATGTTCCGACTGCGATGCTTTTTGTCCCTAGTATTAACGGGAAAAGCCATTGCGAAGAAGAACTTACGACCTGGGAAGATTGTGAAAAAGGGGTAAATGTTATTTTAGATACTGTTCTTACTTTGCTATCAAAATAAAATAACGTTCGAAAATGGGTCAATATATTAAAACGAACCAGCGAGGAGTACGTCCATGTGCTCCTCGCTGGTTTATTTTTATTTTTTACAATATATACTTCTTCAAGAATTTCTTCGAGATCATAATCATTGGGTGAAAGTCCTTCTAGGATAAATAAACCCTAACAACCTCCCTTATACATTTAGGTAAAAAATATTTAATTATAAAAATAATAATCTATTTTCAAGTGGGCTATACATATTTTTTTGTTGGCACAAATCTTGCATAAAATTAAGTGTGAGGAAAATGAGCTTCACTAATTTTTCAGGAGGTGCTTTTAAGTGAATAAGATAATTTCAATGAAGGAAGTCTCATCGATATTTTCAGATGGGATGACCATTATGGCAGGAGGATTTATGGGGGTAGGTACACCACAAGCTCTTGTCAATGCCATGCTTGAAGCAGACGTAAAGGATATTACTCTGATTGCGAATGACACCGCTTTCACAGAGACCGGCGTTGGGCCGCTGATTGTAAATAAACGGGTGAAGAAAGTAATTGCTTCCCATATCGGGACAAACCCAGAAACAGGCAGGCAAATGATAGCTGGTGAAATGGAAGTGGAGCTTGTTCCCCAAGGAACACTTGCGGAACGTGTGCGCGCTGGAGGTGCGGGTCTTGGCGGGGTACTGACCCCAACAGGAGTTGGAACCGTGGTTGAAGAAGGCAAAGAAAAGATTACAGTCGAAGGACGGGAATATCTGCTCGAAAAACCGCTTCGTGCAGAAGTTGCCCTTCTTAAGGCATATAAAGCAGATAAAGCCGGGAATTTGATTTATCATCGTTCCGCTCGGAACTTTAACCCATTGATGGCTTTGGCTGCTGACACTGTTATTGTTCAAGTAGAGAAAATTGTGGAAATCGGTGAGATTGATCCAGATGAAGTCATGACTCCAGGAATCCTGGTTGATAAAATTTTTGTTCAGGGAGGTTGTCAATAATGATCAGTACACTAGTTAATCCGAAGCAATTAATCGCTGCACGTGTTGCAAAGGAATTGAAAGACGGGGATGTGGTGAACCTGGGAATCGGTCTTCCAACGATGGTGCCGAACTTTCTGCCTGAGGACGTCAACGTCATCCTTCAATCGGAAAACGGCTACATCGGTCTTGGACCTTTGGAAGGGGAGATTGATCCTGATTTGGTCAATGCTGGTGGTCAGCCTTCAAGTATTCTCCCGGGCGGTGCCTTTTTTGACAGTCTCTTCTCATTCGAATTAATCCGTGGGGGGCATGTGGACGTAACCGTTCTTGGCGGATTAGAAGTAGATGCGAAAGGCAATCTTGCAAACTGGATGGTCCCTGGAAAAATGGTTCCAGGCATGGGCGGGGCAATGGACTTGGTAACAGGTGCCAAAAAGGTTATTGTTGCGATGGAGCATACGGCGAAAAATGGATCGTCAAAAGTCCTTGAACAATGCAGGTTGCCACTTACTGGAAAGGGTGTTGTAGATTTGATTGTAACGGAATTAGCTGTTTTTCGAGTAACTGAAGAAGGATTGGTTCTGGAAGAACTTCAAGAGGGTGCCAACCTAGAGACGGTGAAGGAAAGAACGGATGCACCATTCACCGTTAATCCAGCATTGACATTACGATAAACAGGCAAGTTTCTGAGTAAGAATTTTGTTGATAAACAATAATAATTCTCTGATAACAGTGAGAAATCCGCTGATAAATGTTCAAACTTCTCAAATTAAGGGGATTTTTTAAGATAAAAGTACCATTTTCATAGATAAAGCTAATATTAAATGCACAGGAGGACTAATTTCATGCGTGATGTTGTTATTGTAAGTGCTGTTCGTACAGCAATCGGTAGTTTCATGGGAACCTTAAGTAATATCCCTGCCCCAGAGTTAGGTGCGCTTGTAATCAAGGAAGCTTTAAACCGTGCGGGAGTAAAGGGAGAACAAGTTGATGAAGTGATTATGGGGAACGTTCTTCAAGCCGGCATTGGACAGGGCCCTGCCCGCCAAGCTGCAATTAAAGCAGGCTTGCCCATTGAGGTTTCTTCCATGGCAATCAATAAACTTTGCGGCTCCGGACTAAAGGCCGTACATCTTGCGACTCAGGCCATCCAAACTGGGGAAGCTGAAATTATTGTAGCCGGCGGAATGGAAAATATGAGTTTAGCACCTTACCTCTTGACGAATGGTCGGACAGGGTACCGTATGGGGGATGGTAAAATCATCGACAGTATGATTCATGATGGTTTGCAATGTGCCTTGAATTCTTATCATATGGGTGTTACAGCGGAAAACCTTGCGTCTCAATATGACTTAAGCCGAGAAGAACAAGACGAATTTTCTGCCTGGAGCCAGCAAAAGGCTGAAGTCGCAATCAGAGAAGGGAAATTCAAGGATGAGATCGTTCCTGTGATAATTCCACAGCGCAAGGTTGGGCCGATTCGCTTTGATACGGATGAATTTCCACGTTCCGGGGTAACCGCGGAAAAGCTTGCAAAACTAAAGCCCGCTTTTATAAAAGAAGGGACCGTTACCGCAGGAAATGCTTCTGGTATTAATGATGGAGCGGCCGCACTAGTCCTAATGAGCAGGGAAAAAGCAGTCGAACTTGCCATCAAACCAATGGCTGTTATCCGTGGTAATGGTACCGCTGGAGTTGACCCACAAATAATGGGCATTGGTCCTGTGCCTGCAACTAAAAAGGCACTAGAAAAAGCAGGACTTTCAATGGAAGAGATGGACTTAGTTGAGGCAAACGAAGCATTTGCTGCACAGTCGTTGGCAGTTGGACGTGAACTGCAGATTCCATATGAAAAGCTTAATGTAAATGGCGGTGCAATTGCATTAGGCCACCCGATAGGTGCCAGCGGGGCGCGCGTGCTTGTAACCTTGCTGCATGAAATGAATCGCAGGGATTCCCGTTATGGCCTGGCTGCCCTATGTATTGGGGGCGGTCAAGGGATTGCGACAATTGTGGAAATGGAAAAATAGATGGGATTCCTTCACGGGTGATAGGATAATTTGTATATTAAGTCAATTCCGCGAAAACGGAAAATTCCTTTATCGCGGAATTAATCTACCAAGTATTTTCCGGAAAATCGGAAAAGCAATTTCAAAATAAAGTGCTAGTTTTTAATTTATAAATAGTAATAAACTTAGAAATAAGTATTTTTCTTGTAGAATAGAAGAAATATTTATACTTTTTGAAAAAATAATAGTTTTGGCATAAAACTTGCATTTAAATTTATAAAGTAAGCTCCTTGTTGAAAACGCTTACCTTTATTCAAGACACTTACAAAAAATGAAAAAGGGGGATTTAAATGCAATTACTTATTATTCTTTTATCGCTTGGGCTGTTAATGTTTGTCGCCTATCGAGGTTTTTCTGTTATCTTGTTTGCTCCGATCTGTGCACTTTTAGCTGTTTTACTTATTGACCCAAGCCATGTTTTACCGTTCTTCTCAGGTGTATTCATGGAAAAAATGGTTGGGTTTATTAAATCCTATTTCCCAGTCTTCTTATTAGGAGCCATTTTTGGGAAGGTAGTTGAAATGTCAGGGATTGCCGAATCAATTGCCAAAACCATAGTTCGTTTGCTCGGTGCGAAACGAGCCATGTTGACCATTGTATTATTGGGTGCCATTTTAACATATAGCGGTGTAAGTTTATTCGTTGCAGTTTTTGCTATTTATCCATTTGCGGCTCAAATGTTTAGGGAAGCAAATATCCCGAAACGCCTTATTCCAGGTACCATCGCACTTGGTGCCTTCACATTCACGATGGATGCTTTGCCGGGAACGCCGCAAATTCAAAACGTTATTCCCATCGCATTCTTTAAAACTGATATTTATGCGGCTCCAACACTAGGAATTATCGGCGCAATTTTTGTCTTAGCCCTTGGGCTTCTATACCTAGAGACGAGAAGGAAAAAGGCAGCAAAAGCAGGGGAAGGCTACTATGGATTCGGTACAGAAACCGCGGCTGCTTTGAATTTGGCCACTACTGAAGAAAAAGAAGCACCTGCTCCTGATTTAACCTCAAGTCAATCTGTTTTAAAGCAAATTATGGCGTTTGTCCCGCTGGTACTTGTCGGGGTTACAAATAAACTATTCATTACCTACATACCAAAATGGTATCCGAATGGCTTTGATTTTTCTGCTATTGGTTTGAAAGCGTATACAGTAGATGTACCCGCGGTTGCAGCCATCTGGGCCATTGAGATGGCGTTAGTTGTCGGAATTATCTCGGCACTTGCCTTTGATTGGAAACGTGTAACCGTGAATTTTAAAGAAGGACTGAACCTAAGTATTTCCGGAGCACTGCTCGCCACCATGAATACAGGGGCTGAATACGGTTTTGGCGGCATTATTTCCTCGCTACCGGGATTTGCGAAAATCAGCGACGGCATCTCTAGCACCTTTACGAATCCGCTAGTCAATGGTGCCGTTACCACTAGTTCACTTGCGGGTATTACGGGGTCGGCATCTGGAGGAATGGGGATTGCGTTAGGTGCGATGGCTGATAAGTACAACCAGGCGATTGCAGCGGCTAATATTGAGCCAGAGGTAATGCACCGCGTGGTTGCCATGGCATCAGGCGGAATGGATACTCTTCCGCATAACGGAGCCGTTATTACTTTGCTTGCTGTTACTGGATTAACACACAAACAATCGTACCGCGATATTTTCGCTATTACGGTCATTAAAACTGTAGCAGTTTTCTTCATCATTGCTCTCTACTCTGTCTTTGGAATAATTTAATGCAGCAAAATTAATCGTTAGTCATTTAAGGAGGATCTCGTATGAATAATTCATTAGAAGGAAAAACAGCATTTATTACAGGTTCTGCAAGTGGGATTGGATTGGAAATAGCAAAAACTTTTGCACAGGAAGGCGCGAAAGTGGTTATTTCAGATTTAAATGCTGAAAAAAGTGAACAAGTCGCGGCTGAAATAAATGACCAAGGGTTTGAAGTATTGTCTGCTCCCTGTGATGTTACCAATGAGGAAGCCTACAAAAATAGTCTTCAGCTAGCTTACAAAACATTTGGAAGCGTTGATATTTTAGTTAATAATGCAGGGATGCAATATGTTTCGCCCATTGAGGAATTTCCTACGGAAAAATTCGAATTATTAGTAAAAATCATGTTAACCGCACCTTTTATAGGGATCAAAAATGTATTTCCGATGATGAAAGAACAAGGATTTGGCAGGGTAATTAATATGGCTTCCATTAATGGGGTTATCGGCTTTGCTGGAAAGGCTGCCTACAATAGTGCAAAGCATGGTGTAATTGGTTTGACAAAGGTTGCTGCATTAGAAGGGGCCGCTCACGGAATCACGGTAAATGCCCTGTGCCCTGGTTACGTTGATACGCCACTCGTTAGAAACCAGCTAGGAGATTTAGCAAGAACAAGAAATGTAAGCTTGGATTGTGTTATTGAAGAAGTACTATTTCCGTTAGTACCACAAAGAAGGCTATTATCCGTTAAGGAAATTGCTGACTATGCAGTCTTTTTAGCTAGTGATAAAGGAAGAGGAGTCACCGGTCAAGCAGTTATTTTAGATGGCGGATACACAGCCCAATAAAAGTAATTCTAGAATCCTATTCATTTAAGGAATAGGATTCTATTATTCTGGAAAAATAGTTCCAATGTGGGCACCAGCCAATCTGCTCTTTGTTATAATTGTTTTATCAAAACTGGTAAGGGTGTGAAAAGATGAACCTAGGAATGGAAGCGATTCCACATAATTGGCATGAGCAAATTTTTAATCTTTTAGCAGAACGAATTGTTGTGGTCGATCATGACGGTATTATTCTCTATATAAATGAAGCTTATTGTGAGTTTTTGGGAACAACCGTTGAAAAGGCCATCAACCGCCCTGTTCAAGATGTTATTGAAAATTCACGTATGCACATTGTCGCCCAAACAGGTAAAAAAGAGCTGGCAGCCATTCACCCGATAAACGGAAGTGAAATGATTGCAAACCGTTATCCGCTTATTGTTGATGGAGAAATGGTAGGAGCTTTGGGTACGGTGATGTTTCGCAGTCCTGAGGAATGGCGGATGTATAAAAGTAAGATTCAGAATCTGGTTGAAGAGCTAAAATATTATAAAACAAAAGTGGAAAAAGAGTTAAAAAGTAAGTATCATTTCCATGATTTAATTGGGGATAGTACAACATTTGTTGCTGTTAAAAAACTAGCTGAAAGAATTTCTGCCAGTAATTCCTCCGTTTTATTAATAGGTGAATCAGGCACTGGAAAGGAATTGTTTGCCCATGCCATCCACAACAGCAGCCTGAGGCAGTCTCTGCCGTTTGTTGCAATCAACTGTGCTTCGATTCCAGAGCATTTGTTAGAATCAGAATTGTTCGGATATGATGATGGAGCGTTTACAGGTGCAAAAAAGGGAGGAAAAAAGGGGCAGTTTGAAATTGCTAATAATGGGTCGTTATTTCTTGATGAAATAGGTGACATGCCACTCTCGATGCAAAGTAAACTGTTAAGAGTATTACAGGAAAAAGAAGTACAGCGAGTCGGTGGACAAAAGTCCATTCCTGTCGATGTACGAATTATTGCGGCGACACATCGGGATTTAGAGAAGATGGTCGAAGAAGGCAGGTTTCGTCAGGATTTATATTATCGATTAAATGTGATTAAAATTGAGATTCCTCCTCTTAGAAAACGAAAAGAGGACATACCGTTAATCTCCATGACCTTATTGAAAAAGATGGAAGGTAAATTTTTCCGAAATGGAATCGAACTGTCTTTGGAGGTAAAACAAAGACTTATGCAGCATTCATGGCCAGGAAACATTCGGGAGCTTGAGAATGTCCTTGAGAGGGCTATCAATGTATTAGACGGTAAAACGATTGAAGTATACCACCTGCCGCTATATTTACGAGACCAAGAATTAGTAAGTGACCACGTAAATGAAACAAATACTATTATGAATAATCCTACTGAAAGAAATCCATTACCGATCTCTCCATTAAAGGAAACGCTAGCCAAAGTAGAAAAAGAAGCGATTCTAAATGCACTAGTCGTTACAAATGGAAATAAACTGGATGCTGCCAAACTTTTAGAAATTGGAAAAACTAGTTTTTATGAGAAATTTAAATTGTATGATATTAAATAAGGAAAAAGCTACTTTCAAATAATATTGTCAATTGAAGGATCATTGAGCAGTTTCCTTCTTTATCGTTCTTTTCTTTGAATATTCCCGCCCAAAATGAACTACAGTATCAATAAAAAGAATGCTTTCATTGTGGAAATAGTAATAACTCTAGTTTAAGATAAGAGAGAATATGGCAATTTATACAAAGTATGGGTGGGAGTCAGTTGATTCATTTAAACTACATTATTAATCTCTCGATTTTTTCATTAATGGTAAGTATGCCGTTAGTCATCCGGTCATTTATCAATCTTAAACCATTGAAACATGTACATTTATGGGTCGGATTATATGGTGGAATTGTTTCCGTCATCCTTGTATCGTTTTCCTTCCAGCAAAACGGGTATTCCTATGACATTCGATATGCACCAGTTATTCTGGTATTTTCCTATTTTGGGACCGTGCCTGGATTAATTACAGGGATATTCGCATTGACTTCAAGACTGTTATCAAGTGGTCAATGGGCCCCAGCAATTATCGGCTGGACCATTATCATGTCTGTTTTTTCTCTTATCCATTTGTATACAAAACGTCTTACCTCAGTAAAAAAATGCGTTATTCTATCTGGATCATTTCTATTAATCTATGCAATTGATGTATCAATCATTTTCAAAATATTTAGAGATAAATCCTTCTTTCATCTTCAATATCTATTGTTTGTGATGATAGGTGTAATCATTGGTGTATTCCTTATTGAGTCATATATGAAGCTGTATCGATTAAATAATCGGTTGTCAGACATGTACAAGATGGTGGAAGCTAGTGAATCAAAGTACCGCCTCATTGCTGAGAACACGTCAGACCTTATAATGGTGATGGATAAAGAGCAGTCGATTAGTTATTTCTCTCCTTCGCATGAGCTTGTTTTAGGATTCCATTGCTGTGAAATGGAAAAGTTTGAATTATGTAAGTTTATTCATTCTGACGACATCACGAATTTTCAAAATACAATCACGAGCATGTTTAAAAATAAAGAGTCACAATCGATGGAATTCCGTTTAAAACACAAGGACAACCGCTGGATTGAATTTGAGTCTCGCTGTATGCCTGTTAAGGGAGAAAAAGAAGCAATCGAGAAAATAGTGATTATCAGCCGAGATATCTCTGAACGGAAAAAATCCGAAGAAATTCTTTTACAATCTGAAAAGCTTTCAATTGTCGGGGAATTAGCTGCAGGAGTGGCCCATGAAATCCGCAATCCTCTTACCACCATAAAAGGATTTGTTCAGCTATATAAAACGGAAAATAGTTCGATTGAATATAATGATTTACTCTTAAGTGAATTAGAGCGGATTGAAACCATTACAAGTGAACTTCTGACATTAGGGAAACCTCAAGCAGTCCAGTTGATCCGGACAAATGTAAGAGAATTAATTGAAAATACACTCGAGTTACTATCTCCTCAGGCCATTATGAACAATATTCAATTTAATCTAAAGTTTGAGGAGTCGCCATTTATTATTACAGGTGAGAAGAATCAATTAAAGCAGGTTTTCCTTAATATTTTTAAGAACGCAATAGAAGCAATGCCGAAGGGCGGGGACATTCATATTAACCTCCAAAAAGGTTTGGCAGACGAGTGCATTATTTCAGTCCAAGATCAAGGCTGTGGCATCCCCGAAGAACTTCTCCCTCGTTTAGGTGAGCCTTTTTATAGTTTAAAAGAAAAGGGAACAGGACTCGGCATCATGATCTGCCATAAAATCCTTAAACAACACCATGGCAGCATCACCTATAAAAGCAAGATCAAAGAAGGAACCTTAGTCGAAATAAAACTACCATTGGTAAGTTGAGAATAGTCGTATGGGTGTCAGGCACCGCTCGTGGACATTGTCCATGGACGGTGCCTGACACTATTTTTTTCTTGGAATAGAACTAGTTATGATGTCATATTTATAGCATATCAAACGTTTGATGGGTTAAAGTGGCAAAGTGTTCAGAACAATCGAAATTCCGACTTGACTGATAGGATTGTATGTATTAAAATCTTCAATAAATCAGCGAAGGGGGAATATTATGAATACTTTTCTTATTATCGTGAATGTATTTATATTACTACTACTCATTTTAGGCTTGTTCATCATGCAGAAGAAGCATGTTTCGTTTTCAAAACGTGTGTTCACCGCATTAGGTTTAGGTATTGTATTTGGTTTTCTTATTCATTTAATCTACGGAACAACACATGAGGTGACTACAGGTTCAATTGATTGGTTTAATATAGTAGGGTATGGTTACGTAAAACTTTTACAAATGGTCGTTATGCCGCTTGTATTTATCTCTATTGTCGGTGCCTTTACAAAGTTAAAGCTGACTAAAAATATTGGAAAAATCAGTTTTTTAGTTATTGGCATCTTACTTGGAACAACCGCCATTTCTGCGGCCATTGGCATTGGCTCCGCTTTGGGCTTCGGTCTTGATGGTATTCATCTTAATGAGGGTGATGCCGAAAAAACACGGAATGCTCAGCTAGTGGAACGAGTAGCAGGCGTTGAAAACATGACGCTCCCGCAGCAAATTATCGAACTAATTCCAAGTAATCCGTTTCAAGATTTAACTGGTGCCCGCCCAACCTCGACAATTGCAGTTGTCATCTTTGCAGCCTTTATCGGGATTGCCTACCTCGGAGTAAAACGTAAGGATCCTGAGCATGCCGATTTTTTTGCCAAGATTATTGATACTTTTTACTCGATCATCATGAGGGTTGTCACTCTGATTCTTCGTCTCACACCATATGGAATTCTGGCCATCATTACCAAGGTAACAGCAACGAGTGATTATGAAGCGATTGCGAAATTAGGCAAGTTTGTTATTGCCTCTTATGTAGCGCTTATTCTGATGTTCATTTTTCATTTACTTCTATTATCATTTGCCAAACTAAGCCCTGTGAACTATGTGAAAAAAGGGCTGCCAACCTTAACATTCGCCTTTACTTCCCGTACAAGTGCGGGAACATTGCCAATGACGATCAAAACCCAAACGAAAGATTTTGGGGTATCGGAAGGAATTGCAAACTTTGCAGCGTCATTCGGACTTTCCATTGGTCAAAATGGATGTGCTGGTATTTATCCAGCGATGTTAGCAGTAATGGTCGCTCCTACAGCTGGGATTGACCCGACAAGCATATCCTTTATTCTTACTCTTATTCTAGTAGTTGCGATAAGTTCATTTGGAGTCGCTGGTGTTGGCGGCGGTGCGACCTTTGCTGCCTTAATCGTATTATCGGTCATGAACCTTCCGGTAGCGATTGTCGGCCTATTAATCTCCGTTGAGCCGTTAATTGACATGGGACGTACAGCCCTAAACGTCAGCGGCGCTATGACAGCCGGTGTCCTAACAAGCAAAGCAACAGGAGAAATAGAAACAGAAGTCTACCAACAGCCAAACGTCGTTGAAGCATAATAAATTAATAATATACCTTCACGACATACTTAATGAGGTGTCAGGCACCACGGACATGTCCACCTAGAGTGGACGCTGTCTTTTTGTGGTGCCTGACACCCTTTTTAATGTAAAAAATGATGTACTAAATGTCTTAATCTATAGAATCAGATTTCTTTACTATTGGTTTTATCATATCTATTAATTCCTTCACTCTTGCTTCTAATGAATGACGTTCATGCACCATTTCATAACCAGCTTGAGCGATTTTTTTTCGCTCTTCTTCATGAATTAAATAATAATCTGCTACCTGTTCAAAATTGTATTTATTGATTTCAACAAAGTTTTCTTTAGGCTTAAACCCTAAATCTAAAAGTTCCTTATTGACAGTAGCTAGAAGGAGTGTGTTGCATGCTAACACTTCGTAATATTTCATAAAAGGTAGATGCAATTTAGAATCATCTGTAATGAACATTTTAGCCCGATTTATTTCTTTTGCATAGTTTTCACCAACAAATATCCTCTTGTCTTGCTCATTTACGTTTTTATATCCTGGATGACGATAATACACAAAACCGTTCTTATTTCTCATTCTCCTATAAACTCTTTGTCTTGTTGGGTAGTGATTTGTTATCATCCCCATTAATAACCAGTTTATTTCCTTAGGATACTGATAATCTTTAAAAATATTTGTATTAACAAAGTGCGGCAGCCAAAACATCCTTTTTTTATATTGAGGATGTCTCTTTAGGAATTCATCTCGATAAATCGTAAACAAAAATTGAATATCATACTGTTCAATAAATATGTTTCGTTTATTTACATTACGATGTGCATCGTGTATAAGTAATCCTATTGGAATATCTACTTCCTCAAGCCCAGTAATGGAAGGACTTCCTGAAACATCATTAATCAATATAAAATCTGGTTGAAAATCTAATTCTTTCATGACTTCATGAATATTAGCTGGTTTATGCCAAACTCTGCAATCACATACATCCTCGAGCCCCTTACTTAAGTAGTAAAAATTTTTCACTACATGGTGTTGAAAATCATGGACGAAATACAGAAGCTTAAGCTCTTCTTTCATTAATGCCTCTCCTTATCTTTAAACTATATATATATATATATGAAATATCCATTTTTATGCGTGGGTTTATTACTTTAAAAGATTAGAATGGGGCCTAAGTCAAAAAATATACAATTACAACATCACTTTTTGATTGAGATAAACATACATATATTAAGAACGTTTGATTATGAGTTTTCAGTATAAATATTTTTTATACCAAAGGAGTTATGAAAAGTGATGAAAATTTTATATATTGGATGGATTGGACATGAAAACTTAGGTGATGAATTAATGAAAGACCTTTTTGCACAAAATTTAAAAACGATTATGAAAATCAAGGACTACACTCTTGATTTTGGCTTTAAAGTATCTAATAAAATGATTAGGAACTATGACTTTGTAGTTTTGGGTGGCGGTTCTTTAATTGGATCAACAGGTATAAACATCTTGAATAAAGCATTAGATGAAGGCAAAAAAGTAATGGTATGGGGATCGGGAGTAGATCGTTTGAAAAAAAGGGCTATCAGCAACTTAAATAATCCGGCCCATCCTTTTAAAAAGGATTTTGCAGGAAAATTAAACAATGTAGTAAACAATGCAGAATACTTTGGTGTTAGGGGCCCTCTTACTTTTAATTTTCTAAAACAGATGGGTGTGGATGAAAATAAAATTGAGATTAGTGGTGATCCCGGTTTATTATTAAATCCATCTGTTAAAATCGATCCTATACAAGAATTAAATTGGGATTATAGGAAAGAAAATATTGTTGGAATTAACTGGGGGACAACCAATAATGACATTTATGGTAAAGACGAGTTATTAGTTGAAAATCAGTTGGTAAATGTTTGCAATAGTTTGGTACAAAGGGGATATAAAATATTTATCTATAATGTATGGTCTAAAGATATACAACCATGCGCACGACTATATAGTAAAATTCAAGATAAAGAAAATGTTCAATGGAGTTCGAAACTTTATCATCAGGATGAACTATTTTCTTTACTGGAGAAATTTGCATTCACTATCAATTTTAAATTACATCCCAATGTGATTTCGGCTGCTGCAAATACACCTTTTATTGCACTCGGTTATCGGTTTAAAATCTTTGATTTTGCAAAATCAATAGAACAGGACAATTTTGTTATACCAACAGACTCAAAAAATTTAGTTGAGGAGATCTCACTATTAACAAATAATGCTTGTTTAGATCGAAGTGACTTTATAAATAAAGTTAAACATTATCGTGACATTTACGAGAATAGATTATTGTCCTCACTAAACGTATTTTATTAACATTGATTCTCCCTTTTTAAAACTATTAAGAGGTTTAAAAAGATTTAATAATAGCTATACAACAATTTTCGGAAATCTTATGTTCACAAAGAAAATAGGGGGCTCGAAAAAATTATATGATTACAATTGGTAAACCTGAAATCAAGAGGATCAACAATACGGTTCGGCTACAGGCTGTTATAACGATAGGTGAAAAAGAAGATATCCTATGGTATGCGGTTGAAGATAAATATGGTAACTTTTTAACGGAAGATAGAGCGGATGCTTTTGTTATTGGTTTGTTGTGGAAAGCCTTAGAACATGGTTATGATATACATGTAGAGGCTCCCATTTCAGAACGGCTGTATTTTACCATCAACAGTTTTTTAATCCCTATCATCAGCCAGTTTTACAATTATAAGAAAATAAATGTTATCTGTGAGCAATTAGATTCAAATCCTATACCAAATGCGGGTGCAGTAGGTACAGGTCTTTCTTGTGGAATTGATTCTTTTAGTACAATTTATGAAAATCTAATGAATGATAAACCTAAAAACTATCAAATCACCCATTTTACTTTTTTTAATACTGGTTCACATGGTCGCTATGGTAAGAATTGGACAAGAGTACTTTATAAAAATAGAATTAAAATTACAAGAGCCTGTGCGAATGAGCTAGGTAAAGAACTAATAATTGTCAATAGTAATGTAAGTCAGTTTGTATCATTCGATTTTCAGGCAACTCATACACTTCGAAATATGAGTGCAGTTTTAGCTCTTCAAAAGTTATTTAACGTATATTACTATTCCTCAACATACCACATAAAAGATTTCAAGCTATCAACAAAGGATTCAGCCTACTACGATGTTTTAAATCTAAGTATGCTTTCTACGGAAAGTGTTAATTTGTTTTCAACTTGTCCCAACTTTAGCAGGGTTGACAAGACACGCTTAGTGGCAAAATTTGAACCCGCTTATAAATACCTAAATGTCTGTACGAGATCTGCGTATAACTGTGGAAAATGTAATAAGTGTTTACGAACACTTTTAACATTAGAAATGATAGGAGCATTAGAAAATTTTAAATCTTTATTCAATCTTAAGTCATATTACCTAAATAGAGCGAAATTCATTGAAAAAGTAAAAGCTGAATACAATTCGGATAGCCTTTTGAAAGAAATTTATGATGAGATGGTAAGAACGAATTTTCTATCTGATCAAAAGTAGGGGATCGCTTAAGATAAAGAAGTGGAAGAAGGCTCTTTATTTCAATGAAGAGTTGAATTCTATTTCTTTTTTCTTTTCGAGTGGTTTCACTTTAGAAACAGGTATTAGAATAGAATAGCCTTCACCTTATATCAGCGGTTGTTGGAGGAAGAAAAGAAAAACAGACGGATCGTCCATCTGTAGGAATTTTAGTAAACAATATGGTTTATAATGCAATTCCACGTGAAAGAACGGGATTTGAATACCTTCTCTTTTATGAAGAAGCAAGGATCGTGTATGATAGTATTCGGTGCTTTTTTTTCTATGTTATTTTTAACGTATTGAGGAGGTACAGGCAATTGGCCCTAAAAAATAAAAACTTTTACAAACATAATAAGCAAAAGCAGAAAATTCCAGTAATGGTCCCAAGCATTCCCCCTGCAAGAACATCTGAGGGATAATGAAGTCCTAAGTAAATCCTCGATATTCCCACCCAAAGCCCTAAAGGAATGAGAACAAATGCCAGCTGCGGGTTGAATAATACATACGGAGTCACAACGGAAAAGATGGCCGTTGTATGACCAGATGGGAAAGAATGATCTTGCAATGGGTTAGCAGGGAACTTCGTTTCAACGATCATCAAATACGGTCTTTTTCGTGGAAACAGCTGCTTAATCATATGGACGGGAATATGGCTGGCTGCTAACGCAAGTCCACTGGCGATTGCTGTTAATTTGGCCTCACCTGATGATAACAGGATCAGGTGAAATGCTGCCTCAATGGTAATGTCCGCTCCTCCAAAATTTGTAACCGTCCGGAAAAATAGATTTAACAGTTTTTTATAAAAATGGCGGTTTACCTGTAGCAATACCCGGCATTCGAAACCATAAATTGTATGAATCCATCTAAATAAAGGCGTCAGGCACCGCAAGCATGTCCGTGTGGAATGGACAGTGTCTTTTTGCGGTGCCTGACACCCTTTTTAACTTACACACTTGTTTAAGCGTATTTTTGTTCTTCGCGATCGCGATCCTCGATTACGTGGGTGTATTGGCTAACGAGGTTTTGCAGGATTTGCTCCCATCTTTGTGTTAGGGCATGCTTTCTTCCAGTGCTTCCCATTTGTTCACGTAAGCGGTCATTGGTTAACAACTGAAGAATGGCCTCCGAAAATTCCTCAACATTACCTGGGTTACACAATTGTCCCGTTACCCCGTCCTTAATAATATTCTGAACACCGCCTGATTTCGCCCCAATTACAGGGGTACCGCTGGCAAGAGATTCAAGTACCACATTTCCAAATGTTTCCGTGGGTGAGGGGAAAACAAATAAATCTGATGCAGCATAGGCTTCTGCTAACCGATTTCCACTTAAGTATCCCGTAAAGGTCATATTAGCCGGTGCTTGAGTTTCCAGTTCTTCACGCAATGGACCGTCTCCAATGATTAACCAATGTATTCTTTGATCTATGTCAGAGGGTAATGATTTTGCAACAGCTAGGAGTGTACCTAGATCTTTCTCGGGTGCTAATCTGCCAACAAATGTAAGCAGATACTCTCCTTTCGGGCAGTAAAGCCTTTTAGCATCTGACTTATCATAATGAGGATGAAACAGCTGACAATCCACACCTCTTGGCCAAAGCTCAAGATTTGTAAATCCATGCTGTTTTAATAATTGGAATGTTGCGGGTGAGGGGACGAAGATCTTTTTACATGTCCGATGGAACCAGTGCATGTATTTCCAGTGTACTTTTGAAAGAAATGGAAGGTTATAGTATTGCAGATAATCATCGAAATTGGTGTGATACGATGCAACGAGTGGGATGTTTAATTTTTTTGAAAAATAAATACCACAAAGGCCAATATTAAACGGGGTAGCAACATGAATCAAATCTGGTGAGAAGCTCTGCAACTCTGACTTGATCTCGAGGAGATTTGGAAAAGCCAAACGGCATTCTGGATATAAGAAAAAAGAAAGACTCTTAAACCGGTGGATATGACTCGAAACATACTCCTTGGAAGTAGAATCTGGTGCAAAAATTTTAAACGTAATGTTTTGATCTTCTAAAAAATTGGTCAATCGTTTAAGCGTGCGGGCAACCCCATTGATGTCAGGATAAAAGGTATCAGTGAAAATAGCAATTCGCATACAATCCCTCCTAACCGAATCTCTTACAGACATAATAAACAAAAGCATACAATCCCAGTAATGGTACCAAGGATTCCTCCTGCAAGGACATCTGAAGGATAATGAAGTCCTAAATAAATTCTGGATATTCCCACACAAACCCCTAAAGGAATGAGAACAAATGCCAATTGCGGGTTGAATAAGACATAAGGGGTCACAACAGAAAAGATTGCTGTTGTATGGCCCGATGGGAAAGAATGATCTTGTAATGGGTTAGCAGGAAACTTTGTTTTTTCTATCATCAAATAAGGTCTTTTTCGTGGAAACAGCTGCTTGATGATTTGGACAGGTATATGACTGGCTGATAGCGCAAGAGCGCTGGCGATTGCTGTCAGTTTGGGCTCACCTGATGATAAAAGTATAAGGAGAAAAGTGGCTGCAATGGTAATGTCAGCTCCTCCAAGATGTGTTACTGTACGGAAAAAAAGATTTAACAGTTTCTTATCAAAATGGCGGTTTACCTGTAGCAACACCCGGCATTCGAAGCCATAAAATGCATGGATCCATCTCATCATGATCGCTTCCCCTTTAAAAATATTTCATTCAAACGTATCATTTGTGTTCGGAAGGTCAGGTCTTCCTATTGATCGATAAATAATCGGATACTGCCTAATTTCTTGAAGTGGATAACAATTTCGCCCATCAATCACAATCGGTTCCTTCATATGGGTTAGATATACCTCCAATGGGAGATGCTTGATTTGGTCCCAGTCTGTGGCGATGAGAGCAAGGTCTGCATTTAGGAGTGCCTGCCGAATTTCTTCGGTATACTCTATGGCGTTCCCTATGATCCTTCTGGCATTTGGGATGGCAATAGGATCATAGGCAGTGACAACGGCGCCTGCCTCGAGCAATTCTTTTATAATTGTTATAGCAGCTGACTCACGAATATCATCTGTATCTGCTTTAAACGCTAATCCGAGTAAGGCGATTTTTTTTCCTTGTAACGAACCAATTATTTCTTTCGCTTTCAAAACAGGCAGAGATTGTTGACGGTTATTAACGTTAATGACTGCTTCAAGCAATTCATAACGTTGCTTGAAATCCCCGCTAAGCTGAATAAGTGCTTTTGTATCCTTAGGAAAACAAGAGCCTCCATATCCAATTCCTGCTTTGAGAAAGTGATGGACAATTCGTTTATCTTGACCAATTCCATAAGCTACTTCTTCAATGCAGGCCCCGACATTTTTGCAAATGTTGGCCATTTCATTGATAAAACTAATTTTTGTTGCTAAAAAGGCATTGGCAGCGTATTTAATCATTTCTGCACTTCTGATGTCCGTTTTCATAATCGGAATTTTCAATGGCAGATAAAATTGTTCCATAAAAGCTGCCGCTTCAGAATGATTGGTGCCAATCACAATTCGGTCTCCATGGAAAAAATCATGAATCGCAGAACCCTTGCGAAGAAATTCTGGATTTGCAACCACTTCTACTTGGAGGTTAGGAGGTTTTCTGCTTTCAATAATTTGTTGAATAAGCTCGTTCGTACCTACTGGAACCGTGCTTTTTGTACAAACAATCACATCCTGCTCGATGTAGTGAGCGATTGTATGGGAAACCACATGTATGTATTTTAGGTCTGCTGAACCATCATGGTTTTCGGGTGTCCCGACTGCAATGAAAATAATATCAGCTCCTGAATAGGCCTGATGAGGAGACGTGGTAAAATGCAGCTGCTTGTTACACAGATTTTTTTCTAAAAGTTCCTCTAATCCCGGCTCATAAATTGGTGAACGGCCGCATTGGAGCATGTTAATTTTCTCTTTTTGAATGTCAATGCACGTTACCTGATGCCCTAATTCAGCTAAACAAGCACTAGCGACTAATCCTACAAATCCCGCTCCAGCAACTGTTACCTTCATCCAATCCCTCCAATGAATTTGTTTACTTCATTTTATTAGGAAATAATGGATTTTTTCTTAACCTACTGTAAAAAGAGTGTAAAGACTGTGTGTAGTTATTAAAAATACTTTAAATTAATAATACTTGAAATCGAGATAAATGCGAGGTACACTATAAATGGAGGTGAACACTAGGAGTTTTTCCTCCGTTTTTATAGAAAATTGTCAGTGGTATGAATGAATGAAGAGATAAAATCCATATTAGAATTAGGAATAATAAATGCAGCTTCTAAAAAAAACAGTGGGGGAATGGAGTAGAATGGAGAATTTTCATCAAAAACCAAGTATATATGTCGGAGAGGTTAATATTAAAGTTAAAAACCTAGATAATGCAGTAACCTTTTATCAAAATATCATAGGTTTTCAAGTATTAGAGAGAGCAGAAAGTAAAGCGGTCTTAACCACAGACGGGAAAACACCGCTATTAACGCTTGAACAGCCTGATGATGTCATTCCGAAGGCAGGAAATATGTCAGGTCTGTACCATTTCGCGATTTTGCTGCCATCACGAGCTGATTTATCTGTCTTTTTACGGCACTTGATTCAGACTGGTTATCCACTAGGGGCAGCGGACCATTATGTGAGCGAGGCGTTGTACCTTAATGATCCGGACGGCAATGGAATCGAAGTCTACCGAGATCGCCCTTCTTCGGAGTGGACTTGGAAAAACAATTTAGTTGAAATGGCAACCGAACAGCTGGATTCAGAAGGAATTCTTGCAGAAAGTGATGCGGAATGGAAGGGCCTTCCTTTTGGAACAGTCATGGGTCATATTCATCTTCACGTAGGTGATCTTCAAAAAGCAGAGGAATTTTACACAAAAGGGCTTGGTTTTGACGTTGTCAGTTACTATCCACAAGCGGCATTTTTGTCCACAGGAGGTTATCATCATCACATTGCCATCAACACATGGCAGGGAGTGGGTGCACCTACACTGCCAAAAAATAGTGTCGGTTTAAATTGGTACACACTTGTCTTTCCTAGTGAAGTAGCAAGAGAGAACGTGATTAAACAACTGCAGCAAGTTGGCGCCCCGGTAAAGAAAGAAGCAGATTATTATGTAACAAGTGATCCATCAGGAAATCAAATCCGATTAGTGGTTTAAAATCTTAGACGCATGTAAAAAGAGTGAACCCTGCAATTTGGGCAGGGACCACTCTTTTTTTATTATTTTGCAAAAAATAGTCATAAAAGTAGAACAAGCGATAGGTTGATTAGTTAAAGTGTACAGGTCAATATTGTAATCTTTAATATTATATAAATGAGCGAAATTTCTGCAGGATAAAGAAATGCGGAAAGGAGTAAAATGATGAGAGTTTCTTATGGCAAATGGACTAAACATAAATTAATGTCTCAGGATGATCTGCTTATTGGATATCTTCCTGATACCGTATACTTTACGGAAGAGACATTATGGGGAATGCTGGAGAAACATGGAAAGGTGATGTTAAAGCCATGCTTTGGTTATCAAGGACTTGGAGTGATCCAACTATCAGCTTTAGAAAATGATCACATTGAACTTCATAAAGAATACAAAAAAATTATTTTAAATGGAAAAGAGGAGACCTATTCCTATCTAAAAGAAAACCACTTTTCAAGGAAAAGACCTCGCTATATCGTACAGCAAAAAATTCCCCTTGCCACCATAAATAATAATCCTTTTGATTTGCGTGTAATGGTACAACGAAAAAGAAATTCTTTAGAATGGGTCATAACCGGGAAATTGGCAAAGCTTGCGGCCAATAATTATGTTATAACAAATGCGGCAAAGGCGATATTATCCCTGGAAGAGGCCGTGCAAAGATCAACACTAAATAATGAGCAAACTAACAATATAGTAACGGAGTTAGACCAGGTTTCCCTGATAGTTGCTGAACAATTAGCAAAATCTTATCCCAATATTCGTGCTTACGGCATTGATTTGGGGATTGATCAGGAAGGGAAGATTTGGATTATCGAAGCAAACTTATCACCTTCTATTTTCATGTTTAAACTACTAAAGGATGGCTCCTACGAAACAATTAGATGTTACCAAAAAGGATAATTTTTTAAAAATTCCCAATGCACCATCAAGGCGGTTTTTAGCCTATACAAATTATTTGGTATTGAATATAAATTAGGATAAAGGTCACAAAGGCGGTTTGTTTGGAGGGCGGAGATTAGCAAATGGAAACCATAGGGGTTTTACTTTCCATTAGGGAATGGAATCAATTAAGACGAAAAAAAAATAAACAAGACGGAATTTGGCATCTGTTTTCCAAAAAAGGGGAAGAGATCAACCTGAAAATTGTTTATTTCACGCTTCATCAGACTTCGTTACAGCTATTAAAAACGGAAGCAATTGAAATCGAAAAAAATTCGGGTATAAAAAAGTCTAAAGTAGATATTCCATCGATTATTTATAATCCAACAAAGTTTTACCAAAAAAAGTATATTAAAATGTTAAGAGATCTGTCAAACCATCCTAAATTTCAGGTTATCAATGAGCACCATATCATTAAGAAAAAAAACTTATTTGAATTACTTCGTGCACAACCTGATTTCGACAAGCATCTTAATAAAGGAAAAGAAAATGACCAAAATAATGCTCCTTTGACCTTTTATGTATTGGGACAAAAAAGTTCGAATATGGAATGGAAAATTCCAATTATTTATGTAAAAGACTCAAGTGGGAAAAAATTCACCATCGAGGAAGCCGTTCCATTATTAGAACATCAACCTCAAAATCATAAGGATATAAAGGAATTCCTGAATGTGCATAGTCAAAAGCTGTTGAAAATCATTCATTTTTATTATCCAGGGGTCTATGAAATTGGAATACTGTATTCAATAAATAACAACGGCCATATTGATATCAGTTCTACTTGTTCCTTCAATATTATTATGAAAGACCTTTATACTTGGAATAATCAACTTTGTCAGAAAATCTTCGAAAGCTCATTAAAGGTCGCAAAGGAAATGTTTCAACAAAATGCTATTCCAGATGGAACGAACAAAAAAAATCAGCCAAAAACTTCATTAAGTAGAAACGAAAGTTCCTCAGGTTCAGTTAAAGAAAAGAAAAAAATAAAGAATTTAAATAAAGATGATTTGCGCGTTTGGATAAAACTTATACCCTTTGAGGCTGAAGAGATGACAATTAAATTGCCTGGCGGGTTAATACACTCTTCAATCAGCGAGCTTAACGTACTCCAATTTGGCATCAAAGAACAGCCATGTAAGATAGATATAGAGGGGGGTGTTCTGTTAAAATACAACACTTATTATGCCCCTATTGAAATATTAATCTCTACTTCCCTGTTAGCAAAGTTGCACATACCACAAGACATGGTTTATCAACTAAAGGTTTCCACAGACAAAGTTATTATCGGACCAACTATTGGTTTACTATTAGGAGAAAAAAATCAGATTTATAATCCTGCATATATGGAAAAGTTCTCAGATCGACTAGGGATATATGAAAATTTCGGCGGTTTAGTGATTGCCTTTTCCTCTCGTTCCGTTGATTGGGAGGAAAAAATAGCATACGGAATGATTTATAATCCCACAAAAAAAAATTGGGAATATGGAACTGCGCCAATACCTGATGCAATATATCGTCGAAATTTTCATCAGAAACCGGGGTGGATAAAACAATTAATCGAACTAACAGATGAAAAGCTATTCAACTCTTATCACTATAAAAAGTCAGATCTTTTACTGCTGCAAAATGATAAGAAAATAAATAAACATTTGCCGGATACTCATCTTTTTAAGAATATGAATGAATTAATTGAATTTGTAAATAAAAAGAAAAAAGTTATTCTAAAGCCTGTAAGTCTATCCCGCGGACGTGGCATTTTTTTCATTGAAAAGGGTTTAGGGGAACGTAAAGGTTATGTACTTCATGACCATAGAAAGGGATTTCGACTCCAGCACCACATTCCTGATGCAAAGGGTTTAAAGGAAATGCTAAAGGATTTAAATGTTTTACACGACAAGTATTTGTATCAAACCTATATTCCACTTTTAAAGATTAATAATCGCCCGTTCGATGTTAGGGTAGTGATGCAAAAATATGATAAGGAGCACTGGATTTGTACGGGTATTGAATGCAGGGTCGCTGGTGAAAACGAGGTCTTAACGAATATTGCTAGAGGTGGAGAGGCAATGACCTTGGAAGAAGTGGTCTCGCAAGCAGGTAATCATCTAACCTTTGAAAAGGTTGAAAGAAATGTTTTAAAAGTATGTAAAAAATTTTGCGATCTAATGGATAAAAAAGATGAACATTATGCTGAGTTCGGATTAGATATTGGTCTAGATAAAGAGGGCTATCCGTGGATTATTGAGGCAAACATTTTTCCCAGCTTTAAAGGCTTTAAAGCAATGGACTATAATAGGTATTTAAAGATCCGCTATCAGCCTCTTATTTATGCTGTCCACTTACAAGGATTTGCCGTAACGGAAACAGGGGAGGGGACTATAGATGAAATTTTTCATCCAAACAATTCCCTCGACTAGCTCGACTATTTCAATTCCTTTTACTGAATTAGACAAATTGTCATTGCAGGGAAAGCAGACTATTACGATAAGTATTGGGGTTATTCAGAAAAACGCTGTTCTTTCACACCATAATGACAATGATCGATGTATCTATATTTCTTCTGATTTATTAGAAGCTATGTCACTTCCGGAATTTATTGAATATGAAATAAAAATCCAAGATGACATCTTGTTTATTGGGCCAATTTTGGGTATGTTGGTTCGCGGTAAAATCGCTGAAATGAATTTACCTAGAATTAAGATTTACAAGAATTATTTAATTGATTACCAACACGTCAATGGCCTTATTGTTCTCTTTACTTCCGATGGAATAAATTATAAGAAAAAGTTGGTTAATGGTTATGCGTATAATCCAATCAATAAGGAGTGGGTAGAAGGGATATTCCCTTTTCCTTCAGCAGTTTTTCTCAGAAAATCCATTAAAGAATCGTCACGAAAAAAATTACAAAAATTAATTGGAAATAACTTTTTTAATTCACATATTTTTAATAAATGGGAAATGTGGGAATGGTTTTCTAAAAGTGAACAATTAAAGCAAAACCTGCCCGAAACCGTTTTGGCAGAAAATATGGAAGAAGTTAAAAAGTTAATGGCTGTTTATCAGAAAACTTTTATTAAGCCTAGGGCTGGTATGCAAGGGACAGGAATCTTTCAGCTTTCAATGGTTGGTAAGGAGTATACACTAAGCTATCGTGTTAAGGACAAAAATTTTAAGACAATATTGGATAACTGGGAAGCGGTTCAACTATATTTGCAATCAGAATTAAACTTACAGAATTATATTGTTCAACAGAAAATCCCTTTACTCCGAAATAATAACCGCGTTATGGATAATCGGGTCATTGTTGTAAAAGATCAAAATGGAGCGTGGTCTGTTTCAGGTATGGTAACAAAGTTTGGGGATATAGATAGTATAGTCAGCAATATATCAAGCGGCGGTTCAGCCGAAAAAGGCTGGCAGGCTCTCGTGGAAATGTATCAGGGTGATTCTAAGCAGGCCTTTAAAAAATATATGGAAATAGAGAAGTTAGCCATTACATGTTGTGAGGTATTGGAAAGTAAAGGGCTGCACCTAGGCTATATCGGTATAGACATTGGGATTGATGAAAACCATCATCTTTGGGTGATTGAAATTAACAATCGTAACCCGGATATGACGATAGCCTTGGACGCTAATGATTTTCAGCTATACTATAAAACTAAATCAGCTCCATTCCATTATGCTAAATGGTTAGCTGGCTTTGGGGGTGAAAAAAGGGATGCTTTATGAAGTAAATGCTGAAGCTTTATCCAGCAATTCACTATTCTTACCTGAGTCAACTGCCAAATCTTTTGGAATTGAAAACAAGCAAACTGTTACATTATCTTTTGGAAAGAGAAAAATACCTGTAACGGTAAACAAAGTACATTCAACTAACGATAGCAGGATTTTCGTTAGTAAGAATGTAAGATCTGAGCTCTTAATTGATACCAATGTAAAATACGAAATGGCTTATTCAAACAATGAATTAATACTTGGACCGATCATTGGATTGTTATTGGGGAAATCTGACGTCAGATTGCAAAAATATTTGCAGAATTATTTAATTTATACGATGTTATACGAACAAATAAATGGAGTTTTATTTGTTTTTTGCGAACAACAAATCGATTTTGCCAACGAAAAAATTACCGGTTATGTGTTTGATCCTTCTACACCTGATAACTGGAGAAAAGCAGAATTGCCTTTTCCTAGGGCAGTTTTTAGAAGGGTTGAACTATCGAAAAAAACGCTAACCGGCCTTCAGGAAAAAATAGGGGCAGGCTTTTTTAACGCTCAATATTTTGATAAATGGCAGTTTTGGAATTGGATGTCGCCTTATGAGGAACTAGGGAAGCATCTTGCTGAAACGACAAATAAAGTGACATTAACCAACGTTAATACATTCATTGAAAAATATAACGGTGTCTATTTAAAACCTAAAAACGGCTCAAGGGGCCAAGGGATCTATTATATATCAAAGAAGGAAAATCAATATCTCATTCTGGAAAATTATCAAGACAATATTCAACAATTATCAAGTGAACAAATGACTAAATTTCTTTCAAAGCACTCGTTTTTTTTGTTGCAGCAGCCGATCCATCTTCATACCTTTGAGGATCGAAAAGTTGATTATAGGGTCATCTTACAAAAAGATGGAACAGGTCATTGGCAATGTACAGGAATTATCGCGAGATTTGGAAATACTAATGCCATTTCTTCCAATTTTAAAGCAAATGGCTTTGCTATGGAGGGAACGTTGGCATTAATGACCCAATTTGGCTATGACGAATTAACAGCGTTTAAGAAAAATCAAGAAATTATCTCCATTTGTACAAAAATGGCTTGTACGATAGACGATATTGCAGGTGCTTACGCTGATTTAGGGATAGATATTGGTATTGATAAAGATGGTAAGGTTTGGGTCATTGAAATGAATAAGAGGCCGGATCACGACTTTCCGTTATTTATAAATGATCGTAAAATGTATTATTCCGTTAAATCGAATCCGGTTTTGTATGCAAAGTATATTGCGATGGGCAATTAAGGTGTTTTCTGCTTACTGATTACAAAAAAATTAATTGAAATAACAAATGACTCCAGAGTAATACCGGAGTCATTTTAATATATAACGAAAGGAGATCTAACTGATAGATTCTTCATCCATTTGATAAAGCTTTAATGCATTGGGGGCATGAATAGTAATTAAATTTTTTATATCATCAGCTAAGGCAAAATTATAGTTTTTACTTTGATTTCGATTTGATAATTCAACTTTATTCTTATATGTTAGACCAGTAAGTTCTTCAAAAACTTGTGGATTTTTAATGATGTCTTCATATTTCAAAAGATGAATCTCATTACTAAATGATAAGTAGCGCTGACAAAATAAATCGTAAATTTTAACAAAAGTGAGAAGTGATTTATCACTTGAGCAGGTTATTTCCCGAAGTTCTTTCCAAAATGGCTCTGCATACGGCATCCGGCCATTACTAATATAAAGATTTAATGACTTCCAAGACAAGATTGTTGGAACGGGGTGTCTTACAATCGCAATGATAGAAAATACATCGGTTTCTAATAATTGGGGGAGGATACCCGTATAATGTTCATTGTGCTTCATACCTAACAAAAAGTTTTCATTTTCTATTTCAAAGGTAAACGCTCCATGTTTTCGGACGCTGACCCGCCGCCCATATCTTCTTTTAGAATAATAGTTTGTAAGCGGGGTGCCATCTTCGTTGCGGGTATCCATAATTGGTTTATTTTCTATAATTCTTCGACGGATATTTTTATAATCATTCATTACACATTCTGTCACCCTATTAACATCTTTGATGTTTTTAAACCACTTTGATTGCCATCGCGGCTCACTTAAGCAAACTGCATTTTTCAAACTATCTAATAAGGCCGCAGATAATGTAGTACCTCCTCTTGGAATTCCCGTCATAATTACATCTTTTTTGAAATCAGTCATTTTTTTGTGCCTCCTTGTTGGTATGACAGTAGAAAGGTGAATAATAACAAGTTAAACGCTAGTGGTGATTTCATACTTCTATTTACAGTTTATGTAGATGTACGTTAAGTCGGACTAGTTATCTTGCTCAAAAATAGCCTTCCAAGCCTTTACTCCCTCCGTAATGGGATATCTCTCCTCCAGAGTTTATGTCGCCCTGAAGTAATCGAAATCTTAATCAAAGGATTGAAAAAATTCATAAAAGAAAAGAGCTGTCTTAGAGGTAACAGCTCTTTTTCATTAGAGTTCGAATCCAAATTCCCCAATCGTATGATCTTCATTATGAAAGTCTGAGCCGCCTGTCATTAGGATGTTATACTTTTTTGCTAGATTTTTATATCGGATGATGTCTTCTTTGCGATGTTTACGATGCCAAACTTCAATTCCATCAAATGAAAGCTGCATTAATTCCTCTACTAATGAATCATCTTGAATAAGTAAAGGATGTGCTAAAACAGCTATCCCACCAGCGTTATGGATCAAGGTTAATCCCTCATTTGGAGAGAGAACCATCTTATCCACTGCACATGGTTTTCCATCTCCTAAATAAAGATCAAATACTTCTTGAGTATTTTTAGCATATCCTTTATCAACCACTGCTTTTGCAATGTGAGGGCGGGCAATTACGTCGCCCTTACTGTATTTTTGAACATCATCTAATGTAATTGCCATCCCCAATTCGCAAAACTTATTTACAATCAATTGAGAGCGATTAAAACGATGCTCCCTCATTTTTTGTAAAACATTGGATAACTCATTTGATTCATGAATATAATAACCTAAAATATCAATGTTTTTTCCGTTAAACTTCGTGCTTAATTCAATACCTTGGATAACTGTTACATTCAATGTTCTTGCCATTTGTAATGCCTCTTGAATTCCATCTGTTGTATCATGATCTGTTATGGCAATAGTAACTAATCCTTTTTGCGCTGCCATTTTTACAACTTCACTCGGGGAAAAGCTGCCATCTGAAGCGGTTGTGTGCAAATGCAAATCAAAATAACCATTCTCTAGGATTTTCTTAATCTCCAATCAAATTCTCTCCTTTTTTATTATTATATGAAGCATTCTCTCATCGGAATAGGTCAATTATAAAGGATAATATACCTCAGTTTTGGCAATATATCGTCCATTTCTATTTTAACTCCGCAAATACTCAACCTTAAATAAATTGCATTTCATATACTATTTTGATCCTATCTAAGAATGGAGAATGATTAAGGAGGATAACAATTGGAGAAAAATAAACAGCAATTCCCAGATTCTCATAAAAACATGCCTGATTTCGTAATTATTGGTGCGATGAAATGTGGAACGACTACACTTTATGTTAAACATCCGTCAATTGTAAGAGCGAAAACGAAAGAGCTTCATTTTTTCGATGTAGAGAAGGAATTTAGAAAAGGTTTAGATTGGTACAAAAGCCAGTTCCCTTTACTTCATAGTAAACTATAAAATAAACAAGATTTAATAACAGGTGAAGCATCACCAAGATACCTCTTCATACCAGAAGTTCCTGAAAGGGTATTTAATGCCATGCCGGATGTAAAGCTAATTGTATTGTTAAGAAGTCCCGTTGATAGAGCATACTCTCACTATCACCATTTAAAAAGGAGGGGTGTGGAAAAATTAACTTTTGAGGAAGCTATTAATCAGGAGGGAGACGGAATTTTCCGAAAATATAATAATAGAACCTATTTAGCAAGAGGAAAATATGTAGAACAATTGAAAAGATGGATGAACTTTTTTCCAAAAGAACAGATTTTGATTATAAACAGTGAAAATTACTACCATGATCCAATAAAAGGTTTAAATCAAGTTTGTCAATTTTTAGACATATCTGAATGGAATTATAAGTACACGAAGAACGGTAGTTATCGATACCCTAAAATGGAGAAGCATATGAGGGAAAGATTAATTCAATACTTTAAACCGTATAATGAGGAATTGGAGGATTATTTGGGGGTTAAGTTTAATTGGGATCGCTAATGAAAAGAATGTTACCGTGCTTCTGTAAAGAAGGCGGTTTTTCTTAAATTGAGGAGGGAAGAACTAGGAATATAAAAAGAGGCGTTTCAGCCTCTTTGTGTAAATTTGTTGGAAGCTTTCAATGATGAAGATCTTTTGGCAGTGGGGCTAAAAAGACCGCAACAATGTTCCTCCACATAATAAACTTATTGAATAAAATCTTTTACTATTTTCCTGTTTCATTCTCTTTCTGTTTGAAGTTTTTGGAATTTGTATCCCAATAAATCAATTTCTTTTTTTAAGTACTTTTGAACATTTTCTTTTTGTTTATCATTATATTGTGTACTATAATGTTTTTTTGTTTTTCCTAAAATTATCTTTTGCCTTTGGCAGCCAACCATCCCAAGGAAGACCAATCTCTGGCGATATAGGAGTGATAATGTCATTTTCACCACAATATCTTGACAATGAAATTTCGATGCTTGTTCCAGCCCTTTTCAACTATAGTAGTATTTTTATGCCGCTAATAAATAAGATCACTGCCAAAATGAATCTAAGCGGTTTTGCAGGTACTTTTGTGGAAAGATTACTACCTAATATAACTCCGGGTATTGACCCTATTAATAGATTAAATGCCAAGAGATAATCGACATTACCAAGACCTGCATGCAGGATCCCAGCCACAGTAACTAAACCAAAGGCATGAGCAATATCTGTGCCAACAACACTCGATGTTTTTATTCGATAAATGTACAACAATGCAAGTGCAAATAAGGAGCCTGACCCAATCGATGTGAGACCTACAACAAATCCTAAAAAGAAACCAATCAGAATGGTTAGCCCTTTTTTCCCTTTTATAGCGTCGGTCTCCCCAAGTTTAGTTTCAAAGCGATTACTAAAAAAGTTTTGAAAAATCATTGCGGCGGCGACGAAAATGAGAACATACCCAATGGAATGCTTAATAATCAGTTCTAGGTTTTGAAAATAAAAGTCAAAGACCCTCGGTAAAACGATTGCGATTACCGCACCTGGAATACTTCCGAAAGAAAAATACAAAACTAACCGGCCATTAATTGTTTTCTTTCTCCAATGCTGGATTGTTCCAAACAATTTTGTTATAGAATTATAAAATAGGTCGGTTCCAACAGCTACGATTGGGTTTATTCCTATTAGCATTAAAATCGGAGTTAAAAGTGCTGCACCTCCTACTCCAGTCAAACCAACAAGAAACCCAACAAACATCCCCATAATAATAATTCCTATTTCCATTTTCACTCCCCTATCAATCTTTATTGGATTAAATCTACTACCAAACTGTAGAAAGGTGTTTAAAACAAGTCATATGGTAGTGATGATTTCTTATTTCTTATTACAGAATATGTAAATGTACGTTAAGATGGACTAGTTATTTTGCTGAAAAAGTAATATAAAGAATTAAATATAGTAAAAATAATTTAAATGTACTGACCCTTAACAGATAAGTATTACCAGTATCTCGTTAGCTGGCAATTAAATTTATATTAACTTATTTAATTTTCCTGGTCTTTTGCTTGTTTTATATACATGCCGTTTCCATTGTTTCAATCTATTCATACACTGAATTGTTAACAAACTTGGTTCCTTAAAGCTATAAAATGCGGTTTTTTACCGAATAGGTAAAAACAATTAGAAAGGGGAGTAGCATTTTGAATAATAATGGTGAGCCAAAGAATAATGTTTTCTGGCATCAATCAGCAATCAAAAAAGAAGATCGAGAAAAACAACACGGTCATAAAAGTATAATGATTTGGTTTACGGGATTATCAGGATCAGGAAAGTCAACCATTGCCAATGCTCTTCAGCATAAATTATTCCAAAAAAACATTAATGTTTATTTATTGGATGGAGATAATCTCCGTTATGGCATAAATAAGAATCTCTCATTTACTGCTGAGGATAGGCAAGAAAACATAAGAAGAACAGCTGAAATAAGCAAACTGTTTGTAGATGCTGGAATCGTTGTAATTGCTGCACTCATTTCTCCATTTGAAAAAGAGAGGTTAAATGCAAGAGCACTTTTTAAACAAGGTGAATTTATTGAAGTATACATCAAATGTTCCCTTGAGGAGTGTGAAAACAGAGACCCGAAAGGACTTTATAAAAAGGCTAGAAAAGGAGAATTAACCCAATTTACTGGAATTGATCAGCCTTATGAAGAACCAAGAAATCCAGAAATCGTTATTGATACAAATAAATTATCAATTGATGTATCAGTTGAAATTCTCATTTCATACCTCTTCGATAAAGCTAGTCTTGTATTAAATACAAAGGAGTGATTGATTTTGACATTAAGTATTCCTCACGGCGGTAAGTTAATTAATCGAGTAGACTTAGATTACAATTTTTCTGCTCTTTCATCTGAGATTGAAATGGATGCAATGGCACTTTCTGATTTAGAGTTAATCGCAAATGGAGCATACAGCCCGCTAGTTGGTTTTCTAGGAAAAAAAGATTATGAATCTGTAAAACAGAATATGAGATTAGCAAACGGGATTGTTTGGAGTATTCCTATTACCCTTCCTGTTTCAGAGAAAGCTGCACAGAAGCTAAGGATAGGGGAAAAGGTGAGACTAACATTTAAAAATGAAACTTACGGTGTATTAGAGCTACAAGAGCTTTATACACCCAATAAAAAAGAGGAAGCAGAAAAAGTATATCAAACAACAGATCCCAATCATCCTGGTGTCAAAAAACTTTTGGAACGTCCTAATGGTTATGCAGCAGGTCCTATTACATTAACAAAAATTCCACCCAAACATCCTGATTTTAACCTCTATTACAAAACTCCCTTGGAAATAAGAAAGGAATTTGAAAAAAGGAATTGGAACACAGTTGTAGGTTTCCAAACGAGAAATCCTGTTCACAGAGCTCATGAATATATCCAAAAGACAGCACTGGAAATAGTTGACGGCTTGTTTTTAAATCCCTTAGTTGGCGAAACAAAATCCGATGATATTCCAGCGGCTATTCGATTGAAAAGTTACGAAGCTTTATTAAAAAACTATTACCCAAATGACTGTGTATATTTAAGTGTTTTTCTTGCAGCCATGAGGTACGCTGGCCCAAAAGAAGCTATCTTCCACGCCCTTGTTCGAAAAAATTATGGCTGTACACATTTCATTGTTGGACGCGACCATGCTGGAGTTGGTAATTATTACGGAACCTATGATGCACAAAAAATCTTTAAACAATTTAGCTTTGAAGAGATTGGCATCATGATTCTTTCCTTTGAACATAGCTTTTATTGTACAAAATGTAAAAGTATGGCTTCAAGTAAAACGTGCCCTCATGGAAAAACTGACCATTTACATTTATCAGGTACAAAGGTTCGAGAAATGCTCCGTAACGGGATTACTCCTCCTCCGGAGTTTAGCCGGCCCGAAGTGATTGAGATCTTAATCAATGGGTTAAAGAATTCAGAATGAAAGCTGCAAATCAACGATAAAGGTTATGGCATAAAGCCCCAAACATTTTTCACGAAATTGAATACCTTATTTATTATGAGATTGTCCTTTTCAATAAGAGTTAAATTGAATAGGGATGAATATGGATATATGCTAGGAAATTAAAGAAAGGGTGAATAGCTATTGATTGGACAAAATGAGGAGAAAAGTGGTATTTCGATTATCGCTTGTACGAATAAAATAGGTCTCATAGATAATATTTTTTCGAATTTTGAGAATCAGATATGGGAGGATAAAGAATTAATTATCATTCTAAATAATGATTTATTAAATCTTGAAGATAGCTTAAAGAAGGCAGAAAAATACAAGTGCACAACTGTCTATCAGCTCCCGCAAAGATTTTCCTTAGGAAAATGTCTGAATTTTGGAGTCGACCAAGCAAAATATGATTATATTGCGAAATTTGATGATGATGATTATTATGGACCATCCTATTTAAGTGAGGCAATGAGTGCATTTAAGAGAACGAATGCCCATGTGGTTGGGAAACGAACTGCTTTTATGTACAGTTTAAATTCTAAGCAACTAAGACTTCTTGTTCCTAGAAATGAGGAAAGGTGGGTAAAACAGGTTCGAGGTGGAACGATTATCGCAAAGAAAGAAGTGTTCAGTAAAGTTAGATTTCCAAATAGATCATTAGCGGAAGATGTATTTTTTTTATCCGCCTGTAGGAAAGCAGGCTTTAAAATTTTTTCAACCAGTCGGTACAATTATTCCTATATTAGGAGAGGTGATGGAACTCATACTTGGAAACCTAAATCAGGGTATTTACTGCGGAAATCTATAGCGATTAGAAATACAAATGACTTTAAAATGTTCGTAAATAAAAACCCTGATACGGATGAGAATGGCTGAACACACTTCATTTTTGGACAAGACCATGATGGAATTGTAATTATCGCAGGAGATCTTTTACAGAGAGGGTGAATATATATTGACTGTTGAAAATAAGGGTGTTTCGATTGTTGTTTCTACAAATAAAGTAGGTTTCTTAGAAAATATTTTTTCGAATTTTGAGAATCAGAATTGGGAAACGAAAGAATTAATTATTATATTAAATAATGATTCTTTAATACTTGAAGATTGGGTAAATAGGGCAGAACAAACCGATCATGTAACTGTATATCAACTTCCTCAAAGCGTTTCCTTAGGTGCATGCCTAAACTTTGGGGTAAATAGAGCGAAGTATGAATATATTGCGAAATTTGATGATGACGATTATTATGGACCATTCTATTTAACAGAGGCAATGAACACTTTTAAAAAAAAGAATGCAGATATAGTGGGAAAACGAACTTATTATATGCATAATTCCCTAACGAAGGAGCTAAGACTCCGTTTTCCAAGAAGGGAACACAGGTTTATATCGAAAGTTCATGGTGGAACCATTATGGCAAAGAAAGAAGTGTTCTGTAAAGTTAGATTTGCAAATATTTCATTAGGAGAAGATGTGAATTTTTTATATCGCTGCGTGGAACACGGCTTTAAAATTTATTCAACTAGCCGATACAATTATACCTATATTAGAAGAGATGATGGAACCAATACTTGGAAGCCTAGATCACAGTATTTAAAGGCGACATCTTTAAGGATTAGAAATACAGATCACTTTAAAGCGCATGTGAATAGATATTATGATACGGATTAGAATGGCAGCACACTTTTCATCGTTGGATGAGACCATGCTGGAGTTGGCAATTATAAGGCCCCCAAATGATAATCTTTTGGGGGCCTATTCCTTGGTTTAGAGATTTAATTTTGATGAAAGAATCTCATATAGTATTCATCAAAAGCTCGCAGATAATCGTTCATCATACTATAAAAAACGCTCTACTTTTGGTCACGCTCATTTATCAATTTTTTCATTTTATCTATATTTCCTCTATTTTTAGTATAACGTTTAAATAATTTATTATTATTGCCAATGTTGGGATTTCCACGAAATCCAACTTTTGGATGCCATAAATGATAGATTGAGGTAGATTTTAGCCTAATAAACGGTCCACATACAGTATTCATTGCATCTTTAAATGCATTATCTTCTCTCCCCCATCCTACAAACCTTTCATCAAATCCCTTAACCTTGTTAAAGTTTTCTCTAGTAACAATATTCACTCCACTAATTGGTTTAGACTTCTTAAATTTCCGTTCTTTATATTTTACTTTAAATGGTAAAGGCCATTGGGGAGAATGAACTAGTAGTTTTTCAGTACTTGATTCTGATAGATCTTGCCATGTGAAGTAAGGAATAACCCAAGCATGTTGATCAAGTAGCCTCATCCCTTGAACTAAGATTTGGGGGTCATAAAAAACATCAGCATCAGCAATAACAAAAACATCCCTTGTAGCCTGTTTAGCTGCGATATTAATGGCTTGGGAACGATTAAAAGGTTCACTAAGAGTTTCACCAATACACAATTCCACTTCAGGCATCATGGTTTCATAAAAAGCCTTAACCCATTTAAATAATCTATCTCTTAAACCATTGTCCGGTTTGTAAGGGATCAAAACAGAAACATTATTTAACATCATCTTCCTCCTTAACTTTAAATAGCTGATTATTTTAAAGAAAACTCGCCGATTGGCGAGCCGTTAGGCGAAGACAGAGGCGTAGTTGCACTTATGCCTGATAGGAAAGGTAAACTTTCCTATCGGCTAAAAAAAGCCTTGTCTCACTTATCAAATCTATTAAATTATCCTGCATTATCATATTCACAATAAGCTTTTATGAAAAGGACATTGTCCTACCGAACAGAAATTATTTCATATGCCATCTCTATACCAATGTAAGTGTCAAAATAAAATTAATCCATATGTCTAAGATATTATCGGATTTTCCAATAACATTTCTGATCATAGAGAATAGGATATTAAAGTTAAGACAAGCACATTAACATGTTAAAAGGAATGGTAAAAAAAATGAAAAGAGGGATCACTTTAAAAAAGAAATTCAAACAAAAATGGAAAAAAATTAAAAGAACAAAGAGATCTAAGAGATCTAAGGACCATCATTATAAAGCTTTGATAGCCGAATATTTGGAAGAGGATCTAAGCAAAGCTTCAGACACCTTTCCCTCGCTTAAAGAAAGATTGGATCGAGTTGATGATTATTTTGAGGAAAATAAAGCTAATAGCATTACTGAACCAAATGAATTAGAAGTTGCCTTTGGTATTTCTCTAAAAAGTAAAAAAGTATCTCGCAATTGGACTACAGTTCAGAACAATTTATCAAGAACACTGAGAACAATATTAAACAACACTGACCAGAACTTTCGGATAATAATTGCGGGACATGAGAAACCAAATATAGAAGAAATTAATCATGAGCGTGTTACATGGTTATCTGTTTCATTTTCACGCCCAAAATATATTAGTCAATATAGTATCGAAATTTCGTAAACGTATAGTTATTGGAGCCTATTTAAGGAAAACAGGGTTTGCAGGATACTTTATGCCACTCGATGCGGATGATTGGATACACTATAGATTTGTTGAATTTATTAGGACAGCCCCCGTTTCTGATGCGTTTATTTTAAACAAGGGATGTATGGCTAGTTTGATAAATCAACAGGTATGGGTAAAGGATCTTTTTTTTATAGGCTGCGGAAGTAGTGCCGTATTTTATTTTTCCAACAAGGATTTCCCTAGGACCTCAAGAATGAACGATGTTGTGAAAACAAAATTTAAATGGGCAATTTGGTCTCATCATAAGGTTACATTATTTCTTAAAAATAAAAATTTTAGAATGGTCGATTTTCCATTTGTTACTTGGGTTCTCTTTCATGGAGATAACAATAGCATAATAAAAAGGAAATTAAGCAGTAAGGTATCTCCGCAAATTTTTAATGTTATTCCCGAAAACCTTGAAGATTGGTTTTATAAATACTTTAAAATAAATAATTTTTGAAAAGAAAACAGGATTATTTTACCTATGGAAAAAACTATCTGTTTTTAAAGGGACAATTTGGACGAGATCTACCTTTCTTTGTTTCCAGCCAGTGGTAAAAAGGTAAATACAAATCCCTGCATGTATTAGTTTAATACCTAAGCATGTTTCCACTAATTGAATAGGATAAAGCAGAAACATTCATTCAGAAGGGTTGGGAGCATTATTGAATGATGAAACATTACAAAAGAAGATAAAAGGAGTATCTATTGTAACCGTAACAAACAGACTGGATTACATCGATAACGTTTTTTCAAGCTATGAAAATCAAATCTGGCCGGAAAAAGAACAGATCATTATTTTAAATAATGACTCAATGAATCTACTTGAGTGGGAAGAATATGCAAAAAAGTATAACCAAGTTTCCGTTTTTCAACTTTCAGATCATATTACTCTAGGAAGATGTCTAAACTTTGGGGTAAACAAAGCAAAATATGGCTATATCGCGAAATTTGATGATGATGACTATTATGGTCCTTTGTTTTTAACAGAAGCTATGAACACGTTTGAAAAAGAAAATGTTGATGTAGTAGGAAAACGCACTTGCTATATGTATAATTCTCTAACAAAAGAACTAAGGATCCGCTTTCCAAAAAGAGAACACAAGCGAGTTTCAATTCTTCAAGGTGGAACGATTATTGCAAAGAAAGAGATAATGGAAAAAGTGCCCTTTCCGGATAAAAACGTTGGCGAGGGATTGAGCTTTACCCAAAGATGCCGAGCGAAAGGCTATCGTATCTGTTCCACAAGCAGATTTAATTTTGCCTATATCAGACATGGTGATGATTCACATACATGGAACCCATCCACAAATTACTTCAATCAAACCTCAAAACGAATCGCATTTACCGATAATTTTCAGGAATATGTTAACCCAGATTAGTAAGCCGGTAAAAAGAAGGTGAAATATGATTAAAATTATTCATATAACTGAACCTGACATGATTGAATTTTCTATGAAACTTGCGAAAATTCATGATATTAATGTTTCAAAACTAATCATTAAAATCGGAGTATGGGTTAGGGAAATGTTTGTTAGAATTAACGACGAATTACCCGAGGATACGATTGGTATACCAATAGAATTAAAACAATCCTTTACACTTCCAGAAGAACTTTCTTATGAAATTGTTATAAAAAATCGTTATCTAACAATAGGACCTTTAATAGCTTTTTTGGCCTATCGGGGCAAGAAAAATATGTCTCCGCAAAAACTGGAATTGTTCAAACACCGTTTTAAAAATTACAAAAAAATTAATGGGCTAGTATTTATTTGTGCTGCAAAAGGGATTAATCCATCAACGAAAACCATTGAAGGGTATTATTATAATCCTAATGGGAAAAACCCAGAAACAAGATGGATTTACGGTGTGTTTCCTTATCCAAATACAGTATATAAAAGAAAACTTATAAAGGGGTATCGGTACAATGATTTGATTTCATCAATCGGAGATCGAATTATTAATTCTTTCTTTTTTTTAAAGGCCGATATTGCCAAAATGAGCCAGCAAGATAAAAATTTTCAAAAATATTTTCCTTATACTGAAATGCTTGATACTGAAGAGCAATTAAGCAAGTTGATTAAACACTATCATGTTATTTATATAAAACCTTCAAATGGACGCCAAGGTATCGGAATCTATAAAGTAACCATGGACCTACATGGAAATTATCAATTTATGGATAGAATGAAAAAGGTTCTTTGTCTTGGGAAAGGTGAACAGTTAAATAAATTTTTAAATAAATGTAAAGGCAAAAATTACATTATTCAACAGGGGATTGAATCTTTAGTTAATAATCAACAGATAGATTTTAGAGTATATGCCCAAAAAAATAAAATGGGGCAATGGGTTTGTCAAGGAATGATTGGCCGATTGGCCAAAAAGGGCGCGGTTGTAACAAATTTATACTTTACAGAAAAATTGCTGCCAGGCCTTGAAGCTATTAAAACAATCTTTAATACGGATCATGCCAAGGCAATAAAAATCCAAGGTGAGATTTATAAACAGTGTATTGCTGTATGTGAAGAATTAGATAAGAAGTTTGGGAATAACGGTGATGTTGCAATAGATGTTATTGTAGATGCTAATCAGCGAGTATGGATCCTGGAGATTAATAAAGATTTCGGCTATCGAAGTCTCGTAAAGCTGAAAAATCGCAAGCTGCTTCGTACACTCTATACGACTCCTTTCGAATATGCAAAGACATTAGCTGGTTTTTAACGATCCGGCATTCCAAGGTAGTTGTATAACCGTGGAGGTTTGATAAATTGGGAAACTCATATATTGGAATTTTGGTTGATGGATTGGTGTATAGCGGAATTAAGCGGGGTTATTCCTATTATGAACGCGTAGCTTTTTATGAAGAGGCAGGTAAAAGATTTGATTTAATGCCATGTTTTTTTCGGTTAGGGGATGTATCACCAGATTCGGAATGGATTCAGGCATTAGTGAAAGAAACGAATGGCAGATACAAATTGAGAACTATTCCTATTCCTTCGGTCATTCATAATCGAGGTCTTTTTTTTACGAAACAAGCAAAGGTTAAACTGTTAAATCTTCAAAATGCAGGTTTTACGATTTTCAACAGCTGGAATCGTTATAGCAAAATGACTGTTCATGAAATTCTAATACAAAATGAAGAATTACGTCCCCATTTACCTGAAACTAAAAGAGCAAGTATAGAAAATCTCAAAGAGATGATGGAAAAACATACTGAGCTGATCATTAAGCCTAATAGCGGAAGCCTTGGCGGCGGGGTGATGATGGTCGAGAGAACAGATAATGAAGTTTGGACAGTTAACCACAATCAAAATAAGGAGTTTTTTTCGAGTGAATTACCGGGAATCCTCCGGAAAAGGGCTGCTAACAGATATTATTTGATTCAACAGCGTATCCCGCTAGCTAAGTATCAAGGCAGCCCGTTTGATTTGCGTGTATCGGTGCAAAAAAACGGCTCAGGAGAATGGCAGGTAACAGGAATCGTTGGAAAAGTAGCTAAACTAGGAAGTTACGTGACCAATGTGGCAAAGGGTGGAACGTGTAATTCTCTTCGAGAATTAGTAGACGGCTCTCCTGGACTGGATTATGACAATGTCTATAAGAATATTGAAGATTTCTCCATTAAAGCAGTAAAGGAATTAGTCATTCAGTTCCCTAGCCTGGCAGATGTGGGTTTGGATATTGGCATAACAGAAGATGGTTTTCCAATGTTTATAGAATGTAATGGACGCGATTTAAGAATTACCTTTGGTAAGGCCAAAATGCTGGATGTTTGGAAAGCAACATATACCACACCAATAAGCTATGCCCGGTATCTTATAGATTTAAAGACTGAACAGGAGTAATTTTTATGAAAACTCTCAAACTTTCTGATTTTATTGGCACGATAAATGGGAAACTGCTGCAAGGAAATCCCGATGACGAAATTCGAAAAATAGTAAAGAAGGCAAACAATCTTAGTGAACATTCTTTGTATTTTCACAGTGGTAAAAAAGCAATAAGGGATGATTGCTTACTGGGAAAAACAAATTATACTGTTGTAACGGAAGATCAAGATATCCTCTCAAAGGTATCAGAGACAGCAAGCGTCATTTTGGTTGCGAATTGTAAGGATTCATATTGGAGATTTATCGATTATTATCGAAATCAATTTCAGATTCCAGTTATCGGGGTAACCGGCACATGTGGAAAAACAACAACAAAGGACATGATTAAGCATATTTTAACCCGAACTATGAAGGTCCATTCTACCCTTTTCAGTCAAAATGGTCTTCATTTAAACTTGCACTATTTGCTGGGATTAAATGAGCAAACGGAAGCAGCGGTATTTGAAATGGGTGTTGCATACCCTGGCAATATTAAGAATAGCGGAAAATATTTCAAACCCACAATCGGAATCATAACGAACATTGGTGAAGCGCATTTAGAGGGCTGTAGGACGTTAGGAAATTATATCAGGGCAAAGGGAGAAATGTTAGACGTTTTATCCGATGAAGGAATATTATTCATTAATGCCGATGATCAAAATATTAAAACTTTACCAATTGCTTCATTTAAAGGAAGGGTCCTTTCGTTTGGTAAGGATCCGGCAGCTGAATATAGAGCTGAGAATATCCAATTTGAGAATAATAGGATGCTTTATACTTTGCATGTTGAGAACCACGAATATAGAGTGTCTATCCCTGGGTATGGAGAGCACAATGTATATAACAGTCTAGCGGCCATTGCCTCAACAACTGTTCTTGGTATTCCAATCGAAGAGGCGATTCAAAGGCTCAGTACGTATAGAACAATGGAGCGGCATGTGAAAATATATAATGGTGCGGGTAACATAACTGTGATTGATGATACTTGGAGTTGTAATCCAAGCTCTGTAAAGTCAGCCATCGATGTTCTTAAAAAGACCTCAGACGGGAAGACAGAAGTACTTGTCCTTGGGAAGATGCAGCGACTTGGAAATCAAGTAAGCAAACAGCATATTCAAATGGGGAAAACGATAATAGATGTTGGCGGGGTTGATCATTTAATTACAGTTGGTTCATCAGCAAGGCTGACAGGTGAAAGTGCGATTGCATTAGGAATGTCCCCGGATAAAGTTCATCCTGTTATGGATGCATTAGAATTGGAAGCCAAATTAGCTGAAATTCGAAAAGAAGAAATGATGATTTTATTTAAAATGTCACTGGGTAAAATGGACCCTTCATTCCGAAAGGTAGTAGAAAAGTATCGATTTACCTAATAAGAATTGTGAAAAACCGCTGTGGTTCCATGGCGGTTTTTAAGTGTCATTCGTTTTAAAAATTACATACGTTATGGTATATCTATTTTTTTATGGGCTATAGGAAAGTAAAACTTTCCTACTAGGCATAGGTCTACTAAGGAAAGCTTCGGGGAATAAAGATCGCAGTCGAAAAGCCGGGCTTTTCGACGAACTACGCCTCTGTCCTCGCCCTTAGGGGCTCGCCAGTCGGCGAGTTTTCTTTAGCCGATAGGAAAGTAAAACTTTCCTATCAGGCATAAGTGCAACTGCGCCTCTGTCTTCGCCTAACGGCTTGCCAGTCGGCGAGTTTTCTTTAAAATTTGTTATACAGGGGATGAATGGTTGATATGCAAACAATCGTTTTTATAGGAAGTAATAAATCTGGAACAAGTAGAGAAGCCCTCATCACCTCCACTGAAATGGGATACTTTACTGTTTTATTAACGGATCGAAAAAAATTCATGCGTCAAAGAAAGGAATTCCCTGAGGTTCAACAAATGATGTTTGTAGAAAATTTATTCGAGAAAGATAAAATTCTCTCGATTATCAAAGATCTGGAGCTGGATGGAAAGCAGATACGTGCTGTTATCAGTTTCATTGACCCATTTGTCTCTTATGCAGGAAAGATTTCAGAAGAATTGGGACTTGTCCAATTGTCGGTAGACGCTTTGTCGATTATCGAGGATAAATCTCGTTTCCGTACAAATCTAAAGGGACTTCCTGTCTCCCCTCACTTTACTGTTCTTCAATCTGATGAATCCATCCACAAATTTATTGAAGAATTTGATGGTTATCTTCCGCTTGTTTTAAAATCACCCGTTTCCAATGGATCAAAAGATGTACTGCCTGTCCATACAATTTATGAATTAAGTGAAGGATTGCAATTTTTAAATAAAAAGTTCCCAAACAAAGCTATTTTAATGGAAGAATATCTAATTGGACCACAATATTTAATTGAAGTCATGGTGGTAAACGGGGAGATTTTCATTATTGCCGTTATTGAACAGGAGATTTTAAATGGTCACCGCTTTATTATCACTGGTTACATTTATCCTGCCTTATTAAGTATGGAAGAATATGAAGAATTGGAAAACGCCGTTTTTAGTATAATACGCAAGCTGGAATTAATAAATGGAACATGTCATCTAGAAATGCGTAACGTAAATGGCCAGTGGAAATTGATTGAAATCAATCCGAGAATGTCCGGTGGGGCAATGAATCGAATTGTTCAGGAAGGTACAGGGATTAACTTGGTCAAAGAAACCATCAAGTTATTCTTAGGAATAGAACCTAACCTAGAAAAATCCGTTATGAAATATGTTTATGCAAAATATCTTATTGTCGATTCTAAAGGAAAATTAATAAAGGTGACAGGGAAGGGTAGGGCTTTAAAACATAATGGAGTTAAGGAGGTTTTCGTTAAGCCTAAAAAAGGGGCTGTGTTAAGGAAACCCCAATCGATGGGTGACAGGTATGCATATGTTATTGCTGTTTCTGACACAGCTGAAAGTGCAAAACATGCAGCGGTTACAGCAGCAAATGAGATAAGATTTTATTTAGAACCTCTTTAAGGACGTGAGGTCATGGTGCTTATTGGGATGCTTCACAATCGGAAAGATCCAGCTAGAGTTAAGAAAGCATATCCATTTGCAGCAGTTGCAAAAATGGAAGGTATTGATTTTATTTATTTTACTTTTAATGGGGTAGATTTTGATAGACAAATCATTAATGGCTGGGTTTATGAAAAGGGAAAATGGATCGAAAAACAAGTCAGTTTTCCTACGGTCATAATTAACAGCTGTAATCCAAAAAACAATAAACATGCAATGGTTGTAGAGAGGCTAAAAAGAGTCGCTGTTTTTACAAGTTACCCTGTCGGTAATAAGATAAGTGTTTATAAAAGGGTAAAGAGGGCAAAAACATTTGCCTCTTATTTAATTCCTTCAACAATTTTAGAGAGTGCAAATGACCTTTTTTCATTCTTAGAGATTCATTCTATTGCTGTAATAAAGCCGTTAACTGGAAATCATGGTAAAAGAATTTTTTTCATTAAAAAAGTAAAAGAGGATATGTATCAATGGATGGATGGGGCTAAAACACTTTTTTATAAAAAGAGGCAATTAGAGGCTTTGGTAAATCAAGTTATACTTAATCAAAAATATTTGCTGCAGCCTTTTATTGAATGTAAAACGAAATCTGGATTAACACACGATTATCGGTTGCATGTTCAAAAAAATGGAAGTGGAAAGTGGGAGATTACATTAATATATCCTCGTATTAGTGGTAATAAGAAGATGGTTAGTAATATAAGCAGTGGCGGATATCGTGGTGAATTGATTCCTTTTCTTAAGGAAGAATTTAAAGAAGACTATATGAAAATGAAATGTATTCTTGAAGAATTCGCATTAGCGTTTGCCTCCCACTTTGAATCTCTTTATAATAATCCATTTGATGAGCTAGGTATTGATGTTGGGGTAGATCAGCAGCAAAACTTATGGATTTTTGAAGTGAATTGGCGTCCAGGCTCAAAAAACCGAGAGTTTGAAGTTGCCAAACGGCTCATACCCTATTGTAACTTTTTAGCATCTAAAGAAATCGATAACAAACAATAATGAGTTTCAACTTACAAAGTACAAGAACCTTTAGGAAAAATGAAGAATTTTTTCGCTAAGAAGGAGATATGGAAATCAATTTTGTAGAACGTGAATTTTTTACTGATGGTGTAAATGATCGGCAATATACGATTAAGCTGTGAAATTGATTGGAGTGGGTTGAGGTTATGGTATGTAAGGCTTTTTAGATAATGTACCCTGTTAAAAAACTAATTAAACGTTTGATTGAATGAAGCAGAATATGATTTTTATTGCTGAAAAAGGGAACTTATTTTTCAAGTGGTAGATACTATAGGGGAGAAAGGAGCGTGGTTAGTTTGAAAAAAGGATGGTTAGGGATTGGAATTGTGGTCGCGGTTATTGTTATTTTTGGCCTCATGTTCATGTCCAGCTATAACAGCTTTGTCAATTTAGAAGAAAATGTAGACCAGTCATATGCTCAAATCGAAAATCAGCTGCAAAGAAGGCTCGATTTAATTCCAAACTTAGTGAATACCGTAAAAGGGTATGCTTCACATGAAAAAGAAGTCATCGCATCGATTTCAGATGCACGAGCAAGACTAGCAGGTGCAAATACGCCGCAGGAGGAAGCGACAGCGAACGCCGAATTATCTAGTGCTTTAAGCCGGTTGCTTGTAGTCGTTGAAAATTATCCCAACCTGAAAGCAGACCAGCAGTTTACCCAATTAATGGATGAACTTGCTGGGACAGAAAATCGAATCGCGGTAGCCCGTAAAGATTACAATGATCAAGTAGCGGTTTATAACAAAAAGGTTAAGCGACTGCCGGGATCGATTATCGCGGGTATCGCTGGATTTGATGAAAAAGAATATTTCAAAGCGGATCCTAAAGCTGGAGAAGCACCAAAGGTTGACTTTGGGGGCAATGGATAATGAAAGCGAAGAGGGTCTTCAGCTTTATTTTGGTGTTTTTCACTTTTTTTCTATGTGCAGCCACTGCACTTGCTGAGGATGTCCAAATTCCTGCTCCAGTAGGAGATATTTATGTACAAGATTTTGCCGCTGTATTAACCGAAACAGAAAGAGCAGAACTAATCAATTTAGGAAGAAGCATTGAAGATCAAACAACTGCACAGGTTGCAGTTTTGACAGTCGAAACAATTGGGGACCGAACGATTGAGGAGTTTGCGAATGAGGCATTTCGGCAATACGGAATCGGAAGCAAAAAGGAAGACAATGGTGTATTGCTCGTATTATCGATGAAAGAACGCAAGGTAAGAATTGAAGTCGGATATGGGCTGGAGGGTAGGATTCCAGATGGAAAGGCTGGCCGGATTCTGGATGAATATGCCATCCCCTATCTAAAAAATCAACAGCCGAATAATGCGGTAGTAGAAACCTATAAAGCAATAGCAAAAGAAGTCTTAGCCGAATATGGCATTGAGGGTGGAGAGAAGACAGCAGCGAAACCTGCGGTATCAAAGGACAAAGGGGCAGGGATTCCATCCTGGTTGATTATCCTTATTGTTGTAGTGGTCGTAATTCTCGATTTTATGTTTTTTGGCGGCACCCTCACCTATCTCCTCATCTCCATCATCTCCCGGGGCGGAGGCAGAGGAGGAGGAGGAGGTTCCAGCGGCGGCGGTGGCGGATCATCAAGCGGAGGCGGAGCCAGCCGCGGCTGGTAATGCAGCAGGATGTTCCTGTTACAATTCTGGTTTCTATTCCTATTCATGTTACTGTTATAACTATGGTGATACAACTTATGGTGTCAGGCACCACTTGTGGACATTTGTGTTTGTCTGGTGGACAGTGTTGAGTTGCTTGGTTACAATGTTATATTTTGTTTTCACTAAAAAAGATGCTCTTCAACTCACTGAGGGCATCTTTTTGTGTTGGTTTTGTTGAAAAGTCACGATGAAGCGTTTTTTAATGTTCTCCTTTTTCTCCTGTAGGAATAATAAATAATAAATCCGAAAAGACAAAGGATGATCAAATATATGCTATATCTAGAAAGGTAGGTTCCAACCATAACCCAGCTCCCTCCAAGTACTCTGCCCAAAGTGATAAAGGTAAAGCACCAGATAATCGCCCCTGCATAGGCAAATATGGCAAACTTTTTGTAAGAGTAGTGGTTAATTCCTGCAAGATATGCCGTAATATGCCTTACTCCAGGAATAAAAAAGCCGATGATGAGCAGGAACGGACCTAATTTATTAAATAATTTCCTTGTTTGATCAATCCGTGCCTCACTGATATGAAGTTTAGGGCCAAATTTATGTAAAAACGGTATACCTAATTTTAACCCTAGAATGAAGCTAAGCGTAATTCCACAACACGCACCAATAAAGGCACATAAGAGAGAAGTCAGGTAAGCTAATTTTCCTGTAAAAATAGTATAGCCCACATAAGTTAGCAGAACCTCATCAGGTATGGGCAGTCCAATTATGCCGCCGATTAAGGCAATAATTATCCCCATATAGCCAAAATGTTCAATAAGATAATTCAAATGCTGCATTATTACACGTCCTACATTCATTTCTAGAAAAAATAACATGATACAAAAAGAAAAAACAACTTTCCCAACTTATCATCCACAAAATTTCTTATTTTTATGTGGTGCCTGACACCATTTTCACCATATCCGTAAATATAATAGTATAAATATTTTTCTTAGGAGTGAGAGTTCATGCCGGTTGAGTGGAATGAAGCAGATCAAGTGTTTCATTTATATAATAAGAAAGTTAGTTATCTAATACAAATTGTTTATGGAAAGTATCCGGCACATTTATATTGGGGCAGACGAGTGCAGGTGCTCCAGCCTTCATCCATACTCTCATTTAAAGGAAGAGCATTTTCGCCAACGACGGAGCCCGCTGACCTCAAATTTTCACTCGATACACTCCCGCAAGAGTACCCTGCATTTGGGAATGGGGACTTCCGAGAGCCTGCCTATCAGCTTCGTACCCATGATGGTTCAACGATTACGGAATTTGTCTATGATTCCCATGAGATTTTGAAAGGAAAACGTCCGCTTAAAGGGTTGCCTTCCTCTTATATTGAAGATGATTCTGAGGCGGATACACTAGTAATTACAATGGTAGATGCCATATTGGGGATTGGATTGAATCTCAATTATACGATTTACCGTGACCTTGATGTAATAACAAGATCAGCATATTTCGAGCATCTAGGAAGTCATGCTATTGAAATACATAAATGTATGAGTATGTCAGTGGATTTCCACGAGTCGAATTGGGACTGGCTGCACCTTCATGGAACATGGGCAAGGGAGCGTCATATCGAACGCCGGCCTCTGCTCCATGGAATTCAAACAATTTCTTCCACTAGAGGTGCAAGCAGCCACCAGCATAATCCATTTCTTGCGTTACTTTCAAAGGATGCCACCGAAGAGTTTGGCGATGTTTATGGGATTAGTCTAATGTATAGTGGGAATTATCAGGCCTCCATCGAAGTAGACCCTTTTGATAAAACCAGGCTAAGCATCGGGATTAATCCGTTTGATTTTATCTGGCTGATTAACCCAGGTGAAATGTTTCAAACACCGGAGGCAGTAATGGTCTATTCTTCAGAAGGCATAGGCGGGATGTCGAGGACCTTTCATAAACTATTGCGAACCAGGGTGTGCCGCGGTGTTTATCGCGACAAAACACGCCCGATTCTAATCAATAATTGGGAAGCCACCTATTTTAACTTTACTGAAAAAAAATTAAAGGAACTTGCGGATATGTCGAAAGGATTGGGAATTGAGCTGTTTGTCCTTGATGACGGCTGGTTTGGACACCGCGATAATGATAAAAGCTCGCTGGGTGATTGGGTCGTCAATAAGAAAAAGCTCCCTCATGGTATAAAGGGATTAGCAGATTATATTCAAAACAAGGGGATGCAATTTGGTTTGTGGGTAGAGCCGGAAATGGTATCACCTGACAGCAATTTATACCGCAAACACCCCGATTGGTGTTTACATGTACCGGGGCGAAGCCGGACACTTTCCCGAAACCAGCTCGTTCTGGATTTAAGCAGGGAAGAGGTATGTGATTTTTTAATAAAAACTCTTACAAACATTTTCTCCAGTGCCCCAATTTCCTATGTAAAATGGGATATGAATCGAAATATGACAGAGGTGGGCTCGGCAGCACTTCCCCCTGAAAGGCAAAAGGAAACAGCCCATCGCTATATGCTTGGTTTGTATCGGATTTTAGAAACATTAACCGAGAGCTTTCCTGATATTTTGTTTGAAAGCTGCTCGGGTGGCGGCGGCCGCTTTGATCCTGGCATATTCTATTACATGCCGCAGACGTGGACGAGTGATGATACGGACGCAGTTGAAAGGTTAAAAATTCAATACGGAACAAGCATCGTTTATCCGGCGATTACGATGGGAGCACATGTTTCAGAGGTGCCGAACCACCAGGTAGGAAGAATGACACCTCTACAAATGAGATGTAATGTGGCAATGGCTGCCAATTTAGGGTTCGAATTAAATGTCGACAAGCTCAGCAATGAAGATCAAACTATGATAGTAGAACAAATCAGCCTTTATCATCAAATAAAGGAGATTGTTCTTTTCGGTGACCAGTTTCGACTGTTAAGTCCATTTGAAGGTATGGACACTGCCTGGATGTATGTGACACAGAACCAAGAACAAGCGGTTGTTTTTTACTATAAAACATTGGCAACGCCGAATCCACCCTTTTTCCGTCTTAAATTACGAGGATTAAATCCTAAGCTGAAATACAAAATAAACAACGCTGAGCAGCCTTTTTATGGAGACGAACTGATGCAGATCGGTAAAGACATGCCGCTGATTAAAAAGGACTATTCTTCATTTATCTTCTATATTAAAGCGATATAAAAGGTGTTTGGAACATTGATGCTATGCCGCTATGCACACTTGTTTTCCCAAAATGAACGTTAGTTATGGTAATTTAATAGTAACTTTGTTAAAAAAGGGGGACTTATCCAGTGAAAAAATTATATTTAATTTTAGGGTTAATTGGTACTGTTTTTCCGTATTATTTTTTTATTCAGTTCCTCAGGGATAATGGACTTGATTTAGGTTTATTAATGGAATTATTATTTACTAACACGATATCGTCCTTTTTTGCAGTTGATTTTGTAATCTCATGTGTTGTTTTCTTGGTATTTATGTTCAATGAATCACGAAAGTATAACATTAAAGAAAAATGGATTTGTCTTTTATCTCTTTTTACAGTTGGATTATCTTTAGCACTACCTTTATTTTTGTTTTTTAGACATTCTTATATTAAGAGTAAAGATGAAGTATAAATTAGAAAATAAGCATCTTGTGAGGAGCAACCGTAAAGTTACATATACTTGGCAGGTAACTGCAGGGTTGCTTATATTCAAGGAGGTAAAACATGGATTACATTTCACCGCAAGAAGCGGTGTTAAAGGTGAAACGGTGGCCTAAAGATACCATAGCTGCGGGTCGTCGTCATACCGTTGGGCTTAAATCTGACGGAACGATGACCGCTGTGGGTGATAATAAATATGGCCAATGTGATGTAAGCGCCTGGCGCGATATTGTGGCGGTCGCGACTGGTAATGTTCATATGGCGACGAACACGGGTAATGCTCATACAATCGCTCTTAAATCTGACAGTACTGTAGCGGCTGTGGGTTGGAATAAGCATGACCAATGCGATGTAAACGACTGGCGCGATATTGTAGCGGTTGCGGCGGGTTGGCGCCATACCATTGGGCTTAAATCGGATGGCACGGTGGTTGCTGTGGGCCGAAATAATGAAGGTGAATGCAATGTAAGCGGCTGGCATGATATTGTGGCGGTCGCGGCGGGTGACTGGCATACCATCGGTCTTAAATTGGACGGAACGGTGACGGCTGTGGGTAATAATCGGTATCGTCAATGCAATGTAAGCGGCTGGTGCGATATTGTGGCGGTCGCAGTGGGTTATCTTCATACAATCGGTCTTACATCGGACGGCACGGTGACAGCTGTGGGTTGGAAAAAACATGACCAATGCGATGTAAGCGGCTGGCGCGGTATTGTGGCGATAGCTGTGGGTAGTAATCATACCATCGGCCTTAAATCGGACGGTACTGTAGCGGCTGTGGGTTGGAATGAGCATGGCCAATGTAATGTAAGTGATTGGCGCGATATTGTGGCGATAGCGGCCGGTTGTGCCCATACCGTCGGGCTTAAATCGGACGGAACGGTGGTTGCTGTGGGTGATAATGAATATGGCCAATGCGATGTAAGCGGCTGGCGCGGCATCCAACTGCCCGGCAATTAGTTTTTAATAACAACAAGCCAGAGAATCACTGAACGAGTTAATGAGCATTGCTTCAGAAATAAGGCTATTCCATTAAAGGTCGCTTTAGTGGAGTAAGATAATTATTTATAGACTGATCGGTTTTTACCGTTCAGTCTATTTTTTATCAATAATGTCTAATCTATTGAGATAGAGTCAATAATACGTGAAATAAAGCTTATTAGTGTCCCATATGACTTGTCTTAAAATGCTTATCGTTGCTAAGATAAAAGGGTGTTCCATTTTATTAGTGTAGTGAAGTATCTTACACCAAAAATTAAACAACTATATTTTTAACCCCGTCCTAAATTTAGAACGGGGTTATGCTTGTTTGAGCTTTTAAAATTAGATAACTTTATTATCATTGTACACCTGAAACTATTTGGAAATAAAATTATCCTTTTCTTAATTATTTTAATCAAGTATTGTTTTCATATAGGGGTAGCCAGCTTGGGTGGGGGAACATGTATGCTTAATCTTAGTACACAAAAAAGGCTGTTTATTATGTTTTTGATCGTGGCGTTGATTCCACTGTTAACATTAGGAATTATTTCATATGATCAATCGTCGAGAGTGGTGAATGGAAAGCTATCAAACTATAATCATTTTGCCGGTGAAAAGATTAAAACACAGCTGGACCAAATATTGGAGGATATGTATTATAGCGCAGCTGAAATTAAACAATATTTAGCAGATAGTACGTCTGTTAATCTACAGCATCAGGAGCCGCAAACGTATTCGGACTTTAAAGAAGTGAATAATTTAGAAAGGCTTTTGCAGGCTCATAAAAAGTCGAACATCCGAGGGATATATGTCATTACATCTTCGGGCTTTTACTACGGAGATTCTGACTTTAATGTGGAAAAATTTAAGAAGCAGGATATCTGGAAGCGAATTTATTGGAGTGGAAACTCGGAAATTGGTATTTACCAACCGTCCTATTATAAAAACAATACTTCCCATCATGTCCTTGGTTTAATTGTTCCATTGAAATTCTCCTACGGTGTATTAAACAATAGTTATCTATTAATCGAAACGGATATAGACGATTTATACGAATTAATGTCGGTATTGGAGAAGGATCTCCATTCACGAATTACGATTAGAAATGAAGTAGGTCAACTGCTCTATCATACAAAAAGTGTCGAGGAAAATCGGGAGGACGACATTATTTGGATGGAACACACAAGAATCAATAATTGGGAATTTGAAATTCGCGTACCCCGAGACGAGTTTTATCAATCTTCTCGAGTGATACTCAAAATGGTTTCGATTGGGATCTTGATTGCTTTTTTATTAGCTCTCATCCTTTCTTATGTTTTTTCCAATCAGTTTACAAAAGGAATTTTAAAGCTGAAATTTGCAATTGATGAAGTGAGCCAGGGGATATTTGATGCAAAGCTGACCGTCAATACAAAGGATGAAATCGGGAAGCTTGGTTTACATTTTAATCGGATGGTCGGGAAAATCAGGCAATTAATGGAGGAAGTAAGGGAGAAAGAATCAACAAAGCGAGAAGCTGAAATGAAAGCGGTTCACTATCAAATTAATCCACATCTTCTGTTTAACACGTTAAATACGATACAGTGGAAAGCTCGATTGGATGGGAATGAGGAAATTGGAAAAATGCTTTTGCATTTGACAAAGGTTCTAGAGGGAAATTTAAATTTCAATATTGAATTGATTTCTCTAAAAGAAGAGTTACAGTCCATTCAGCATTTCTTTGCCATTCAAGAGTTAAGGTATGGGCCTAACTTTCACGTATCCTTGAAAATGAACGAGAAGCTTGAAAGAGGGTTGATTCCAAGGATGACGTTACAGCCAATGCTTGAAAATATTTTTTTCCATGCTTTTGAGGATGGTAAAGGAAATATTGACCTAGAGTTTACTGAGAGCAATAACTATTTTCAGCTCATCATTATGGATAATGGGAAAGGAATACCTCAGGAAAAGCTAAAAACATTATTTACGAGGCCAAATGAGAAAGTACGGGGTGGAATCGGGTTATACAATGTGAATCAGAAGTTTTATATCCATTATGGGAAGGACTTTTTGATCAATACTGATTCAGTGGTCGGTAAAGGAACGACCATTACAATAACTTGGCCGGCAAGGTGGGTAGATCAAAATGATGAACATGGGAACCATTAAAGTATTAATTGTGGATGATGATACGATTGTTCGCAGAGGGTTAAGGGCAACAGTCGAATGGGAAAAGTTTGGGATGACCGTGGTCGCGGATGCTCCGAATGGAAAACGGGGCTGGGAGGAATTTTTAACCCATCAACCTGATATTGTCATTACTGATATCGTCATGCCAGAGGAGAATGGACTAGAGTTTTCACGGAAAATAAAAGCCCACGCACCTAATACGAAAATTCTCTTGCTCAGCTGCCATAAGGATTTTGAGTATGCACAAGAAGGATTAAAGCTAGGCGCCTCCGGATATTTATTAAAAACAGTATTTGATGATCAAGAACTAGAGCATTTTTTAACTGCGTTTCAAAAAGAAATTTCAGGAACACCGAAAAAAGCGGATACGGATTTTTCCGGATTCCAAGAATGCTTTTTGTTATGGCTTAGTGGATATAAAAATGACTTCGAACAACGGTTGGACGAGCTCTTCAGTGATAAATGGAGATGGATGAATGATCGGTATTTTGCCTATTTCGTTCAGAATATGCCTCCATCCGGTCAGGAGATTTTTCCTCCGTCAACTAAATTTGTCGCTTTACCATTCGGAACAAATTTGACCTATTTCTTTATTGACGAGTCTTTTCATACAGAATTTTTAGCACATTTAACAGAAGAAAGGGTAGCACATCCAGACTTAAATTGGATTCATGCAGGTCCGTTATCTGGAAAGGGAGAATGGATGAAATCCGTGAGGGGTTTCCATCATGCACAAAGAAAGGATGGGCACTTGCACCATTATCCAACTGTAATTCTACATGCGGTGGAGTATATTGTAAGAAATTTATCTAACCCAATGACAGTATCAGACATTGCCGATGAGGTGGGAATGAGCAGGAGTCACTTAAGTACCTTATTTAAGAAAAAAATGGGTGACAGCATCCATTCGTTTATCGAAAAGAAACGACTCCAGCTTACCAAACAGTTATTAAACGACTCCAGCGTGAATATTCAAGAGATTGGTGAGCAGATTGGAATTCAAGATGCCAAATATTTTAGTAAGTGGTTTAAACGGTGCACTGGGTATCCGCCATCTTATTATCGAATCCAACAAAAAGACGACAAGCAGATAACAAAATGACGATAAAAAATAAAAGTAAGGTAAAAATGCACGAATTTAAAAACAAATAGATGTGTTTAACCGCTTTCATACAAGATAAAATGAAAGCGGTTAAATTTTTTAATAGTGAGAAAATATACGAAAAGAGGGGTCCTATGAAGAAAAGGAAAATGTGGTTTTCGCTGCTTATAGCAGTAGTTGTCCTTGTCATGAGTGCATGCAGCTCAAGCAATTCATCCGGAGATGGAAAGAAGGATGGGAAAACCGTTCTACGCTTTGCAACTTGGGATACAGGGGATACATTGAAAATTCAGCAGGATATTGCTAAAGCCTTTGAAAAAGAAAATAAAGATGTAAAGGTGCAGGTTGAGGCTTACGGAGATGGATTTGATCAAAAGATCGCCGCCTCATTCGGAGCAAAAAATCCACCTGATGTTATGTATATGTGGGATTTTACTACGTATAATCAATCGCTTGAACCACTAGATGGATATGTACAGAAAGATCCTGATATTAAAATGGACGATTTTTACGAGGGCTTGTTTAACTATTCAAAAGTAGACGGCAAATTATATGGAATGCCGGCAGGTTTTTCAACAATGGTCGTGTATTACAATAAAAAGCTTTTTGATCAATACCAGATTTCTTATCCAAAAGAAGGTTGGACATGGGATGAATTTAAAGAGATTGCCAAAAAGTTAACAGATAAAAGCAAAAAACAATATGGCTTTGCTGTAACATCTGAGCCTGATACGTATGATTTACAAGGTTTGGTTTGGAGTAATGGCGGCAGCTTTATCAGCGATGATGGAAAGAAAATCGATGGAGCAATGAATAGCCCTGAAACGGTAGAAGCTCTTCAAATGTATGGAGATATGGTGAAAGATGGAATAGCAATTTCAACTGGTGGAAAAAATCAACAAAGTGCAAGTGAGATTTTTAAAGCCAATAAACTTGGTATGTTAATAAATGGCATTTGGCCAATTCAAGGCTATAAAGATGCGAAAGTTGATTTCGGAACTGCTATGATCCCTTCATTCGGTTCCAAACCTGTAAAGGGATTAATCTCATCCTCTTCTATTTCTATAGCTAAGGATTCAAAGCAAAAAGACTTAGCATGGAAGTTTGTGAAATTTTACTCTTCTGAACAAGCAATCAAGATGAGAACAGCCGATCTGCCAGTTCGTAAGAGTATCGTCGAAGAAACGAAAGTAAACGAAGATCCATTATATAAGCCATTTTATACAATGTTAGAAAATGCCACAAACACACCTGCGTTTTTACTGAATAAAAATTGGAACGAAATAAATCGCAACCTGTCTGCGGCGATTAATGCTGTCATGCTCGGACAAGACGGGAAGCCGCTGTTTGATAAAGCAGTGAAAGATTCTGAGAAATATTTAGATAAGTAAAAGGTGTTGGGGCTCTACATTCCTTAGTGGTGTAGAGCCCTTAGAAAATGGCAGGAGGAGGTTTTTATGAAATCGGGCTTGAGCGCAAGTATAACACCTTCATCAATTCAAATGAAGAGGAAAAAACAGTGGAGTAAACTTATTCCATATTTATTTGTTGCACCATGGATCATCGGATTTGTTGTATTCACACTTGGACCATTACTATTTTCATTTGTTATTAGTTTTTTTGATTGGCCGATTGTCGGAGAGAAGAAGTTTATTGGATTTTCCAACTATACTACGATGTTTACAAATGACCCGATGTTTTGGCACTCCTTATGGGTCACTGTGAAGTTTGCTCTTTTCTTTGTTCCCTTAAACATTATTCTGGCCTTATTACTTGCGATTTTATTAAATCAAAAGGTAAAGGGAAGCTCTTTGTTCCGTACGTTTTTCTACGTTCCCTCTGTCATTTCTGGCGTTGCTTTAGCGATGATCTGGGGAAGTGTTTTCGATGGAGAATACGGAATATTGAACTATTTACTTTCCTTAATTGGCATTGAAGGGCCGAATTGGTTAAATAGCACAAGCTGGGCACTCGTTGCGATGGTTATTGCCAGTTTGTGGGGCCAAGGGACCCTGATGCTGATCTTTTTAGCTGGATTGAAAAATATCCCACAAGATTTATACGAGGCAGCGGAAATTGATGGAGCGGGGAAAATCTTTCAGTTCTTTAAAATTACCGTACCCTTATTATCACCGACTATTCTTTTTAATTTGATTATGACGATTATTGGTGCATTTCAACAGCTGACTCTTGCGTTAGTATTAACAGGTGGGGGACCACTTCAGTCAACCTATTTCTATGCGATGTATGTATACGAGAATGCTTTTAAATATTTTAAAATGGGTTATTCATCTGCAAATGCATGGATTATGTTTCTAATTGTATTAGCCCTAACCTTGCTCGTATTTAAATCGTCTAGTACGTGGGTGTATTACGAAAATGAAGTGAAAAATGATAAATAAAGAGAGAAATGGAGGTGCCCGCCGCATGAAAGGTAAAAAAAGATTACAAAAAAGTTTTGTGTATGGCTTGTTAATTGCCCTTTCGCTTTTATTTCTGTTGCCATTTTTTTGGATGGTTATGACATCATTAAAAGGTCCGGAAGAGCTTGCTCAATATCCGCCAAAACTTTTTCCTTCCGAATGGCATTTCGAAAACTTTGCAAATGCATGGAACAGTCAGCCGTTTAATGTTTTCTTAGTTAATAGTTTGATCGTAACAGCGCTAACAACAATTGGACAAATCATTTCTTCTACTCTCGTTGCTTATGGGTTTGCCCGGTTTAAATTTAAAGGGCGTGATGTCCTATTTATTATTTTGCTGGCGACTATGATGATCCCGTGGGATGTAACCATGATTCCACAATATATGGAATTTAATTTATTTGGCTGGATTAATACGTTGAAGGCGTTAATTATTCCTTCATGGTTCGGTTCTGCCTTTTATATCTTCTTATTGCGTCAATTCATCATGTCGATTCCGAAAGAATTAGATGAAGCTGCAAGAATAGACGGAGCGAATGTGTTCCAAATTTATTATAAAATTTATTTACCATTAGTATGGCCAGTAATTGTTTTAATTGCGGTATTCAATATATTAGGAAGCTGGAATGATTATTTAGGACCATTGATTTTCTTAAATGACCAAAGTAAATATACGTTGACCCTCGGTTTGGCACAATTTAAAGGTGTTCATGATGTAAATACGAGTGGAATCATGGCCGTAACTTTCTTAATTAGTATTGTTCCGCTCGTTCTATTCTTCTTGGCACAAAAGAAAATTGTTGAAGGTGTACAAACAACAGGTTTGAAATAATCATATCGAATGGGTGAATCTAGGTTCATCCATTTTGTTTTAAAGAAAGAACTTTTGATACGTACTCTTCCACTTTTCTACAAACATGAAAGGTTGAAACACTCTATGATACAGTCATTACAATTTCTATCTTTGCCGTCAGGTGTGAAACGTTTTTTGGCCACTGAATCACTGTACGGGCTGAGCATTGGAATGTTCACCTTGATCTTGAATCTTCATTTCATTGAAATGGGTATCTCCGAAAAGCAAATAGGATTTATCACATCAATGGGAATTTTAGTGATGGGAATCTTTGCAATTCCTGTGAGCATTCTTGCAAAAAAAACCGGCCGAAAAAAGCTGCTGGTTTCAGGGATCATGAGTATTGCCATTGGATGCAGCATTTTTGCTTTTGCAGAAAGCTTTGCCTTCTTTTTTTTGGCTCAATTTATCGTATCGATTGGTCTGACCCTTGTAGAAACCACAGAAATACAGCTTTTGTTCCATTATAGTCGTTCAAAAAGGGAAGAAACTCAGGCGTACAGCTTTTTATTTGCCGTCTTTACCGCTTTTACCGGTGCAGGAACATTACTTGGAGGTTTTTTGCCGAATTGGATTGAGCTTTCTGGAAGAGGCTACCAGAACACATTAATAGCCACCTCATTTTTATTTCTATTATTAGCGTGTGCAAGGGGAGGGCTGCTTCCGTCCGAGAAGGGGAGGGAGCCTTTACGACAGACAGAAATGGAAATGAAAGAGGGAACCGCATCAAAACGGAAGGTGCTTTCTCAAACAAAAGGAAAGAATTCTCGTAACCTTCAGCAAAAATTACTGTTTTTTGCGGTATTCTCCCTGATTACTGGCGGAGCAGTGTCCTGCTTACAGCCTTATTTAAACTTATTTATCAAGTTTCGCTTTGATTTCTCGAATGAGGCTGTGTCGATCCTGCTGGCTTTAAATGGTCTGGCATTGTTTATTGGTTCTGTTTTTTCGCCGTCGATGATAGACCGGTTCGGGATAAAAAAGACATTTTTTTACATTTACATGGTAAATAGTATTCTTTGCCTTGTTTTATTTTTGAACATTCCGGCATTTTTCTTTTCGGGCCTTTTACTAATAAGAGGAGGGGTTTTTACGATGCTGACAAATCTGGTCGACAGCTTATCGATGTCCTCGTTCAAAGATGAAGAACGCGATTTGTATGCCGGGGTTCGAGCGGTGTTCCGCAGCATCGGTTCAGCATTAGCTGCCTTTATGATTGGAACTATCTTAGCAGGTAAAAACTATACGCTTCCATTTTTGCTGGCAAGCTTGCTCCTCCTCCTCGGATATGTGTATTTTGCCAATGTAATCAGACCGAAATATTTCGAAACGGATCCGGAATTTCAAACGAGTAGTCAAGGTGAGATAACAAATGAATGTTGAAAGAGAAGTGATCATATGTTTGATATAAAAAAAATTCCCTTCAGCCGTTACGGTTCATTTATGACGATTTCACCAAATCATCATGAGGACGGCGAAGGGGCGCTTTATATTCGCAATATCCGGAACGGTGATAACGATTTTGGGGCAGTGTTCCGGATTGATCTTATTAGCGAGGGAAACTCCCTGCTTTATAATTCGGTATTAAGGCCGAGCATTCTCCGGCTTGAAGCTCCCGAAGGTTATGCAGAATTTTGCATTTCTGAAGCTCGTGTTTTACAAATAAGAAGTCATGGAGTAGGGGTAAGGTTGACGGGTGTTACCGGTGCATATGATTACGCTGTCTTTGTGAAAGAGAATTGCTGGGAAGTCAATCATTCGCTTCAGGAAATGCGCTATATGCTTACGGCTGTAAAAGGGCAGATTGAAATGGATGCCCCTTTCAAAGAACAGCGCTGTGAGAAAATCATTGCTGATTTTCTGCCGGAGCCGGATTCGGCGGAAATGGAATGTGTGCTAGAAGAATTTACAACCGTTTACCAGCCTCGTTCCTATGCTGCTTTTTCAGAAGGCCATGAAATTGTTAAAAAAGAATACAAGTTGTGGCAGGAGAATACGCTTGAAACACCTAATGAGTATGCCAGAGGAAAAGAACTTGCTTCCTATATTACTTGGTCATGCGTCGTTACTCCTGAAGGAAAACTAACAAGGCCAGCCATGTACATGTCGAAAAATTGGATGACAAACATTTGGAGCTGGGATCACTGCTTCAATGCCCTAGCATTAGCAAAAAATTCTCCTAAACTAGCCTGGGATCAGTTTATGATCTTTTTTGATGCCCAGGATGAGTCAGGAATGCTGCCAGACTTCATCAATAACAGGTTCGAATTGTGGAACTTTACGAAACCGCCCATCCATGGCTGGACACTGAGACGTATGTGGGAGCAAAACGAATTTATTACCGTGGATAAATTGCAAGAGGTTTACCAACCGCTGATAAAATGGACGAAGTGGTGGTTGACATTCCAGGACAGTGACCATGACGGGATTCCACAATACAATCATGGAAATGACAGCGGCTGGGATAATAGCACGATTTTTCACAAAGGAACGCCAATTGAAAGTCCTGACCTATCCTCGTTCTTAGTGCTGCAAATGGAAGTATTGTCGGAAATCGCTCTCAAGCTGGGTAAGGTAGATGAGGCCGAGGAATGGCTGAGGGAATCTCAAGCATTGTTAACGAGAATGATCGACCATTTTTGGAAAGGGCAGCGATTTGTGGCAAAGCGTTCCGGCACCCATGAAGTTATAGAGTCAGATAGTCTAGTATTATATGTTCCTCTGATTCTTGGAAAAAGGCTTCCAGTAGAAATTTTAAAGAAATTGGTTGATGGTATTACTCAAAAGGGATTTTTAACAGAATATGGCCTGGCAACGGAGCTCCCAGACAGTCCGTACTACCGGGAGGATGGCTATTGGCGGGGGCCGATTTGGGCACCAACCACCATGCTGCTAACTGATGGCTTGCTGGAATCAGGAGAAAGGGAATTAGCACTTGAGGTTGCCCGTAAATTCTGTTCGATGGCATCTAAATCAGGAATGGCAGAAAACTATAATGCTCTAACTGGGGAGGGGCTGTGTGACCCGGCGTTTACATGGACATCGAGCGTATTCCTCATTCTTGGTCAGCTTCTTACTGCCGAGGGCGAGTTAAACGGTTGAAGAACAAGACAGTCGGTAATTCATAAAAGTAACCTCCTTATAAAAATATATCAATGATTGCGAGGGTGAATGATGAAAAAATTAAAAAGATGGGAAGACATCCAGACAGATGGGATTAACCGCTTGAGCGCCCGCGCTCACTTCAACAGTTTTCCTTCCCGGACAGCTGCAGACACGGGTAAATCAAGCAATAGCCACTTTTATCAAAATTTGAATGGCACATGGAAATTTACCTTTCTTGAAGCACCGGAATATATGCCGGATGGCTTTTATAAAGATGATTTGGATATAAATGGTTGGGATTATATTACCGTCCCCGGAAACTGGCAGCTTCAGGGCTATGGGAAGATGCATTATTCGGACCTGTGGTATAACTTCCCGATTATCCCGCCTCGGGTACCGACGGATAATCCAACGGGGATCTATCGCCGTGAATTTGAACTTAATCGCAGCCTTGAGGGCGAACAATTAATTATCCGTTTTAATGGAGTGGATTCTGCCTATGAATTGTATGTAAACGGTGAGTTTGCCGGCTATAGTAAAGGTGCGCGGATTCAAGCTGAATTCGATATTACCGGCCTATGCCGTCAAGGTATAAACACCCTGACTGTCCGTGTGTTCCAGTGGTCGGATGGCACCTATTTAGAAGATCAGGATATGTGGTGGCTAAGTGGGATCTTTCGTGATGTTGAACTATATACGAGACCGACAGGAGGTCTTTATGACTATACTGTAAACACGGAGTTTGATAGTGAATGGCAGGATGCAGCCTTATCAGTTTCGGTTAAGCTCACGGAACAACATGGCCAAACGATTGCTTATGAATTAATCGCCCCAGACGGAAAGCAAGTTTTTATTGAGGAAAAAAAGGCAGACGAGCCTTTTAGCAAACATGTGTCAGCACCATTAAAATGGAGTGCAGAAGAACCTAATTTATATCATCTATGCATGACAGTTAAAGAGAATGATAGGATTATTGAAGTTATTCACCAGCATGTCGGCTTCCGCTCCATCGTTGTCACCGGTGATACCTTCCTTGTAAATGGGGTCGCAATTAAATTGAAAGGTGTAAACCGTCATGACTACAACCCGAAGACGGGGCGAGTGGTGACGAAAGCGGAAATTGAGCGCGACATTAAGACAATGAAGCAAAATAACATCAACGCCATTCGTACTGCCCATTATCCAAACTCTCATTCCCTCTATGATCTTTGTGATCAATACGGAATGTATGTGATTGATGAAACGGATTTAGAATGTCACGGCTTTGAGCTGACAGGAAAATATGATTGGATCAGCGACGATCCTGCCTGGGAAACGGCCTATGTTTCCCGGCTTGAAAGGATGATCGAGCGCGATAAAAACCATCCTTGTATCATTATGTGGTCGCTTGGAAATGAATCGGCCTTTGGTCATAACTTCCGAGCCATGGCCAAACGTGCAAAGGAAATGGATCCGGCACGTCTTGTTCATTATGAAGGAGATCGTGAAGCCGAGGTAACTGACGTATATAGCACGATGTATACATGGCTAGAGCGTCAAGATGACCGACTGACAATGGAGAAGGTAATTGAAAAAACAAAAAAACCACATATTCTCTGTGAATATGCCCATGCCATGGGAAATGGACCTGGCAATCTGAAAGAATACCAGGACTTATTTTACAAGCATGATAAACTTCAAGGCGGATTTATTTGGGAATGGTTTGATCACGGAATCGAAACCGTTGCAGAGGATGGTACTGTTTACTATCGTTACGGCGGAGATTTTGGCGACGATCCGACAAATGGAAACTTCTGTATCGATGGGTTAATCATGCCTGATGGTAGTCCGTCACCAAGTTTATTTGAATACAAGAAAGTCATTGAGCCAGTCCAAACAGAATGTATTGATCTTGAAAAGGGACTTTTCCGACTTATAAATCGCTATGATTTCCTCTCACTGGACCATTTAGAATTGACTTGCTCACGATATGAGGATGATAAATTGCTAGAGTCCTTTACTGTTGATATTCCAAGGCTAGTTGGACGTGAAACAGCAGAGCTTCAACTGCCTGTAGGACAAGATGAGGAAAAAATAAGCGGTGCTAATTATTATTTCGTATTTTCCTATGCACTAAAACAAGATACACCATGGGCATTGAAGGGTCATGAACTAGCAAATGCTTCCTTTGTACTCCTTGGTAAGGAAAAGCTGCCAAAAGTACATGCTGACGGTGATCTCAAAGTAACAAAAGAGGGTGCCTTTCTAACGGTTTCTGGCACTGATTTTACTGTAACCTTTGATTGTGTCAAAGGGGCTCTAAAACAAGTAACCCGAAACGGAAAAGTTCAGATTGAGAAGGGACCGCAGTTCAATTTCTGGCGTGCGCCGATTGACAATGATATGTACTTACTCAATGACTACCGGACACAATATTTCATGCATTTAGGTCATGAAATTGTTGAAGATGTACACTATGAATTAAAAGGCGGAGTGTTTGAATGGCATACAGATGCAATGTACGGTTCAACAAACAGTTCTTGGTATTATCAACTTCAATATCATTACAGCATCTATCCCGACGGTGACATTGTTTGCAAGATTGATGGAGTGGCATCTGGCATGAAAGAAAATGCGCCTGTAATGGTTCCGCGTCTTGGTCTACAAATGCAATTAAACAAAGATTTTGCTCAAACCGAGTGGCGCGGCAGAGGACCTGGTGAAAGTTATGTTGATTCGAAAGAAGCGAATCATTTAGGTGTATATAGAAAAACAGTTGATGAGTTATTTACCAATTACGTGAAACCACAAGAAAACGGCAACCGTTCCGATTGTGATTGGGTTAGCTTTACCGACAATAAAACGAATGGCCTTATTTTTATCTCCAATGAGACATTTGATTTTAGTGCTTCCCACTATGAAATTAGTGATCTTGAACTAGCAAAACATACCGTTGATTTGAAACCGAGGGATTACGTTGTCTTAAATCTTGATTACAAGCAAAATGGACTCGGCAGCAATTCTTGCGGACAAAATCAACTAGAAAAATATCGTTGTAAATTTGAAGATTTCACTCTGAAATTCCGGATTTCTACATTTAATAGTGATCACACAACTGCAGTTAAACTTGGCCGCGAAAAATGCTAAATAGGGTTATTTAATCGATAAAAAAGCGAAGAGCATGCTCTTCGCTTTTTTACTTATTAAGAAGACTTAGGACCGAATCTGGAGTTTGTCAATTTTTCTATATAATGTACGAATGCTAATACCTAGGTCCTTTGCTGCCATTTGTTTTCCATTGTGGCTATTACCATAGTACTGCAGCTTTCGGAGAATGACTTCTCTTTCAGCTTCAACCAGAGCAGGTTCCTGCTCCTTCTCTGTTTTTTGATTACTAATGCGTTTATGTAAAAGGTATGGGGGCAGCGAGTTTTTGGTTAAGACGGTTTCGGTTTCTATATTCATACTGTATTCAATCACATTTTCAAGCTCACGTAAATTCCCAGGCCAGTTGTAGGAAGATAACATACTCATGTACTCTTCAGTACAGGCATTGATATGCTTACCCGTTCGTTCCTGTAGTTTTTCCATAAAGTGCACTACTAATAGTTCTAAGTCGCCCATCCTTTTTCTTAATGGTGGAATCGTAATGGGTATGACATTCAATCGATAAAATAGATCGGAACGAAATAATTTTTCCTTCATTAATTCATCTAAGGGCTGATTCGTTGCCGCTATAAGACGGATACTTACTTTTTTGGAAGTTGTTCCTCCAAGACGCTGGATGATTCCATCCTGTAATACCTTCAATAATTTTGGCTGTAAACTAATTGGTAAATCAGCAATTTCATCTAAAAATAATGTTCCCTTATCCGCTAGTTCGAAATATCCTTGTTTTCCCTTCCTTCTTGCATTCGTAAAAGCACCCTCTTCATATCCAAATAATTCGCTTTCAAATAGATTCTCTGGAATTGTCGCACAGTTTAATTCGACAAAGGCACCCTTGCTTACAGGACTGTGTTGATGGATATACTGGGCTAACAAACTTTTTCCGGTTCCGGTTTCACCAGTTATTAATATAGAGGAGGTACTATTTCTAATGCTCTTTATTAGGTTATGGATTTGCATAAACGACTGGCTATTCCCAAAAATATAGTTTGTGTCTATTTGAGTACTATGTTCACTGCCCTTGAAGTCGTCAATTTCACGTAAAATTGAAATAATGATTTCTTTTAAACTGGATAGCCATTCAACATAATACTCTTTGTTTTCTATGAGTATTTTCTCGTTTTCCTGCGAGAAGCTGACAAAGGATAAATAGCCATATTTTTTCCCGTTAATAATCATGTCTTGAACGAGCTCAGCTTTAGATGGGCAGTTATTAATAAAATGACAGCCCTCACAAGTCTTCATCTTTCCAGGTTGATGTAGAAAGGTAATGTGATGCCCATACAATGTATTAAAAAATGGAACAAAGACTTTCCTTCCTTTACGTCGTACATATTCCTCAGTTGCTGCAATTAGTTTTCCATCGGGATTAAAACAAGCAATATCAACGTGAAGGAGCCTTGAAAAAGCTTGGATCACTTTTGAAATCGAATTGAGCAGCAGCAAACATAATCCCTCCACCTCTTTTATATTTGCTATTTTAGCAAGTGTTACTTTAATTCTATTTTCATTATTTTGAATAGTCAATTAAATTATTTGAAAGTGGTGACATAGTTGGCAAGCTATATGTCATTTTTGTCACATTTTCTAGACAGAGAATCGACTAATAGTTTTATGAAAGTTATATTTTCTTTATTTTTAGATAAATCTTAATATTGGCACGATATTTGCAAGTAATAGATTGTAAGAAAACAGAGGTACTTTTGCAAAAACAAAGCAAAGAAAGGTTGGTGTTTACCTTGAATTATGAAGAATTAGTAGGAATAAAAAATAAAGTGGTTGCGATTACAGGCGCCGCTTCTGGGATCGGTTTAGCAACGGCTGAATTGTTTGCAGAAGCAGGTGCCTATGTAGCACTGATAGACATTAATGAAGAGCGGGGATTGCATCTTGCGAATGAGATGAATGAGAAGGGCTGGAAAGCAGGATTTTTTAAATGTGATGTCACTTCATCAATTGAATGTGAAATAACAGCTATTAATATAGAAAAGGAATTTGGAAGAATCGATGTTTTATTTAATAATGCTGGGGTTATTCGAAGAAAAACAGTTGTTGACCACACGGAAGAGGATTGGGATTTAGTGCTTAATGTTTCATTAAAAGGAGCCTTTTTATTATCAAAATATATCATCCCAATAATGGATAAAACCGGCGGAGGAAGTATTGTCAATACTGGCTCCGGCTGGGGGCTAAAAGGTGGAGATGTAGCGGCCTCTTATTGTGCAGCGAAAGCGGGTGTTGTCAATTTAACGAAAGCGATGGCAATCGATCATGGAAAACAGAATATACGTGTCAATTGCATATGTCCTGGTGACACAGATACACCGTTATTGAGAGATGAAGCAAAGCAATTACAGTTTGATGAAGAAGCGTTTCTTGCATCTTCTGCTGTAGGAAGACCACTTGAAAGGATTGGAACACCTCGAGATATTGCAAAAGGTGTGTTCTTCCTTGCCAGTGATATGGCATCTTGGGTCACAGGGACAGTGCTAACAGTAGACGGTGGAGGATTAGCCTAAAACGAGTTTGGAGGAGAAAACGTGATGAATAAACAAAAGAAAACAGCCCATCCATATATTCCGAATACAGTTCCGGAAGTACAGGAGGAAATGTTAAAAGAGATTGGTGCGAAAACGATTGATGAGTTATTCGATGGGATACCGGAAGAATTGCATTATAAGAAGGATATGAATATTCCAAAGGCATTATCAGAATATGAGCTTAGAAGATATATAGAAGGAATTTTAAATAAAAACATTAATACGAAAGAATATTTAAACTTTTTAGGGGCTGGTTGTTGGAACCATTATGTTCCGGCTGTATGCGATGAAGTGAATCAGCGGGCAGAATTTTTAACGGCATATGCTGGAGACCCATATGAAGATCATGGAAGATATCAGGCATTATTTGAGTATCAAAGTTTGATGGCAGAATTAGTAGATATGGATGTTGTCAATGTACCGACATTTGATTGGGCACAGGCAGCAGCAACCTCAATACGGATGGCAAGTCGGATTACGGGGCGAAATGAGGTACTTTTGCCGAAAACAATTGCACCTGATCGTTTGAAAATAATCAAAAATTATTGCTCACCGCAGATTGAATGCGTTCTCGTTGACTATGAAGAGGATTCCGGCCGAATAAATTTGAACGATCTTGAAAACAAGTTGTCATTAAATACAGCTGCCGTTTATTTTGAAAACCCTTCCTATTTGGGCTTTATTGAAACACAAGGGCAAAAGATTAGTAAACTAGCAAAAAGCTTTGAGGCAATAACCATCGTCGGTGTTGATCCGAGCTCCTTGGGGATACTCGCTCCCCCAAGCCATTATGGGGCTGATATTGTTTGTGGCGACTTACAGCCGCTTGGTATGCATATGAATTATGGCGGAGGTCAGTCCGGCTTTATCGCAACTCACGATGATCTAACGTTTATCCAAGAATATCCTTCAAGGCTTTTTGGAATTGCCCCTACAGTAGTTAAGGGAGAGTATGGTTTTGGAGATGTATTCTACGATCGAACATCTTTCGCGTTAAGAGAAAAAGGGAAAGAATCGGTAGGAACACAAACCGCATTATGGGGGATTACGGCAGGAGTCTATCTTTCCTTAATGGGTCCAAATGGAATGTATGAGCTTGGTAAATCAATCATGCAAAAATCACAATATGCAATGGGACAGCTAGGAAACATTCCGAACCTTGTAGCGTCTCGATTCGAATCGACGAATTTTAAAGAGTTCGTAGTGGACTTTTCCCGTACAGGGAAATCTGTCAAAGAAATTAATCAATATTTATTAGCAAATGGCATTTTCGGGGGCAAAGACTTATCGGAGGAGTTTCCAGAATTAGGTCAGTGTTCATTATTTTGTATAACAGAAATTCATTCAAAAGAAGATATCGATCGTTTAGTTAGTACCATTCAGGACTGTATAGATTCAATCGGAAGTAATGAAGAAAGGGATGGTGTACATGCAAAAAATTAATAGGGATCATAAAGTTAGAAATTTTCATCAGGCAAAATGGGATGAGCCTATTATTTTTGAACTCCATAAAAGCGGTGAACGAGGAGTCACTATTCCACCTGTGGAAGAAGAAATTACAAATAATGTTGGGGATGGAGTTTCTGCTATTCCATTAGAAATGGTTAGAAAAAGGAAACCGAATTTACCGGAAATCTCCCAAAATAGAGTGTTACGTCATTATTTACGACTATCACAAGAGACATTAGGAGCAGCATTTAACGTAGAAATTGGCCAAGGGACATGTACGATGAAATACTCTCCTAAAATAAATGAAATGTTTGCTTCATCACCGAAAATGTCTGAGCTGCATCCATTACAAGATGAAAGTACAGTCCAAGGAATGCTTGAAGTCATGTACAAATTAGATTTATGCATGAGAGAGATTTCAGGGATGGACTACTTCACTTTTCAACCGGGGAGCGGAACACAATCATTATTTACGATGGCTTCTATTGTACGGGCGTATCATGAAGCGAATGGTGAGGGCGAACAGCGGAATGAAATCATAACGACGATTTTTTCCCATCCGTCTCAAGCGGCAACTGCTGCCGTAAAGGGGTATAAAATTATTACGTTATATCCAGATAAAGATGGCTTCCCAGATATTGAGAAGCTAAAAGCTGCCGTTTCCGAAAGAACTGCCGGCTTTGTCGTGGCTAATCCTGAAGATACAGGAATCTATAACCCAAGAATAAAAGAATTTACAGAAATCGTTCATGAAGCAGGAGGTATTTGCTACTATGACCAAGCGAATGCCAACGGTTTATTAGGCATCACAAGAGCGAAAGAGGCAGGATTTGACATGTGCTTCTTTAACCTTCATAAAACATTCTCAACACCACATGCATGTGGCGGACCGGCTACTGGAGCATTGGGTGTGGTAGACAAGTTAAAGGAATTTATGCCAGGTCCTCTAGTTGAAAAACAAGGTGAGAAATATAGTTTGAATGATTGCTTGAAAAATAGCATTGGGAAAGTGCGATCCTTTCAGGGAGTTCCCCAAACCGTGCTGCGTGCCTATGCGTGGATCAGAGCTCTTGGCGCAGAGGGTCTTAAGGATGTAGCGAAAATTGCTGTATTAAATAACAATTATTTATACCATAAAATATTAAACATTCAAGGTGCCGGTGCACCTTACATTAAAGGGAAAAGACTTGAGCAGGTTCGTTATAGCTGGGAGCAATTAACGAAAGAAACGGGTGTTACAACAGATGATATTTCTCGCCGCATGGCTGATTTTGCCCATCATTATTGGTCAAGCCATCATCCATTTGTTGTACCTGAGCCATTTACGTTGGAACCGACTGAATCACTTTCAAAAGCTGATTTAGATGAGTATATTGCTTCATTAACACATATTTCTCACGAAGCATACACAAACCCAGAGAAAGTGAAAGGTGCTCCACATAATAGCGCGATTCATCGAGTGGATGAGCAAGATTATTTTGATAATCCGGAAAAGTGGTGCATCACATGGCGGTCATATCTGAAAAAAACAAATACAACGGAAAAAATAAATTCGTAGTTTATGTCCTATTTGACTATAGGTTTTGTCCTTAAGAAGGCATATTATAGATATTTTTAACTATCGGTGTTGGCCAATTTATTGCTTTAGAGCTAATGAACAACTCTCCCGTCATCAGCAGGTATAAAAGATAAGTAAAATCTCTAAACCATACGTTAGCGCCAATACAAAAAAATAAAATCAATATGGGGGATTAAACATGAAAAAGTACATGTCTTTCATGCTAGTGATACTTCTTTTATTACTAGCAGCCTGCTCAAATAAAACAGACGGAGATCAAGGGGAAACAGGGGATTCAAAACATCCATCCGGGACAATCACCATTTGGGGCTGGGATGTAGCTGCGGCGACAATGAAAGCATCAGTAAAGAAGTTTCAAAAACAGTATCCGGATGTAAAAGTAAAAGTAGAGGATTTTAATAGCGGAGACCTTTATGAAAAGTTAACGGTTGGTTTGGCTGCTAGGGGATCTGGGTTACCAGATGTAGTATTAATGGAGGATGAACGAATTCCGGGCTATGTTCACCAATTTCCTACTGGATTTTTATCATTAAACAAGCTTGGATACGATCAATATAAAGATTCCTTTAACCCAGCTAAGGTCGCCGCCGTTAAGAATAAAGATGGAGATTTCATTGCTGCCCCATGGGATATTGGTCCAGCAGGAGTGTTCTACCGTGTAGATTTCTTCGAGAAAGCAAATGTAGATCCAAATTCCATCAAAACATGGGATGACTACATTGCGGCAGGGAAGAAAATTAAAGCAGTGACCGGTGCGCAGCTATTACCAATTGATATCCCGAACTATGATGGTGTTTTCCATATGATGATGCAAGAGCAAGGAGTTTCCTATTTTGATAAAGATGGGAAAATTGCATTGCAATCTAAAGAAGCCATCCGTGCTATGGAAGTAATTAAAAAGCTGCATGATGAAGATTTAATCTTAAACAATAAAGGCTGGGATGGAATTGTAACTGCTACAGTAAATGGCAGTGTTGCCACCGTTCCATATGGTGTGTGGTATGCAGGTTCCATTATGGACCAATCACCGGATTTAAAGGGGAAATGGGATGTATTTTATCTGCCGGGTTTTGATGATGGCGGTACAAGATATGCAAACGTAGGAGGCTCATCCTTGTTAATTCCTTCAACAAGCAAAAATCAGTCTGCTGCCTATGCCTTTGTTGAATTTTTTACAACAGATAAAGAATCCCAACTGTTAGGTTTTGAAAAATATGGACTATTCCCATCCTTGAAGGAAACATATAGTGAACCACAATTTACGGCTAATAGCGAGTTCTTCAATAATAGCCCGATTTTCAAAAAGTTTGCTGATATTGTCGACCAGGTTCCACAAATCAATGTTAATGAAAACTATGCAAAAGCAAGCACTCTTATGAGTAATGCACAAGCAGCCATTTTACTTGAAAATAAAGAGGTTGAATCTGCATTAAAAGATGCCCAAAAACAATTAGAAAATGAAATAAAAAAATAGTTTCAGGAGAGCTGAGGGAGGAGGGTGAATCTCCTCTCTAGTTTTATGATTAGATAAATCATTAATTCCTAGTAGTAAGGGGGCGTCATGATGTCTCAAGTTGAAAAGGTCGTTAACAACACTACAAACATCCGAGTTAAAACTAAAAAAAGTTTTTTAACTCCTAAGAATGCTCCATATTTTTTTATTGGACCAGCCTTTTTATTAATCTTGATTTTTACGGTTTATCCAGTGATCTCATCGTTAATCTTAAGCTTTCAAGAGGTACGTGGTGTGGAGAAATCATTTGTGGGATTGGCAAACTATTCTCGATTATTTCATGATCCCATTTTCTATAAATCGCTTTTAAATACATTTCAAATCCTGATTATTCAAGTTCCAATCATGCTCTCTCTAGCATTATTGATCGCAGTAGGGCTCCATTCTTCGATGTTAAAAGGTAAGGCGTTTTTTCGAATCTCGTATTTTATGCCTGCGATTACAGCCCTTGTTGCAGCATCAATTGTTTTTATGATCCTTTTGGATGAGCATTTTGGATTAGTAAACTACTTTCTATCATTCCTTGGTGTTGAATCCATTCAGTGGCTGACAACGCCATTTTGGGCGAAAGTCTCTGTCATCATTGTCATGACATGGAGATGGACCGGATATAATATGGTGATTTTTTTGGCAGGATTACAAAATATTCCGTCTGAATTATATGAAGCCGCAAGCATTGACGGTGCTGGTAAGGTAAAACAATTTTTTATGATTACGATTCCACAGTTAAAACCAGTGTTTATTTTTACAGTCGTCATGTCAACCATTGGTACGCTGCAGCTTTTTGATGAGCCATTCATTTTAACTCATGGTGGACCAAATAGTGCCACAATGACGATTACTCTCTATTTATATGAAACAGGATTTAAATTTTTTGACTTTGGATATGCATCTGCCATTGCTTATGTTCTTGTCCTAATTACAGCAGTGGTTTCCTGGGTTCAGATGAAATTGGTAGGTGATCTCGAAGAATGACTACTTCTAAGAAAAATCCGGCGAAAATCGTAATATATATCATGATAATAGCAGGGGCTGTTTTATCGATTGGACCATTCTACTGGATGATTGTCGGATCTACGCTGCCATCGGGAGATATTTTTCATATCCCGCCTAAGCTGATTCCAGGGGATTATTTAGCAAAGAACTTTCAATCGCTTAAAGAATCATTGGGGATAGGCAAAATATTTTGGAATTCATTATTTATTGCTCTCGTTTATACAGGTGTTAGCACGCTTATTAGTGCGATGGCGGGATACGCTTTTGCAAAATATAAATTTAAAGGAAAGAATTTATTCTTTTTCATTATTTTATGTTCATTGATGATTCCATACCAAGTTACATTGATTCCTTTGTTTGAAATGATGGTTTCTTTTAACTGGTTAAATACGTATCAGGCGATTATTTTACCCTCGTTAGCTTCGCCTTTTGCTATCTATTTAATGAGGCAGAATATGCAGGCAGTTCCTAATTCCATTATTGAAGCATCGCGTGTAGATGGGGCAGGGGAAATAAGAATATTTTTTACGATCATTTTGCCGGTGGTAAGACCGGCATTAGCTGCGGTTTCTATTTTTCTGTTTATGTCACAATGGAATAGCTTAATTTGGCCGCTTATTACGATGAATTCAAAAGAAATGTTTACACTTCCTGTGGCGTTATCGAGTTTAATCGGAATGGCGAGAATTGATTATGGCCAGCTAATGTTAGGAACCACCTTGTCTACCATCCCGATTATGATCTTTTTTCTTTTGCTCCAAAAGCATTTTATTTCAGGGATTTTAGGTGGATCTGTAAAAGAATAATAAGTTGAAAAAAAATAAAAATGGTCAGCTGAAAAAGTTTAGAATCCATTGATTTCCATTTTATGTGATGTTATGATTATAGTAATTATAGAGAAATGGAGGTTTTCCTAGTGTATTTTTGCAGATTGCGATTCCAAAATTTGAACCGTTAATTGAATAACGTTCAAGTCTCTGCCGGCTGTGCAGAGTAAATGGGATTGGTCTGCCTTTTTTAAGGAAACCTTTATTTTACGGTATGTGAAAAAGAGGGGGCGAGTCGACCCTCTTTTTTGCTGTCTTTAAAATTAAATATGGGATATGAGAATTGCCTTTTTTCCTATACGTTTCTTTAATCAGTGGAAGGAGATTAGTCATTTTTCATTCAGAGACCAACAATTTAACTAGATTAGTTTCATGCCCTTTCGGGTACTTTTCGTGTTGTATTTATCCATTTACCTTGCACAGACCTACCGTCTGTGTTTTTTTGATTATTTTTCAAAAAGAAAAGGAGGAACTTACCATGAAAGAAAAACAAAGAGCACTTATTGTTGGTGTCAATATTAATCATCAAGCTAATTTTTCCTATTCGATGAAGGAATTGGAGAACCTGGCTGCGGCCTGTCATATAGAAGTAGTTGGTGAAATCACGCAAAATTTAAACCGTATCAATAAATCACATTATCTTGGTACGGGAAAAATCGAGGAAACGAAACAGCTCATTGAAGAGACAAATGTGGATTTAATCGTATTTAACGATGAGTTGTCAGCATCGCAAATTCGGAATCTTGAAGAGGAGCTTGATAGAAAAGTCATTGATCGCACTATGTTGATTTTAGATATATTTGCTGAACGGGCAAAAACGAGAGAGGCACAGCTGCAAGTGGAAGTGGCGCACCTTAAGTACATGCTTCCACGAATCATTGGCGGGCGGGAATCTTTAGGGCGCCAAGGCGGGGGAGTGGGCTTGAAAAATAGAGGTGCCGGTGAAACCAAATTAGAACTCGACCGCAGAAAAATTGAGGCAAAGATTGCCGACTTGAATAAGGAATTAGAAGCGCTTGTCTCGCAGCGAGAAACAAGACGCAATCAACGGAAAAAAAGCGGTGTTCCGCTTGTTTCCCTTGTGGGCTATACCAATGCCGGCAAATCAACAATTATGAATGCGATGCTGCAAAGGTCTCATCAATCACCACATAAACAAGTGTTTGAGAAAGATATGTTATTTGCAACACTAGATACGTCCGTTAGAAAAATAAAACTCGCCAATCACCAGCCGTTTTTGCTATCTGATACAGTTGGTTTTGTCGATAAGCTGCCCCATCATCTCGTCAAAGCTTTTCGTTCGACCCTTGAGGAAGCGGCCACCGCGGATTTACTTATCCATGTTGTTGATTTTTCAAGCCCACATTTTGAAAGTCTTATTAATGTGACGAATAATACGTTAAAAGAGATGGGGATCAATCAAATTCCTACCATATTTGCTTTCAATAAGTCGGATTTAGCTGGTGTTGATTTTCCTGCAGTTAAGGGCAGGAGTGTGTATCTTTCTGCTAAACAAGGTGTAGGAATAGAGGAATTAGTTGATGTGATCAGTGAGCATATTTTTAAAAATCTGATCCATTGTGAAATGTTAATTCCTTTTGACGATGGCCGTTTAGTCTCCTACCTGAATGAGAATGCAAATGTGCTTTCGACAAGCTATGAAAACAATGGCACCAAGTTAACAGTGGAGTGTAATCAAAACGATTTTGAAAAATACCAGCAATATGTTATTTAAAGTCAGATCGTTTTGAAAAAACTTTTATCATTCGTTAGCGGATCCAGCCGGTGTTCAAAAACTCGAAGATTTAAGCAGGTAATTCTTAGACAGGAAAATTTTACATTAATTTTGTATTTGACGATTAATAAACTGTTCTTTATGATAGTAGAGAATAGAATACCCGTACTTGAACGGGAGAGGTTCATAGCTGATACCCTCTATAAAAAACTATGGATACATGACTAGTTGCCATGTCCATATCGGACGTGGCTTTTTTGTTTTTTATCCCTAATGTTTGCATAGAATGTTCGGAAGAAACTCTCTTGAAAAAGTGTGGGGACACATTTTACAAGGGGGTTTTTTTATGTCTGGCCGTAGCCACGAAGAAGGATTAAAGGATTTAACACTTTTAGGTAATCAAGGTACTACCTATTCATTTGAATATGCACCGGAGGTAATGGAGGCAGTCGATAATCTGCACCCTGAACGTGATTATTTCGTGAAATTTAATTGCCCGGAGTTTACTAGCCTTTGCCCGCTGACCCGTCAGCCGGATTTTGCAACGATGTATATTTCGTATGTCCCTGATCAAAAAATTGTCGAGAGCAAGTCTTTAAAATTATATCTTTTCAGCTTCCGAAATCACGGCGATTTCCATGAGGATTGTGTCAATATCATTATGAACGATTTAATTAAATTGCTTGATCCACGCTATATTGAGGTTTGGGGAAAATTCACCCCAAGAGGCGGCATTTCTATAGACCCATGGTGCAACTACGGGAAACCTGGCACCAAGTACGAGGAGATGGCAAGTTTTCGCTTGATGAACCATGACCTCTATCCAGAAAAGGTCGATAATCGATAAGGGAAGGAATAAAGAAATGATATTTTACTTGAATGGAATTTTTGTAGGACTGTTAATTTTGGCTAACATTGTTGCTGTAAAGCTTTTTAGCATTGGAGATTTTGCGATCCTCCCAGCCGCTGTCATTGTGTATATCTTTACGTATCCACTTATTGATGTGATTGTCGAGGTTTATGGAAAAAAAGAAGGGCGGAGAACCGTTCAGGCAGGGCTGATTACACAAATCCTTGCCCTAATCTTCATTACGATTACGATTCATCTGCCAGCAGCACCTGTTTTTAAAGACCAAGGGTCATTCGAAACCATCTTGAATGGAAGTTTTCGAGTGATTCTTGCGAGTTTAATTTCTTATGCAATCAGTCAAAACTTGGATGTGTTTGTGTTTAATAAATTGAAAAGCGTCCATGGGCAAAAAAAGCTATGGCTGCGAAATAATGCATCTACCATGCTAAGCCAGTTGATTGATACTACCATTTTTATTACCATAGCCTTCTATGGAACAATGCCAGTCGCTGTCCTTGGAAGTCTAATCCTGACTCAATACATTTTTAAATTCTTTGCAGCGATCCTGACTACTCCGCTAGTCTATTTGCTTGTCCACCTAGTAAGGAAACAAGATAGAGTACAAACAGTACGATAAATAGCCCTGACACTAGTCGTAACTAGGTGGCTGACTCCAATAAGTTAATGCGTAAACAAACTAATGATCATGTACTTTTTTGAACTAAAAAGGGATACCGGCGAATGGCCGGTATCCCTTACACAACATCAACAATTAAAGTGCTTCATTGATGACCTTTTTGTAGTATAGGACGGATAATAATCCAAATATTGAGTACAATCCGGTATAGATGACCATAACGATAATCATTGGTGTCCACACCTCGGTTCCGAATAAAAACCATCCTGATTGAACGGCGAAATAGCTATGAAAGAGCCCGACGACTAACGGAATTCCAAAATTAAAGATTTGTTTTGCACGAATACCCTTTAGCAGGTCTCCTTGTGTGAAACCGAGTTTTCTTAATATGGTATAATTCGGCTTTTCCTCTTCACCCTCACCCATTTGTTTAAAATAAAGAATACATCCAGATGTGATGAGAAATGTTAACCCTAAAAAGCCAACGATAAACATGGTGAGACCCATTAATTTTTTCTGCGAATTGCTGATTTCCAAGCGAGAAGAAAAAATATTGTCGTCATTAACATTCATCTTTTTAAAAATATCATTTGCTTTTTCGAGATTTGCTTCATCTTTTAACGTAATCCCAATAAAGATGGAGGATTCCTTCTGAATAGCAGGATTTACGTCCTCCTTTAGACGCTCGAATACCGTTTCATCGACAATGGCAATAGGCTGCCCGCCGTTTGTAAAATAACCGGAAATGGGGAATTCCTTTTTTAAGCCTAAGTATTGGAGCGGAACTGTTTCATTTTGACCTTTCAATTCGATATGACCAGAATCTTTTAGACTCATAAACTTCTGAAGCAAATCATTATAACCGGTGAAAATCGTATCTCCAGGAGCCACATCGATATTCTCAACAGCCTTATCACTTATAACAGGCATGGGCATAGCCTTAGGATCAAACGTTAATTCTTCCAGATTTGTATCCATAATCTCCTTAAGGCTCGCATTCACCTGAATAACGTCAATCTTATTTTCATTGAACGCAATGTCATTCGCAGCTAATTCCTTTTTGAATTGATCAGCATCTTCCGTTTTTATGAATGAAAAATCCCCTGCGACATGATTTTCAGCCATTTTATCTGCGGAATAATAAGAGATATAACTTAAAGACAATAACCCAATCGCTAGAGCCGACACCGTTGTAATGATCGTTAATAATAAGGCATTCGATTTCATCCGAAACATAATCGAGGAAAGTGATAATACCTGATTAATATTTAAATAACCATCCTTCTTTTTCCGAATGAGGTTAAAGATAAAACTGACTGACCCTTTATAAAAAAGATAGGTTCCGATAATAACAGACCCAAGAATAAAAATCATCGCTCCAAAAAGTTCATTTATGGTGGTAAAATCGCCGCCAAACAGTTTCGATGAAATATAGTAGCCTGAAATAATCGAAATCACACCAATAATTCCGATAATGATTTCAAAGACGGACATCTTTTTCACTTTACCTTCCGTTGAAGAAACTGCTCTAAATAACGAAAGGATACTCTGTCTTTTAATAAACACATAATTCATCAGCATGATTAACAAATAGATGGCACAAAACACCACAACTGTTTGAATCAATGCTTCTGAAGAGATATTTAGGGAAGCGACCGCGTCTATAGCTGTAATTTTAAACAGAATCATTAGAATTAATCTAGAAATGGAAAAACCGATAAAGATTCCGATGACTAATGAACCAAAATAAAGGATGAAATTCTCGGCAGTCAGGATGTTGAATATCTTGCTTTTTGTCATCCCGATTAATTGAAAAAGCCCAATCTCCTTACTGCGGCGTTTAATAAAAATGTTATTGGCATATAACAGAAAGATCGAGACAATCGCGACGAGTAAGATAGATGCTGACCGAATCGCAGCGGCCCCTTTAATGGAGTCTTTTGTTTCATTCAACGCTGGATCATATTGCAGGGTGACAAAGGCGAAATAAAGGGCAACACTAAAGATCAGCGCAAACACATAAAGGTAGTAATTTTTTAAATTCTTTTTTAGGTTGCGAAAGATGAGTTGATTAACGCTCATTCGGGACACCGCCTAATATACTTTGGGTTTTCATGATGTCTTTAAAGAACGTCTGCCTTGATTGTTCGCCTTTATTTAATTGCGTGTAAATTTGTCCATCTTTAATAAAAATAACCCTGCTGCTGAAGCTTGCTGCTACCGGATCATGCGTAACCATCACAATCGTTGCTTTTCGGTTTTGATTTAATTCGCTTAATTTGTTTAGCAAATCGGATGCCGATTTTGAATCGAGTGCACCGGTTGGCTCGTCAGCGAAAATAATGCTTGGTTGATGAATAAACGCCCTTGCAGCAGAGGTACGCTGTTTTTGACCACCGGAAATTTCATTCGGGTACTTATCCTTGATTTCAGAAATCCCCAGTTCCACTGCCACTGCATTAAACATTTCATCCGCTGCTCTTTTTGAAACTTTCGAAATTGATAACGGCAAGAGAATATTTTCTTTGACTGTCAATGTATCAAGTAAGTTATAATCTTGGAAAATAAATCCTAAATGATGCTTACGGAATTCTGCCAGCTGCTTTTCTTTCATCGCAGTCATTTCTTTTCCTTCAATTTTGATGCTCCCGCCGCTTACCTTATCAATGGAAGAAAGAACATTGAGTAAGGTTGTTTTTCCGGAGCCTGAGGCACCCATGATACTCACGAATTCTCCTTTTTCAACGTTAATATCAATTCCTTTTAATACTTCTTGTTTATTTAATTTATTGCCATAGCTTTTATGAAGTTTATTTGCTTCTAAAATATTCATTCTGACACGCTCCTTAATTTCTTTAACCTAAGTATAAATGGCATGATAATTCTAATCCTTCGATTGAGCGAACAAATCATAAAAGCATGTGACATTGTTGTCACATGCTTGCAATATGATTAAATTCATTCCTTTTTGGAAATGTTAACGTAAAATTTGTTCCTCTTCCAAGGTCAGAGTGTACATCAATATGGATTAATAATGGCTTGGCAATTCTTTTTGTTAAATACAATCCCATGCCTGTTGCGGCGTTGTCATGATGAGCGGTCGTCGAGGTAAAGCCCTTTTCAAAAATGCGCGGCAGGTCCTTAGGATCGATACCGCGTCCATAATCCTTTACTTCAAGGATGGTTTGCCCGTCCTTTTGATAGCTTTTAATTATGATGTCGGACGATTCACTGTATTTCACCGCGTTTGTCAACAACTGTCTGATGATAAACGCAAGCCACTTGGCATCGGTTAAGACTGTAGGTGCCTCTAAATCTACATCAAAGCCAATGCCTTTTTGCATACACCAGGATTGTAACGTTTTAATCTCTTTAAAAAGTAAAGTTTTTAAATCGGTTTTTTCAATATATAAATCATTCTCCATAAAGGGGATCCGTCTTTGGTGAAGCTGGGTATCAAGCAGCAGATGAATTCTTAACCATTCATGAGTTAATTGGGCTTTCATCCGTTCATCGTCTACGCGGTCAATCATTAAATGCATCGCAGTTAAAGGTGTCTTGACTTCGTGAATCCAGGCTAATAGGTCATCCTTCTCCTGTTCTAATATTAGAAAGTTTTGTGATGCTTCTTGTTTAAGCCATTCTGTTTGCTTCACGATACTTTTTTCGATCATTTTTTCAAAGGGGCTTTCAGGCTTTGCTATATTGGTTAAATCAAGATTGTTCTCCCATTCCACTAAACTTTTGTAGAACTTTGTTTCCTTATGATATCGGAAAATCAAAAAGATAGTAAAAACAAGCATTGATAGGAAGATAATATAGAAGAATGGCATCAAGGGAAGCGCCTTATCGAGATAAGCTATAAAAAGAATAAATCCTTGAATAAAGATGAATAGAAAAATCCAGCTGCGCTTTTCAACTAAATATTTGTTAATCATAACTATTTTCCTCTTCAATCGCGATGTAACCCTGACCAATCTTTGTCTCAATATACCGTCCTAATTCAAGCTCGTCCAATCTTTTTCGCAAACGATTAACATTGACCGTTAAGGTGTTATCGCTGACAAAGCGCTCATCCTCCCACAGGCTTTTAATTAAGTCTTCGCGGCTGACAATCTTATTTTTTTGCTCAATCAGCTTTTTTAAGATAAAAGTTTCATTCTTTGTTAGTTCAACTATACCCAAAGCATTACTGACCGTATTTTTCTCATAATCCACCGTGGCACCACACCATGTTTTGAGTGTAATTTGCTCGGTATTGTAATTATAGACACGGCGAAGGATGGCCTGTATTTTCGCAATCAGCACATCAAAATGAAACGGTTTTTGAATAAAATCGTCCGCACCAAGCTGCATTGACATTACCATATCAGTAGGATGATCACGTGAGGACAAAAATAGAATTGGAACATTCGAATGGGAGCGGATCATCCGGCACCAATGAAAGCCATCAAATTTCGGCAATTGTATATCAACCAAAACTAAATCGGGTTTTATTAACGTAAATTCCTGCATAACCTGGCTAAAATCAGTAATCCCATACACATCATAAGACCACCCAGTTAATCGTTCCTTGATTTCTTTAAATAGTGTTTTATCATCTTCAATTAACAAAAGTTTAAACATTGGATTCACCATTCTTTTTCGTTTAATCTTAAATAATTGTATAATATATCCTATTGATGTGCTATAGGGGAGTCTTCATGTTAACCTTAGGCCAATAACCTAAAGGATTTAATAACTGATACTGGAAAATGAATCTGCTTGACAATAAAACTAAATTTTATTATCCTTTTACAAAAGCAATGAAATAATAAAATTCGTATAACTCCAATGATATGGTTTGGAGGTCTCTACCAGGAACCAATAATTCCTGATTACGAAGAAGGTACATCTACTTGTATTTTCTTCGTAATCAGGAATTTTTTTTGTTTTTATAAAATTTTTCCAAGGAGGTCAACCATGAATTTTTCTGTATTACCTAAAATTGAACTTCACTGCCATTTAGACGGAAGTCTTAGACCTAAAACGATTATTGATATCGCAAAGAGAGAAGGGATTCGGTTACCGTCGATAGAGATAGATGAGTTAGAAAAAGAATTAATTGCTCCATTAGAATGTGAATCGCTCGATGAATATTTAAAACGGTTTGCGATTCCTAATTCAGTTATGCAGTCAAAGGAAAATCTAAGAAGAATCACCTTTGAACTTTTTGAGGATGCTGCACAGGAAAATGTGAAATATATGGAGGTGAGATTTGCACCTTTACTGCATGTTGCGAAGGGGCTGCGTGTCGAAGAAGTCATCGAAAGTGTCATAGATGGCATGAAGGATGCAGAAGCGAAGTTCAATATAAAAGGAAATATCATTCTTTCCTGTATGAGAACAATGTCGGCTGAAAGTGCGTTTGAGGTCGTAGAAAAGGGGAAGGAATTCCTTGGAAAAGGTGTTGTGGCCATCGACTTATGCGCATCTGAAGAAGCAGGATTTTGCGGTCAATTTGTTGAACCAATGGCATTAGCTAGAGAATATGGCTATCATGTCACGATCCATGCTGGGGAAACGGGAGTCGGAAAAAATGTTCTTGAGGCCGTTGAATTGTTAGGTGCTGAAAGAATTGGGCACGGCGTTTTTATTAAGGATTGTACAGAGGCATATGATATTGTGAAGGAAAAACAAGTGGTGCTTGAAATGTGCCCGACAAGCAATGTCCAAACAAAAGCAGTGAACCATTATAACGAACATCCTATCTATCAGTTTCATCAAGATGGCATAAAAGTCACGGTTAATACCGACAACAGAACAGTATCCGATACAACGATGGCGAAGGAATGTACCATTGTCTTTAATGAATTCTCTTTAAGTGAAGAGGACTATCGACAAATTTATCTTACTAGTGTGGAAGCAAGCTTTGCTGATCGGGAGACAAAGGAAAAGCTAAAGAAATATATCAACTAACCTTTTTAGATAATTTATTATAAAATTTTACACTGTCACAGTCCTTATATTGTGGTATTCTTCAAATATAGTACAATAAATTTGAAATTATTTTCTAGGAAAATGAGCTGCAAACTTTTAATACAAAATGAGTGTTTATAGAAATAAGTGAATTAATGTTTTAATAACACCCATTATGAATAAACTCACATTTAGGGGAAAGAATACATGGGTAAATTGTATGAAATTATTTTAGAAAAGGAGAAAAAAACTTTGTTCGTAAGAGCAAGTGGCTTCTTTAAAGAGGAAGATACAAAATTATACTTTAGTGAGTTTCAAACAATTGTAAATACGATCAATCCTTCCATTTATAAATTAATTGTGGACGCTAGTGAACTAGAGGCAGTTGAGACATGTTTAATCGACGATACAAAATTTGTGTTAAATTTGTATTCAAATGCAAGATTTAAAAAGTTAGTTATTATCAATTCAACTTGTCCAGTTTCAAAAAAACAAATCGATTACTGTGCAAAGGAAATTAACTTTAAATGTGTGTTTGCAGCGTCCGTTGAAGAAGCCTATAGACTTTAGGAAGCTAATTAAGAAGATACTCCCAAAATTCGCTTATTGAACTTCTATTCGGACTTGGTATCGACGATAGGTTGCAAAATAATAGAAATAGTTGAAGAAGTTTTAAAGATTCTTTATAAATAAAACGGAGGATACCACTGCTTAAGACGGTATCCTTTCGTTTTGTTTATTTAAAAGAAGGTTAAGTTTTACCGTAATTTCTTATTTAATTTTTCGCTGAAAATAGTTGTTGACTTTATTAGATTATAATAGTAATATAGAAATCCTGATGAGGGAAATGAATCAATTAGGATATTTCTTAACTAAAAATTCTTTCATCAGTTGACAGAAAAAGTTGTTTTTGATAAGATAATAGTCTCGCTGATTCGGAAAATATTATTTTAAAATAATGTTTGACATTCGAGAAGTGAGATGATAAAATAACATCCTGTCGTTGAAAAATTGTTCTTTGAAAACTAAACAAACAAAAACGTCAACAAACAATAATATTAGTTTCTTATCGAAACTAAGCCAACGTTTTATTTTATGAGCTAATCAACTTTCTTGGAGAGTTTGATCCTGGCTCAGGACGAACGCTGGCGGCGTGCCTAATACATGCAAGTCGAGCGAATCAATAGGAGCTTGCTCCTGTTGGTTAGCGGCGGACGGGTGAGTAACACGTGGGCAACCTGCCTGTAAGACTGGGATAACTTCGGGAAACCGGAGCTAATACCGGATAATCCTTTTCCTCACATGAGGAAAAGCTGAAAGTCGGTTTCGGCTGACACTTACAGATGGGCCCGCGGCGCATTAGCTAGTTGGTGAGGTAACGGCTCACCAAGGCGACGATGCGTAGCCGACCTGAGAGGGTGATCGGCCACACTGGGACTGAGACACGGCCCAGACTCCTACGGGAGGCAGCAGTAGGGAATCTTCCACAATGGACGAAAGTCTGATGGAGCAACGCCGCGTGAGCGATGAAGGCCTTCGGGTCGTAAAGCTCTGTTGTTAGGGAAGAACAAGTACCGGAGTAACTGCCGGTACCTTGACGGTACCTAACCAGAAAGCCACGGCTAACTACGTGCCAGCAGCCGCGGTAATACGTAGGTGGCAAGCGTTGTCCGGAATTATTGGGCGTAAAGCGCGCGCAGGCGGTCCTTTAAGTCTGATGTGAAAGCCCACGGCTCAACCGTGGAGGGTCATTGGAAACTGGGGGACTTGAGTGCAGAAGAGGAAAGCGGAATTCCACGTGTAGCGGTGAAATGCGTAGAGATGTGGAGGAACACCAGTGGCGAAGGCGGCTTTCTGGTCTGTAACTGACGCTGAGGCGCGAAAGCGTGGGGAGCAAACAGGATTAGATACCCTGGTAGTCCACGCCGTAAACGATGAGTGCTAAGTGTTAGAGGGTTTCCGCCCTTTAGTGCTGCAGCTAACGCATTAAGCACTCCGCCTGGGGAGTACGGCCGCAAGGCTGAAACTCAAAGGAATTGACGGGGGCCCGCACAAGCGGTGGAGCATGTGGTTTAATTCGAAGCAACGCGAAGAACCTTACCAGGTCTTGACATCCTCTGACAATCCTAGAGATAGGACGTTCCCCTTCGGGGGACAGAGTGACAGGTGGTGCATGGTTGTCGTCAGCTCGTGTCGTGAGATGTTGGGTTAAGTCCCGCAACGAGCGCAACCCTTGATCTTAGTTGCCAGCATTCAGTTGGGCACTCTAAGGTGACTGCCGGTGACAAACCGGAGGAAGGTGGGGATGACGTCAAATCATCATGCCCCTTATGACCTGGGCTACACACGTGCTACAATGGATGGTACAAAGGGCTGCGAAACCGCAAGGTCTAGCCAATCCCATAAAACCATTCTCAGTTCGGATTGTAGGCTGCAACTCGCCTACATGAAGCCGGAATCGCTAGTAATCGCGGATCAGCATGCCGCGGTGAATACGTTCCCGGGCCTTGTACACACCGCCCGTCACACCACGAGAGTTTGTAACACCCGAAGTCGGTGGGGTAACCGTAAGGAGCCAGCCGCCTAAGGTGGGACAGATGATTGGGGTGAAGTCGTAACAAGGTAGCCGTATCGGAAGGTGCGGCTGGATCACCTCCTTTCTAAGGATAAAAGCTGGACATATGAGCCAGACAAAATAAGTTTGTTTGATTGTTTTCTGTTTGTTTAGTTTTGAGGGATCAATTCTCTCAAGACTTTTTTGTTCCTTGAAAACTAGATAATCGTAAGAAGAAGCAAAGTAAACATCGAGTAATCGCCATTTTAGTTTTCTCTCTATTTTTAATAGAGAAATAAACCTTTTAGGTTAAGTTAGAAAGGGCGCACGGTGAATGCCTTGGCACTAGGAGCCGATGAAGGACGGGACTAACACCGATATGCTTCGGGGAGCTGTAAGTAAGCTTTGATCCGGAGATTTCCGAATGGGGGAACCCACTGTTCGTAATGGAACAGTATCTTTACCTGAATACATAGGGTATTGAAGGCATACCCGGGGAACTGAAACATCTAAGTACCCGGAGGAAGAGAAAGCAAACGCGATTCCCTGAGTAGCGGCGAGCGAAACGGGACATAGCCCAAACCAAGAGGCTTGCCTCTTGGGGTTGTAGGACACTCTACATGGAGTTACAAAGGAACGGGGTAAATGAAGCGACCTGGAAAGGTCCGTCATAGAAGGTAAAAGCCCTGTAGTTGAAACTTCGTTCCCTCCTGAGTGGATCCTGAGTACGGCCGGACACGTGAAATCCGGTCGGAAGCAGGGAGGACCATCTCCCAAGGCTAAATACTCCCTAGTGACCGATAGTGAACCAGTACCGTGAGGGAAAGGTGAAAAGCACCCCGGAAGGGGAGTGAAATAGTTCCTGAAACCGTGTGCCTACAAGTAGTTAGAGCCCGTTTATGGGTGATAGCGTGCCTTTTGTAGAATGAACCGGCGAGTTACGATTACATGCAAGGTTAAGTTGAAGAGACGGAGCCGCAGCGAAAGCGAGTCTGAATAGGGCGAATGAGTATGTGGTCGTAGACCCGAAACCAGGTGATCTACCCATGTCCAGGGTGAAGTCCAGGTAACACTGGATGGAGGCCCGAACCCACGCACGTTGAAAAGTGCGGGGATGAGGTGTGGGTAGCGGAGAAATTCCAATCGAACTTGGAGATAGCTGGTTCTCTCCGAAATAGCTTTAGGGCTAGCCTCACGTAGTTAGAGTCTTGGAGGTAGAGCACTGTTTGGACTAGGGGCCCTCATCGGGTTACCGAATTCAGACAAACTCCGAATGCCAAAGACTTATCCGTGGGAGTCAGACTGCGAGTGATAAGATCCGTAGTCAAAAGGGAAACAGCCCAGACCACCAGCTAAGGTCCCAAAGTATACGTTAAGTGGAAAAGGATGTGGAGTTGCTTAGACAACCAGGATGTTGGCTTAGAAGCAGCCACCATTTAAAGAGTGCGTAATAGCTCACTGGTCGAGTGACTCTGCGCCGAAAATGTACCGGGGCTAAACGTATCACCGAAGCTGTGGATTGACACCGTAGGTGTCAGTGGTAGGAGAGCGTTCTAAGGGCGTTGAAGCTAGACCGTAAGGACTGGTGGAGCGCTTAGAAGTGAGAATGCCGGTATGAGTAGCGAAAGATGAGTGAGAATCTCATCCACCGTATGCCTAAGGTTTCCTGAGGAAGGCTCGTCCGCTCAGGGTTAGTCGGGACCTAAGCCGAGGCCGAAAGGCGTAGGCGATGGACAACAGGTTGATATTCCTGTACCACCTCTTTATCGTTTGAGTGATGGGGGGACGCAGGAGGATAGGGTAAGCGCGCTGTTGGATATGCGCGTCTAAGCAGTTAGGCTGGTAAGTAGGAAAATCCGCTTACCGCAAAGGCTGAGCTGTGACAGCGAGGGAAATATAGTACCGAAGTTCCTGATTCCACACTGCCAAGAAAAGCCTCTAGCGAGATAAAAGGTGCCCGTACCGCAAACCGACACAGGTAGGCGAGGAGAGAATCCTAAGGTGAGCGAGAGAACTCTCGTTAAGGAACTCGGCAAAATGACCCCGTAACTTCGGGAGAAGGGGTGCTCTTTGGGGTTCATAGCCTCGAAGAGCCGCAGTGAATAGGCCCAGGCGACTGTTTAGCAAAAACACAGGTCTCTGCGAAGCCGCAAGGCGAAGTATAGGGGCTGACGCCTGCCCGGTGCTGGAAGGTTAAGAGGAGGGGTTAGCGCAAGCGAAGCTCTGAATCGAAGCCCCAGTAAACGGCGGCCGTAACTATAACGGTCCTAAGGTAGCGAAATTCCTTGTCGGGTAAGTTCCGACCCGCACGAAAGGCGTAACGATCTGGGCACTGTCTCAACGAGAGACTCGGTGAAATTATAGTACCTGTGAAGATGCAGGTTACCCGCGACAGGACGGAAAGACCCCGTGGAGCTTTACTGTAGCCTGATATTGAATTTTGGTACAGCTTGTACAGGATAGGTAGGAGCCGTAGAAACCGGAGCGCTAGCTTCGGTGGAGGCGTCGGTGGGATACTACCCTGGCTGTATTGAAATTCTAACCCGCACCCCTAATCGGGGTGGGAGACAGTGTCAGGTGGGCAGTTTGACTGGGGCGGTCGCCTCCTAAAGAGTAACGGAGGCGCCCAAAGGTTCCCTCAGAATGGTTGGAAATCATTCGTAGAGTGTAAAGGCACAAGGGAGCTTGACTGCGAGACCTACAAGTCGAGCAGGGACGAAAGTCGGGCTTAGTGATCCGGTGGTTCCGCATGGAAGGGCCATCGCTCAACGGATAAAAGCTACCCCGGGGATAACAGGCTTATCTCCCCCAAGAGTCCACATCGACGGGGAGGTTTGGCACCTCGATGTCGGCTCATCGCATCCTGGGGCTGTAGTCGGTCCCAAGGGTTGGGCTGTTCGCCCATTAAAGCGGTACGCGAGCTGGGTTCAGAACGTCGTGAGACAGTTCGGTCCCTATCCGTCGTGGGCGCAGGAAATTTGAGAGGAGCTGTCCTTAGTACGAGAGGACCGGGATGGACGCACCGCTGGTGTACCAGTTGTCTTGCCAAAGGCATCGCTGGGTAGCTATGTGCGGACGGGATAAGTGCTGAAAGCATCTAAGCATGAAGCCCCCCTCAAGATGAGATTTCCCATAGCGTCAAGCTAGTAAGATCCCTGAAAGATGATCAGGTTGATAGGTCAGAGGTGGAAGCATGGCGACATGTGGAGCTGACTGATACTAATCGATCGAGGACTTAACCAAGTTTTAAAGCGAACTCGTTTTTACAACACTTCTTCTGCATTATCTAGTTTTGAGGGAATGAAACCTCAAACAAAAATAGTCTGGCAATAATGGCGAGAAGGTCACACCCGTTCCCATACCGAACACGGAAGTTAAGCTTCTCAGCGCCGATGGTAGTTGGGACTTTGTCCCTGTGAGAGTAGGACGTTGCCAGGCACTGCCCCATTGGGGCTATTATTTTGTCTGAATTTACTGTGGCCCCTTGGTCAAGCGGTTAAGACACCGCCCTTTCACGGCGGTAACACGGGTTCGAATCCCGTAGGGGTCACCATATTTTAATAATTGTAAGACTATGCGCCCGTAGCTCAATTGGATAGAGCGTCTGACTACGGATCAGAAGGTTATGGGTTCGACTCCTTTCGGGCGCGCCATTAGTTTAACGGGAAGTAGCTCAGCTTGGTAGAGCACTTGGTTTGGGACCAAGGGGTCGCAGGTTCGAATCCTGTCTTCCCGACCAGTCGAAGGTTACAATTCAATAGTTTTGGCGGTGTAGCTCAGCTGGCTAGAGCGTACGGTTCATACCCGTAAGGTCGGGGGTTCGATCCCCTCCGCCGCTACCAATGATATTTCATGGCCTATGTTTTGATAATGGAGGAATACCCAAGTCCGGCTGAAGGGATCGGTCTTGAAAACCGACAGGCGGGTTAAACCGCGCGGGGGTTCGAATCCCTCTTCCTCCGCCATTAAATTACATTATTATTATTATTATTATTATCGCGGGGTGGAGCACGTTCGAATAAGCTTCTTCGAATAATCCACAGCGCACCGATTGAACTACTACTTGAATAAGCTTTCTGAAATCGGGGCGACGAAGACCGTTAACATGATGTAATATCAATCGAGCTGCTGCTTGAATAAGCTTTCTGAGATTGATACAGTCCATGGATATCTTGAGCATGGATAAAACCTTATATTTTTATTATCGCGGGGTGGAGCAGTCCGGTAGCTCGTCGGGCTCATAACCCGAAGGTCGCAGGTTCAAATCCTGTCCCCGCAATTTGGTCCGGTAGTTCAGTTGGTTAGAATGCCTGCCTGTCACGCAGGAGGTCGCGGGTTCGAGTCCCGTCCGGACCGCCATCTTTTACCTAGTAGGTTATCTACTATTGATATATAGATTTTGGCGGTTGTGGCGAAGTGGTTAACGCATCGGATTGTGGTTCCGACATTCGTGGGTTCGATTCCCATCAGCCGCCCCATTTCGTTTTATATTATTGGGCTATAGCCAAGCGGTAAGGCATCGCACTTTGACTGCGACATGCGTTAGTTCAAATCCAGCTAGCCCAGCCATCATAGTTTTTTGTGCGGGTGTAGTTTAGTGGTAAAACCTCAGCCTTCCAAGCTGATGTTGTGAGTTCGATTCTCATCACCCGCTCCATAATGGGCCTATAGCTCAGCTGGTTAGAGCGCACGCCTGATAAGCGTGAGGTCGATGGTTCGAGTCCATTTAGGCCCATCAAAAAAGGGTGCCTGATTCTTAATGTGTTAACGCATTAAGGGTCAGGCATCTTTTTTATAATACTAAAAAAATAATTGAAAAGTTTTACTAAGTGGGTTATGCTATTTCGATTTAGCCCACGCGCTATCCAATATTTTCTTTTTAACCCTGTTCAGCACAAGCTGGATACGCATCCTAAACCGCTTCAAACGAAAGTATGCAATTCTAACTTAAAGTTCTTTAGTATGTTATTTAGGGTGTCAGGCACCACTTATGGACACTGTCCACTGTGGGTGGACAGTTTAGGTATAGGTGCTTTTATGGAATTGGTGACTGATTTCTTTGAGGTAGTCTGATTTCACTATTTTTGTATATTACTTTATAAAATCTGCCAAGAATATTAAATAAGAAATCTAAGGAGTGGAAATTTTGCTGCTTCTAGTTTAAAACTGTAAAGAGGACTAGATTTTTTAGAGTTAATAGAAAGAAGGGGTCGTTCGTGCCATACAGAATTAAAGATAGTATGATTTCAGAAACAGAAATTAAACAAAGAGTTAAGCAACTAGCAGAAGAAATTGAAAAAGATTTTAACGATGGACCAATCTTCCTCATCGTTGTTCTTAAAGGTTCCTTTGTATTTGCCGCTGACTTGATTCGCGAGATGAAGGGGGATATTAAAGTCGATTTCATTTCGGTTTCCAGTTACAGCGACCAGACAGAAACAACTGGAAAGGTAAAGCTTTTGAAGGATTTAGATACCGATATTACAAATAAGAATGTAGTAGTGGTGGAGGATATTATCGACAGCGGACTAACCTTGCATTTTTTAAGAGATCATTTGAACATGCATAAGCCAAAACAAATTAAAATTTGCACACTCCTAGACAAGCCAGAAAGAAGAAGAGTGGAATTACCTGTTGATTATGTCGGCTTTGTGATTCCGGATGAATTCATTGTGGGTTACGGGATAGATTACGCAGAAATGTATCGAAATTTACCTTATATTGCAACGGTTGAAGAGTACCAAGGCTTCAAAAAATCAAAGGATACCGCCAAATAACGGTATCCTTTCACTTATTTAGCAGCTTCCTTCATCACTTCAACATAAAACTTTATCGCATTCAGGTATTTTTCGATGCTGACATGTTCATTGGTTCCATGCATTCTGTTTAGATCCTCTGAAGTAATCTGAACAGGTAAGAAACGATAGGTATTTTTCGAGATCATATCGTAATGCTTCGCATCGGAGCCGGCAAACATTAAGTAAGGGGCAACAACTGCGTTATCATACACATTTCTAGCTGCCTGCTGAATGGATTTAAATTGCCAGCTATTAATGGAAGATACCTTTGAGGCTTCACTGCCTGTGACCGTTACTTTAATATCATCATCGTCAATGGTTTCTTCAATGAACTTTTTTACATCCATTAAGGAGTCGCCAGGCATAAGGCGAAGGTTAATAAACGCTGTCGCCTTTTCTGGTAATGCATTGTATTGCTCGCCGGCTTGAAAGATTGTTGGCGCAATGGTGGTGCGAATCAATGCAGCAGATGCCGGCTTCCCTAATAAAATTTTTTTAATGACCGGCTCAAAAAATACTTTGTTTGCAAACACATATTTCATACCAAAGCTCATTTCCGGAGCTACGAATTCAAATAAGTCTTCCCCAGGTCCTCGTAAGTCGCCTTTAAATTGGGTATCTTCTAATTTAGCAATAGCGCTGGCAATTCGGCCAATATTCGTGTGGTCCTTCGGCTGTGAGGAGTGGCCGCCGCTGCCTTCGATCGACAATTCCGCGGTTACCGAGCCCTTCTCAGAAATACCGACAACTCCTACCGGCTGATCAACGCCAGGAACGATGTCTTCGACAATTGCTCCTCCTTCGTCTAAAACATACTCAAATGTGATTCCTCTATCTTTTAGGGTATTAACGATTTTGTTCGCTCCTTCGTCTCCACCGATTTCTTCGTCAAACCCAAACATGAAATACATGTCCCGCTCCGGTTTGAATCCTTCATTTAATAAATATTGTACCGCTTGTAAAATTCCGATGACGCCAATTTTGTCATCCAATGTTCCCCTGCCCCATATCTTTCCGTCGGCAACGGTTCCACTAAAAGGATTTTGCTCCCAATTCGCTTCCGTTCCTTTTAAAACAGGTACTACATCATAGTGGCTTGTCAGGCCGACGGGGTTTTTACTTGAATTTGAACCTTTCCATTTATACAGGAGGGCGTAATCATTTATTTTTTCAAACTCAAGCTGTTTGTGAACTGTGGGATAGCTTTCCTGTAAAAAAGTGATAAACTTATCAAATTCTTTAAAGTCAAACTTCCTGCGGTCCTGATAGGATACAGTTTTGAATGTGACAGCTTTGGATAAATGCTCAATAGCTTCTTCTTGGCTAAATACAACTTTTGTTGTGTGAGGCTTGGGTTGTTTTGATTTAATCATCATCGTGTTAAAAACGGTTACAATTATAAAAAGAAGAATAAAACCACCTAAAATGAGTAAAGTCATTTTTCGTTTTTTCAATAATAATTCCCCCTTTTATTTATTTATCCCGCTTTAACCGACAGTATGACCCTAATTTAAGGACTATTAGGGGACTATCTAAGGATAATTTTGGGGCAACTGCCCCTAAATGCCTGATTGATGAGATACAGTGGAACTTGCCCATGTGCTTTTCATCGGCTTAGTTGAACCAATCGAGTTCGTACTTTCTCTTTATCAGGGCGATGGCCTTGATAATAGAGACAGTAGAACGGGACTAACAATCATTGGAGGATGGAAAGAACACCCAATGATTGAAGTTTCGCTTTATGCTTTAATATTACATCAATTTTTGGAATAATAGGGAAATAAGATAAGTAGTTTATGAAGCTTCTCAAATTAACCACGTTATAAAAAGGAGATTGATCAAGATGGAAAAAGTAACACCGTTCTTAATGTTCCAAGGAAATGCGGAAGAAGCAATGAATTATTACACTGCATTAATAGAGGATTCTAAAATCACTAGCATTACACGATATAGAGCAAATGAAGCGGGTAAAGAAGGAAGTGTTATGAAAGCTGCCTTCACATTAAAGGGTCAAGAATTTATCAAAAAAGTGGCGTAAAACCCCTTTCTTCAGAAATGGGGATATAAGCCATGTTTTTTTACTTCCAATTACCAATAGAAACTAGTATAATAAAAATATAGAACAAATGTTCTTGTAGGGGGGTGAAAGAAAATGGAACCACACAAAAAGAACATGAAAGAAAAGAAGAAAAAAGAGTCGAAAGGCGATATTATTATTCGGAAATTTCCGCTCCGTTTAACCGGCGAGGAGAGAAGATTAGTCGATACACTACGTCAGAAAGCAGCGAATCTATGGAATGACTGCTTAGATCTCCATTGGTGGCTATATGATGTATATAAGATTTGGACAAGTGCATCAGAAAAAAAGAAATGGTACAATGCCACCACCCATCAAATACATTCGCAAACGATTCAAGCCATCATCGAGTTACACGAAGAAACATGCAAAAGAACGAGGGAGCTGCGGGCTAAAGGTGAAAAACAGTGGCGATACCCTTGGAAATACAAAAAATTCTTTTCCGTCAAATATAAAAAAGCAGCAATTAAATGCAAGGATAAAAAGCTGCTGTTTAGCAATGGAAAACAACAATCCCCCTTAGTGATCCCCCAACCAAAGCACATTGATTTCCATACAATAAAAAGTGCCGAAATCGTTTGGCACAAAGATCAATACTGGATGCATATAGCAGTGGAAGTACCAAAACAAAAGCAAGTACAAGGTAATAAGGATGCTGGCTGTGATTTAGGGCTCATACATGCGGCAGTTTTAAGTGACGGAAAAAATCACTTCATTGTCACTGGAAGAGAACTTCGCTCGTTACAGCGCTACAGAAACAAAAAGTTAAAAGAGCTTCAGAAGCTCATTGGCCGGAAAAAGCCAGGTTCGAACAAAAGGCAAAAACTCATTTTGCGTAAACGCCGTTTTTTAGAAAAACTGGAACGGAGAATCGAGTACCTTTTGCATACGATTTCGAAAATGGTCACCGATTGGTGTGTGGAAAACCACATTAAAGCACTCTATATCGGAACACCGGATGGCGTTCAAAAGAATACGAAGAAGAAAAAGAAAACAAGAAAAGAAATTCGTCAACAATTGTCCAATTGGAGTTTTGGGCAATTAATTGAAAAAATAACATACAAATTGAACCTTCGAGGCGTCAAAGTCCAACTTGTGGAAGAGTCCTATACTTCCGGTACGTGCCCTTCATGCGGAGAATTCAGTAAACAATGGAATCGAAACTTCCACTGTCCGTGTGGTGCGAAAGGACATCGGGATCTAGTGGGTGCCGTGAATATTTTGGACAAGTCTATCCATAAACAATTCAAGAAAAATCGAGAACTACCTAAAATAGAAGATACAAAGTATCGCCGAGTCTTTTTAACCCCCATTGTCCCGCACAATGGGGCTAAAAGGGCAGTGGCGTAGTGCCTATGATTGGGCTGCGGTATGTGTTTTTCACTACATGTCGTAATGAACTGGAGAAGCAGTAAGACCTGGAAGCCCCGGCTGATAGGCGGCTTTGATGAAGGTTTAAAAAAGAATCCCCTGGATTTATCCATGGGGAGAAGTCAAGTGTATTGATAGTAATGTGAAGCATGAATTTACATTTACCCCTTCTTATTCTTTGTTTATCACCTGTGATACAGAGGATGAAATCAAGTATTTTTACGAGAAGTTATCTCTGGGCGGGGGTGTTCTAATGCCGTTGGGTGATTATTCCTTTAGTAAGAAGTTCGGATGGGTTGTCGATCAGTTTGGGGTATCATGGCAACTCACTCTGCCAAACTAATCAAAAGTTTGATTGAAATTGCGAACAGTGTCAGGCACTGTTCGCTTTTATCAAATTAAATTAATACTAATTCCTTATCTAGTAGTCCAACCTGAATGAGACCATTGAGAATCCCATCATTAGAAGAGGAGGTTGTGATGACATTCGCTGCAGCCTTTGCTTCAGGAACCGCATTACCCATAGCAACTCCCGTTCCAACCATCGTCAACATCTCCAAGTCATTCAAGCCATCGCCAAAAGCAAAGCTGTCCTCTTGGTTAATATCTAAGATCTCTAGCATTTTATTGATTCCGACCGCTTTTGAAGCACCTTTAGGAAGGATATCATAAGCATTGTCATCCCATTTTACAAAACTAAATTCAGGGAATTGGTCAAAATACAATTGTGCGTCCTTACGGTTGCAGTAGAGATGCCCTTGATATATAGGCAAATGTTTATAATACTCTTCATCAACTTCAGGATAGGGCATCATCAAGGAATCAAAACCAGCTTCGATAAACGGATGATTGCTTTTACTAACCTTATAATCAAGGTGGCTACAGTAGGCTAAGGCATGACCGTTGTTAGTCGTCAATGTCGTAAGGGATTGCAGCATTTCAGGGTTAATCGGATTTGAGTAAATTTCTTTTCCTTCAAATACAACATATTGTCCATTCATCGCTACATATGAATCAATATTTAATTCTTTTTGAATCCAATAAAACATATTCGGCACACGGCCAGTGGCAATAGCTGTGTGAATACCTTGTTCTTGAAGTAAACGTACAGCTTTTTTCGTGGAATCTGGAATTTTCTTTTCATCATTTAATAAAGTCCCATCAATATCAAAAAACACAATTGGTTTTTTCATTTCATACACCTCCGTTAAATACAACACCGTCGTTACGCTTGGTGGGTCCCAATCACGCCGACTTGGTGTTGTATCGTCTTACACAAGCTAGCATATTTTATGAAACGCGTTTCAGGTCAAGTAATTTGATGAAAGTTTTTTATTAAGGGTAGGGGAGAAACTGTAGACGGGCCTTGTACTTGAGGAAAACTTACTTTACTAGTGGATAACCCACTGTACTTGCGTATAACTTACTTTACTAGTGGATAACCCACTGTACTTGCGTATAACTTACTTTACTAGTGGATAACCCACTGTACTTGCGTATAACTTACTTTACTAGTGGATAACCCACTGTACTTTAGGAAAACTTACTTTACTAGTGGATAACTCACTTTACTAGTGGATAACTCACTTTACTTGCGGTTAACTCACTTTACTTGTGGATAACCTCCTTTACTTACGGACAACCATACTACATTTGACTAGCTCCTTTTTCTTGAAATTACAAGAATTTTTTCCAAGCAAAAAGACTTGGAATCCAATAAGGACTCCAAGTCTAGTGTAAAATTTAAATCGAGTATCAGGCACCATCTAATTTTAAACAGTTTTACGTTCAATTAATGTAACGGGAATTTCTTGATAAGAAGCCTCGCTATCAACTATTCCTTGCAAAAATAGCTTCCTTCCCATCTCCACTAGTGGAATGTCAATCGTTGTGATGTTCATCATTTTTGCGATGGGCTGATTATTGAAACCAATGAGGGCGAGGTCACCTGGTATCGAAATATTTTGCTGTCGAGCACAGGTGACAATACCAGCTGCTACTTCATCACTTGTAATCAGCAAAGCGGTGGGTGGATTAGTCATTTGTTTGATCCGCGCAATGATTTGTTCACCATCTTCAAAGTTCAGGCATTGTTCAAAAATATAACTAGGGTTATATGGCAAATGATGGTCTTTAAGAAAATCCTTAAAAGCCATTCCTCTAAATTTACTATTGGAGCCTGATTTTCGGCCAATACTATAGCCGATTTTTCGATGGCCTTTTTGATATAGGTATTCTAACGCAAAAATAAATGTTTTGTAGTGGTCGACATAAGTGGAGGATACATTTTTACCCCTTGTATCTTCACATAAAACAATCGGACCATAGGGTGTAAATTCTTCAATTGTCGGCAAGCCGCATATTCTGGAACAAATAATTAACGAATCAATCTGCTTTTGCTTAAGCATCTGTAAGGCTTCCAACTCTTTGGCCTCTTCGTAGTTGCTCTGGAATAGCACCAGCTTATAGTTGTTTTCTAATGCTTCAATCGCCATTCCTTTCATTAACAGAGCAAAATAAGGATGGTCGATAAAGGGCACAACCACACCGACAAGAAATGTTTTTCCCATACTTAAATGGATGGCGTTGATATTAGGCTGATAATTACTATCCTTAATCGCTGCTAAAACTGCATTCCTTTTTTCCTCACTTACATAGGGATGGCTATTTAGCACCCGCGAAACGGTTGAAACTGAAACACCGGCCATCTTAGCTAACTCTCTAATGTTTGTCATATAATCACCATTTTTTCAATGTTGCTTAAATAGATTATAGTACAAAATGAAAGGAATCCATACAGTTTATAGCATGATTGCTTCAAACGCCGCGGTGGTGTTATCAGAGCTGCCTTAAGGAATAACCCGCACACCACCGTTGTATCTAGAATTTTTAAATACAAATAATCACCTTCAATGTGCCTGACACAATTCGTGGACACTGTCCTTCTCAGGAGGACAGTGGAATCACAGTTACATTCTAAATTAAAATACAAGATAAAAAGGTGCCTGACACCACATGCATAATTGCATTGGTTTCAGGCACTTTTTTTCATAAAAGAGGATGTGTTAAACTTGTGCGCTCCAGGCGCTTCTGCTTTTCTATTTAATTGCGATGCTGACTTTTAGTCGCTTTCCTTTGATTGTGGCATTCTCCATGGCTTGTAGCACTAGTGAGCCCTTTCCATTTAGAATATCCACATAGGATAAATGGTCTTGAATCGTAATAATGCCGATATCTTCAACTGTTATTCCCGGTATTTTCGCGATGGTCCCAACGAAATCGACCGCACGAATCTTCTTCTTTTTGCCGCCGCTGAAATGGAGTTTCATGATATCTTGGTTGATACGGGCAGTTTTATTATTCCTGACCACTCGGCGGCCGCTGATCTTTTCTTCGAAGGCCGCCTTTCCTCCAGAAACTTCCTGTGGTTTTGGTGCCTCCATTGAAGGAATTTCAAAGCCTATATATCTTTCAATCGCCTTAACGAATTTTCCTTCATAAGGCGTGGCAAACGTAATGGCCTTTCCTTTATTTCCAGCTCGTCCGGTTCTGCCTGTGCGGTGGACATAGCTTTCTTTTTCAATCGGTACGTCATAGTTAATCACAAGTGTCACGTTATCAATGTCAATCCCACGTGCAGCAACATCGGTGGCCACTAGGTATCGGAAATTCCCCATTTTGAACCCGTCCATCACGGCAAACCGATCTTGTTGTTCTAACCCTCCATGAAGTCTTCCACTTGAATAGTTGGATGCCTCCAATTCAGTGTATACAGTTTCAACGTGTTCTTTCGTCTTGCAAAAAATTAGACAGCTGTCAGGGTTTTCAACGACAGTAACATCTTTAAGCACGGAAAGTTTCTCTTCTTCTTTAACATTGATTAATCGATGGTCAATTGTCTCCGTAGTAATGCCAGCCGCTTCAATCTCAATATGAAAGGGTCTTTTCATATACTTATGGCAGAGAGTTTCAACATCCTTCGGCAATGTAGCGGAAAAGACCATTGTGACTCTGTTGGACGGTAGTTCTTTTATTATTGCTTCCACTTCATCGATAAAACCCATATTCAGCATTTCATCCGCTTCATCGATAATAAGATATTGAACCTGGCCTAAATCTAGCGTTCCTCTATCGATATGGTCGATTACACGCCCTGGTGTCCCCACGACCACATGGTTTTTTTGCTTCAATTCTTCCTTTTGCTTCGAAAAAGGTTCCTTCCCATATACGGCAATTGCTTTAATTCGTTTAAATCTGCCAATATTCGTTATGTCATCGCGAACTTGAACCGCGAGTTCTCTAGTAGGAGTGAGAATTAAGGCCTGTGGCTTTTTTTCTTCCCATTCTATCATCTCGCATATAGGGATCCCAAAGGCTGCTGTCTTGCCGCTCCCAGTTTGGGATTTTACGATAACATCGTGCTTTTCCAATGCTAAAGGAATCACTTCCCGTTGAACCTCTGTAGGTGCTTCGTATTTTAACACCGCAAGCGCTCTTGTTATTTCATTGCTTAAAGGGTATTCTCCAAAACTTCTTTCACTCATGTAGGAACCTCATTTTTTTATATTATTCGACTCATCTATAGGATTTCTCTGAAAGAAACATCATATGCAAAAGCTGAATAGGATTCATTATACAGGAAAAGTCGAACAAATCGGCTCTTATTCCAAAATAAAGACTATTAATACACTTTATTAAAATGGCCCGGTTTTAATAAAGAAAAATGAAGAAGTTAAATAATATCCATAAATTACCAAATAGTGCCTGACACCGTTTTCAATATTTTCAACTTATAAACATGACATTTATCATGCCCAGCACATGATACTTGCTACTAACATGGACAGGATCCTTTCGTTATAATTCGAATTAACGAGACGTAATGGAAAGGAAATCGAATAAAATGACCTTACAGGATACGAAGAATTTGAAGAAACAAATTACTCCCTTTGAAAAATCAACGGCTAAGGAAAGTGTTTGGCAAATCATTAATACGGTTGTCCCGTTTATAATCTTATGGTACCTTGCCTACTTAAGCCTTTCTGTATCTTATTGGTTAGCATTAGTACCCGCTGTGTTAGCTGCAGGCTTTTTGACAAGGATTTTCATCATTTTTCATGATTGTACCCATAATTCCTTTTTTAAGAACCGCCGTGTCAATCGGATAACTGGCACATTTATGGGGGTTTTAACGCTATTTCCTTTTGATAAATGGGGACATGAGCATTCCGTACATCACGCGACAAGTGGGAACTTAGATAAGCGCGGAACTGGAGATATTTGGACACTTACCGTGGATGAATATATAGCAGCACCACTTAAACTACGTTTAGCATATCGTTTTTATCGTAATCCGGTCGTCATGTTTGTTTTAGGACCGATTTATGTTTTCCTTTTAAAAAATAGATTTAACCGTAAAGGTGCGAGAAAGAAAGAACGCATGAATACGTATTTAACTAATGTTCTTATCGTTGCGTTGATTGGATTGCTTTGTTGGGCAGTCGGCTGGCAGTCGTTTCTTTTAATAGAAGGCTCGATTTTCATGATTTCAGGAGCAGCAGGCATTTGGCTATTTTATGTACAGCATACTTTTGAGGATTCCTATTTTGAAGAAGATAAAGAATGGGAATACGTGAAAGCAGCAGTTGAAGGCAGCTCATTCTATAAGCTTCCAAAGGTTTTGCAATGGCTTACAGGAAATATTGGCTTTCACCACGTCCATCATTTAAGTCCAAGAGTGCCGAACTACAAACTTGAAGAGGCACACAACAATACGAAGCCATTACAAAATGTACCGACGATCACTCTTGCTACAAGTTTTCAATCACTCCGATTCCGCCTTTGGGATGAAAAAGCCAAGAACTTTATCAGCTTTAAAGACATTAAATCTGTTGCTAAAAAAAGGATTTCTGTTCAAGCAAAACCTGAATTATAACTTCACATCAACGGGAGACTCCTCTTAAATAAGAGGAGTCTCCGCTTAACTTCATGTTTATCAGATAAGGAGAGAACAATACATGATTCGAATTGTCATTGCTGAGGATCAGGAAATGCTGTTAGCAGCAATTGGTTCCCTCCTCAATTTGGAAGAAGATATGGAAGTAGTCGGGAAGGCGGAAAATGGAGAAGAGGCACTGACGCTTGTCCACCTTTTAAAGCCCGATGTTTGTCTCATGGACATAGAGATGCCTGAAAAAAGTGGGTTAGAGGCAGCAGAAGCATTAAAGCCATATGGCTGCAAAGTCATCATTTTAACTACATTTGCCCGGAATGGCTATTTTCAGCGGGCATTAAATGCGGATGTAAGAGGGTATTTATTAAAAGATAGTCCCAGTGAGGAGTTAGCAGGTTCGATTCGCCATATTATCAACGGAGAGCGAATCTATTCTTCTGAACTAATCGACGAAGATTTCAGTGAAACCGCTCCAGAACAAAACGTAATAGAATCGTTTGGAAATAGCGAAAGCACTAAGAAAATCGCTCATATGCAATTTGGAACGGTCAGAAAGTATCTTTCATCGATATTGGATAAAATCAAGTTGCCTACGGGGTAAAATGAATGATATCTCAGAAAAAGTGCCTGTCGATCAGGCACCTTTTTCTTTTGAGAAATATGTCATGTAATATCCATAACTTAAAGAAGGAAAAAACTAATCGAAACGTTTAATAAAATCTTATCGCACAAATATAAATTTAATCTACCGTTTCAAAGACAATTTGTTTTTCCTTATCAACTTCTAATGCTGAGACAATATAGGCAAAGCCATTCATTAAAAAGTACATCACATTGGATTGAATCCGTTCACTTTCTCCTAGATAAGTATTTATAATTATAATGACAGAATACAAAATAACAAAAAATAATGCGATTTTATTAAAAATGGCCATTTAGGAACAACCCCCTTATATAGGATGCTTATTGTAATCATATTTGCTTCAAGCCGGTCTTATGCAAATTGCCGGAAATCTTCATTCATCTAAATCCTACAATTAAGAAAGGAGTAACAAGATGTCTTTTTCCTTTGATCATTTAGTGTTTTTTTCTAATAAGCCGGAGGAGGCCATTCCTCTTTTAAAACAAAGAGGAATTCACGCTTTCAAGGGCGGTCGTCATGAAATTTGGGGCACCTATAATTCATTGACCTACTTTGGTTTAAGTTATATTGAGTTTTTAGGAATTGAAAATTTGCCGGTGGCGGAGAGGCAGGAAGAAAACCGACTGATTACTCATATCGTGGAGCAATTGTCAGGAGAAAAAAGGGAAGGTCCTGCCACAATTGCCATTCGAACTGATAATATTGAGCGATTAGCCTTCAGACTTAAAGATGAAGGATTCAAAGTGTATGGTCCACTCCCAGGTGAGCGGGTTCGTGCAGATGGTCAAGTCATCAGGTGGTCACTGTTATTCCCTGAAGCTGCAGACAAAGAGCTGATGCTGCCATTTTTTATTCAATGGGAAAAATCTGATGTCGAGAGACGTTTAGAATTAGAGGAGCAGGGATTGATTGAGTCACACTCGACAGGGAATCCACAATTTAAGAGTGTCGGTTTTGTGGTCCATAACATTGAGAACACATTAGCCATATGGGGAAGACTGTTTGATCTGAAGAATGGGGAAGAGTTTGAAGATTCAACCATTAACGCACGGTGTAGGAAAGTAGAAATGGCCGGAACGAAGCTGTTGTTTTGTACACCAAATGGTGAGGGAATTGCTGAGAAGGTTTTAATAGAAAAAGGAGAAACCCCCTTCTTAGTAAACTTGACCGGAACGGGTCAAAACGGGCTTTTTGAAATACTGAATGGATTCTGGAGATTTCAATGAGGTACATACTATAGAAAAAGGCAATCCTCCTTATTAAGAACAAAATTTTTAGATGACAAGCAAAAATGTCGTTAATATAATTTATTAAAGACAAAAATCAAAGATTACAAGTCCAAAATGTCTCCAGTCCACCTGATTAAGAAATAAAAACTAAGGCGAACAGTACATAATTACTGTCCGCCTTTAATTTTTTCGTATTGTTTCCTTAATAATCAGTAACAGTGAGATCTCTGTCTAAAAAGGTTTCAATTAATTCGCTAATTTGGTAAGCAACCTGTGGGGAATCGTAGTTTTCAAAGGCATGTTCACAACTATTTTTGTAGCTCATGATCTCATCATAATGAGTCAAATGCCGCTCTATAACTTCATCATTATCTTGGCGGTCTTGCTGCCTTTGAATAACAGTGTCACGATTGGCATAAATAAAAATACGGACGACGCCATCACCATACATCGTTTTTAATTTTTCAGTACCTTCAGGATTTAAAGTTAAATAGACGTAATCATGGTTTTGAAAGGCTTCAACGATATCTTGTTCACGAATGCCATAATGAATGCCATCAATCTCGACACTTTCAAGAAATTCCTGTTGAGATTGCATTTGTTTAAAGGTTTCTTCAGTAACGAAGTGGTAGTCTTCGCCATTTTTTTCATAATGTCGGGGAGAACGGGTAGTGTAAGAGAGAACGGTTTCCATATCAAATGCGGTAGCAACCATTTTAGCAATCGTTTTTCTTCCAGAGCCATCGGGACCTGTGTAAACGAAGATTTTTTCTTTTCCTTTGATTTCAAACATAGAGGAGCCTCCTTTTAGCTTTTTTAAAAACAAACCCCTGAAATCTGCGGAGACTTTTTCTAGATGTTATAAGGGATTACTAGTATTATAGCAAAACGGCATCCTAATAATCTATGGCTAGAAAGAAAACAGTCCCTGCATTGGGACTTTGAGGGACTGTTTTATTCATATTAGTTATTTGCTCCATAGCTGATTAAATTTGTGAAAATGCGGTAGCCGCCTGGAACTTGCCCTTGGATTTGACGATAGAAAACAAGGTTTGTATAAAGGTATGTCCCTTGGCCGTATTTTGCCATTAGGATCCCGCCATCGAATGGCGCTTCACCTGGGTCAGCCATGCTGACAAATGTTTCATAATGGCTATCCCACTTCATAGGATAGTATAAACCTCTTTCTTGAATCCAATGATCCCAATCACTGTCGGTAATTTTATTTGGATAGTTGAAAAGAGGGGAGTTAGGTTGTAATACCGTCACTTTAGCATTTTCGTCAGTTACTCTCCATTTAATGGACACATCTCCAATCGTTAATGGATATGGAGCAGTCGTTTGGGCGTTCCATCCGTCACCTGGTTTATGATACTGAACAACTAAGTGCCCGCCATTATAAACATATTGTTTAAGACGCTCGTTATTTGCGATTAGGTCTGCTCTTGAGAGGTAAGCACGAATCCCAATAACGATGCTATCGTATTTACTTAAATCGGCTGTTTTCAAATCGGATTCTGTTAGTTTTGTTACATTTAGTCCAGCGTTATTTAGATAATCTGCGACTTTATCAAATCCGCTTTCAACATAACCAATTTTTAAGTTGTCATTCTTCAAAAGTTCAAAGGCTACACCGTTTACTTGTGCAGGATACTCATAATAAAAGGTTCCGATATGGTCATAGTTGATTTTTTGAACAGTGGAATTAAAGGTTTTGCCGTTAACCGCTGCTTCAGCGACAATTTTAAAGTTACCTGCTTTAATATTTTTTGGCGGTGTTAACGTAAAGTCTACATCTTTTTCATCTAAATGCTTGTTAAAAGCAACTTCTGCTTTACTTGGAGAGACCTTCCATCCTTCCGGAACCTTTAAGGTTACAGATGATTGGGCAGCACCGTCACGGTAATTTTTAACCTTAACGGTAACAGGAATTTTCTCCTGCACATCAGCTGTATTAACGACAATATCTTCAGGAGATAAGGTGAGTCCAACATCCGGAAGAACTGCGATTGTACCGTTTAAAGCTTTGATTTGGCTTGTTTTTGAACCTGTGGAATCATAGTTGACTTTTGCTTGAATGGCAGGTGTTTTGTAGGCATGGTAATACTCGGCATCTTCAGGAACCACCACCTGATAGGAAATTTTTCTAGATTCTCCTGGATCCAAGTTACTTGCGTTATTCTTAGAGGTAATGTTCCAGCCATCTGGAACTAATAAATCAGCACTAACATTGTGTAGTTTTTGCTTACCGTTATTCTTTAGTGTTACGGTAACATTTGTCGTTTGTCCTTTTGTAAGGATATTGAATTCGGAAGAAGCGCTAACATCCAACTGTGATGCTGTAAAGCTGGCAGTCTGCAATTGCTCTTCTTTTAAGGAAAGCTTATGAAGTAAATCACTTTTTAAATCTGCAGATAGGTTAGCTTGCTTTGTTTTGTTTAGTAAATTACGCACTTCTTTTAAGGCATTCTGTGATTGCTCAAATACTTTCTCCTTACTAGGATACGAAGAAACGATGGAGTCTAATTTGCTTTGGAGATCCGTAAAGTGCACTTTTAGATCATTTTCAGTCTTCGGAAGTTCTTTTGCCCATTCGCTAAAATTATATGGGACTCCTGCAAAAAGTTCTGGTTGGTTTCCTACTGCTGTTTTGAGTAATTCAAGATCGACTTGTCTTGGTGCAGCCGGAATATCACTGCCCATCCCTTGGCTTTTATGCATATAACGAGATTGTTCTCCTAATTGAGGGTAGGTCATTTTGTAAATTGGGTCGTACATGCCGATTTCAATAGAGGTTGTTGCCATAGCTTTCGATACTGCTGGTAAATAGAGTTTCTTTACCTGCCAAACAGATAATCCCTCTTTTAATTGCTCAGGGTAAATAGCTGGATTTGCAGCATCTTCAAAGGCTCGTTCAGAAAGAATTTCCATTGCCCGGTGATGCCCGTGCTGAGAAGGATCATTTCTAAATGAAGGCATAACAATATCTGGCTGATACGTACGAATAAAGCGAATTAAGCGCTCGTATGTTAACCCTTCTCCCCATTTTGCTAATGTATCTTCAGGGCTTTTGGAAAAACCAAAATCATAAATAGCATCAGATGTTGTTTCGCTAAGATGATAAGCCTTGACCCCAGTAATCTTAGCGGCTTCAATCATTTCTCTTGAGCGGATGATACCTAAACCATTTCCTAGTTCGTCACCAATTTCATTCTGCCCGCCTTCACCACGGTTACCGATTAAACTTGAAGTTTTTACACCTAGGCCCCTGGATAAATAGGCTAGAAAATCACTTCTCTCGTCATCAGGGTGTGCACCAGTATTAAGAAAAGTAACAGTCGTTTCAAGAGGTTTTACAGCATTCCAAAGATCCACATCTGGTTCCTGTGCTTTTGCAGCACTTCCGCCAAATGGCAGTAACGAAACTACCAAGAGAACAGCAAGTAATCCAAGAAAAAATTTTTTCACCTTTGTAACCCCTTTCATTTTTAAGTAATTAATTTCTAACCTTGTACCCTCCCTTTGCACTAGCAGTCAATATGTTAGTTAAACTACTTAACTAACTGTAGAAAACTTCCACACTTAATACTTAACACCTCAGAGGGAAAAAGTAAATACTCTCCATATTCAGAAAATTAAAACAGTTATTTCGTCCTATAGGCAATGAAAGTATAGTTATATTAGACTATATGGTAGGTATTATTATAATTATCGAATTTTTAAAAATAATTGTTGTAAACGGTTACCTTATGAGTTATATTTTAGTTAATTCTCAAAACTAACTAACTTAACAAAATGATTAAGGCCGTGATGCAATGGGTACCAATGAAAACAAAATGCAAATCAAGACACAAAACAAAAAGAGAATATTGCAGTGTATTTTGGAACATGCTCCAATCTCAAGGGCAGAAATTGCTGGGAAAATGAAAATTAGTAAACCAACAGTCTCATTTCTGGTTGATGAACTGATCCAGGAAAAGTGGGTAATCGAGAAAGGAATTGGAGAATCCACCTCACAGGGAGGGAGAAGACCGATTCATCTTTATTTTAATGAAAAAGCAGCCTATATTATTGGCGCTGACATTGGCGGTACAAAAGTAAAAATAGTCATCAGTGACTTAAATGGAAATATTGTTGCTGCCAGCACTTTTCAAACAGAACACTATTTAAATACTGGTCTATTAAAAAAAATCGCTAAAGAAATTGGTGTGATGATTCAAAAGAATGATATTGATCAGCAAAAGATTCTGGGAATGGGAGCAGGAGTACCAGGGATTACTGATACAACGTGCGGCATCGTAACAGAAGCCCCCAGCTTAAATTGGGTACGTTATCCCTTCATCAAAGAAGCTGAACGATATTTGTCCTTTCCAATTTACGTGGATAATGATGTAAATGTAGCCGCACTTGGAGAACAATGGCTTGGAAATGCAAAACACAAGGAAAATGTGTTGTTCATCGCCATTGGCACCGGGATCGGAGGCGGTATCATTATTCATAACCAGCTATATCGAGGATCCATCAATGCCGCAGGTGAAATGGGGTACATGGTAACGGATAAAAACGATATGAAAAATGAATTCAAGCCCATTTTTCATCGCTACGGTTATTTAGAAAGTGTGGCTGGAGGAAAGGCAATCGGTGACAAACTCACAAAATTAGTAAAGCAAAGTCCAGGCCATCCCTTATACGAGCAAGCTAAATCAGAAGAACTAACTGGTGAAATGGCGTTTACTCTTGCGAAAAAAGAAGACGTGATCGCCCTTAAGGTAGTCGATGAGGCGATTGAGCATATAGCCTATGGAATTATTAATGCAGCTAGTTTATTAAATCCGGAGGTTATAATTTTGGGAGGTGGTGTGTTTAAGTCATCTGAATTCATTTTACCTAAACTCCGTGAAATTGTTGATCACTATCTTCCTAGTTCAGTAGAATTGAAAATTTCACAATTAGGAGAAGATGCGGGTGTTTTGGGAGCGGTTTCATTATTTTTACGGGAACATGAAAGTATTATTAACTTTTCTTAATGAGGGGGATTTTTTGTGAAAAATAAGAAAAAGGTATCGATTATTACCGCTTTAACGTTATCGGCATCACTATTGCTTGCAGCTTGTGGCGGTGACGCAGAGAAAACTTCTAACACACCTTCAAAGAAACCGGACGACAAAAAAGAAGCAAAACTAGAAGAGAAAATTGTCGTCTATTCACCACACGGTAAAGACATCCTATCTAAATTCGAACAACAATTTGAAGCAAAATACAATGTAGATGTTGAGTGGCTTGACATGGGTTCACAAGAGGTCCTTGACCGTATTCGCTCTGAAAAAAATAATCCGCAAGCGGATGTATGGTGGGGAGCACCTTCCGTAAACTTTGACCAGGCGAAGGATGAAGGGCTGCTTGCACCATATAAACCATCTTATGCAGGAAGCCTTGATGACGGCTTCCACGACGCTGACTGGAATTGGTCCGGTACTAGTCAAACACCTGAAGTTATCATGTATAACAGTAAAGAGGTTAAAAAGGAAGATGCCCCTAAGGATTGGGATGAATTATTGGATGCCAAGTGGAAGGATAAAATTATTATTCGTTATCCTCTTGCATCAGGAACAATGAGAACAATTTTTTCTTCTATGATTTATCGTGATTTCAAAGATTCAAATGATCCGGCAAAAGGATATGAATGGTTGAAAAATCTGGATGCAAATACAAAGGAATATTCTGCTAACCCTGAGATGATGTACAACAAAGTGGCCAAGGGTGAAGGTGTTATCTCTGTCTGGGCAATGCCTGATGTTGTTATGTTGAAGGAAAACAAAAACTATCCATTTGAATTTATAGTGCCAAAAAGCGGAACACCTGTCTTGACTGAAGGTATCGCAGTTGTGAAGGGTGCACCACATCCTAAGGCTGCTGAGGCATTCTATGAATTTGTTAATACACCTGAAGCTGCAAAATTATTGGCTGAAGAATTCTATCGAATCCCGACTAGAACAGACGTGAAAGACCTTCCAAAATGGATCACTGATACTGAAATTAAAAAGATGGATATCGACTGGAAAGTCTTCCAAAAAGAAAGTGACGGCTGGATGAAGTATTGGGACGAAAACATCAAGAGTGGTGCAAAAGAAATTAAACAATAGGAAGTGGTAGGTAATGGCGTCAATAAAGATAGAGCATGTCCAAAAAGCGTTTGGAAAAGTAATAGCGGTAGATCATTTAAACCTGGAAATAAAGGATGGGGAATTCTTTACCTTTCTTGGACCGAGCGGTTGTGGAAAAACCACTACCCTGAGGATGATTGCTGGCTTTTATTATCCGACAAAAGGGATTATTCGTTTTGGCGATAAAGATATGACGCGCGTACCTCCTGAAAAAAGAAATACGGGCATGGTTTTTCAAAACTATGCCCTTTTTCCTCATATGACGGTTTTTGAAAATGTAGCTTTTGGTTTAAGAGTAAGAAAAATTGCTGCAAATGAACTGAAAACACGGGTACAAGACGTACTGCGTAAAGTAAGGCTCGAGAAATATTCCGATCGTCAAGTGAGTCAGTTAAGTGGAGGACAACAGCAGCGCGTCGCCTTGGCAAGGGCATTAGTCATTGAACCTGAAATTCTTCTCCTTGATGAGCCGCTGAGCAATTTGGATGCCAAGCTCCGGGATGAGATGCGGAGCGAAATATTGAGGCTGCAAAAGGAATACAAGATTACGACCATTTATGTAACCCATGACCAGGCTGAAGCTTTATCTATGAGTGACCGAATTGCTGTTTTTAACTTTGGGGTATGCCACCAAGTTGGAACACCTTCCGAAATTTATAATCAGCCGGCGAATGATTTTGTTGCTAGTTTTATAGGTGAAATAAATCTTTTCCCAGTAAAAGTTGATAGGGTTGAAAAAGACCATGTTTTTGTATCTGCCCAAGTTGGCTCTAAGTCGAAAGAATTGGCTGTACATAATCATCCATATAATTTTAATCCAGACACAAAAAGTGATCTTTCCTTATCTATTCGACCAGAGGCTATTAAAATTTTTGAAAAGCAGACAGACGGAACAAACATACTTAAAGGGAAAATTGAGGAAGTTGAATTTTTTGGTTCAGTCATCAATCTTAGTGTGAATGTGGAAGGGCTGCTTCTTCAAGCGAATCTATTAAACAATAGGTCTAATCATCTAAAGTCTGGGGCAGATGTTTGGGTACAGCTGCCTGAAGACCAAATCCGTATTATTCCGGTCGTAAGTGGTGATGTCTCATGATAAAAAATCGTGATACTAGGTTTACTATACTACTGCTGATTCCGGTTCTGTTAGTATTGGTTGCCTATGTTCTGTATCCTTCACTAAGGACTTTTTTCGAAAGTCTACAAACAGAACGCGGCACATCGCTCGCCAATTATCAGGATTTCTTTAGCCAGGAATCCAAAACCAATCTCGAGGCCTTATGGAATTCGGTTTATATTTCACTATTAAGTGTGCTTGTTAGTGCACTCATTGGCATTCCTCTCGCGTTTATTTTCAATCGTTATGATTTTCCCGGCAGAAGTTTTTTTTCCTCAGCCGCTATCATGCCAATCGTTCTCCCATCATTGGTAGGTGTAATGGCATTTATGTTTTTATATGGGGAGACAGGCTTAATCCCCAATGCAATAAAGGATTTATTTGGACTGGAAAAAGTACCATTTAAAATTGGCGGGGTTTCGGGGATCTTAATTGTCCATGCCTATACGATGTATGTATATTTCTATATGACAGTATCGTCGGCGATTAATAAAATTGACCCGAGTCTAGAGGAAGCTGCTTACAATTTGGGTGCTAGTCGATTCAAGGTGTTTTGGAAGGTAACGTTTCCTTTATTGACCCCTGCGATTGTTGCAGCATCCCTGCTTGTTTTTATGATTTCAATGGCATCTTTTAGTGCTCCTTTCTTATTGGCAGGCGGGTACCGTGTACTAAGTCTGCAAATCTATTTTTCAAAAATAAATGGAGATATGGAGGTTGCCGCTACTCAATCAGTCATCCTGTCAATTGTTTCGATTGCCTTCTTATTATTTATGCGATGGTATCAAAACAGGAAGGATTACAGAATGGCAACCAAAGGGATTGGTGCCCATCGCAGTGAGGTGAAAAATCCAGTGATGAAATGGGTTATGGTTTTGATCGGTATCATAGGGGTCATTATCCTGCTGCTGCCGCATTTCACCATCCTGCTCCTTTCGTTAGTACCAGACGGAACATGGACATGGCAAACCTATCCATCCGTTTTTAACTTTGAAAACTATCGATTATTGCTACAGGATCCAAATATCTTTAAGCCTTTAAAGAATAGTTTAATCCTGGCGTTCATCGCAACAGCTGGAAACTTAGTGTTTGGCGTTGTAACGTCTTATCTTCTTGTAAAACGGAAATTTATCGGTAAGAATTTTGTGGATATTTTAGTTATGATTCCATGGGCTCTACCTGCTACCGTTATCGGGATGAATTTGATCTTTGCGTTTAATGAGCCCAATATTTTTTCTTTCGGAAACATTTTGGTTGGTACATTTTGGATCCTGCCGCTCGCCTATTTTGTTCGTCACATACCTTTAGTAGTAAGGTCAACTAATGCTGTTCTTGAACAATTAGACGATTCCATTGAGGAGGCATCTAGAAATCTCGGGGCTCGCTGGTTTTATACCTTTAGGAGGGTCATCCTACCGATTATTATGCCAGGTGTCTTATCGGGAACATTACTGGCATTCGTAGAGTCTGTTGGTGAATTTCCAACATCTGTATTATTGTATACAATATCCAATCGACCGATATCAATTGAAATCATGAATCAGCTCAGAATGTTTAATATGGGCCAGGCTGCAGCATACGGAATGATTCAAATTGCCTTAATTGCTGTTGTTCTATTTATTTCAAATAAGTTTTTCGGAGTAAAAGCCGAACAATCATTGTCATAAATGAAACTTCAATTAGTGGGGGTTCTTTCCATCCTGCACTGATTGTTAGTTGAATCAAACGGAGATGAAAAGATGAGTAAGCTAGAGGAATTTATCAAAACTGAAGGTACTGATTTTCCAGGAAAAACCTATGTGGAAGAACTGTTAATGCCTGTATTTAATGATCAGCGGGATTTCTTATTCCATGTTATGTTTGATATTCACCGTGCCCATGTGATCATGCTCGAAGAACAAAACATCATTATAGCGGATGAAGCTAGAGAGATGTTAAAGGGCATTAATAAAGTAGCGAAGACTGACATCAGTCAAATAATGTATCAACCACAGTTTGAAGACTTGTTTTTCATGATGGAGGCAAAAATTGGCGAAGAAATCGGTACAGAATTAGCAGGAAAAATTCATATTGGCCGTAGCCGAAACGATATGGGTGTGGCCATGTACCGTTTAGTATTAAGGGAGCATCTATTAAAGTTATTACACAATTCTTATCGGTTAAGCGATGCTTTATTGGAGCAGGCAGAACAGCATACGGAAACCTATATAACCGGCTATACGCATACCCAGCCAGCCCAGCCTACTACGCTAGGACACTATTTATTGGCCATTTATGATGTATTACAACGGGACATTAAACGGTTATGGTCAGCCTATGAAACAGTCAATCAATCATCACTGGGTGCTGCTGCGTTGACCACAACGGGTTTTCCAATCTGCCGAGCACGCACCTGTGAGCTTTTAGGATTTGATAAAATCATTGAAAACTCCTATGACTCTATAGGGGGAGCCGATTATTTGCTGGAAACGTCATCTGCTTTGATGACCTGTATGGTGAACACAGGAAGATGGATTCAGGATTTCTTGCAGCATGTGACAAGGGAATTTGGTTCCTTCTATGTGGCTGATCCATATGTGCAGGTCAGCAGTATAATGCCGCAGAAGCGAAATCCGGTATCGATTGAACATTCACGCTCGATTGCAAGCAGTGCCTATGGTGACGCACTGGCAGCCATGAACATGATTCATAATACTCCTTTTGGAGATATTGTCGATACCGAGGATGATTTACAGCCCCATTTATATCGAGCATTTACGAATGCCAATCGGGTAATGAAATTAATGTATGCCGTGATTACAACTCTAAAGGTAAACGACGAGCATACTAAAAAAATGGCGAATAAATCAAGCGTGACAATTACTGAACTAGCAGACACACTAGCGAGAGACTATGGCATCTCTTTTAGAAAAGCACATTCCATTGCAAGCTTCATTTCTAAAAAAACTATCAGTGCCCAAAAGGAATTATACGAGTGGAATATTGACGAGATTAACCAAATGATTAGCGGGTTCGTCGATGTCGCACTGACAGAGCAGGAATGGAAAAAAATCATTTCACCGGAATACTTCGTAGAAATTAGAAGCATCCAAGGCGGACCTAGTCCAAAAGAAGTCGTGAGAATGATCGGGGAAAGAAAGCAAAAGCTAGGGATTCAGATGAAGGATTATGAAGATCTTGTTGAAAAATTAAATAATCAACGGAACAAATTAGTTGAGTATTCTATTTGATTTTTCCGTAGATGTTCTAACAGTAATAGGCACAAAAATGAAAATTGCACAATAAAATATAAGTCAAACTATGTTACAGCAGGCACCGCATTTTGCGGTGCTTTTTGTTATTTATTAATAAAAAGCACGGTTACGTTGGAAAGAGCCTTCTACGTAGGTGTTTTCGAGGACTTGAGTTAAAACATCGATGTAGAAGCCTTTTGCGTAGGGGTTCTCCAGGATTTTAAGCCAAAACATAGATGTAGAAGCCTTCTACGTAGGGGGTTTCTTAGATTTTAATCTCAAACATCAATGTAGAAGCTCTCTACGTAGGGTTTTCTCGAATTTTTAAGCCCAAACATCGATGTAGAAGCTTTCTACGTAGGGTTTTCTCGAATTTTTAAGCCAAAACATAGATGTAGAAGCTTTCTACGTAGGGTTTTCTCGGATTTTTAAGCCCAAACATCGATGTAGAAGCTCTCTACGTAGGGTTTTCCCAGGATATAAATCAAAAAAGTCGACGTAGTAGCTCCCTTCTACGTCGACTTTTACTCCAATTATAACATATTTTCAGCCACTTATTACAAATTTTACGACATTCAGAGGATATTATTTGGGGCTTAAGCTGAACTCCTGACCCTTACTACAAATTTTTGGATAATATAAGGAACCCGTAAGATTTCCCCCCTATTTTTTTCGGTGATATTAGTGCCAGAATGAGCTCCCCTTATTTGCATTTCGTATCGCAATCATATTAAATTATAGCGTATTAAAAAATTAAAATAGGATGAGGTCATACATATGAAAGCACTTGTGTTTAATACATTCGGAGGACCGGAAGTACTGGAATATATTGATATTGCTGACCCAGTGATTGGGCCAGATGAAATATTGGTTAGGATGAAAGCAATTGGCTTGAATTTTGCAGATATATATAGAAGAAAAGGGAACTATCATCTTGCAGGCAAGCCCCCATATATTTTGGGTTATGAAGGGGCAGGAATTGTAGAAAAGACGGGAGCAAATGTCCAAGGAATAAGCGTCGGAGAGCGAATCGCATTTGCCGATGTACCATATTCTAATGCTGAGTTAGTCTCGGTTCCATTGGAAAAAACCATTCCAGTCCCGGAAACCATTACTTTTGCTGGGGCAGCATCTGTATTGCTACAAGGCTTGACTGCGCATTATTTAACACAGGATAGTTATGTAGTGAAAAAGGATGACACTGTGTTAGTACATGCAGCAGCCGGCGGTGTCGGACAGCTTCTCGTCCAAATAATAAAGATGCTTGGTGGAAAAGTAATTGGAATAACATCTTCCATGGAAAAAGCAGCTGCTGCGAAGGAAGCTGGTGCTGATCAGGTTTTCTTGTACAAGGATGATTGGAGGAGAGAAGTGTTAGAGGTAACAAACGGAAAAGGTGTGGATGTGGTATATGACTCAGTTGGGTCAACTCTTCAAGAAAGTTTTACGGCAACTCGCATCGGCGGAACCGTTGTATTTTATGGAATGGCAGGGGGAGATCCGGCTCCGGTAGATCCAAGAATGTTAATGGATACTTCAAAAACGCTGACTGGCGGGGATCTATGGAATGTGCTCACCACTCATGAAGAACGGGTGAACCGTTCGGCAGAGTTATTCCGCTGGATGGAGGCGGGAAAATTAAAGGTAACCGAGCCAACGGTATATGCGCTGCGAGATGGACAGGAAGCACATCGTTTTCTAGAAAGCCGCAAGAGCACGGGGAAAATTCTACTAATTCCTTAATGAGCAGGTAAGTCTGGGAATAGAGATTATTGGAGCCCGAATCGGTGAAAAAAAGAGAAAAAGGTATCCAATAGGGGTCATTGGAGCCCGCTTCGATGAAAAAAGCGAGAAAAAGGTATCCAATAGGGGTCATTGGAGCCCGCTTCGATGAAAAAAGCGAGAAAAAGGTATCCAATAGGGGTCATTGAGCCCGCTTCGATGAAAAATGTGAGAGTAAGGTATTCCAATAGAGGATATTGGAGCCCGATCCATAGAAAAAAGTGAGAGAAAAGTATCCAGGGCGAACAGTACCAGTCACTGTTCGCCTAAATTTCCTATACTCCAATTGTATTCAATGATTGGCGGAGGCCTTCCAGTGCAAATATACTTAAATACCGATAAGCAAATAATGCGATAATTGGTGAGAAGTCAATTGGCCCAAAAGGGGGAATAAACCGCCTAAAGAAGCTTAAATAAGGTTCGACTAGCTTGTAAACCCATTCGCCAACTTTTGTTGATTGAAAATTAGGAAACCAGGAGCCAAAAATGGCAATTAAGATTAGCCAATAATAAGCTTCAAATGCATACTGTCCAATTTGTAATATGGTAAAGCCCAATTTGATCACCTATCTATTTTCATTTTTTACTATCAAGCAAAACATAGTAAAGATATCTAACATATACGGATATGTCCCAATAAGGTTTCAGTATATGTGAAAAAGAATACAGGTATCAATATTTATTTTTCTAAATTAAAGAATATAGGTACTTGATCCTTAAAACGCTTTTTGGTTAACATAGGACTTTAATTATCTACTTTATTTTGATTTTCCTTTTTTAATAAATCCTTTACTACTTCCTCAATGGTTACATTCCCCAGTGACTTTTCCATTGCAAGCTGTGCCTCAGAAAAGAGGGGGCCAATCGTATTTTGAATATTTCTTCCCACAAGACAAGCTGGATTCGGACTGTCATGTACGCCAAATAGTTCTTTTTCCTGAACAACGTTAACAGCCTTATAGACATTAAGCAGTGTAATTTCCGATAAGTCCCTCGCTAGTTCTGCCCCCGCAATCCCAGGCCTGACGTTTACCAATCCCGCATTTTTAAGCATACCCATAATCTTTCTTATCACAACTGGATTTGTATTTACACTATTTGCAATATATTCTGAGGAACTCACGCCACCTTTGTTAATCTCCAATAGAGAAAGTATATGAATTCCGACAGCGAAACGGCTACTGATGGACAATGAATTCACCTTCCTTTAACATGAAATATCTATATTATAAAGTATAACCGATTGATGATAAATAGGGGCAAGTATGAATAGATACTAATCATACTTGTTACCTTAATATTGTTTGAAAAATTATTCAGCAAGTTTGTTGACAAATACTTTAGTTGTAACTTATATTATTACATGTAATCAATTAAGTTACAAATGAAAATTAAGTATAAATGGAGGATTTCAACATGAAAGTAGCAATTATTGGCGCTAGCGGGAAAGCTGGAAGCTTTATTCTTAAGGAAGCTGTTGAAAGAGGTCATGAAGTAACTGCAATTGTTCGTAACGCAGCAAAACTTCAAAATCAACAAGTTTCGGTATTGGAAAAAGACGTGTTTGACTTAAAAGCAGAAGATGTGAAGGTATTCGATGTCCTTGTAAATGCGTTTGGTGCAGCTCCTGGTCAAGAACATCTTCATGTGGATGCAGGGAGAGTATTAATAGAGGCAATCAAAGGTGCAACTCAAACTAGATTAATCATTGTCGGTGGTGCAGGAAGTCTGTTTGCTGATGAAGCAAAAACAATTCGTGTAATGGATACTCCTGATTTTCCGAAAGAGTATTATCCAACAGCATTAAATCAAGGAAAAAATCTAGAGGATCTACAAAAAGCGACTGATATTCACTGGACTTTTATCAGCCCAGCTGCATTCTTTAATCCTGAAGGCAAAAGAACGGGTGCTTATCAAAAAGGTAAAGATCATATTATGGTCAATGCTCAAGGTCAAAGCTATGTAAGCTATGCAGATTTTGGCATCGCTGTGTTAGATGAAATCGAAAACCCACAACACATAAATGAACGATTTACGCTAGTTTCAGAAGTTGAATAGATAATATAGGATGACTGAAAAAAAGATCCAGTTTCATTATCAACTGGATCTTTTGAATTTAATCCATTTTTTAAACTTCAACCGGCGCCACTTTAACTATCCAGTTAAATGGATCTTCCTTTTTTCCAAGCTGTATTCCGGTCATTTCATTATATATACGCTGTGAAAGTTGGCCAATTTTATTATCATTGATTGTGATTGTCTGATCTTCCCAATTTAATTCGCCAACGGGTGAAATAACGGCAGCTGTTCCTGCACCAAAGACTTCTTCCAGTTCACCACGTTCATGTGCGGCAAAAACCTCTTCAATTGAAATTTTCGCTTCGCGAACAGGTATCTTCCAATATTTTAATAGTTCAATAACCGAATCACGTGTAACTCCTGGCAAAATGCTTCCATTCAACCTTGGTGTTACCACTACGCCATTAATCTTGAAGAAAATATTCATACTGCCGACTTCTTCAACATACTTATTATCTTTCGCATCCAGCCAAAGAATTTGAGCGTAGCCATTGGCCTCGGCTTTTTCTTGTGCCTTCATTCCTGCAGCATAATTTCCGGCGGTCTTCACATGGCCAACTCCACCAATAACAGCCCGAACATATTGCTCTTCAACATATATTTTAACAGGGCTTAATTGGGTTCCGTAATAGGCTCCTGACGGTGAGAGGATAACCAGAAGCTTATATTGGTTGGCTGGACGGACACCAAGATAGGGTTCCGTTGAGAAAATAAATGGACGAATGTAAAGGGATGTCCCTTCACCTTCCGGAATCCAATCTTTTTCCGTTAAAATTAATTGTTTAATCGCAGCTAATAAAAAATCCTCATCAATTTGGGGAATACACAGCCTGTCACATGAATCATTCAATCGCTTCATATTTTTTTCTGGTCGAAAGAGCTGAATTGTGCCATCTGTTCCCTTATAGGCCTTTAATCCTTCAAAAATGGCTTGTCCATAATGAAAAACCATTGCAGACGGTTCAAGCGTTATTGGTGCATAAGGAACAATCCGTGGATCATGCCAGCCGATTTCCCGGTGATAATCCATCTCAAACATGTAATCGCTGAAATATTTTCCAAAACCAAGGGAAGCCGTATCGGGCTTGTCCTTTAATTCTTCTCTTTGAATAAAAGTAATTTCTTGTTGCATGACTACACCTCATCTCCATTTTCTAGTTTATTTTTTAGACTACGCTTTATTTAATCAAAACACAAGTGAAATCCTTGAAGTTTTTTAAATATTCATTACCTTTGGTGTGGGTAGAGAGGTTTTATGTACCCGAAACGGATGAAAAAAAGAGAAATGCGGTCACGTAGAGAAGTTTTACGTACCCGAAGCTGATGAAAAAAGAGAAACCGGTCCCACAGAACTCTTAAATGCGGATGGCGCAAATGAATCTAAACCAAAAAAGACAGTACCTTTAATAATCATTTGATGATAAAGGTACTGTCTATATTTAATGTACATGTACGCTATTTTCTTCCATCCAATACGCTTCCCTAATATTAATCTGTTTACGAATTTTGCGGAGGACATCGATTGTGATTTCTCCCTCTTCGTACAGATTCTGAATTTCATCTCGTTCTGCTTGAAAGGCTTTAGCTCGCAATTCTCTTTGCAATTTGATGTATTGGTTGGAATCGGCACCTTTTTTCGCAAGCTTAAATTTCATAATCATTTCATTATATTCTCCAATAATGACCAAATAGATATGTTCATTTTCAGGTGTCATTTGTTCTTTTAAATACTGAATAGCGGCCTTGGCCATATTGACTTTTAATTGAATGAGCTTTTTCGATTTTTCTTGACGATATTTAAGCCGTTCCTCATTTTTCGGCACAAAAAGCTTGTACATACTTCTTTTAATTAGTGACCAAATGAACAGTCTTCTATAGTGCATACGGTTTGTAACGGCGAGCATCATTCGTTGGATATGTTCTTCAGTTAAATACGCAGTTTCTCGGTCAATTTGTCCAGTATTTTTCATTTTTTCAATGTAGTGGACTTCCGCTTCAAGGGCCTTCAGCCGAATTTCCGTTTCCACTAATTTCAGCTTCTTGGAGTATTCATCACTTACATTGTTAAGGCGATTTCGGATTTGATTATATGTCGCAATGACCGACACTGCAGCCTCACGGTTGTCATCATTCATCAATTCACGGATCGAACGAATGGCAGCATCAATTGTCTTGATAATTGCAGAGCGTTCAATTTCCTCTCTCTGCTCTTCCGGTTTTCCTTTTTCAGTTCTTGCAAGAATTGGCAGGAAGATACTCGCTACAATCAGCGTGACCAATATTACACCAGCAGCAATAAAGATAATTAAGGCGCGTTCAGGAAATGGGCTTCCATCCGCAAGGACATATGGAATAGTAAAGGCACCAGCTAGAGTAACAGCCCCTCTTACACCGGAAATCGTAATGATACCAATCGCTTTTATCGAAGGCTTTTGGAACTGCTTTTTAAACAACCATACCCATTTCCACGCTCCACAAATCCATAAGAAGCGAAGAAGTAATAGTGCAGCCGTAATGATAAAAATATATTTGCTTACTTCCCAATTATTAAACAGTGGATTTTTAAAAATTTCATTTGTTACACTTGGTATTTGCAAGCCTAACAGAACAAATACCAGGCCGTTCAAAATATAAATAAGTACCGTCCAAGTACTTTGAGAAACCACTTGCAGCTGCATCGCAGGTGATCGATCCCGATCCCGGTAAATTGTATGGACGATGCCGGCTGCGACAACTGATAAAATGCCGGAGAGATGAAAATGCTCAATAATGTAAAAGATCACGAAAGGAGTGAGGAGTTGGATGAGCATGTGAATCGTTACGTCCTCCATCCCCAGCCGTCTAATAAAAATTTTCAATCGAATAATAAGGAAAGCAAGAATGGCACCGCCCGCTAACCCACCAATGGCTATGACTATAAAGCTCCAGCTTGCCTCTGCTAATGAAAAAACACCGGTTACAGTTGCAGCTACGGCAAATTTAAACGCAACTAAACCCGATGCATCATTCATCAACCCTTCCCCTTCAAGTACATGCATAATCGTTTTCGGTATCTTTACCCTACTTGAAATGGCTCCAACGGCTACGACATCCGTTGGAGAAAGAATGGCTGCCAATGCAAAAGCTGCCGGCAATGGGATTGACGGAATAAGCCAGTGGATCAAGTATCCGACCGCGAATACAGTAACAAACACCAGTCCAAGTGCAAGCAATAAAATCGGTTTTCGTAATTTCCATAATGCTTGCCTTGAAACGTTTTTTCCATCATGAAAAAGTAAAGGGGCAATAAACAGAACAAAGAATAATTCCGGATCCATCGGTATATGAATGCCTAACGGGAGCGAAGCAAGTAAAACTCCCAGTGCAATTTGAATCAGCGGCACCGGTATGAATGGCAAAAAGTGATTGATGAAGCTAGACAACCCGATGATGATGAGAAGTAAAAGGATGAGCAGAAAAAATTCCATGGCGTGTCTCCTCTCTTATGTATATTGTGTAACAAACGTAGCTTTCTACGCTTTAATAGTGTAATTTGACTTTTTTATAATTTCAAATGCTTACCCGAAACTTCAGCTTGGTTTGTTGAAGGGATTTTTCAAAAGGGAAAAGAATACATATGATAGCATGATTTTTAAAACAGGGGTGGAGAGTTTGAATATAGAGAGTGAAACATTATATTTAATTGATCAAAAAGATGGATTAGGGTTGGAGTTCAGTAAGTTAGTGTCGATGATGAACTATACGAGGACGACGACGATCAACGCAGTAAAGGATTTAACTGTGGAGGAGTTGGACTTTCTTTATGATGAGGAAGCTAATTCAATCGGTATGCTATTAGCTCATATGGCTGCTGTCGAGAGGGCATATCAGATTGCAACCTTCGAAAATCGGGATTTTACAGATGATGAACTAAGAAGGTTGAATCCCGGATTACAATTAGGCAGTATTGGACGAGAACAGTTTAGAGGTAATACGATCGAGTTTTACCTTCAGGAATTATCTGAAGTCAGGAACACGACCATCGAGAGATTTAAAACACTTCCGGATAAGTGGTTATTCGAACAAACTCCGTTCTGGTGGAACCGGCCTGCAAACAATTATTTCAAATGGTTTCATGTGTTTGAGGATGAACTAAGCCACAGAGGCCAAATTCGTATTATCAAAAAAATGATGAATAAGGTAAAAAAATGATTGGTAATATAGGGAAATTGGGTTGTACCTTTATTAATAAAAGGGCAATCGATTGGGCAAAGCAAGGAAAATGAGCACTTGTGGTAAATGATAGGAGCGTTCATTTATCTAAGAAGAAAACTAACTTCTTCTTAAGATTATGTATGGAAAGTGGTGTGTCCGTGAAAGTCGAGGCTTTGAAAAGTGAAAAAGTAAAGGAATTTGTTGAATATTGCAGGAAACATAGAATGGAAGTCGACGATTCCTTTCTATATGAAGAAGATTTAAAGGGATTTGAACCGAATGCTGATAATCTCACTTACATTTTGACCAATCAAGAGGGGACTATCATCGGTGCTGCCTCGCTGATCATGGATGAATATAATCGACGAGGAAATCGGGCTCGATTTCGAATCTTTCATTCCGAAATTGCAGACGCCTTCTATTACAAGCAGCTCTTGCAAGCTCTCTTACAGCATAAAGAAGGATTAGAGAAGGTTTACGTTTTTATTCCTTTGCAAAATAAACTTTTAATGGAGCTTATGGAGAAGGTGGATTTTTCAGTGGAAAGATGCGCCTTTTTGCTTGTCAGAGAAGACAGCGATGCTCCTGAATGGAGCTTACCGGAAGGTTACAGCATTCGATCTTTTAGACCAGGAGAAGATGAACAAATTTGGAGCGAAGTTCGAAATGCGGGGTTTGCAAAACTGAAGGGAAATGAGACGCCTGTAACAAAGGAAATGGTTACGAAGTTGATTTCAAGTAACGATTATATTGAAGGCGGCATGAAAATTCTTTTTCATCAGGATAAACCTGTTGGGGTGGTAAGGGGAGCAGCAGATGAATATGAAAATGCCCCGATTATGAATATTGGGCCGCTTGCGATTTTACCAGAATATCAGAGGAAGGGCTTAGGAAGACTTCTCTTAAGGGCTGCCCTTCAGTTTGCAAAAGAAAAATCCTATAAAAAAACCATTCTTTCGGTAAACGGAGAAAACGAGCGTGCACAAGCATTATATATCAATGAAGGTTTTAAGCAAGTGGAGGGGGTAGCCTGCTATCAATATTATTTAAACCCTTCTTTAAATAAAGAATGTTGACAAAAAAATTAATTAATCAGAATTAAAAGGCCGTAGATTCAGACATATATTTTTAATTATCCAAAATGATTTGGACAAACTATTTACATCAATAATCCTCTTGCCTTTGATTAGAATCATCATGATGATATCTCTTTTTGTGGAAAAAGCACATCCAAAACAGAGTTTGGCAGAAACGGATACAAATTAAGGGGGATTTCAACCGGTGTATGATTTGGATTTACATTATATATTTGAACTCGGTCTTATTTTATTGATGATTGCCGCTGGAATCACTGCCATTGCCAAAAAGTTTAAAAAGCCTTATCCGATTGCGCTCGTCATTGTAGGAACAATCATCGGACTTGTCAATATTCCGGTGTTAGAACCTTTAAAACAATTGATCACAGAAGGAGAGGTATTTAACTTTGTGATTATTACTTTATTTTTACCTTCCCTTTTAGGAGAAGCATCATTAAAACTTCCCTTCTCCCACCTAAAAGAAAATAAAAAGCCCATTCTTGCATTAGCATTTGGCGGAACCTTATTATCATTTGTCATTATCGGCTTTCTGGCCATTTGGCTTTTAGATTTTTCAATCCCTGCAGCATTTGTTTTTGCGGCCTTAATGAGTGCAACCGATCCAGTAAGTGTGCTATCAATTTTTAAAAGCGTCGGCGTTAACAAAAGGCTGGCAACAGTTATAGAAGGAGAAAGCTTATTTAATGACGGATTAGCCGTTGTCTTATTTAAAATATCTGCTTTTTATTTACTGACCTATTTGGAGCTTGGGATCGAAGGTGCAGGACTTGGTTTATGGGAATTTATTAAGGTAATCTCTCTTGGTCTTATTATTGGCGGAGCCCTTGGCTATGGATTTTCTCATTTAACTAAATACTTTGATGATTACCCTTTGGAAATTATTTTTAGCATGCTTCTTTTTTACGGTTCCTTCTTACTCGCAGAAAGTGTCCATGCATCAGGGGTTATTGCCGTTGTGGTGGCTGCACTAATCTTTGGGAATTATGGTGCAAAAATTGGCATGAGCCCAACGACCAAGTTAAATATTAATAACTTTTGGGATGTTGCAGCGCTACTGGCAAACTCACTCGTTTTTTTAATGGTGGGGTTAGAAATAACGAGAATCAAGCTAACAGACAAATGGGGCTTGATTGTTTTAGCGCTCGTGATTGTATTAATTGCCAGAAGTCTTGCCGTGTACATAAGCTTATTGGTTGTGAAAAACTTTCCAAACTCATGGAAGCATATCATTAATTGGGGAGGCTTAAAGGGGTCATTATCGATTGCTCTAGTCCTTAGCCTGCCAAGAGATTTCACAGGACGTGAAGAGATTTTGATTCTGGCTTTTAGTGTGGTGTTGTTCTCATTAGTCGTTCAAGGGCTTTCGATCAAACCGATGTTATCCTTATTGGGTGTGAATAAAAAAGAAGAAGGTTATGTGGTGTATGAAGAATTGGTCGCACGTGGGCACCGCTTTGAGACAGCCATATTAGAAATAAATAAAGTAAAAAAGAATTTGTTTATAACGGAAACTGTATCAAAAGAAATCGTCTATCAATATGAGCAAGAGCTTGAAAAATTGCAGAGTGAAATGGAACTCCTTTTTCAAAAATATCCAGGCCTCAAAGAAAAACAGCAAACCATCTTACAAAAACATTCTTTATATGCACAGCACGAAGCCATTGAAATCCTTCTGAAGGAAGATATCATTTCAAATGATGTGGCCGTAAAAGAACACGAACAGATAACAAATAATCTCGTAAAATTAGAGGAATCTCATTAACAATGGGACACAATAAGGCGGCCGCCAGACTTTTGTGTTCCATTTGTTTTGGAAAAAATTACGCAGTATTTCAATAAAAAAATAAGTATACATTCCATGGTTTTTAGGTTATTCTAATAATTACAAAATTATTATTAGCATACGATGATAGGTTTTTAGTAGTCTTTTTATCCCTGTTGCAGAGAGCTAGTGGCTGGTGGAAACTAGTACCATATAGAAAGATGAATTTCATTCCTGGAGTATCTTTTTCGACCGTTGGAAGGGAAAGACGGATTGTCTCCGATATCGACAATAAAGCTGGAGAATAGTTGGTCATATTCTCAATTAGGGTGGTACCGCGATAAAGTCGTCCCTACGTTTACACGTAGGACGGCTTTTTTTGTTTTTTACTAAGCACATAATGGAAAGAGGGAATGTTTTGAAAAATACGGAACAGTGGTCATCTAAGATTGGATTTATTTTAGCAGCAGGCGGATCTGCTATTGGGCTTGGGGCGATTTGGAAGTTTCCTTATATTGCTGGAATTAGTGGCGGAGGGGCATTCTTTTTTATCTTTATATTGTTTACTTTATTTTTGGGCCTTCCCTTGCTCATAGCTGAATTTGTGGTAGGGCGAAAAACACAAAAAAATGCAATAGAAGCCTACAAAGAACTTGCGCCACATTCGAAATGGCATTGGATCGGTTATTTAGGTATTGTGACATGTTTTATTTTGCTCTCATTTTATAGTGTTATTGGCGGATGGATCATTAGTTACATATGGAAAGCTATTTCAGGACAGTTGAATGGGCTTGATCAGGCAGAGTATGCACAATTGTTTGGCGAGACCATCTCAAATCCAATTACTAGCGTTGCGGTACAGTTTATTTTCATGCTCTTTACAATCATTGTCGTAGCAAAAGGAGTTCAAAAAGGGATCGAAAAAGCAAGTCAAATCATGATGCCGGTTCTATTTATTCTTTTTATCGTCCTGATTATTCGGTCCTTGTCTCTAGAGGGTGCGATGGAAGGTGTCACCTTTTTATTTAAGCCGGATTTCTCGCAAATAACGCCGGAAACCATTCTTTTTGCTTTAGGACAATCCTTCTTTGCCTTGAGTGTCGGTGTATCGGTTATGGTTACGTATAGTTCCTATTTATCAAAGGAAGAAAGCTTGTTTCGTTCTGCCTTTTCAATTGTAGGATTAAATATTTTAATTATTGTTTTGTCGGGTCTTGCTATTTTCCCGGCGGTGTTTTCATTTGGGTTAAAACCTGATGCAGGCCCTGTTTTATTATTTAATGTACTGCCAAATGTGTTTAATCAAATGGCATTTGGAATGGTCTTTTTTGTTGCATTCTTACTATTATTCTTATTCGCAGCCCTTACTTCAGCCTTTTCGATGCTAGAAATCATTGTTTCGGTTATCTCAAAAGGAGAGGTCAAGAAAAGAGCAAAATGGTCTTGGATTATTGGAATTGCGATCTTTATTTTTGGCATCCCATCCACACTATCCTATGGTGTTTTAAGTGACGTCCTATTGTTTGGCAAGACGATTTTTGATGCAGCGGATTATTTAGTAAGTAATGTATTAATGCCGATTGGCGCGTTATTGATCTCGGTTTTTGTACCATTGAAAATAAAAAAGTCAGCACTATATGAGGAATTATCATTAGGAGGGGGATTACCACTAGGATTATTCCATATTTGGTTTTTCCTCATTCGCTATGTGGCACCTATCGCCATATTGTTTGTTTGCTATCATGTTATTAGGGGATAATCCTCTTTAAAAAAGGAAAGTGTCCGACACCATTCAATCACCATTAACAATACGTTGGTGGTAGAAATGGTGTCAGGCACCATTAATAGTGCCTGCGTGTTGTAATCTTATCAGCGATGCATTGTCCACATTCCAATATCTTTAAAGCCCAGTCTTTTGTATATGCGGCCTGCTGCAGGATTATCGTAAAAAAGACAAAGTGTTTTACCTTCGTTTAGGACAACTTGAAATAATTTTTGCATGATAGCAGTGGCTAGGCCCTGTCGGCGATATTCCTTCCGAGTACAGACACCTACAATCATGGCAGACATGGAATTCTCTGCTGCAGTTGAAACACATGAAGTAATGATACCCTGATCAACAGTATAATAGGTTCTTGCTGTGTTTGATTCCATCGCCTGAACTAAAATTTCTCGTGCATCACTTCTAATATGAAATTCTTCAATCGAATTGCGAAGTTCAATTATTTGATCTACATCCTCGATGCTAGCTTTTTTAACCTCGACATCACCCGTACTAAGAAATTCATCAGAGAGGCATTCTGCAAAGAAAGTAACTTGTTTCTTACCGAGCAGCAGGTCATCGAAGGCTTCGAATTTCGCCACAATATCAGATTTACCGGATAAAGAAATAGGCTGCTTATATTTTTTCATAATAGAAACAAAGCCCTCTGTATCGAATCCTCCCTTAGCATATGGAATAAAAAATTGATGAAACCTTAAAAGGACGGCAATAATCGAGTCCTGTTCATCAAACTCTCCCCAAATTTCCTGAAATTCCGATGAATATCCGAAGACTTCTAAATCCCCAATAATAAATAGATTAATAGATGGTTCCTCACTTAAAAAAGCGAGCACCTGATGATGATCTCGGTCCGTAAGCTTTCTAATCACGTCAAATCCCTCCTTGCTTTTAAATAGACTATACACACAATACAAAAATTTCAAGACTTTTTTAATATTCAATATTGTTAGGTTTTGGGGTAGAGTGAAAAAATAATAGCAAGGTCAATGAAAAGAGGGGAAATATTATGAACGAAGAAAACAAAATGATTATTCGATATCCAGTCATCGTGATGAATTCAGGGGAAGACTTTTAAAAAGTGACCGTTTATTAGGTGCTCACAGATTTTAAGAAGCTAATGCACCTTCCATTCTTTGCATACATAGACTGGAATGTCCCAAATTTAAAATCTTTCTAGAAATCTTTCCCGCATGAAACATTATTATCTATAGTCTACTTTTATAAAACGATGCAATAAGGTTGCTCTAGACCCACCTATAATTCAGTTGGTATCATATGGAGGTACTTTGGTGGGAGGAAAGAAGAATGGATACTCAAAAATATAAGGATCTTAAATTAGGCGAACGTGGAGCAATCATCAGTATGATTGCTTATATATGCCTATCTATCCTTAAACTTGTAATTGGATATATGAGTGACTCCGCTGCTTTGAAAGCAGACGGTCTAAACAATACAACAGACATTATTGCCTCTTTTGCTGTATATATAGGACTCAAGATTTCACAAAGACCACCTGATGAAGATCATGGTTATGGTCATTGGAAAAGTGAAACGATTGCATCAATGGTTGCATCGTTTATTATGTTAGCTGTTGGTATACAGGTGTTGACTGATGCGATCATCTCCATGTTTCAGGGGGGAAAAGAGTCCCCCGACATGATGGCTGCCTATACAGGTATCTTTTCAGCAATAGTTATGTATTTTGTTTATCGTTACAATAAAAAATTGGCTGCTAAAATTAATAGTAAGGCCCTGATGGCAGCTGCAAAAGATAATATTTCCGATGCGTGGGTAAGTATAGGAGCAGCTGTTGGGATCTTCGGTTCTCAATTAAATATGCCTTGGCTGGACACGGTAACGGCTATTATCGTAGGACTATTAATATGTAAAACAGCTTGGGATATTTTTAAGCAAGCATCTCATGAACTTTCAGATGGATTCGATGAAAATAAGATTCAACTTTATCAGGAAGCCATTACAAAGGTAGAAGGTGTGAAAGGTATTAAAGAAATCAAAGGAAGAAACTATGGCAATAACGAAGTCATCGACGTGGTTATCCTAGTTAATTCTACGTTAGATATTCGCGAAGCCCATGACATAGCTACACATGTTGAAAAAGTAATGATCAAAGATTATGGAGTCTACGATGTTCATGTCCATGTAGAGCCAAATTAGATATTATGTTGACTTTTTAACCTTTAAAAAGATGAAAGCTACTTTTTCTTGTTTAATATTATTGAAACAAAATCGGCCTTAATTCGTATAAATAGAACAAAGATTATAAGGAGATGTATGTATGTTCTTAGAAGAACTTCAGCTAGAGGAAAGAGAAGCGTTTCTTGAACTAGCTGATCTGATTGCCGCAATTGATGGGAAATTATCTATATTTGAAAATTCTATTCTTAACAAATATAAAAAGGAAATGGGGCTTGAAGATTATAAAATTAAGGGTCTGGTAATGGACGATATTTTAAAGATTTTTAAAACTGAACGGTCAAAAAATATCGTCTTAACCGAACTCTTTCAATTGATCTATTCAGATGGTGTATTTCATGATCAAGAGAGCGAATCTGTCCGCCTAATAAAGTCGCATTTCGGGTTCAATTCAAATGAATTTGGAAGTTTTAAGGATTGGATCATTAAGATAAAGGAACTATCAGTTGATGGGGAACGTTGATAAACAACGCCACTGTCTTCACCTTTAAAGCTCGCCAATTGGCGAGTTTTTTTACAATAAGAGAAAAGACCTATATGAGAAAACTATGAGTGATTGCAGCTAAGATTGGGAAAATTTCCATTATCTCTGCTTTTTTGTGTCTCATTGTGGATGACTAGGAATAGATAGTGCTAAGTTTATTTAGTATTATTTGTTAAGAATACATTACAGATTTTTTAAGGTTGATGAGAACCAATTTTGCTAATTTCATATTGAGATTAGTCCTTCATAAGGTTGATGAAAGCCCTTTTTGGTAATTTTAAAGAGAGATTAGTCCTTCATAAGGTTGATGAAGACCATTTCTGCTAATTTCATAATGAGATTAGTCCTTCATAAGGTTAATGAGAACCAATTTTGCTAATTTCATATTGAGATTAGTCCTTCATAAGGTTGAAGAAAGCCCCTTTTGGTAATTTCATATTGAGATTAGTCCTTCATAAGGTAGATGAAAGCCCTTTTTGGTAATTTCAAAGAGAGATTAGTCCTTCATAAGGTTGATGAAAGCCTTTTTTAATAATTTCAAAGAGAGATTAGTCCTTCATAAGGTAGATGAAAGCTCTTTTTGGTAATTTTAAAGTGAGATTTGTCCTTCATAAGGCCGAAGTGAGGTTTGTTCTCATAAACTAATACGTTGTACAATAGGGAAGATATGAATATTACTTCTAGGAGCAGACCAATGGATATTAAAGTGCAATCGTTAATGAAATATTATTATGGTAAGTTGATTGACAATACCTTCGATGAGAAGGATGTCTTTGCTTTTTTACAATTAATCCGAAATAGAAACAATGAGAATCGTTGTATCAATGAGCTTACTGATTTTGTTGCGCAGCGAGAAAAATATAAAGGTTTTGTCACGGATTATTTATTTGAGACAAGAAAAAAGTTTGAGAGCCTCGGTAAAACGAACGCGGTTCTTAGGATTGAAGATGTATTTTCCTTCAAGGAAATAAAAAATAGCATTAACAAAGCTTTAGAGGATTGGCAGTTAAAAGGTCTAACTAACGAAAAGCTGAATGATTTTGTCACTTGCCTCATTTCCATCCTTCAGCAGGTTAACATCATAGATAATGACAGAGTGATTGGTAAACTCTTTTTTGCCATCTCTCAAAAACAGGTGATCCTGATGGCTGAAATAGAGGTTTATCAAAATGTGTTCAAAAAGACTAATGCTGTCTTTCCGATTTTGACCGCCAATAATAGTTATCTAGATATTAAAAAGCAGGATCGATTTGATACGCCTTATTTATTTGCAGATAAGGTGATCGAAATAACCAGTCAGGAAGGGAAGCTGGAGATTATTATTCCTGATTAACTAATCTATCAAATTAGTGGTGCCTGCCCCCCGATGCGTTAAAGATTTACCACACTGGGAGGCAGGCACTATCATTTGGTTGTTATGTTCAGTTTTTTCATTCGATACTGCAAGCTTTGCCGGCTTAATCCTAGTAAGGTAGCTGACTTAGAAATATTGAAGTCATTGCTTCGTAATACACTCTCAATATAGGATTTTTCAAAAAGATCCATTTGTTCCTTTAGGGGAGCTGTTATTGTTCCCTGGTCATTCAAAAATGTATCTATGGAAAAAGTCGGTGCTCCTCTATCTTTGACGTGCATTTTATTCCGGTATTGAAAGGGTAAATGCGAGTACCTAATGATTTCTTCATCATCCATCATGATATTCATGGCAGCCTCAATAATATGTTCAAGTTCGCGGACATTTCCGTGCCAATCATTTTCCAAGAAAGATTGTTTTACTTCATCAGATAACCCTTTTACCTCCATTTGAAACCGCTCATTATATTTCTCAATAAAATGTTGGACGAGTAATGGAATATCTTCCTTGCGTTCCCTTAATGGAGGAATAAAGATTGTCACTACGCCAAGACGGTAATATAAGTCTTTCCGCAGCCGATTGTTCGTAATCGCATCAATCGGATCCTCGTTCATATTGGCAATAACCCGGACATCCACAGGCGTATCCTTTGTATCTCCGAGACGGCGAATCGTTTTTTCCTGGAGAACACGCAGAAGCTTTGCTTGTAGATTTAAATTCAGCGAGTTAATTTCATCAAGTAATAAGGTGCCGCCGTTTGCCTGTTCAAATAACCCTGGCTGATCAATCGCGCCTGTAAAGGCTCCACGTTTCGTACCGAAGAGAAGACTTTCGATTAAATTATCAGGGAGCGCTGCACAATTTTGGGATATATATGGACCGGAAAAACGATTACTGCCATTATGAATGCTTTGAGCAAAAAGCTCTTTCCCTGTGCCGGTCTCACCGACAATAAGGACATAAGAGGAGGTGCGGGTGGCCCGCTTAGCGCTTTCAATGACGTCCCTAATCGTTGCACTGCTGCCAATAATGCTATCAAATGTAAACCTCAAAGTCCCATTACGATTGATATTTCCTTTTATTAACCGTTCCAGCCTTGTCACATCACGGGCAATTTCAACAGCACCCTGTATTTGACTATTTGCATAAATTGGGATCGTATTGTTGATTGTCGTAATTTCGCGGCCTTTGTTATTAAAATAAGTTTGCTTTACATTACTTGTCGCCTTGCCCTCTTGGAGCGCCTTTACAAGAGTACTGGACTGGTCTTCCTTAAACATAAAGACGTCTAAAAGGTTTTTATTCATGACGTCTTGACTATCCATGGACTCTATCTGCATCATTTTTTTGTTATAAATAATCGTTCTTCCCGTTTCATCCACAGCATGAACACCGACATCTACTTCGTCTAAAATTCGTTGATACATCTGGTTAACATACTGCAAATAATCAGTCGTCTTTTTTGAATGTTCCACGCTAACTTCATTCCCTTTTCTTGGTACTTTATAAAATTATTTAAACATTTATAACTTTTTAATGCAAAAATTTTTTGCGTTCTTGTAAAAATAAAAAATTTTGCGCCAAAAAATTTTGCGTTAAAGATATAAGAACTTCATAAAATAAGGTTTTTATTGTTGGCACAGTACTTGCATACATAATGTGTGAAACCTTTATTTTTCCGCATCATGTCGGCTATCAGCCATTTAGCGGCTCTACTATGTCAGGAGCAGAATCCAAAGCAGGCGCCCTGCTTCATTTGCAGACGTAAACAACATTTGAATTACTATAAATAGATTGTCAAAAAAGAGTTTCATCCTGGAAATATCACGTTCCGGGAAAACAAAGAAAGGGGAAAAAATAGTGACTGGAACAACGATAAAAACAACTGAAATTATTGAGCAAACACAAAAATTTGGAGCGAATAACTATCATCCGCTGCCAATCGTCATTTCAAAAGCAGAGGGAGTTTGGGTAGAAAGTCCGGAAGGAAATCGGTACATGGATATGCTTAGTGCATATTCAGCCGTTAACCAAGGGCACCGTCATTCAAAAATCATTCAAGCATTAAAAGATCAAGCAGATAAGGTGACACTTACCTCCCGTGCTTTCCATAACGATCAACTTGGTCCATGGTATGAAAAGATTTGTCAACTAACAAATAAAAGCATGGCACTTCCAATGAATACGGGGGCAGAAGCTGTTGAAACTGCCCTTAAAGCTGCTCGCCGCTGGGGGTATGATGTTAAAGGAATCGCCGAAGACCAAGCAGAAATCATTGCATGTACTGGTAATTTCCATGGCCGGACAATGGGGGCTGTCTCCTTATCATCTGATCCGGAATATAAGCGCGGCTTTGGTCCAATGCTTCCGGGAATCACATTAATACCTTACGGGGATTTAGAGGCATTAAAAGCAGCGATCACCCCTAATACGGCAGCATTTTTAATTGAACCAATTCAAGGGGAAGCAGGTATCATCATTCCTCCAGCAGGGTTTATTAAAGCAGCATTTGATTTATGTAAAGAAAACAATGTACTATTCATTGCCGATGAAATTCAGGCCGGCCTCGGACGTACTGGTAAAATGTTCGCGTATGAGTGGGAAGGAATCACTCCTGATATGCTGATTTTAGGAAAAGCACTTGGAGGCGGTGTGTTCCCAATTTCCTGTGTCGTGGCGAATGCTGATATATTAGGCGTATTCAACCCTGGATCACATGGTTCGACGTTTGGTGGAAATCCGCTTGCATGTGCCGTTTCCATTGCAGCACTTGAAGTGATTGAAGAAGAAAAATTAGCGGAACGCTCACTTGAATTAGGAAATTACTTCCTTGAACAATTGAAAACCATCAACAATCCAATTATTAAAGAAGTAAGAGGCCGTGGCTTATTTATTGGTGTTGAGCTAACAGAGGAAGCAAGACCATATTGTGAGCAGCTAAAGGATGAAGGATTATTATGTAAAGAAACCCATGATACTGTCATTCGCTTTGCACCACCGCTCATTATTACAAAAGAAGAAATTGATTGGGCTGTTGAGAAAATTAAACAGGTTTTAGCCTAAAAACTGTTTCTGAATAAAAATTCTAAAAAGACTCTTTCCGAAAAATCGGGAAGAGTCTTTTTTTGTAAAGGAAAATGTATTGTTATATTACTCGGATTTATATATTCGAATAAAGACCTTTGGAATCGTCCCAACTGGAGAGTGGGGATATTAATATTTGTTTGTCCATTGCAGAATAGAATGACCACCAGTAATCTAAGGGAAGCAGCTTAAGAAACTTGACAGGTAATGAATTGCTCTTGATTAAGAAAGGTGTCTTAATTCCCCTTGGGTTAAATTCCTGAGGGGGTAAACGCTATTTCACCTTGGAAATTCCACCACTTATAAGCTTTACTTTCACATCAATGGATGCAATGCTGCTTTTGTCTAAAGGAAGTTTACCGCCTTCTTCCAGTCTGTTCCACACGTTTGGCATATCTCTGTATAAGGGCTCTGACAGTCCAAGAACATCAACGCCTAATTCAAGACCCTTGAGGTAGGTCCCCATAATTTCCTTTTTCACTTCTCTAGCTGCTAATCCTTCAAGTTCCTTTTCTTTAAAATGCTCTCTTAATTCTGGAATGTTTGCCTGCATCGAGATTTTAATGTCGAAGGTGGCTTTACCAGCTGTTACCTTCGGCTTTATGGATGATTTTATTTTATCCATTACTAAAATAGCCTTCACAGATTTTTTTTCTTTAATTTCTAGAGATGTACGTTCCGTTTTTTTTTCCACCCAGCGTAGTCCTAAGAGATAACGACGAGGCAAAGACCCTTTGAATTGCTTGTTTTCAAGAAAACAAATCCCGCCAGCTTTAAGTTTGGGCGAAATCTTCTTATTTTCTGTCCAGCCTTTCACGATGGTTAGCTGCGGTAACTGGACGGTTTGTCCCTCTTCTTTCCATTCACGGATAAACTCATAAAGATATAGTGGTGCAATTTCTGAACTTTGGGTGTATGGGTTTAAAGGGTTATTTAACTGAGAGTAAAGAACCGATAATTCCGCAGTCGAAGGGGTATTCAATACTTCCTGGAGAGGTTCTTTAGTAGCCATGGTCCAAACTGTATATCGAAATTCATAGTATCTATCCCAAACATCTAAAACCTCGTTAACAACATCATGTTTTAAAGCTTTTTCGCTAAAAACAATAGTTTTAACATGACTCCAAGCAATTTTTTGTGGGATTGTTGAATACAAATGAAAAATGGCAGCATCGAAAGTATCTCCTTCCCCTTTTGCAACATATGTTTTTTGTGGTTGAGACTGCCCTGACTCTTTTTTTGCAATTCCACTAAAGTTTATCATTTGTAAGTAAATAACCACTTTCTCGTTCACATAATCTACCCCAACAGTGTTGACATAAATCATATGTTCAATCTCTTTAGCTCCCCAACAACCCGTAAGCAAAAGAGTGAGCAGCAAAATGACAAGAATGTTTCGAGTAAGTTTCATGGTAATCGTCTTTCCCTTTTTTCTGCTTATCAAAAAAACAAACAGTTATTTTTTTCTCCCCCAAGGCATTCGAAACAAGATTTTGTATAGTTCTTGGAAACTCGGCGGGGAAAGAGGAGTCATATAATACAAACCAAAGGAACGTAAATTTACCAAGTAAAGAGTAAAAGCCAACAAACATATTAACACTCCAAACAAACCAAAAATGCCACTGATTATTAACACAACAATTCGAATCAAGCTAAAAACACCAACCAAAGACTGATTTATCAGAGTAAAGGTGGAGAGTACTGAAATGGCAATAATAACAATAACTCCAGGGGCTGCAATCCCGGCGCTAATGGCTGCTTGGCCGATAATCAGTCCTCCTACAACTGATAATGTTTGGCCAAAGGCAGATGGCAGCCTTAAACCAGCTTCCCGAAATATCTCAAACAGGAGCAACATAACTAGTGCCTCCAGCGGAACTGGCAGTGGCACGCCTTGTCTAGAATTCACTAGTGTTGCAAGTAATGTGAAGGGTAATTGATCTTGATGATATGTTGCGAGTGCTATCCAAAAACCCGGCAAAAATAATGCTAGTGCCACTCCGCTTATTCTTAAAAACCTGGTAAATGCCACAAAGAAATTATTCAAATTAGCATCTTCGGAACTATTTAATAAAAAATTAAAATTAATTGGTGCGATTAATACCGTTGGTGAACCTCCTATCACCAGTACAAATTTTCCGTGCAGAAGGGAAGTAACGGCAAAATCAGGTCTTCCGGTATAGGCGAATAATGGGAATAATGAAAATCCAGTCAGAATTTCTTCCAGTTGAGCACTGCTAACAATCCCTTTAACCTGTATGTTTGACAGCTTTGTCTTAATTTCATTTAACGAGTTTGGCTCAATAGCGTTTTTCAGATATAAAAGATGTACTTTTGTAGCAGTTTGCGAGCCAATGGTGTATTCTTCTACAGCCAATAATTCGGTTTTGAGTCTTTTTCGTATAAGTGCTATGTTTACCGGAGTTTCTTCAGTAAACCCATCTTTTGGACCTCTCATTGAAATCTCTGTATTTGCTTCCTCCGGCTCTCTTTTTGGCGGATTTGCTAAATTTACAGAAAACATCTTGTTCGAAGGGACAAACAAAAGCAAGAGTTCCCCATTTAATATAGTATCAATAATTGATTTTTCAACTTGGTCCATTTGAAGAGGAGTCATGTGAAAAGGAACATTTTGTTGAAAGTCTAAAACGGTTAACATGGGAAACTGATTTGTCATTTTTTTAAAATTAGGAATGATGTATTGTTCCACTTTTGTACTATCGCACAATCCTTCGCAGTAAACGAGATGAACATCAGCTCTCTGATTCCCTAGAGAAAAGGGAAGCGTGATTTTTTTTATATCCGAACTTGAATCAAGCAATTGTTTTATTGCTTCAAGTGCTGGTTTTGAATTATTTTGAAACCTGCTATTTTTGTTCATGGGTTTAATTTCTCCCTTCGATAGCCGAAGTTAATTAGCCCAACAACAATAATTGAAAATATAAGGATGCCAAATAAAGAATACGGAAGTATATATTTTGACTGAAGATGTAAAAAAACCGGGTCACTATAAGGAATAATCGTAATACCTACCAATATAAAAAAAATAAAACTAAGCATTATCATTTTCTTTCTTTTAGTCTGAATATTGAACACATCGATGATTAGAAACATCATCAAAGAAATTCTCAAAAATGCACCACAAAACCATTGATAAATACTTAAAAAATCTAAATGCTCTACGTATCGGCCAATCGTCACTAATCGCCATTCTTCATATACGGGAAATCGGAGTTTAGCAGCTTCCTCAGGTCCAAACTCAACGACTGCACTAATTAAAGGACCAATGGTAAGAAACATTAGTAGTAGACTAATAATCCCTAACGAACGATACGATATTCGCGACTGAATATGATGCTGCAAAAAGAAGAGCATAATAAGTTCAACCAATCCTGCACCTACATAAATTGATCCGTTCCATACAGGCTGCATTCCATGAGCCAAAATTGGTTTTAAGAACGAAAAATTTCTATGTGGTATATTTGCGAACATAAGAAAAAGACCTAAGATAATGACAAGAGGGAGCAAAAATCCTGCAGTATTAGCCAATGAATTAATACCCAAAAATGCATTGATAGCAGAAATAAGGACCAGTATAAAGGTAAGAATAAGGATTGGGGTATTTGGACTAAAAGCAAGATGGATCCAATGAACAGTGTCCCTAACTGTAACAGCACATAACACAAACAGATAAACACTTGCTACTATTGCAAGCAAGTGACCCACTAATGGATGATAAGCTTGCTTTATCCACTCAAAAAGATGCTGCTTATGCATTTTGCGAATTCCGATGCACAGCAATGCAATCCAAACAAGAGAACACGTCCCGGCTAACAATACAGAAACCCAGGCATCGCGTTTCGCTACATCAAGCAAGATAGGGATGATGATAATATGATTTAATAGACCAGTACTAAGAAAGATAATCATCACAGTTTGTACAAGTGATATCGAAGATTTCATTTTCCTTATCCTCCTCAATAATCCGCTGCTATTACTATCGTTCCTTTTTTACATTAACTTATTCACACGGCACTGATGGATTCAGTAGAGTGAAAATTTTTATAAGTTCCCCACTCCTTAACATGTTAAAATAAGTTCTGAAAAGTTGTTCGATAGGATGAAAGAGTAAAAAAGAACTAAAAGAAGTTGGATAAGATGAAATGAATAAATCTATAAGAATATTGAAGGAAGTTGAAAAAGAAACAAATGTTATATGCATGCTTTTTTACGTAGAAAAAAAGGTAAGCTTGGAGTCCAGCTTACCTTTTTAAGATCGTATAAAGTTAGTACGAAAATGCTTCTGTTTTCCGTGTTAACTTATCTAAGTAGGTGTCTTCACGGACTGCTAGAGCTCCTATTTGACAACTTTAATATAAAAGTAAATATCCTGTCCGATCTTTTTCGGTTCAGTGATGAGCTGGTAGCCATGCTTGACGGCCTCTTCCGGGACACTTCTAAATGATTGCGGACAGTCGGCAATAACTTGTAATACTTCTCCAATTTTCATCGTTTTTAGCGCATCCAGCGCATAAATGACAGGATATGGTCAAGGCTCGCCGCGAATGTCTAAGGTGTAATTTACATCTATTACTTGTGACATTATTTATGCCTCCTTTGTCAGATGAGCAAGCTGTTCGTTTTTTTTGTGTTTAATTCCAGTTCCATAACGGAACCTTTTTTCCCACCAGCTGGAAAGTAAAAACCAAACAATAAGCATAGCAATTGTTCCGAATAAGGCTCCTGCAGGTCCCCATAATTCCATCAAGTTTACTTTTGGCCAATTTTCAGCAAGTGCATGATAGATTCCTAAGTGATCCCACCCATAAGCTAAAACGGTAGCTCCAATGATATTTCCTGCTCCTACAACCCAGAATAACAATTGTCCTTCCATGGCACGATACATCATGCCGGTTTCACAGCCGCCGGCAAGAACGATACCAAATCCAAATAACAGCCCGCCAATAACGGTGCTTGGGGCAGCTATTTTAATAATGGCGATGGAACCGTTTTGAATATAGAAAAAGGTAACCACTACACTAATCATCATACCGACTGCGAGTGCTTTAGACATCACTGCACGTCCGCTAATCCATAAATCGCGGAAAGCAGAAGTGAAACAGATTTGACCTCGTTCAATGAGAATACCAAAGAGAGCTCCCGCAATACAAGCAACAGCTAATAGAGGCTTGCCTGCTGTGAAAAAGTAGATCACAATCCCAGTATAGACACAGGCGAAAAGAAGTCCTAAAATCGGTTGGATTTTAGATTTTTGAGATTGCTCCGACACAACCGGATTAACAGATCCCTTGCGCAAGTTGGGCTTTCCAAGCCACCATTTCGTATTAACAACTTTAACACCAAAATAGGTTCCGATCGCTGTTGTAAGCATAAAAATCCATGAGTGAAAGGAAAACTGAGGTACGCCTGTAAAAAAGGCAGCTAAATTACACCCAAGAGCAAGGCGTGCGCCAAATCCCGCGATAATCCCGCCAATAAATCCTTGAACTAAGCGGCGTTTCTGTTTTGGAACACGGATTTTAAAGCTGTTGCTAAGCAATATCGTAATGAGGGCGCCAACCAACATCCCGATAACAATCCACCCATCTGTTCGGGTGAGGGGAGTTCCTTCGATGCCAACTAGTTTAAAATAAGCCCACTGTGATACATCCACCCCAAACCACTGTAAGATGTGACCTCCCAATCTGGTAAATTCCCCTGTTACAGCCCATACAGTACCGGTAATGCCAAAATATAACGCACTAACCAATCCAGCAATACTGATGGCTATGTAGGGATTCCAATATTCTTTGAAGATTTTCTGATACAGATTCATTGAAATCCACAACTCCCTATAATAAAAATTTATAAGCTCAATAAATAAATATTATATATGTTTTACAATAATCATCAATAGTTACTAGTAAAGTTGTCACTAAATTGACCAAAACAAACTACCGCAAGCCCCTACATTCATGTAAGGGGGTGAGGTTGTTTTTATTTTTTTTAGAACAAACGTTTCTAAATAATTGGAAATGGTTTGGGATTTTTGGTATAATAGATATATGAAAAGTCTAAACCAGTACAAAAGCAATATTAACGTAGTATATTCCTGCAAATATCATGTAGTTTGGTGTCCTAAATATAAAAGAAGTGTCTTAATAAATGGAGTAGATGAAAGGCCTAAATCTATTATTTTTGAAGTTACAGAAGAAACTCATTCTGAAGTGATTGAAATAGAAATCATGCCTGATCACGTTAATCTCCTTGTTGAATGCGACCCCCAGTTTGGAATTAATAAACTCATTAGAATGATGAAAGGAAGAAGTTCTCGGTACTTACGCAGTGAATTCCCGTGGTTAAAAAGTAGAATCCCTTCCCTTTGGACGAATAGCTATTTGTTTCCACTGTAGGTGGCACAACACTTGAAGTGGTGAAACAGTACATAGAAAACCAAAAAGGAGTGTAATCCCATGGCAACATCAAAAGATAAAACCCCTTCTTTTGTGGCAACGATTCGATTGAAAACGAATTTGAAGGAAGAGAAACAGCTTTTGGTGTTGTCTGATTGTGCAAGGCTGCTATACAATGCCTGTCTTGGCGAATGTTTGAAAAGACTTAAGAAGGTTCAAGGAACGGAATTATATAAGGAAACTATTCAACTATCAAAAACATCAGAAGCAGATGTAGAAAAACGCAGAGCTAATTTTAAATATCTCAATGAAACATTTGGATTTACGGATGCATCCATCCAATCCTTTGGGACAAAAACGAAAAATGATTCTAAATTTATTGCAGAACATTTAGGAACTCACGTATGCCAAAAAGTATCTACCCGAGCTTTTAAAGCTACTCAAAAATATGCATTTAAACGTGCCAAAAAGGTGAGGTTTAAACGGAAGGGTGAGTTTGTAACAGTAGAAGGGAAAAATAATAAAACATTTCTTACGTATTCAAATGGATATGTTCTCGTTGGGAAGAACCTTACTTTGAAATGCTTATTAGATCCGAAAGATAAATGGATGCAGTATGCCTTAAAATAGAAAATAAAATTTTGCAGAATTATAAAAAAGGAAGTAAAAGGGAAAAGCCGTTTTTATGCCCAATTAATTTTGGAAGGAAATCCATATCAGAAATATGAATTAGGAAAAGAGAATATAGGACTGGATATTGGCCCTTCTACGATTGCGATTGTAGGGGAATCGACAGCAGAATTAAAAGAGTTTTGCGAAGACGTGGTTTTGATAGATAAAGATAAAAGAAGAATAAACCGCAAAATGGACAGGCAACGTAGAGCCAATAACCCTAGTAACTATCAAAACAATGGAACGGTAAAAAAGGGGAAAAAGAAATGGGTTTACTCCAATCGCTATCTACATACTCGTTCAAAGCACCGAGAATTGGAGAGAAGGATCAAAGAAGTAAGAAAGCAGTTGCATGGACGAGACACGAACCAAATCTTACAACTCGCATCCTCTATACAAACAGAAAAATTGTCCTACAAGGCCTTTCAAAAAATGTTCGGGAAAAGTATTGCTAGAAAGGCACCAAGTATGTTTTTAAACATCTTAAAACGAAAAGTAAAATCTCGCGGCGGGGAATTCCGGGAATTTCCTACCTACTCAACGAAGTTATCTCAAACCTGTCACTGTGGAATGATAAAGAAAAAAACGCTCGAAGAGAGATGGCATAAATGCGGGTGCGGGGTAGTTGCCCAACGTGATCTATATAGTGCATTCTTGGCTAGATATGTAACCAAATCTAATCGTGTAGATATCAAAAAGGCAAAAATGGATTGGATTCAATTTTCCTTTGTTTTGGATAAGTGTGTTTCGAATTTGGAAAGAAGGAAACCAGAAAGAAAGCTCATTTCAACATTTGGTATATAAACCTTTTGAGATGGCAGGTTAAATCTCTCGGTGCAGACGTACCCCGAAACAGTCAATAAGTTGTGAGTGGTGAGGGAAACCGAGCCCATGTAAATAGTCCTGTTTCGATTATTTGCATTAGAACGATTTCGGCTGTAGAAGCCTTTTAGACCAAAGTAAAGTTCATTTTCTAGATTCATTCTGGAGATTGGAAGAGCCCAGGTTATTTAAAGGTGGAACCCCCTCCATTTATGGATGGGGAAAGCGTCAGATTCATTCTGGAGATTGGAAGAGCCCAGGTCATTTAAAGGTGGAGCACCCTCCATTTATGGATGAGGAGAGCGTCAGAGAAGTATGAACTTGGAAAATTTATTGTTATTTGAATCACTTGTAATGGATGATTTTTTTAGCCTTTCCAAATGGTTAAGGGTAATATGATAAGTGTAAGTACCATTATTAATTCATTAAAAGTGATTGAAAGAAGGGATTTATTTATGGAAAAAGTGTGGGCAAACGTAGAGGCAATATTCTTAGCAGATAATCCAGAAACATTTGTGACGAGACAAATTCCAGAAGTGAATCTTGAATTTGGGGGAATCAGAGGGGATCGTCATTTCGGAATGACCAGTAAGGCTGATTCAAGACAGCCGATGTATCCAAGAGGAACAGAGATACTGAACCGCCGCCAAATAACTATTGTGTCAGTAGAAGAATTAGACAGAATTGCTGAAGAATTAGGAGTTGAACAAGTAAGGCCTGAGTGGTTGGGGGCAAATCTCCTTGTAAAAGGACTTCCGGAATTAACGAAACTCACCATGGGCTCACGGATTCTTTTTCCAAGTGGTGCTGGATTAATTTGTATGGGGGAAAATCAGCCGTGTACCTTACCTGGAGATGAAATCCAAAAGCATTATGAAGATCAGGAGAAGCTGGCCTTTCGTTTTGTACGTGCCGGTTACAAGCGGCGGGGAATTGTTTGTGCAGTTGAAAGACCTGGAACAATTCACGAAAGGGATGAAGTTCAGATTCTTATTAATGATTTTAAAAATCCAATGCAATAAATAGCCTGGAACGAAGCGAATGTACATAACAAGGTCATAGAGAACAATGAGGTGGTACATTCACCAGATAGCTGAAATTCATTCATCAAAAGCAGCGAATTTAATAAGGGAGAGACGACTTTCCAGAATACATTTAGAGATGCTTATAAATGGAGATATTTGGAGGATCAAGATGGGCTATATTGAAGATTTACGTGAAATAATTGGAAACCGGCCAATCATTTTAGTCGGTGCTGTCGTGGGTGTTATCGATGCACATGGAAAAATTCTATTACAAAAAAGACCTGAAGGCATCTGGGGGCTGGCAGGAGGCATAGTAGAATTAGGAGAATCTGTTGAGGAAGCTGCAAGAAGGGAAGTATTTGAAGAAACAGGAGTTGAAATTGGTCAGCTTCAGCTAGTAAACGTATTTTCAGGAAAGCAGTATTTTAGAAAGCTGGCAAATGGAGATGAATTTTACCCTGTAACAATTGCCTATATTTCAAAAGATATTAAAAGCAGCACGATCCGGATAGATGGGGAAGAATCGATTGATGCAGGTTTTTTTGATATCAGAAAATTACCAGAGAATACAAGTCCTTTAGTCAGAGTGATGGTGGAGCAATATTCTAATTTGCTCAAATAGAGCTTAGGACTATTTGCATTGATGAAAGAAACCTGATAGCTAAAGAGAAGAGCGGCAGGTGATTGATCCCCCGCCGCTTCCTTTCTATCTATTCTATTTCTTCTAAAATACCTTTTACTAATTGAACGAATGTTTTTCTAACCTTACCAGCGACTTCAATGACTTCATCATGGTTTAATGGCTGATCTAAAATTCCGCATGCCATATTGGTTAAACAAGAAATGCCAAGTACCTTCATATTTCCATGGGTTGCTACAATTGCTTCTGGAACTGTAGACATACCTACTGCATCGGCTCCTAATGTCCGAATCATGCGGATCTCAGCAGGCGTTTCGTAGGCTGGTCCACTCCACCATGCATAAACACCTTGTTGGAGGGATATATTTTGTTCTTTGGCAACATGTGCAGCAATATTGCGTAAACCAAGATTATATACTTGAGAAACATCAGGGAAACGTGTTCCCAGCTCATTATTATTTGGACCAATTAACGGATTAGTTCCAACTAAATTAATATGATCCGTAATTAACATTAAATCCCCCGGGTTAAAGCTTGTTTTAACAGCCCCACAAGCGTTGGTAATGAGTAGATTCTCAACACCAATCGCCTTCAAGACACGGACTGGAAACGTGACTTCATCTAATGTAAAGCCTTCATAATAGTGGAAGCGGCCTTTCATAGCTGCTACAGTCTTTCCTTTTAATTCTCCAATAATTAATTCGTTTGCATGGCCAACTGCTTCGGACTTTGCAAAGTGAGGAATCTCGCTATAAGGGATCGTGATAGGGTTTTCAATTTCATCAGCAAGAGTTCCTAAGCCAGATCCTAAAATCATTCCAATCGTAGGACGGTGGTCAGTTTTGCTCATGATAAAATCTTTGGCTTCTAAAATATCTTGTAATTTGTGCATGAAAAATTCCTCCTTGAATGAATTATAGGTAATTTAATCATTTGTTAAATGCATAACTGTTAAACTTCTCGCATTACTTCAATAATAGTCTAATCGATTCATAGGGAAATGTAAATGGATTAAAAATCATTTTGATAAAAAGTATCGATAAAGAGATTCGATAATTACATGTATTAATTAAAAAATTCGTTACTTTTATATAAAATAAGAAAAAGTTGAAGAGCAGTACCTTCTCCTTTTGGAATAAATCGAGTAAACTAAAAATAGTTAGCAGAACGTAAAATGGTATGTTGGAGGAAATATATGCTAAAGCAATTTGTTGGCTTAACATCAAAAAAGGAGAAGAGCTTACAGCTTTTATATAGCTTAATTCGCAAGCAAGGACCTGTAAGGGTAAAAACACTATCGGAACTGACGGGATACAAACATGCGACTTGTGCTCGTTTGCTTGATGAACTTGTTAAGGCGGGGCTCGTACAAGATAGTGGGGTAGGGGAATCTAGTGGCGGACGAAAGCCCTTGATGTATGTGATCAATCCTGATGCTTACTATTTAATAGGAGTGGAAATCACTAATTTATACACTACAGTGCTGCTCCTCAATTTAAATTTACATATCTTAAGCACAGAAAAATTAAAGATGGATTCACATTGTACAGGGGAGTACACACTAGATTATGTGTCCCAAACTGTCGATGGGCTGCTGGTTCAACATAATATTCCGAGGGAAAAAATGCTCGGAATTGGTGTAGGAGTAATTGATCCGATTGATCAGGAACAAGGGGTTATCCTAAATCCTCATTTATTCCCTGCCGATGGGTGGGATCAGCTAAATATTGTCGACTATTTAAAACAAAAAAATCAGACTCTTGTGTTGTTAGAAAATGGCACTAATTTAGCTGCGTTAGCGGAATATCGAAATAACTATTGGAAAGAAACAGATAATCTAGTTTTTGTCTCAAGCGATATGGGCATTCGCTGCAGCATGATCCAGCAAGGTAGATTGGTTACGAATCAAAAGGAAATGGCTGATGCGTTTGGGCACATGATTGTTGATCTCCATGGTCATCAATGTTCCTGCGGATCATACGGCTGTCTGCAGGCATACAGCAGCTTGCCGGCTATTCGTGATGAAGTGATCCGTCGGATAAAACGTGGTCAACTCTCTATTCTTAAAGAAAAGGTCAATAATGTGGAAGAAATTGATTTTTTTCATATCTTGGAAGGATTAGAGCAGGAAGATTCACTTTGTCTAGAGGTTGTAAAGGAAGCAGCGTATTATTTTGGCATCGGTCTTTCTAATCTAATTTACCTGCTGCGTCCTGATATTGTCATTTGTGGTGGAACTCTTGTGCCAAAACCACTCTTTTACGAAGCGGCCACTGAAATTGCACAAAAGCGAATGATGCATTATCCAAATAACAGTGTCCAGATTATTAAATCAACCACAGCCTACAATATAGTCGCTCAGGGAGCGGGATGTATGGTATTAGATTATTTCACTGAAGAGATTCTGCCTTAAAAATAAAAGGTGGCTCAGTCAAAAGCAGGTCTCATTCGGACAGGGCAAGGCGGAAAAAGCAAGAACCTGTCTGAATACGGGCCTCATTCGGACAGGGCAAGGAAAAAAAGCAAGAACCTGTCTGAATGCTGGTCTCATTCGGACAGGGAAAGGCAAAAAAATCCAGAACCTGTCTGAATGCGTGTCTCATTCGGACAGGTCAAGGCAAAAAAATCCAGCTCCTGTCTGAAAGCGGGTCTTATTCGGACAGGTCAAGGCAAAAAAATCCAAAACCTGTCTGAATGCACCAGGTTAGGAGATGTTTATAAAAAAGAAAAGAGACGGCTCTTGTACTTCCTTAACAGGAAGAGCAAGAACCGTCCTTCTTAATAAATAACAACCGGATCGTATGTACTGAGAGTATCATACACGGTTTTCATAATACTAGGGGGCGTGTTGACGCAGCCGCCTGAACCTGCCGTTAGATAAGCATTACTTGCCCAGTTTGTCCGCCAGCTGGCATCGTGGAATCCTTGTCCACTGTTTGTAAATGGAGCCCAGTAATTTACCTTAATGGCATAATCGGCTTTACCTACTGCACTGCCCTTAAGTGTGTACTGTGGTCGTTTATAGAGGATATACCACACTCCTGGTGAAGTATCTTCACCTGTGCTGTGTTTACCTGTAACCACATTGGTTGTGACCACTAATTGTCCATTTTTATAAATCCAGATACGCTGTTCCGCAATGGATACTTCAGCATACGTGTCGCCAATGCCATTATTCGCTGTAGTTTCATAGCCGATGCCTTCATTGCTCCAGCCATTTCCATAAATATTAGTAGCAGAAAGAGATTTCTCACCTTTTTCAAAAGCTTCCTGGATTCTTGCTGTTTCTTTTTCCGTATTTATTGCCCAGCCATAGCCTTGTCCTTTAACTTGAATAACTGAACCTGAATGGGTCTTAAATGTGAAATTTTTATTTAATGTTGATTGAGAACTATTAATTTCATCAATCTTGTTCTTAATGTCACTCTCTGTGATTGTAACCTTCTTATCTTTTGATACAGAGGCATTTTTAATTAATTCACTGGCTTTTAAAGGATGCACTTTGTCCTGTACCTTATAATCAACTGTCCGTTGTAGGAGATCCTGCAGCATTTTCTCCTCTTCTTTTACAATCGGACTGTCCTCTTTGATTGGTTGAATGAATACGGGTTTCAGATGGATATCACTAGTATATTTCTGTTTCTTATAATCATTTAATAGACCGGCGATATCATACTGTTCTCCATTAATACTATTAGAGATGACAATTTGACCCTGTTCCAATTTCGCCTGCGCATCTTGGGGTGCTTTTAAGCTCTTATTCATTGATAGGAGCTTTTCTTCTACTTGCTTTTTCATTGTTTGGCTTCGAAACTGATCCGCCTTTTTGGGTATCAACGAATAATTTTTTTCCTTTAAGGAAGGAAAAAACGTCCACTGGCTTTTCAGTAATTTCTTAACCTCAGGCAGATCTTTATCCGTAAATACCATCTGCGTATCTTCTTCATCTAAAATTAGTTGGTTTCCGACATAGACCCTGTTTTTTAATTCAGATGTTTTTAATTTATTTATTACTTGATCAGCCGTCAGTCCACCGACTTTGGTACCATTAATCGTAACTTGCGAATTGAATCGGGTTGCCTGATAATAGCTAATTCCCGCAATTAGGAATGCAATAATAATGATAATTCCAATTACAATAAATTTACGTTTTGCAGGCCGTTTGAATCGGTTCACCCGTCCTTTGTTAATTTCTTCAACTGCTTCATTTGCCGTACTCATAAACATACCCTCCGCTATTTGGTAACCCAACTATCAACGTTCTCCAACTTTAAACTTGTGGATTTCATCAAAGACTTTTGATTAGTTTACCTTACTATTAAATATTACTATTATACTACTATTTTTTGTGGGGTGTAATTTGTCACAATTTGTTTAAAGGTGAAATTTTTTGTTCTGTTTTAAAATCCCTTAATTTAAGTTTTATAAGGCAAAAAGAAAACCTTATTAGATACAGTACGTGAACCGAACCACAAATAGTATAATGCAAAAGATGGAAATATTCATAGATAGTGAGTAATTAAATAGGCTGATATTAAACAGGAGACCGTTTATTTTAGACGGTCTCAAAATGATTCTTATAAGGCTTGAACTTCACTCATTAAAGCATGAGTATTCCCTTCAGTGTCTTTAAAAAACGTCATCCATGTTTCAATTTGTCCCATTTTTGCAACGATATGTGGTTCATCAATAAAAGTAACTTCATTACTTACTAAAGTCTCATAAGTTTTCTTGATATTTTTAACTTGAAAATAAACAACTGAACTTGAATTAGCAAATTCATCTTTTTCTGGCAGGCTTAACAGGAGACGCAGACCGTTGCATTCAAAGAAAGCCATACTGTCTGTATTAAATAAAAGGGCAAGCCCCAGTTTATCTTTGTAAAATTGTATTGCCCTGTCTAACACTTTAACTGGTACCCCGATTTGCCCAACTTTTTGAATCATATTAGTTTCCAAAGAACATTTCTCCCTTCAAATATCTTTCACATTAAGAATAAACGATTCAACTTAGTATTTCTTATCCAAAATCACCTTTTTACGAAATTGAATGGGAGAAACTCCAACATGCTGCTTAAACATCTTGCTAAAGGATACAGGGTTAGTAAATCCCAGTTCAAAAGTTATATCTGTAATAGTGAAGTCTAAATTTCTTAAAAGGTCCTTTGCCTTTAGAATCCTATATTCAGAAATATGCTGATGAGGCGTTTTGCCAAATATTTGTGAGTAAGTTCTTAATAAATGGTTTGGCGAAAGGCAAGCAATCCGAGCAATGTCATTTAATTTTATTGGCTTGTTATAAAAGGACCTGATATAATCATGGGCCGTACTGATCCTTCTATATAATTCTTCACGTGTAGAAGTTCGTATCGCATGTAAGGATTCGACTTCTTTCAATGTATCGAAATGTGCGAACAATAAAGTTTGCATTAATTTGTGGAATTGTTCCTCATAACCAACTAGATCATTCTTAAGGACTGATAAGTTCTCTTTAAATATGTTTATCTGAGAAGATAGTCTTTGAGGTGTATGAAATGTTTTTTCAAAGAAACCAATAGAACTTGTTTCCATAAAAGGATCACTTAGAAGTTTATGGGTTGATTCTCTATAGGTCTTTAAAACTTCCTTTGCAAATCCATCTTTAAAAAAGATACAAAAAGATTCAACTTCCTTATTTTCGTCAATTAAAATTGTATAGGAACCTTCATTAAGAAGCAGGTATCTGCTCTCTTCAACAGCAAAAAAGCCTTTACTGGTCTTATAATGCGCCTTCCCATTAGAGAATGTTTTAATGGATAATTGGCCATTTCCTTCCCAGTAAAATTGGCTGCTTTTGGCATGTAAGACATAATTACTTGAACTCTTATTACTCATATGACTATCTCCATAAACATGTAACTTGAATTTTTAGATAAGTCAATTATACATAATAATGGATTGTAAATAGTAAAAATTTTCATATTTTGTTAAACAGCATCATACTGGTTAGCAGGTGGTTTGTGGAGAAAGGAATGGCTGCTTAGGCATGAAAGCTCTTATAAAAAGTGCTTGATGTAAAGAGACGCTCACCCCCATTTTTTGATTTGATGGTAAATGTAAGGCGCCTGCTTAGAAAAATTTGGGGGATATTGATGCCTGACCTACGATGCGTTACCACTTTAACGAAATGGGTGGGACGGTTTTTTTGAAAATTTTGTGTAAAGGATGCTAAAGATATGAAATATATAAGAAAGTGAAACTAAAATAAATTCAAAAACGTATGGGAGGATAAGATTTCCATTTGATGAAATTTAGGTTGAAGTTAGTTTAGGAAAACAATTTTTAGGAGGGGGAGTATTATGGATGTTAGTGAGATCGTCGTGTCGATAACTCCTAAAGAAGCAAGTGACAAAGTGGAGGAGGAAATTGTAAATGGAAGTATCTCAGGTACATTAATTGATCGTTATCATCGTTCAATCGGGAATATTGAATTGATTGTTTTAGTGTTAGAAAAATACTATTATCGCTCAGGTAATCGTGGTTCAATGACGGTTACTATCGATAACTTTGAAGGTGCTACAAAAGTACATGCAGCAGCTTCTGGCACTGCCCAAGGAGCTATCTTCCGGTTTGATTGGGGTGCGGGGAACAGTTGTATTAATAGTGTCATAGATATTTTAGAACCGTATAGAGTTAAGTAAATTAATAAAGCAAGCTGGCTGTTGTTCCATAGGAATTACAGCTATTTTTTTGGGAAGTCCCTTGTCAAATCAATCATTTAAAAGGTTTCACATTTCTATCTATCCTTTATTAATCTGAAGTCGAGTAAAGTAAGAATGTCAAAAAAATATCCGGCCATAGGCCGGACAAAAAATATATATTAAAAGGGGGATGAAAGGCTATGAAAAGATCATGTCCGTTTCATGTAATTATCTTAAACCCTAGAAATGAACAAATTATGAATAAACGATTAATAATTGAAAAAAAATTTTTTCATGCGATGTCTTATTTTTAGATAGAATAACAAAGTACATAACAAAATTTAACTGTAGTTTACTAGTTTTCTAATTAAATGTGGAAGTTTTTTTAGTAGCTCAATATAGAAAGTACCAATTATTAAGAGTTTATAAAGAAATCTAGAGCGGTAGTTTATCATGATTATAATGGAAATTGAAAGAGGGATAGCTGATGAGTGAGAAAGAAACTATTTTACTAGTGGAAGATGACAAGGAAATCGCGCGAATTGTCTGTGACCACCTAAGGAAGGAAGGGTACAGGGTGACATGGGCGTCAACTGGTAAAGAAGGCTGGGATGATTTCAAGCACGACCGATATGACCTTGCTTTAGTAGATTTGATGCTTCCAGAAATGGATGGGTTTACTCTTTGTAAAACGATTCGGTTGGAAAGTGATGTACCATTGCTGATCGTGAGTGCTAGACATGAGGATGAGAATAAAATCCGCGGGCTTGACCTTGGGGCGGATGATTATTTGACAAAGCCATTTAGTTTGGTGGAGTTGAGTGCAAGAATAGCTTCCCATTTACGGCGCTATCGCCGCTATACGAAGAAGGATCATCATGGAAATATAGTCAACTTTTTGCACGGGCTTTCTATCGACTATTCAAAAAATATCGTGTACTTGAATGAAGAGCCGCTGCTGCTTACATCGAAAGAAGAAGATTTACTCTATCTGTTGGCAAAAAATCCGTTTAGAACGTTTACGAAATCGGAACTATATGAGCATATTTGGCAGCAGGAAGATATGGATGGCAATAACACGGTAACGGTTCATATTAAAAGCCTTCGTACTAAACTCCAGGATGAAACACGATCAGCCAAATTTATTCAGACCGTCTGGGGTGTAGGCTACCGCTTTATAGGTGAACAAGCAGGATGAAAATAAAATATTGGTTAATGATAAGTTACTTTCTTGTCATGCTATTGCCGGTTGCCGCCCTCTATTTCCTGTATGTCACCATCAGTCACTTCGATCAAAAGCAGGATATGATTGAGTTTATGGAAGTGAATAAGAAATTAATCGAATTAGAACCCGTACTAAAGGATCCATCACTCTATCAAAGCCAACAAAAAACCAAATACAAAGCAATTCAGAAGCATGCAAGTGAAACAGTAAAAATATCATTGTTTCGTTCTGATGGACGGATGCTATTTTCATCGATTGAGGATCCCTCTTCAAGCAACCTAAATCCTCAAGAGGTAGATCTTCTTTACAAAGACTTAAATGAGGTAAAGAAAAATCTGCGAACTTATATTGTGAAAAAGCCTGTATTTGCAGATGGTAAGCTTGTTGGAATTTACGAGATAACGTTTGGCCGCAGCACATGGGTTGAGGGAGTGAATCATCGTTCTTGGTTACTGTTCATTCTATTTTGCGGTTTTTTTATTCTCATTTATGTCGTTGTCGTCATGCTCTTAAATCGAAAGTTTAATCGGCCGTTGCAGCATTTACGGTCGCAAATGACGGCGTTTGCGAAAGGTCAGCCTGTACAAATGGAAATTAGAACAGGAAAGGATGAAATTGGTGAGGTACTTACACATTTTCATCAAATGAGGTCACAATTAGAACAAACACAGTATGAACTTTCTCTTCAGCAAAAGGACAAGGAATTTATTGTTGCGGCTTTATCTCATGATTTAAAAACACCGCTAACGGTTATTCAAGCTTATACAGAAGCATTGCAAACTGAAAATAAGTTATCTGAAAAAGAAAAGCAGGAGTACCGGACGATTTTATTTGAAAAGCTTGCTTATATGAAACAAATGCTTGATGATTTAGCAGTCTATACAGCGCTGCAATCCGTACAGGAAAGGCCGGAATTGGTCGAAGTAGACGGGGAGGAATTCTTCGACATGCTTTTATCGGGCTATGAACAGCCGTGTAAAAAAAAGGGTATCAGATTGGATGTATTTCAATGTGTTCAGTCTACCTATGATGTCAATGTCAAACAGATGATGCGGGTAATGGATAATTTGGTGGCGAATGCCATCCGTCATACTGATCCAGGGAAAAGAATCTGGCTGGCAGCGATTCCACCGGATACGGCCCTTCCGGATTGGGTATTCCCGCCATTTTTTCAAGAAGTAAATGCTTGGAGAATGGGTGGAACGCTACTCATTATTCAAAATCAAGGAAATGCGATTCCGATTGAAATGCAAACGAGGATTTTTCAACCTTTTGTACAAGGTGAAGGGGCGAGAGGAACGGGCGGCAGCTCAGGGCTCGGTCTAAGTGTAGCAAAAATGCTGGTGGAGCAGCATGATGGAAAAATAAAGCTTTGGTCAACGGCAGGATATGGAACATTAGTAGCTTGTTGGCTAAATGAAAGGAAGGTTACAAAAAATGAAGATTAAACAATTACTAATTGGTACAACGTTATCTATCGGTTTATTAGGAGGATGTTCTGGAGAACTGACTGCCTCCGCAGAGGAAATTGTTTCAAATGTACTAGAAGCTGACAAGAAGTTTGATGCCTATTATGGCAAGGCTGAAATGAAATTCTACACCGGTAAAGAGGTTACTGAGAATATAAGTTTTGAAGAATTTGTAAGCAATGACCAAAAGAGGAAAGTGATAACAACTGACCATAAAAAAAATAATCAACAAGTGTTTTCTCTTAACGATGGTAAAAAGGTAATTACTTACGAACAAGGTAGTGATAAAGCTATGAGTATACCATTTTCAGATGAGGAAAGCCCAGCTTCGATAACCCCGAAAGAACAATTAACAAAGTTACTTGAGGGATTGGGGAAAACCCATACGTATGAAGTGGTAGGAGAGGAAAAGATCCTCGGTCTTGATACATACCATTTAAAGGTAAAAGCTAAATCGAAGAAATCTGTTTTAGGTGATATGGAATATTGGGTAGATCAAAAGACTTGGTTTATAGTGAAGGCGATTACCAATTCAGGTGACAGCCGATCTGAAATGGAATACAAAAAGCTGGACTTCACTCCTAAATTCGATAACGATACCTTTACTTTGAATATCCCAAAAAATGTAAAAATTGAGAACCTAGATAATAGTCTTCAGCCAACGACCGGGACTATCGAAGAAGCAGAGAAAGCGCTGGGGGAACCGTTTCTTATTTTTGATGAAAAGACAGCAAAATTGGAAAGAGTAGAATGGTTAAACCTAAAGGGAGAATTGAATCGAACCGAGGTAACGATTTCTTATGAGACAGCTGAAGGATCCACCTTTTCCTTGTCAATTTTTCCTACTCCAAAGGAAAAGGGTATGGAAATAGAAGGGGAGGATTCTAAAATTCGCGGACAGCATGCGGGTTATATGGAAGAAATCAGTGCGGTAACCTGGGATGAAAACGGGATGAGGTATACAATTATAATGGATCAACCTGATCTAACCCTGGAAAAAATGAGTCAATTAACTGAAAGTATGCATCTAAGCTCAAATAAATAAGGTGTTGGGAAAAGAGGTGCCGGGGGTTCAAGGCATGGAAGCAGTGCAACATGATTAATTTTTGGCGATAAAGGGTGAGTGGAATGAGTTTGACGAATAAATACGAGGAGCGTGTGATGTCGGATTTAGAGGTCGATGAATACATCATTACGATTGCTGGGGGAAGAACAGCTCCAACAAATTGGGTGATGAAGATATTCCCTGAGATTTCCTGGCTAACAAAGTATAACATGCCAATCGTTTTCGTCTTAACCAATCAAAGAATTCTTGTGTATAAGTTACATTCAGACTCTGAAATTAAATTGGCGATGAGTGTCCATAGAAAGGATATAAAGGACTGTATTGAAGCGAATGGTCCGCTAAACGGAGCGATTCAATTAACGTTGAAAGACAGTCAAACCTTTAAATTTGTTCTTAAGAAGGATTGCGTCCCCGAGATTGTGCTAGAACTTCTAGAATAACGGATAGAAAAAAGGAAGTGAATTGAAATCACTTCCTTTTTTTATACATAAAAAACTGACTAACAGTGACTGTCTGAAAGTGGAAAAGAAAATTAAGGTGGTAATTTTGACCTGAATATAATGTCGTAATTCACTTAAATAAGGAATCTCTTACTCTTATTTGAGTTCCATATGTCCGAAGGAAAATTCCCCGGAGGAGACTCTACTGATGTGATAAGTACTAGGATTAAAAACAAAATATACACCAATATTCAATTTTCATAGTCACTGCTCATTTTCCAACCGACTTTGCCACTAGTTCTGCGTAGGCCTTAGCTCCTTTTTCATTTAAGTGGACACCATCGGGTGAAAAATATTCATTGTGCCCTGCACTGGCGGCGTACCAATTAACCAGAGTGGTATTATCGAATTTTTCGGTTACTTCTTTTAGAGTATTGTTTACCTCAGTTTCCCAAGGACGTGGGACACGGGTATTGATGAAAATAATTTTTCGATTATTTCCAATTAATTCAATCATTGATATTAATTGATTCTCAGTAAATGGGCCATTTGTGCCGAGTTCGATAATTACAGTATCCCCTAATGTTCCTTCTTGCTTCATTCTTTTTACTACATCCAATGCTTGAGACATTTGACGGCCTACTTTTCCGTCGGCATTTAATGAAGGAAAATATTCAGTTAAATAAGGGGCAACATCAAGTAATATAGAATCACCAATTGCTGTCACCGTTTCATTTTTTTCGCTAGAGGGTTCTGTTTGCGGAAGTTTATTTTCACCGTCTGGTTTTGTTAGCTCTTCTTTTTTTGAATGAACATCAGGGGAAGGAGGTTCCTTTTTCTTCTGTTCTATTTCTAATTGATTATTAGAACGATCTTCTTTAATTGCAGCATGCGTTTCCTCTTTTTTATCTGTTTTTGCAATAGTCACATTGTGAATAGCTATAAATGAGACAAGGATTATTAGCACACCTCCGCCAAGGACAATCCAGCGTCTAATAATAAAACGATTATGAAACGATTTCTTTGTAGCAATTCTTCTCCACGTTTCTTTCAATCCATATAGGCGAATTGGATTTTCGATAAATTTCCATGATAAAGACGCCAATACAATAATGCATGTTAATTGGAATATAACTCTGCCAATCGAAATTCCTGTTGTATTTATTGCTGGACTAGTTAAAATAAGGACGGGATATTGCCACAAATAGATCCCATAGGAACGGATACCAATCCATCTTAGTGGTTTAAAATTAAAGACTCTACTAATGCTGTTAGCTGGATGAACGAGCACGGCAACTAATAACATAGAAGCAATTGATAATAAAACCATCCCTCCACGGTATAGGAAAGGGTCATATTGATTGGTAAGTCCAACCATTAAAAGGATCACTACAAGCGCAATTGTCCCGATTAAATTAAGGACAAGTCGTAAAGCTAATGGTACTTTGGCAGCAAGCTTTTGACTTGGCCAAATAAGTGCAAGAGCAGAACCAATTAATAGAGAAAAAGCTCTTGTATCAGTCCCGTAATAGACTCTACTTGGATCCGATCCGGGTTCATATAATATGGCCATTGTTAATGCAGAAATACCGATTAAGGTGAGAGTAATAAATAAGATTGAACGTTTAGAGATAAAGCGTAACCCGAATGCAAGCAGCAATGGCCAGAAAAGATAAAATTGTTCTTCTACTGCTAATGACCAAAAATGAGTTAATAATGATGGTGATTGAAAGCTATCAAAATAGGATTGGTGATGAAAGATGTACCACCAATTACTAATATATAGTAAAGCAGCTAGAGCATCCGCTTGCAATTTTTCTAAAAGATGATGATGAAACAAGCTTACCCAGCCAATAATGATCACTAACATTGTGAGCATGGCTGGAAGTAAGCGTCTAGCACGGCGAATCCAGAAATTTTTTAAATTAATTCTTCTTCGCTGCTCCCACTCAGTCATTATGATATCAGTAATAAGGTAGCCAGACAGCACGAAGAACACGACTACACCTAAAAAACCTCCAGATGCCCAAGGGAATCCAATATGATAGAAAATGACAGAAAGCACTGCTAAACCTCTTAGACCATCTAATCCTTCTAGGTATCTTCTGTTTTGCACTTTAGGGTTAGTCGTCATGGTCTTTCACCCTTAAATCCAAGTCAGTATTTTTTGTTCGAAATTTGTTTTTTAAAATAGGTAAGTAGTTCATAGATGATTTTTCCTTTCTATTAAAAAATACATGTTTAAATGATGAAAATTAACGATCATGGTAATGCCTAAAGTAAATTCAAAGCATTCCCTCACTTCATATGGCAGATAAGGGGGATAGACCGTATAGAGACAAAGATAAGGTTAATTTTTTTTGTGGATGATGTAAAGTTTTTTGAACCACCTGATCTAAACTATGTGCGAATCGATAAAAGTTAACCTTGTTTTCTGTTATAAATTGTATAAGTTTATGTTAAGACTGACTTTTCTTCATTAAAAAAGAGTGTCTCTTTCCTTGATACGTATTCTTTGTTGCATACGAAAAATAGACGTACGGCATAAAGAAAAAGTTTAACCTGCTTTTGTACTGATTTTTAATTGAAAAATAGACTTGGCAATGTAAACTGCCATTAATTAATGTGGATAAAACAGAACAAAGGGGGGGTTCAAAGAAATCAAAATAAGGATATCCCAGAAAAAAGAGTCAAACCCCTCAACCTACAATATATAGCTGATCGTCACTTGAAAATCAGCTGTAAATTGAGTGTTGAAAGTGGGGTCAGAATCTTTTGGGATATCCTTATTTCTTTTATCTTAGGTAAAGGTAAGTGTCAAACTATCTTCTCCTCGTGGATGCTATTTTATATACTCATCGCTCACCAGAGTGTCTTTTAGGACGTCCGTAGGGATGACGAATTCAACAATACCCATATAACCAGGAGCCACTTCATATTTGTCAAAACTAATGACCAATTTGTTATTTTTGTTAATGTAGAAATTTTGATCAGGCTTTATTTTTTCAAAAGTGTCTAGTGGATCATTTCCTTCTTTATTTGGATTCTTTACCCAGTAAGTTAAGTCAGAGTCTTGTTCCATTTGAGTAATCATTTGCTTTTTAATTTCATTGCTGATCAAATCAACATAGGCATCACTTTTAAATAGGCTTGGTAAGGTGATTAGCAGCTTATTTTTCTTATCAATCGTGTCAAAATGGAACGTTGTTGATGACGATCCGACTGTGTTTACCGTATAACGTCCAATGGATAAGAGCTGGTCAGTATCTGTTTTTACTTCGTACCCATTCTCTATGCCTAAATGTCCGCCGCCACTTTCCTTTAGATCTTTCATATCAGCCTGGAATTGTTGATAGAGTTCTTCACTTTCTTTTAGATATTTTTGATTTAATGTTGATTGTAATTCTTTATTATCAAGGTTATTAATCGAAGGTACTTTAATATCTGCATGGTACGTTTCCTCATCAACCTTGAATTCTCTAAATGTTAATACTTTCACCACATTTTTTAGAACAGGAACCTCAGCCATAGTCATGGCAAATGTCTGACTTGCATTTAATCCTCCAATAAAGATAGCAGCAGATGCAGCTAGTCCGACCGCCACTTTTGTCATTATGCGCTTCTTAGGCTTTTGTTTTAGTGCCTTTTTAACAACAAAGTCTAACTGACTAGGGATAGGAATGTCATTATATTCTTTCATTAATGCCTCCATTTTTTTATCCATTGTATCAACCTCCCATATAGGAAATATCATTCATTTCTATTCGCAGCATTTTAAGTCCTTTATATAAACGAGTCTTAATCGTGTTTTCCTTTTCATTTAGAACTTCAGCTATTTCACGAATTTTTAGGTCTTCAAAAAATTTAAGAATAATAACAGTTCGATATTTAGGCGGCAATTCATTGAGTAACTTGGTTAAATCAACATTTTCATATGTGTCATTCTTTTTGGGGCTAAAAAATTCTATAGTATCATCATCCACTACCATTTCCTTTTTCTTTTTGCGTAATAAATCTAATGATGTGTTAACTACGATGCGAAAAAACCAACTTTTTAACGCTTGAGAATTTTCTAAGGTATGAATCCCTTTTAGGGCTTTGTGGATTGACTCTTGAATAATATCTAAAGCATCCTCTTCATTTTTAACGTAACTATATGCTAATCGATAAAATTTCTCTTTGTTTTCCATTACGAAATCTGTAAGTAATTCTTCTTGATCTTTTTTCTTCATCGCTTGGCACCTCCTTTTGGATTCTATAAAAAAGACGCCAATTATTAAAGAAAAAGTTTTTGGTATTTGTGATTACGATAAAAAATCAACAAAAGAAAAGCGAACAGTGACTATCACTGCTCGCTAGACCCAGTCTCATTTAAGATTTTTGGGAGGGTGGTAAAATATGAAAAAAATGAATTACATCTATTAATTCAAATGTATCAAAAGATTTATTTAGCTTAAGTGGTGGATTTCCTAAAAAGGCACTTTGTTTACAAAATGAGGATGGGAGATGGGAAATTACTATAGTGAACGTGAAGTGAAATTACTACTGAAAAATTTGAAATGGAAGAATACTCTGTGCAAAAGTTTTGGAATTACTGGATTACAGGAAAAGTCTAATGAATTATTCCAGCATAGGTACCTCCCCTGATGTTAGGACTTTAACTCATTAAGGGTCAGGCACCTTTTTCTGAGGAGTAGGGCCGTTTCTTTTATTTTCATAGTATCTGAATTATTTATTCCTCTTCCGTATATGCTTCTACTGTGATTTCTCTGCATTCCCAGCATTCAGTTCTGTTCCTCTCCATAATTGATAATTCCTTTCCACAAGAAATGCAAATATCCATAGGTAAAGATCCCCCTTTCAAGTGAAAATGTTTTATAAATATATGTATGCATATATTCAATTATGCTGTCTTTTTTGCCCCCCTATGTTTGTTCAAAGCATCGATCCTTTTTTTCGCTGGCACAATTCACCGTTTATGTTGAGACGAAATTGTGTTAGTCACCTTCTTTAGAGGGTATAGGAAATTTATGTTAAAATATTCTTAGGGGATTCGGGCGGTGCCAGTGGCTCGGCACTAATCTTAAAGCAGTATAACGAGTCTCTGTGTAAGGGAAGGATTAGATGACAAATATTAACGAAATCGCTAAGATGGCCGGTGTGTCAGTGACGACCGTATCAAGAGTTTTAAACAACTATAAATATGTATCTGAAGAAAAAAGAGCCATCGTTCTGAAAGTTATTGATGAAATGAATTATACCCCTAATAAAAATGCGGTCGATTTAATTCGTGGAGAGACAAGAATGATTGGCGTCATCATTCCATATAACAACAATCAAGCGTTCGATCAAATGTTACATGGGGTGCTTAATCAATCTGTTGAGAAGGATTATTCCATTACTGTTCTCCCAACTAAATACAATAAAGATAAAGAGATAGAGTATCTTTCAATGCTGAAAAATAAATTGCTCGATGGAATAATCATCACGTCAAGGTCAAATAATTGGGAGTCGATAATCCCCTATACTAATTATGGTTCAGTCGTTTCATGTGAATATACGAATCATCCGGAGATAGGATGCTCCTATATAGATAGATACGCCTCGTATCTTGATGCTTTTAAATACCTTAAAGAAAAAGGACATAGTAAAGTAGCCTTTACAACTGTTAGAGGAATGGAAAGCATGAGTACAAGTCAACTTATTACAGCTTATAAAGAAGTATTTGGAGAACTTCAAACCGAGTTTTATCTATCAGATTGTTCTAGTTTTAAGGATGGATATAATGCCGGAAAGAAGCTGTTGAGTCAAAAAACAAGACCAACGGCAATATATGCAAATGGGGATGAAGTGGCTGGCGGGATGTATCAGTATGCTCAATCTATCAATATGAGAGTACCCGATGATTTAGCTATCATAGGACAAGAAAACCAACCCATTGGTATTGGAATGGGGATTTCTTCGGTAGATCATCAATTAATTAAGGTTGGTGAACAAGCTTTTGATCTTGTCATTAACAAATCTAGACAAAAAATTGAAATACCTTATAGAATTATCGAACGTTCATCCATTTAGCTATTGACCTGAAATCCATTTCATATTTTATCCTATTCTAAACAGATAAAATATGGGAGGTTGAAGAGAATGTATAGTACGTTTATTTTTGATTTAGATGGGACGATTATCGATTCTGAGTTGATTGGGCTTACAGCATTACAAGCAACATTAAAGGAACAAGGAATTGAAAAAGATTTAGATGAACTCCGTTTTTCACTCGGTATTCCCGGTCTGACTACATTAGAAATATTAAATATTGCTGATATTCCAACCACACTTGAATCATGGCTAGAGAAGGAAAAACCCTTAATGAAAAATGTTCCTATATTTGAAGGAATTATTGACGTGATTAATGGGCTTCCTAAAGCCGGTATTGTAACCTCTAAAACTGCTGAAGAAATGAACCATAGCTTTTATTTATTAAATATCGATCATCATTTTCACTCGGTCGTTTGTGCGAGTGATACAGAAAAACGTAAGCCTAATCCGGATCCATTAGAACTAGCACTGAAGATGTTAGGCTGTAAAGCGGATGAAGCTATTTATATAGGTGATTCAATATACGATATGCAATGTGCAAACGCAGCTGGTGTAGATTTTGGTCTAGCTTTATGGGGGGCACGAACTACATCAGGATTTGAAAATGCAAAGTATATTTTTGAAAATCCTAAAGATATTCTCAATCTGATTAATAATTAGAGATAATGGTGCCTGACCCTTAGTCTGTTAAAGCTTTAACGGCTGGGGGTCAGGCATCTTATTTTGAATATTGCAGGTTATGCCATGAAACACTTTATGTTCTTCGACAATATACAGCTTGTGCCAGGCACAACATCACTTAATGAATTGTCTATAAAATTTATAGTTCATTATTATTTATGATGCGGTGAACCGTATCATAAGTAAATGAGGTTTTTTTATTGACTAGTTTCAACGTTTATATACGTTGGCTGGAAATGCTTCTCTATTTTTAAAAGTAGTATTAAGTATATTTAAGGAGGAATCGATATATCAATTTTGGTGAAAATAGGTTGTAAGTAAACATTCTGTGTTAGAAGTATATGATAACTTTAATTAGGGGGAAAATGTGTGTCAAACACAAACATAACCAGAAAGCTGACTTTAGTATCCCTAGTATTAATGATTTTTACTTCTGTTTATGGATTCAACAACATTCCAAGATCATTTTATAAGATGGGTTATGCCGCTATTCCTTGGTACATATTTTCAGCCATAACCTTCTTTGTTCCTTTTGCATTAATGGTAGCTGAATTTGGTTCCGCCTTTAAAGAGGAAAAGGGAGGTATCTACTCATGGATGGAAAAATCCATCGGTCCAAAATTTGCATTTATAGGAACGTTCATGTGGTATTTTTCTTATATAACTTGGATGGTTAATGTCGCATCCGGTATGTGGGTTCCGGTGTCAAATGCTATCTTTGGACAAGATACAACACAAAGCTGGACTTTATTTAATCTTCGAGGACCTCAGGTTCTGGGGGTTTTAGGAATTGTATGGATTCTTATAGTAACCTATACATCAACAAAGGGTCTAGATAAGATTAAGAAAGTAACCTCTTTAGGTGGTACTGCAGTCTTGTTATTGAATGTATTTCTTTGGGTTGGTGCAATAGCAGTACTTATAGGTAATCATGGATATTTGGCACAGCCGATTACAGGGTTACATTCATTTACTCAAACACCAAATCCTAAATATGCAGGAGATATTATTGCTTCGTTAGCCTTTGTAGTATATGCCCTCTTCGCTTATGGCGGACTTGAAGCAGTAGGCGGTTTAGTAGATGTAACAGAAAATCCAGAAAAAACGTTTCCGAAAGGAATTCTTTTATCTGCAGCCATAATCTCTGTAGGGTATTCAATAGGAATACTATTAATTGGAATATTCACAAACTGGGCATCTGTAATGGGTATAGCGAATGTTAACCTGGGAAACGCTAGTTATATAGTTATGGCCAATTTAGGCTACTCAATAGGTACCGCTTTTGGAGCAAGCCATGCTACAGCTACGGCTTTGGGATTTGGGGTTGCAAGATACATTGGACTTTCAATGTTCCTGGCACTGTCCGGTGCGTTCTTTACCTTGATGTTTTCACCGTTAAAGCAGATGATTGAAGGAACGCCTAAGAGATTGTGGCCTGGAAAAATCGGTGAAACAAAGAATGGGCTGCCTGTTAATGCTATGTGGTTTCAAGCTGCTATTGTTTGTGTAATGATCGCACTAATCGCTTTCGGTGGAAGCACAATGTCCGCATTCTTTAACATACTCGTTTCGATGACTAACGTGGCTATGACAATACCGTATGTATTTATAGCACTTGCATTCCCGTATTTTAAGAAAAAAGTGGAAATCAATAAGCCGTTTATTGTATATAAAACGCAATTGAGCGCAAATTTTTGGACATGTATTGTAGTTCTAACAGTTGGACTTGCAAATTTCTTCAGTATCGTACAGCCAGCTTTAGAAGGGGATATGCAAACAACCATTTGGAGTGTGGCTGGACCCGTTATTTTCTCAGTTGTTGCATGGTTGATGTATAGAAAATATGAAAAAATACATGATATTGAAAAGCAGAAACAAAAGAATATAAGATAGCTTTAAAGTTCAAAAAGATAAAGATTGAAGTGGAGCACAATATGGCTTCACTTTTTTTCTTTTCTAAAGCACCTCATTTAGATATGTTACGGTGAACCGTATCATAAGTAAATGAGATCTTTATTTCACTTTATTTTTTTCGTAATATGGTGTATAAACAGAAATAGTATTTGTGGAAATTTATTAAACTGGCTAGCGGAGGAAATAAAATAATGAGTAACTTGCCTAATTGTCCAAAATGTCATTCAGCATATACTTATGAGGATGGAAATCTTTTTATTTGCCCAGAATGTGGTTATGAGTGGACTGAGGAAATGGACAATAGTAATGATAATAAGTCGGTTAATGATGCAAATGGAAATATATTAAACGACGGTGATACTGTCACAGTCATCAAAGACCTTAAGGTAAAAGGAAGTTCATCGGTTTTAAAACAAGGTACTAAAGTAAAAAATATACGCTTGGTTGATGGAGACCATAATATCGATTGCAAAATTGAAGGTTTTGGAGCAATGAAATTAAAATCGGAATTTGTTAAAAAAGCATAAATAGTTTCAATAGAATAGGCCTTAAATCGTTTCTTTAAATATCATTTCAGAAAAACCTCATATAGACTATCTACGGTGAACCGTACATAGGTAAATGAGGTTTCTTTTTTTATGGGTTTGTTAAGTTTTATCATTAAATTTACGGAATATTGATAAGTAAACAATAGAGATAACACCTGAAATAACTAAAGCGAAGTAAAACCCCATACGTTGGTCGGTAACGCTTAAGGAAAATATAATTAAAATCAATAGTATAACTAATGTGATAACTGTTGACCACGGAGCACCAAATGCTAGAGGGGATTTGTAAATTTCCTTATTGGCAACAGTTTTTAGCCATAGTATAAAGCAAAGTAAAATAATACCCAAACTAAAGAATGAAAAATAAGCTGATGCAGAAATTAAATAATCGTAAATTTTGCTGGGCAAAATGTAAGAAGTAATAATAATAGCAACTAGTCCTATTGCTGTAATAATCAAGCTTCCATAATATACTCCATTCTTACTTTTTTTACTCACAAAGGCTGGAGCTTGATGAGAGGTTCCTAAAGAAACTAGCATCATTATGGCGGAAAAGTATGACCCAGTCATTACAGAAAATGATGACACAAGGATCACAGCATTCATGATTGAAGCGGCAAAAGGGATATTAATTGACTCTAAGGCCGATATAAAGGGCGATTGATCGGTTGAAATCTGATTCCACGGGGTTAGGCAGAGAACTGTTAAAATTGAGACAACATATAGTAAAACCAAGATGATTAGAAGTCGAAACATGGCTTTTGGTATATCTTGTCTCGGATCTTTAGCCTCTGAGGATGCCAACGCAACCACACCAATTCCGGCATAGGAAAAAATGACAATTAACATTGATTGGAGGAATCCTTTGAAACCTTTGGGAAAAAAACCTCCGTTATCTAATAGAGTCTTAACTCCAATAGGATGAGTAGCAGTAAATACTCCAAGCATCGCTGCGATACCGATAATGATGAATAAAACTAAGGCAGATACTTTAATGAAAGACATGAAAGTTTCAATTTTACCAAAGTTTTTCAAGCCAAAAGCATTTAATGCGATAACTATTGCTGAATAAATAATTGTTAATAACCATACAGGGGTGTTTGGAAACCACAGTTTTGAAAAAATTGACATGGCAATGGTCTCAGACCCAATACTTAGAACAGCAGCTATCCAAAAGGTCCAACCTACATAGAATCCTATAAAAGGTCCTAAGATTTCTTCCGCGTAGACCTTAAAGGAGCCACTAACGGGATGATTGACAGTCAGAGAGGTCAGTGCACCTGCAATCTGGGTTGTTATTAAACCACCTAGTAGATAAGCAAAAATCACTCCGGGACCAGCATAGCTTATAGGTAACCCTGACGCAAGAAAAAAACCACCTCCAATGATGCCACCTAGCCCAATCCACAGTAAATTCATTGCTGAGAGTTGATGTTCCCCCGTTTTACTATCTTCCTGTCCTTCTTTATTTGAAGGAATTTCTTGGTTCGTTTTCAAATTTCTTTACCTACTTTCTTACTTTTTATCTTGAAATTATTTTTCCAAAAAAAGTAGTATTTAAACCAGACAGGGCAGGTAAAAAAGCTAGATCTAGTCCGAAAGCGGGTCTCATTCGGACAGGGCAATGCAGAAACGGTAAGATCCAGTCTGAATCCGGGTCTCAAATGGCGGTTTTTTTATTGAATAATTCTAAAATTTCCTCTTCCTGAGCAGTTAAATAATTGAAATGGATTTATAATTTGTTGTTGACAAAATATTTAACTACTACTAAAATTAAAAATTATTTGGAAATAGATATCGCTATTAAAAAAATTTAATAATTAGCAAGCTATGATTGCTATGGATCACACTATAGCAGGAGCAGCTTCTGGAGAGACCGTGGGAATTCCACGGCGCCGAAGGGTTCACAATCTCAGGCAAAAGGACAGAAGAGTACTGAATATCTATTTGTTATGCTGATAATCGTTAGCATGACAGATTTTATTTGTTATTCTTAGACCTAAGAGATTGGAGAACATCCAATCTCTTTTTTTATTGGTTTACTCTACTGCTCATCATTTCACACTAAAAATATTCAATTAATTTTAAGGGGGAGTTAGGATTGGCACAGCAAGAATTAAAGAGGGATTTAGCAAATCGGCATGTTCAACTAATCGCAATTGGCGGTACTATTGGCACCGGATTATTCTTGGGGTCCGGTAAAGCCATACAACTGGCAGGGCCATCCATCGTCCTTGCCTATTTAGTCGTGGGTATCGCCCTTTTTTTTGTTATGAGGGCGCTTGGAGAACTCCTGTTGTCTAAAGCAGGTTATCAATCTTTTACAGACATTGCCGAAGACTATCTTGGACCACGGGCAGCGTTTGTAACCGGATGGACATATTGGTTTTGTTGGATTATGACTGCTATGGCTGATGTTATTGCTGTTGGTGTATATGTACAATATTGGTTTGATATTCCACAATGGGTACCTGCAATCATCTGTTTGATCATTTTATTAGGACTCAATCTATTAACTGTAAAGCTTTTTGGAGAATTGGAGTTTTGGTTTGCTTTAATAAAGGTAATAACGATTCTTGCATTAATCGGTATTGGGGTTATTTTGCTGATGAAGGGATTCACGACAAATGCAGGAACGGTTACTATTAAAAATCTTTGGGAACATGGGGGACTCTTTCCAAACGGAATCTCAGGTTTCTTACTTTCATTCCAAATGGTTGTATTTGCATTTGTCGGTGTAGAATTAGTGGGTGTTTCCGCAGCAGAAACATCTAATCCACAAAAAAACATTCCATCGGCCATTAATAAAATTCCTTTAAGAATTCTTTTTTTCTACGTTGGCGCACTTATCGTCCTATTATGTATTAATCCATGGACGGAACTAAATGCAGCAGAAAGTCCTTTTGTCAAAACGTTTAGTTTAGTCGGGATTCCGATTGCCGCAGGAATTATTAATTTTGTCGTATTAACTTCAGCCGCTTCTGCTTGTAACAGCGGGATGTTTTCAACAAGTCGAATCCTATATAATTTAAGCACTAATGACCAGGCGCCAGCTAATTTTGCAAAACTGAATAAAAATCATGTACCAGGGAACGCGTTATGGATATCAACGCTTGTTGTTTCAGTGGGAGCTCTTTTGAGCAAGCTTATTCCGGAACAAGCTTTTGGAATCGTGACAACCATTAGTGCCATTTGTTTTATTTGGGTTTGGGGTGTCATTCTAATTTGCCATTTAAGCTATAAGAAAACACGTCCGCATTTACATGCAAAATCAAAATTTAAAGCACCATTGACACCATTTATTAATTACGCTGTCCTAACGTTGTTTGCTATGATTCTCATTATTATGCTGTTTGCTGAAGAAACACGTCCTGCCTTAATGTTGACACCTCTATGGTTTATTCTATTATTTACTTTGTATTCATATAGAAGAAAGGAAAAAAATATTAATTATCAGCATAGAATCAACAATTAATTGATGCCTGGCCCCCGTATGCTAAACGGCAGGGGGCAGGTATGCGAATAGAGGATACACAAAAAAACACAATTTTAAATCACCTAAGAATAATCCCATTGCTGTTCTACAAACTATGAATGTAGAAATTTTTTAGAAAAAGGTACCATACTGCGAAAAACAGAGCTAATTGATTTAAGTGATATTACATTGGAAAGGAATTAAAAAATGAAAAAATTTTTTCTGATTGTATTTTGTTTGATATTAAGTATGCTACTTAATATTTTTCCTGCTCATGCAATTGGAAATACCTCTAGCAATATTTATGAGGTAAAATCAGGTGACACTTTACCTGGACTTGCAAATAAATTTGATACGTTTGTAGAAGAGATAAAAGTAACTAATGGATTGCAATCCAATACATTATTCGTTGGTCAGAAATTGTGGGTTCCGATGATGTATGAAGTTGTTTATGGAGATACACTTAGGGAGATTTCATCAGCATACAATTCAACAGTCGATATGATAAAAACAACAAATGGGCTTTCATCTGAGCAAATACATGTAGGGCAAAGATTGAAGATCATTCCTAAAAAAATGACAATGCAAGGACAGTATATTCTTATGACGAGGGAGGAATTTGGGGATTGGTTATTTCACAACAGATTTACTAGAAAAATAAGTCTAATCCAACAACACCACACATGGTTACCATCATATAAGCAATTTTATAGTTCCAATCATTTTAAAATGTTGAAGAGTATGGAGAATTATCATGTAAATAAAATGGGATGGAAGAATATCGCTCAAAATATTACTACATTTCCTGATGGAAAAATAGCAGTTTCCAGGCCATTTGACATGGCTCCCGAAGGTTCAATTGGAGATGAGGCCAATTCTGTAGGGATAGCCATCGAAAATGTTGGCAACTTCGATATAGGTCATGATGTAATGACCGAGGAACAAAAGGAAACGATTGTTTATATCACTGCTTTGCTTTGTATAAAATTCGGGTTAACTCCATCCGTTGACAGTATTACTTATCATCATTGGTGGCATTACAGAACAAAGGAAAGAGTGTTAGATAACAGTAAAGAGTATGAGGTTAAAACTTGCCCCGGTACTGGATTCTTTGGAGGTAATTCTACAATTAGTGCAAAAACATATTTTTATCCCCTAGTGTCACGTAAAATGCAAGAAATTTCAGCATCTATGCATTGAACTAAAAGGTCAGTTTTATTGTGCTTATTTTATTTTGGAGAATGAGTCTTTGTTAGACCATAAAGAGAAGAGATATTGGAATCGTAATCGTTTAGGCAAAATTGAGTATTTGTTGGTGCATGACCCCCAGTGCGTTAAAGCTTTAACGATGGGGTCATGCATTTAATTTTGAAAACTATAGGTTATGCTATGGTCCACTTAGATTAATGCGATTAGATAGTGAAGTCGAAAGAAAGCCTTGTTAAGTTAGGTAAGCCAAGTGATAAACTACTGAGTTTGAATTTGGATAAGATTTAAGATATAAATAAAAAATTCCTCTCATTTAAACCTAAGGTTTGATACACAAAATTTAAGTGACCTTTTTACATAAAGCGAAACAATTATTAGAAAGAAAGAAATAATGAGTGATAATGGAATACTAAAAACCACTGGGAGATCAATCCCCTGCCATATACTCATTCTTATTTGTTCAAATCCGAGTGTTCGTAATATGCCAGCTAGCATTGAGATTATTGCACTCAAAATCAATCCTGCGTATAGGACTGATAGGACAGGGATTGTTAGCGAGTACAAAAAGGCGAGTAACATTATTTTTATTTTCATTCTTTTTCACTTCTTCTTATGATTTGATGGACTTTAGCATTTGGAGAGATTGTATATTTTTCTTTATAATAAAGTGTTTGTATTTCGCAATTATTGCCGACTACCACTACATCCCCTTCAACAATTTCCGCATCTGTATATGAAAGTTGCAAGTTTCTTCCTTTGATATATTTGCAAGTTAACTTTTTCTTTATTAAAGACAAAGATGCCCTATCCTTTTTAACACATATTTCATCTGCTATAAGACGTTCGATCTTACTTTTACCAGACAATTTTAGGTGAAAGTGTTTTGAATGTATTTCTTTCGCTTGAACAAAGCCAATTGAATCAAATTGTTCCAACTGGAGAATTTGTTCGATAGTCAGCTTTCCTGAACTTTTAATCCTTGATATTTGTCCATTCTTTATCTTTAAATTTCCTGCACTCACAATTTCTTTAACCTTACAATGGTCTTTTATGACACATGTTCCTGTATTTTTTAAAATATCTGCTGCAACATGAGAATGAAAAGTACTATATCCGTGAGTGGAGATTTTTTTTAAGCGTACTTCTTCATATAAAGTAACAAGGCCACGAATATTTAATAGTTCACATTCTTTTTCTAACCTCTTGATATTGCCACCGGTAAGGGTAATACTATGTAGCTTCTGACTTTGTTTACTTGCCATTCATAAACACCACCATACTTTAATTAATATATATTTTAACGATTAAAATATATATTAATTAAAATACATTCATTCTTATTTTGTCAAGAACAAACGTACTATGGAGCAATCACTTAAAAGGATATGGTTAAATGATGTAACTCCAGAAGGGCCTCAAGCCTCCAAAATAATTATTTAGACAATAAAAAAAGGATTTCAACTTTATGAAATCCTTAAAAAATCGTAGTCATTAACTTATTAACATTGATTAATACTTTTGCTATATCTGCTAATTTTTCTTGTGGAATTTTCAAAAATATATCCTGAACTTTAGATTCACCACTATTTGTTAAGATCATTTTAACTACTCGTCGGTCGTCACTTTCTCTTACCCGTTGTACTAAATTTAATTTTTCTAGTTTATCACACATTGATGTAATTGCTCCAGGAGTTACACTGAAAAAATCAGCAATCTCAGTTGCTTTCATTCCACCATTGATTTTCAGCTGGAGAAGAAGAATAAGCTGGTTTTGGGATAGTGACTCACCCTCAGAAAGTAAATTTACAAACATTTTTGATTTTTGCTGTATTTCAAGCATTTCTCTCATAATAATTTCCACATTGTGAATTTGACTATCTTTTGACATGTTATCACAGCCTAATAAAATATTTACTAATTAAAATATATAGTAAGTCTAACTTATAATACTTTTCTTTGCTATCCCTTTCAAGATCGACTTAGAAATCCGAGTCCGACACAATTTCAGTTTTTAGCAAATATTTTATCCTTTTAATTCAACAAAACAGGTAATTCCTGTCTCGAACAATGGATGGAGAAAAAAGCTAGATGCTGCCTGAATGCAGGTTTCATTCGGACAAGGGAAGGAGAAAAAAGCTAAATCCTGTCCGAATGCGGGTCTCATTCGGACAAGACAAGGCAAAAAAAGCAAGATCCTGTCTGAATGCAGTTCTCATTCGGACAAGACAAAGCAAAAAAAGCAAGATCCTGTCTGAATGCAGGTTTCATTCGGACAAGGGAAGGAGAAAAAAGCTAAATCCTGTCCGAATGCGGGTCTCATTCGGACAAGACAAGGCAAAAAAAGCAAGATGCTGTCTGAATGAAGGTCTCATTCGGACAAGGGAAAGGGAAAAAAGCTCGATCCTGTCTGAATGCGGGTCTCATTCGGACAAGACAAGGCAAAAAAAGCAAGATCCTGTCCGAATGCAGGTCACATTCGGACAAGGGAAAGAGAAAAAAGCAAGAACCTGTCTGAATGCAGGTATCATTCAGTTTATCAACATCTTTCAAATTAACTTAAAATATTTCATGCAATACTAAAAATGTGCATGACGGTTGAAAGGTTTTGTGTTAGATATTACCTCCCCCACAATCTCTCCTGTTTTGAGTTTACATACATTCCTTCCATTTATTAGTGAGATAAATCCAAATTTAATCCAATATAACATAAAAATGGATAATTCTATTGACTAATCTGTATATAATGTATATATTGTATATATACGATATGTAAATCGAAGGTGACTAAATGGATATCATTATTTCGAATTCCGTGAAAGACCCCATTTACCAGCAAATTATTAAGCAAATTAAGGAACTTGTTTTAACTGGAAAGCTGTCAGAAGGTGATTCACTCCCTTCTATTCGCCAGTTAGCAAAAGATTTGCAGGTTAGCGTTATTACGACAAAGCGAGCTTATGAAGAATTAGAGAGTGACGGGTTTATCGTCTCAATTGTTGGAAAGGGATCATTTATTGCTAGTCAAAATCAAGAGTTATTAAAAGAACGGCGTTTGAAAATAATCGAGGAAAAATTAATCGAAATCATTGAAGAAAGTAAGCTCGTTCATCTTTCAAAAGAGGAACTAATAGAATTGATTTTAATTTTGTATGGAGATGATTTGAAATGACGAATGTAGTTGAATTTAATAATGTGAAAAAATCATTTAAGAATTTTTCATTGGATGATGTTTCATTTTCGATAAAAAAAGGATTTGTCACTGGGTTTATTGGGGCCAATGGAGCTGGTAAAAGTACAACGATAAAATTATTAATGAAATTATTAAGAAAAGATAGCGGCAACATTACTATTTTTGGTCTTGATCAAGACAAACATAATCAAGAGATTAAAGAACGAATTGGTTTTGTGTATGATGAAAATTGCTTTTACGATACTTTATCCATCAGGGAACTGCGAAAAATAATAGCTCCAATGTATCAAAAATGGAATGATAACCTTTTTTATAAGTACTTAGATCAATTTAGTTTACCTGAGAAACAGCCAATTAAAAACTTTTCAAAGGGAATGAAAATGAAAATGGCGATCCTTTTCGCGATCAGCCATGACCCGGAATTCATCATTATGGATGAACCTACATCTGGGCTTGACCCTGTTTTTAGAAGAGAAGTATTAGAACTCTTGCATGAAATCATGTTAGATGACCAAAAAACGATTTTCTTTTCTACCCATATTACAACAGATCTAGATAGAATTGCTGATTATATCACATACATTCACAAAGGAAAAATTCTCTTTTCAAAGGAAAGGGAAGAACTGCTAACGGAATATGGAATTGTCAAAGGAAGCAATGACTTATTAGATCGAGATACAGAAAAAGAATTTGTAAGTATTCGGAAGACGAGTGTAGGTTTTGAAGCATTAACAAGTTGTGTGAAGAAAACAAGGGATATTTTTGGTGATGAGGTTTTAATTGAAAAGCCCAGCCTTGAAGACATCATGTATTATACAAATAAGGGGGATTTGAAATGTACTCTTTAATCTTGAAAGATTTTCTTATGTTAAAAAAGATGTTATTAATTATAACGGGATTAATGACTCTTTGGTATATTCTGCAGTTTTCCTCTGTTTTTATCATTGCACTTGCAGGTTTTCTATTTATTTCTAATACTGGCAGCTTCGAGGATCGTAATAATTCTCATATCATGCTAAACAGTTTACCTATTAATCGGAAAAGTATCATCTCCTCCAAATATATTGGAGCTTTGATTTTTGGGATAGTTACTGTTTTTTTAGCGTCTTTATTTCAAGTTGTCTTTTATTTTGCTTTTGATGCTTATACACAGCCTTTTCCTGAGGTTTATGATCTATTAATTGGTATGCTATGCATCTTTTTATTTACCTCTATCTATTATCCAATTTTATATAAATTTGGGGAGAAATATACTAGAATCATCCTGATGTTTATAGGGTTTACTATTATTGTCTTTGGTAATATAATGATGCATTTATTTAAAGATAAAATCGAAACAATTAAATTATTTTTAAGTCAATTTACAGCCAACCAATTAATATTAACTGGAACTGTCATCACAGTTCTTCTATTTTTATTATCATGGCTAGGCACAATAAAAATATATGAAGCGAAAGATTTTTAGAGGAAATCATAAAAAGTTTATCAACATTTTTCATATTAAACTTAAAATATTTCATGATATACTTGCATGCCAAAAAACCTTCCAAATTTTACGTTTGGAAGGTTTTTTGTTAGATTGATAGCTTGGTAAAATAATAAAAAAACTTATCCAAATGATTAGCACTTATTCAATATGAGTACGGTTGTATACCAGAAATAATTTTATAACAAAGTGGTTGACTTCTGGTTTAGATGTAACTATAATGGTTACATCTAAGGGGTGGCAAATTTGAAAATTAGCAGGAAAGCGTTTTTGAACATATTACAATGGAAAAAGTAGATACATCATTAGTAAATAGGTTAAAATCTTCACCATAAATTATTTACCATGTGCAGTTCTCTGAATTGAGATGTACATTTTTTTAACCTTTAGTTGTAACTAGAATAGTTACAACTATGAAGGATGATAAAAGAAAGGGAGAGATACTAAATGACTGTAAAAATTAAAGCTTATTCTGATTTCATATGTCCATTTTGTTTTTTAGGAAAAGGCCCTTTAGATGAAATCGTAAAGGAAAAGGGTGTAGAGGTAGAATGGATGCCATTTGAATTACGTCCAGATCCATACCCTAAAATTGATCCATGGAAAGATCCTGCTAAATTAAGGTCTTGGGATTCCTTTATTAAGCCTGCTGCAAAGAAGCTAGGGGTTGATATGCGTTTACCGCAAATTTCTCCTCATCCATATACACATTTGGCTTTTGAGGGGTACCAGTTTGCGAAGGAACATGGGAAGGGAAATGAGTACCAACACAGAGTTTTTACCGCGTTTTTTCAAGAAGAACAAAATATAGAAGACATCGAAGTGCTGACGAACATAGCAGGAGAAGTGGGACTTTCTAAGGATGCTTTTAAGGAAGCATTAGTATCACGGAAATATCGTGAAGCCCATCAAGAAGCTTTAAAACATGCTTATGAAGAAGCGAAAATTACGGCTGTTCCAACCTTTGTAATTGGCGATGAAGTGATTCAAGGGATAGCCAGTAAAGAAAAATTAGCACAAGTGATTGATAAGGCATTGGAAAAAAACAAAGCAAATGATCTTGATGGTATGCAGTGCAATATGGATGGGTATTGCTAAGTACTAGATGACACTGAAAAGTGGACTGTTATAAGCAGGTATTATTCATAAATAATTGTCCAGCCTTTACAAGAATGAATGTAAATGTTATTTGAAATTAAACAAAATTTGGAGGAATTAAAATGTCAACAACTACAACAACTTTAAAAGAAGCAATCGTTAATCGCCGTTCCATTCGTAAAGTGAAAAAGAATGAAACTATTACGAAAGAAAGAATTAATGAAGTAGTAAAAACAGCTTTACATGCACCATCGTCTTTTAATATGCAAAGCAGTCGTATTGTTGTGCTCATGAACGCTGAGCATGAAAAGTTCTGGGATATCGTAAAAGAAACACTGCGTCCACGTGTTCCAGAAGAAAACTTTGGAGCAACTGTTGAAAGATTGCAAGGATTTCGAGATGGGGCAGGTACGATATTATTTTTCGAAAATCAAGAAACAGTAAAGACAATGCAAGAAAATGCACCATCCTATAAAGAGCAATTTCCATTTTGGTCACATCAAGGAAACGCTATGCTGCAATATGCAATGTGGATGTCTTTAACAGCAGAGGGCATTGGAGCATCTTTACAGCATTATAATCCTATTATTGATGAAGAAGTGAAGAGAACATGGGATATTCCAGCAGAATGGACCTTAATAGCACAAATGCCATTTGGTGAGCCAAATGAAGAACCAGGTGAAAGAACATTTTTGCCTTTTGAAGATATCGTGAAATTTTATTAATCCAAAGCCTTTTCCAAAGCCATAGTCGTTAAGCATGATCTCTTGATCCCTTTAAGTAGATTCTTCAGAAAAAAGAATTAAGAATGTATTTGTTGAATATTAGTGCCTGTTCTCCCCATTCGTAACGCCTAAACACACAGGGGGACAGGCACCTTTTATTTATAAGCAAAGTGTGTGGAATTTGGATGCTCACTTCTGAGTCAATAGGAGTGTGAGAGTAAAAAAATATCCGGCGCTTGGCCGGATAAAAAGATATATGTGAAATGGGGGTGAAAGGCTATGAAAAAATCATGTCCTTCCCATATATTTCATCATATACCATTGAAATGAACAATCTATGAATAAACTATTAAATTGTTCTTAAAATATGGGCGAGTTCCAACCAACGGAACTAGACTAAAATAGTCAAGTGCTTGATTGATATCATGAATATTAATTAGAGACCGTAAATCATTACCCAAAAAATGATGTGGGAACTGTTTTTATCATTTGTTCTGTGAACCTGTCACTTCTATCCACTTAGTTATCACGTCTTCAAGCTTTTTTTCCTTAACCTTCACATCATTCATATCAGTAAATTTTATGATAGCTCGATCATCAGAAACCCAATCCAATAATCCTGTAGTGTCATCAAACAAAGGTCCTTTCCCTTTGTTATCTTTTACCTTGGCACCACAATGAAAGACAAGCCGGAAAAACCCTTTACCTTGAAGATTAAACGTCACGATATCTTGATTGTTAAAACAGAAACTTGGAGCATTCCATTTTATCTGTTCAGTAATTTTGTTATTTGTATTTAAAATGATGTTTCGAACTTCCTCTATTTCTTTTTTAAAGGGATGTTCAAGATTGTTTATATATTCAATTACTTGTTCATGACCAGTCAGGTTCCCTGATTTCTTCCCTGCTTTTTTATTTGTTGTCATATTAGTTCCAACTCCTTTTATCTCTAATAAGATTTCTCGACTGAAGTTGAATGACCAAGCTGTTCCATTTTATCAAATGAGGAATACTACTAATCTTAGCTATTCTACTACTTATCCAGTTTCTCCTCTAAGGAAGCGAGTAATACTTTAGTGGGAAATTTACGTGAATTTTTGAAGTTGGCTCATGCCCCCTTATGCAATAAAGTACTTTTGGTTAGATAGTGCCAAGGTTTTTTCGGTTTCTAGGATCGCCATCATGTCCATAATCCTATTGGTTTAACAAGAGAAAAAGTATTATAGAATCATGTGAAGATGTAAAATTAGCCTTTAAAATGAGTAGTAAGCAGTTCAATTTTTGTGAAGAACAGTAAAAATCTGTAGATATTGTGAAAAATGTAAGGAATGGTACTTCGCAAAGAAGAAAAAAGGTAAAATGGTATTAAGAAAGGGACAAGGAGTGAATACAATTAAATGAAATTAAAATTAATTGTGGTTTCTTTATTGGCTTCCATTGTACTAGCTGCTTGCAGCGGTACAAGTACAGATGAAGGAAAGCCTGCAAAAGAAAAGGATACGAGCGATATTAAGGAATTGGTAAGTGATTATAGTGGAGGTAACAAAAAAGTTCAAAATGCCTCTATTACGTCTCAACAACTCATTGTGACTAACAAAGATGGGAGCGAGACTGCCTATGCCTTGCCTAAAGACGAATTTTTTGTTTCTATTGCCCCTTATGTCAATGAAACCCATCCTTGAACGAATCATAGCTTGACAGGTTGTCAAGGTGAACTAGCAAATAAAGAGTTTAAGTTATACATTGAAGACGAGGAAGGCAAAGTAATCCGAGATGAAATGATAAAATCCCAATCTAATGGATTTATCGATCTATGGCTGCCACGAGATAAAACGTATCAAATCAAGATTGAGCAAGACGGAAAAAAGGTGGAGTCAGAGCTCTCTACTTTTGAAAAAGACGCAACTTGCATTACAACTATGCAGTTGATGTAGTAAAAGTAAAAAAAGATGAAAGAATAAAAAAGATCGGGATTCACCCAAATAAAGGTAAATCCCGATCTTTTTTATTTCTCGAATTCTCTTTCTTCACCATAACCAATTGTAACGACTGTTGTTTTAGGATGACCTTTTAATAATTCCTCTAGCTCTTTATCTTTATCAATCATAAATTCAACAACCGGGAATGCTTGTAATAATTTCGTTAACGACTCAGGGGATACTGCCGTTTCATTGGATGGGAAGGTATGGCTTGGAATGACATATTTAACGTCTAACATGTGGTTAACCGCATATGCTGCTTCACTTGGTCCCATTGTAAAATGTCCAGATGAAGAAAGAATTGCGATTTCGGGCTGATAGACATCCTGGATTAATTTCATATCGGTCATTAACGCTGTATCACCCGAATGATATAGAGTATAGTCATCTTTAAAGTCAAAAATATATCCTGCCGACTCCCCGGCATAAACTGGTGTACCTTGAGTTTCCCCATAAGAAGAAGTGTGTTTAGCCTGGACCATGGTAATCCTCACATCATCAAAGGTCACGGAACCCCCAAAATTGATTGGCAACACATTTTTAATTCCTTGCTGGAGAAGAATCAAGGCCAACTCATATTGCGCAACAATCATTATCTCTGGTTTGTGTTCAGTTACCTTGGTCAGACCACTTGTATGGTCAATATGACCATGGGTTAGAAAAATGCAATCAAAAGATTGATAGAACTCCGCAGTATCTAAATCCGGAGGAAAACCGGGATTTAAATCAAAGAACGGGTCAATTAAATAGTTTTTCCCTTTCTTACTTTTTAAAACAAACATGGCATGACCAAGTCGTTGAATCTTCATTTTGTGACCTCCTAAACCGAAAATAAAAATCAAAACTATTTTATTTGCATGAATGGATATTTAGAACCTGGGCATAGGGGCCATGTAGAAGCAGAAAAGTAAAAAAAATGCTGTGGAGCATAAAAGCTATGGTAAATCTCTTGCTTCAGTGCAAACTAATGCGAATAACGACTGAATCATTGAGCTTTTTTTGAAAATGGGTGTCTATCCCTAAAATTACCGCATGTCCCCCAGTATAACAGTGGAGTTTTTAAAGGATTTAGCCTTTTGGAAATCAGCTTGTAATTAGATGACTATTTAAAAATTATTCAGTATAATTCAAATAACAAAATGCTAGTAGGACGGTGAGAATAAGGTGAAAAAAATAACAGTCGAAAACTTAGTTCGGAGGTTTTCATTGAAAGTACTGGCTGGTGAAAGTCAACTGCAGAAAATGATAACGCATTCACGGGTCCATCGTCCGGGCCTAGAATTTGTTGGTCATTTTGATTTTTTTCCAACCAAACGAGTTCAAATTTTAGGAAAAAAGGAAATTACCTATTTACATAAATTGAGCCACGAAGAACGTAAATTCCGGATCGGAAATATTGTCCAATATCATCCACCATGTTTTATTGTTACGGCGGGAGAAGAAGGACTTACCTATTTAAAACATCATTGTAATGAGCAGGGAATTCCACTGCTACTAACCAATCAGCCTGAGAACACTTCAGAATTTATAACAAAACTGGATGCATATTTGGTGAAGGAATTAGCACCAGAAATGACTGTGCATGGAGTTTGTATGAATGTGTCTGGCATGGGTATCTTACTTCGCGGTAACTCAGGGGTAGGGAAAAGTGAGACGGCTCACACGTTAATTCGCCGCGGACACCGGTTGGTTGCGGATGATATCGTTGTCCTAAAGAAGCTGAGCCCGCAAACAATTCTGGGTACTCATGATGAGAAAACCAAGGAATTCTTGGCTCTTCGCAGTATTGGGCTATTGAATGTAGTTCGCTTATACGGTCGTAGGGCTTTTCAAGATGAATCACGAATTGCTCTTGATATTCATTTAACGAAATGGCAAAAAGATGATTTGAATAATGAATTGGATCAGGAACCTCATTATATAGAATATATGGGTGTAAAGGTTCCATCCATCGAAATCCAACTCCAGCCTGGACGCGATGTAGCGGGGTTAATCGAAGCAGCAGCTAATAACTGGTATTTAAGGCAGCAAGGATACAGCGCAGCAGAAGAGTTTATGAGCAGGATTGAGGCTGATATTAAAGGTTCTGAAAAACAATAACTATTAAAGAAATAGTTAGCAAAAAATTTACTTGTTTAGAGTCATGAGTATACAGGAGGGGAATTAGATGACACATTTTTTAACTGATCATCTTGGAAGGCAGGTGAATATTTCCACTGTGCCCAAGCGAATTATTTCTATTTGTCCTGCAATTACTGAGACACTATTTGCCCTAGGTCTTGAGAAAGAAATAGTTGGCCGCACTAAATATTGCATTTTTCCTAAAGAGATTGTAGAAAACGTCCCGATCGTAGGCGGTACAAAAGAAGTAAATGTGGAAACAATCCGTGATTTACAAGCAGATCTAATATTAGCAGAAAAAGAAGAAAACACAGAAGAAATTGTGCTTGCACTTGAAAAAATTGCTCCAGTTTTCGTTTTGGAGGTACAAAAGATAGATGATTCCTACCGGTTGATAGAAACGCTAGGATTACTGACAAATAGAGAACAGGCAGCTAACCGCCTCATCACATCCTGCAAAAAATCCTTCGATGATCTTTCATGTAAGCAGAATCTAAATGCCGCATATGTTATATGGAGAAAACCATACATGGTGGTAGGTGGAACGACATACATTAATGATATATTAAATAGACTTGGTTTCCAAAACCCCTTCGAAAAGGGAGAATTAAGGTATCCGTCGGTTACAAAAGAGGAGCTTGCAGATGCAAATCTTGATGTGCTCTTGCTTGCTTCCGAACCATTTCCATTTCAAGAAAAACATATAGCAGAATTTCAATCATTTCTTCCAAATACAAAAATCCTTTTAGTGGACGGCGAAATGTTTTGGTACGGAGCGAAAATGTTGATAGCAGGGGCTTATTTAGAAAAATTAAAAAAAGAAATAGAGAAGAGCATTAAGTAGGGTTCTCTCAGTTTTAATAAGGTGAACTGGGTATTTTTTAATTATAGAAATTGATTTATCGTAAGGGGCTGTCCAATAAGTCGTTTTTTTGGCTATTGGATGCTCCTAAAGGAATTAGGGGGAATCTTTTAGTTTTGTAATAATATTATTTTAAGCATTTTGGTTTGGAGAAACCCAGTTGGTACCTTTTTATAGCTATGTTGAAATAGACAACCTGTTTAAAATATCTTTAGCCTATCCTCTAATCAGGGGATAGGCTTTTCTCATTTTAGAGAAGACGTATAAAGTGACCAGCTCCAGTGCCAAGAGTCTTAATTAACCTGCTTCTTCATAGTCTAAAACAGCAATATTGTTTTTACGAATTTTTGTTTGATAGAGTAGATATAGGACTCCGATCAGTGACCAGACTAATCCTCCAATCAGTGCATCGGCATGAAGGTTTGACCATAAAATACCTGTTAAACCTGCCCCGATTAACGGCATAATCAAATAGGAGAAAATGTCCCTTGCTGTTTTATATCTCTGTTGTTTGATTACGAAATGGGCAATGACTGATAAATTAACGAATGTAAATGCAACCAACGCCCCAAAGTTGATCAACGAAGAAACTAACTCCAGGCTGGGGGAGATGGCTAACATGGAAATAACCCCTACAAGGATAACATTAAAGGCAGGTGTCCGAAATTTATGATGGACATAGCCAAATAGTTTTTTCGGAAGGACACCGTTTCGACCCATCACATATAAAAGTCTCGCTACACTTGCATGGGAAGCTAGACCTGAGGCCGCAGTTGCAGCAAAAGCACCAGCAACAAGAAAAAGTTTGAAAAGAGAGCCGCCAACATACAATGCAATTTCAGGTAATGTATCGTCAGTATTTTTGAAATTTGAAACATCTGGAAATAACGCTTGGGCGAAATAACCGGTGACAAAAAAGATCGCACCACCGATGAAGACCGTTAACATGATCGCTTTCGGCATGATTTTTTGATGGACTGCCTCCTCAGCGTACATGGTTACGGCATCAAAACCAATAAAGGAGAAACAAACGACTGTTGCTCCGGTCAGAACAGCACTGAGATGAACATTTGCATGGAAAAGAGGTTCTGTTGTCAAAATCGTTCCTTGTCCCATTCCTTGAGAAAATTTAAAAAATGCCAGAACGACAAATACCACGATCAAAATAAGTGAGAAAACAACCAAAATGGAATTCAAGCTTGAGGTTTTCCCCATACTCCAAACATTTAATCCAGTACAGATTACCACCCAAATGAGAACCCAAACCCATGCCGGAGTACTTGGAAACATCGATACCATGTAGATTCGAATAATTAAAGCATTCACCATTGGAAGGAGGATGTAATCCAGCAGTGCTGCCCAGCCGACTAAAAACCCCAAATAAGGACTCATTGTCTCCTTCGTATAGGTATAGGCCGATCCTGCACTTGGGAATACTTGTACCATTTTTCCATAACTAATCGCGGTAAATAGCATGACAACTAAAGCTGTAAGGTAGGCTAGCGGAACAACCCCATTTGTTCCTTTAGAAACAATGCCAAACGTATCAAATGCAATCGTAGGGGTCATATACCCCAAGCCAAGTCCAACGATTGCCCATAATCCAAGTGAACGCTTAAGTGAAACATTCTCCACTTTTATAACTCCCCCTTATACGCAACTACTATTTGTGAAGTACCTCCAAAATGTAAGCCGTTTCATTTATTATCATTTTTCTTTAAAAATATTAAAAAGTCTTTTTGATTCAAACCTATATAGATTCCTCCTATATTAATATAAAATATCATTATTTAAAACATTCGCAATTTTCATGCCAAATAAAAAAACGAGAAAAATACCTGAATTTTAACTGTCTTGCCCATTTCAAACTGCAGTTTTTATGAAATTTTGCATAACATACTCTATTTTGCATAAAATTTTCTTTTATCTCTTATATGAAAAATGAGGAACACCAAAACTGATATGATCCCCTTATAGTAGACAGAAAAAAGAAAGCATACTAATCTGTCTACTATAGGGGGATATTTTTATGGGGAAAGTTAGAAAGACAAACGATGTTACATAAAAGAAAAAAGCAGTAGATCTTTATCTAATAGATGGTCTAGGTTATCACATGGTTGCAGAGTAATTGGGCATTTTCCTGGGGTGGGTTAAGCATTTTAAAGCTAAGGGTCTTAAGGGGCTAGAGGAGAAACGAGGAAAGGCAAAAGGGCCTTGTAAAGGTAGACCAAGAACCCGTTCTGAAGATCTAGAAGTTAAAATTAAACGCCTAGAAGCAGAGAATGAAATGCTAAAAAAGCTCTTAAAGATGTGAAAGGGGGAATGGATGAAGTACCGGCAAAATAAGAAGTACGAAGTAATCAAAGAAATGTCCGTGGGAAAATATTCTATTCAAATGTTATGCAAAATAGCAGGGGTATCTAAAAGCGGCTATTACAAGTGGTTAAAGAGACAAGTATCACCTACTGAAAAGCAGCTAGAGGACGAAGAAATTAAGAAAAAAATCATGGAATGCCATGAAAAATTTAAAGGAACATACGGTTATCGGCGAATACAAATTTGGTTAGAAAAAACTTACGAACTGCCTTGCCTTTCTCGGCCTAAGCCCATACATCCAATTCATCGTCAAAGGCCTAATCATTGTCGTCGCAGTATCCTTCGACATGCGCAAACACGCAAAGAAAAAATAGGAAGTAGTAAAAGGGTTGTGCGAATTCTGCACAACCCTTTTTCCATCAAAATAAATGCTCACTTTTTACGATGGTTTATTCATTTCCCATGCAAGCACTGGCGGTTTGGAGAGGTGGACTGTCCGAGTTTTGAGGATTGGAATAAAATATTCTTCCAACAAGTACCGGCTTGGGATGCTGTAGATTTCCTGATCTCCGTAATCATAAAAGATATAATGCCATGTTTTTAACGGGAGATGCAAGAATCTTTCGGGTTTCGCGATTGTTCTTTTCTCGATGCTGATTTTGGCGATATCGTTCAGGGAGACGTATGTGCCGCCATCAAAGCAGTAGTAATCCAAATAGTAGCCGCGGATTTGAACTAGGATGTTTTTCTCCAGCTTTTTCGCATGAAGATAGTTTAATAATAGCCATACTGGCGGCAGGATTAAGCCGAAAATAAACCAATCGTTCACCTGAATTAATGCCAAAAATAGCACAAAAGACAGGATAGCGATGGTATTGTTACGCCGTTTGTATTTTGGCGCGGATTGATAGAAAACCTCATCTTTTTCATTTGTTCCATGCTTTTCGGCTATGTGAGCACGGAAATTTTCCACATGCGCCTCATAGGATTTCTCTCGCCAGGGCATAAAATCTGTGAATCCATCATCAAGGCCGACCGGGTGCATTGTTGTTGGAATATTGGCTGTATAATAAGCTCCTAAAAGCATGCGCATCCAGCCTTTATGGACGAAGGCAGGGTCATTTGATTTGAATCGGATTACGTAATAGGTAAGACTGTCACCGTAAATGGCATCCTTTTCTTCAAACGATCCCATGATTTCTACTTCATCAGGAAACATTTCGACACCGTTAGGACTATTGTAAAATGTGAATGCAGCCGCTTCCGTGAGAAAATATTTTTGAAAAGAAGCGTCCGTTGGTACTAATTCCGGCTGGTATTTTTTTATAATCCTAAATGCCTCTTGTGCCCCATCCTGACCAATGAGGATTTCTTGAATCGTCTTGGTGACGTCATCGTTATTTAGCTTACGATTCCATAATATTTCTATGAAATATAGTTTTAGTTGATCATCTTTCCAATTTAAAATCGTTTGAAGCTCGAGAAGCTGCTCATCCATACAAAGAGCGCTATATATTGTAAGATAGTTTTTTATATAAAAGCGCAGTTGAAAATAAGGAAGCTTCCATGCTTCGTAGACATATTCTCTTGTGTATTCTTTGTCAAATTCCAGGTATTGGTCAATAAAAAATTGAAGCTTTTCTGTGATAAATTCCCGGTCCAGCGGGATCTCTTCGATCGTGAAGTATTGGTGTTCCAAGCCCATTGAGACAAGGAAGTGATAATACCATTCATACCATGGATGAAGGTAAATCTCGTTTTCTACTAATACTTCAATCGCTGTTAACGTGCTGTCTTTTTGTTCAAAAATTAAATTTCGTTCTTCGTAGTTAGGAATAAATGGTGCTTGAAAATAAAGCTGACGAAAGGTTTTTTTATATAATAATTTTGCTGATTCTGAATTATGGATGATAAGTCCGCTTAACACTAAGTTGATCGCCTGATAGGAATACTTGATGAGGTTCTTTTCGAAGACAGGAATCATGTCTTCATGGATAAATACGCAGGCGGCTTTAACTAAGGCAAGGGAAGGGTCGTCCCAATCTTCATCGCTGATCGGCCAGATTTGCCCGGCTTCCTCCAGCAAAGTGATGGCGTCATCCATTTCAAGTTGGTAATTCCAATTTTGCAGTTCATCGATGGCTTTTTTTCTATCAGCGAGATTTGTGCTTTTTAGCAGGCTGAGCAGGTCTTCCATGGCAGGATACATGTCATCAGTTCCTTTTTGAAAATTCTTGTAATTGGTTTTATTTTACTATTCTAAGGTGTTTGGCACCACATATTTTTTTGAAAAAAATGATATCAAAAATAGGGTGTCAGGCACCACTTATAGACAAATGCCCTTTTGGGGTGGATAGTGTTGTAAAGATGAATCGCATATGCAACTGGGTAGCATTCAAAGACTATCCAGTTTGTTATGTTTAGTTTCGAAATAGAAACATTCTAGTTTTTTCCATATTGTGTGATGTTATGATTATAGTAACTATTAGTGAAATGGAGGTTTTCCTTGTGTATTTTTGCAGATTGCGATTCCAAAATTTGAACCGTTAATTGAATAACGTTCAAGTCTCTGCCTGCTGCAGAGTAAATGGGACTGGTCTTCCTATATTTAGGGAAACCTTTATTTTTCGGTAAGTGAAAAAGAGGGGACGAATCTACCTCTTTTTTTCTGTCTTTAAAAATAAATGCAGAATATGAGGAATGCCTTATTCACCTATTCTTTACTTGGGTAATGAAGAACTAGTATCGGGCTATTTTTTATTCGAGACCCAATATCATGCCTGATAAGATCGCTACTGTCCGATATCAGTAAGACCTTAAGTGAGGGGATCCATGAATTAATGGCCGTCGAGGAGGATGAAGCGGATGAAGATAATGGTGATATTATACCGTCGCTAGTGGATTTATTTGCGGACTGTGAAAAAGATCTGGGAGAGATCGTCGGCATTCCGTCCGTTTTGCCCAATTGGACCGTCTTACGGGCGGGTTCCAAGAATCTGATTTAGTCATCATTGGCGGCCCCCCAGTATGGGAAAAACGGCATTCGCCTTGAATTTGGCGCTGCATGCGGCATTTAAAGATGTAAGTGCCGTATTTTCCTTAGAAATGGGAAAAAAGCAGCTGCTGAAACGCATGGCTGGTTTTACAGGAAGCATCGATAGTCTCAAAATGAAGAACCCAATGAAGGAGTTTCAAGAGGACGATTGGCAGCATTTCACGGACAGTATTGCAACGTTATCAAAGACCAATCTTCATATTTTTGACCGGGCAGGGATGGATGTCCCTTTTATCTGGTCAAAGCTCCGCAAGATCCGCAGGGAGTACGATCGTGAAAAAAGGATCCTGGTCGTGATTGATTATCTGCAGCTGATCGAGGGTGATCCGAAATACAAACAAAACCGCCAGGCAGAGATTAGTGAAATAAGCAGAGCCTTAAAAACGATGGCGAGGGAACTGAATGTGGTCGTTATTGCCCTTTCACAGCTGAGCCGTGGGGTTGAAAGCCGCACGGATAAACGGCCGATCCTGTCTGACTTAAGGGAAAGTGGTCAAATTGAGCAGGATGCTGATTTAATCGCCTTTCTCTATCGTGATGATTACTATACGAATGATTCTCCACTGAAGGACAGAATGGAAGTTATTCTTGCCAAGCATCGGAATGGGCCGACTGGAACAATGGAACTTGGGTTTAACAAGGAATATGGGAAGTTTGTTCATTTAGAGAAGTAGTGCTAGGGAGGGAGGAATCATGGAGAAAAGAATAGCAAGGTCTACAGCGATGATTTTCGAAAAGTTGGTGCCTGCTAAAGCAGTGGGAAGCAGGCACCTTCCCTTAAAGTTATCCGATAGCAATGGAACCCATGCATGATTTACATTCTTGTATGGGTACCAAGTGGAGCTCAGGTTAATTGCAAACAATCACTTCTCTACTAAATAATCCTTTATTAGCAACACCGCGGTCAATAATCGAAAAACCTGCTTTTAATAGGATTTCATCGACGGGTTCAACGGTCACCACGACCACTTTGTCTGCAAACCCACGTGCACTTTGAAGCATTTCCAGTTGTTCCTCCGGAGTGATTACCGAACACAAATTATATGGCAAATCAATAATGGCTACATCATAATGATTGGTGATATCGCGAAGATCAGCTAATTTTATTTCCCCAGTAAGACCAAAGTGTGCCATGTTTTCCCGTGCTCCAGGGAGGATTAGCTGATTTCGGTCGCTTCCAACTATGTCGATGCCCATTGATCGGGCTTCAATTAGGACAGTGCCAATTCCGCAGCAAGGATCAATGGCTTTAATCCCTTTTGGATTGGGGATGGCGATATTCACCACGGCTCTAGCAACACGTGTGCTGAGGGCAGTGGAGTATCCATTTGGCTTCTTTTGATGTCGAAACCAAACCGACTCACTTTTCACATACTCGCCGAATACCCATCTTCCATTTACATGCAGGATGCCAAAAGATTGGTCTGGGAAACGAAGATCTGCTTTTCCGTTGACGTGTAATCCAATTTCACGTTCAACTGCCCGTCGTCTCTCGAATCCCTCGTTTTCACTTTTAGTCTTACCTTTATTTTTCACATAAGTGATTTTAAAGGTTGCTCCGCTTAGTTGTAAAGCTTCCACCTGCTGATAAAGATTGTCCAGGTTTTCCGCTTCATATATCACACTTATTCTTTCTTTAATAAAAGGGCTCCGACTTGGATCAATTTTTACGAAGCTTTCCAAGACATTAGATTGGGACACCTTGCCGAATAATGAGCGCATTTCCAACGCACATAAAGAGCGTTCATCCTCAGAGCAGGCATAGGTATATATATAGGGCGTTCCTTTTTGTGGAGTAATATCTATGGCGGGATCAATCATTAATTTTTCTATTTTGTCTTCACCTCAAGAGTTATCTGAAAAACATTAAAATAATCAAATCAATTATTTCTCTCTTTATTTACTGCTTTATTATACCAAGAAATGACCTATTGTTTAAAATGACCTATAAGTGGGTGCCTGACACCGATTCCCTTATTAAAAAATAGCATTGTTTCTTTTGAAAAATCATTTCCAGAACAAATGTTTAAAAGGCCATATGCATTTATAGCCTTTTTCTGGTGCCTGAATGGTAATATTGGGGCCATGCGAATCAACATAAATATTATTCATTTTTTCAATAATATCTCCACACCGAGGGTCAGTCACTGCTATTAAATTTCAAAAAGGCAGATCATCATTGAATCTGATATTAACCTGATTTTTCACCTCAGGTATTTCTTCTTCCCTGCAAACTTCATTACATTTCGGACAGCCAATGAATGTATCATATAAATGATATCCTACATATCCATGCGTGCAATCTTGAATCTCCCAAATGGCTTCCCAATCCATTTCAAATCTGTAGTCACAGTGGCGGCAATAAAATTCAGCTGTCACATAATTTATCTTCTTGCTTTTTTCTTCTTTTGTTTTTTACCCAAGTTTAATCACTCCTTGAAACATTCTGTCAAACTCATATAAAAAATCACATTTTCCTGTCCTAGTTATAGGAAAAAAATACCACGATGAAATTTAATTATATTATAATAATAGTAAAATATATGGATATGTAATAGGGGTAAAAAAATCAATGCTAATTCCTTCAAATGTTGGGGCGATGAATCGAAAATTAATAGGTTATGAAGTGCCATTTTATTAGAGCTCCAATTTTTGCTGTATATGTCACGATATTCTTTTTGGAAGAAAGGAAATTTCCATGTCATCAAAAATCTCAAGGTTAATGCGAATTATCAACTTAATACAAAATTCACCAGGGATAAAAGCAACTGAATTAGCAAAAATCTGTGAGGTTTCGGAGAGATCAATTTATCGTGACCTAATTGCCCTTTCAGAGGCTGGAATCCCTGTCACCAGTAACGAAGGAAGAGGTAATGGTTATACGTTTGCTAGTATTTTTGCTATGTATCCTCTAGATTGGACACCGGAAGAAGCAATGGCGTTTAGTTTGCTGCCAGGAGTAGTGAAGCAAAACCTAATCCAAACAGACCCTCATTTTCAAACTGCTTATGAAAAAATAATGGCTACATATAACAAAGAACAAAGAAGTCAGCAGCAAAGCATTTCTAAACTTGTAACACTAATCCAATCTGGTAAACCACAAAATAAAATCGAAAATTCCAACAAATTTCTTTTACCAATCGCTGAATCAATGGTCAAGAATCAAACACTTAAAGTTAAATATGAAACAAAAAGTCGGGAGGATATTAATGATAGGTTTATCGATCCATATTATTTGATTCCGAGGGAAAGTAAATTTTATTTACTAGCATATTGTCACATGAGAGAAGATTTCCGAACATTTAGACTCTCTCGTTTCCTTAAAGTCGAGGCAACTAATAGGATATTTACAAAGAGACAATTGGATCTCCAGAAATATTATCAAAACACATGGTCAATCATCAAAGGAGACAAGAAAATCTATTTTAAAGTGCTATTCAACAAGAATGTAGCGAGGTATGTGATGGAAAAGGAGCTATTTGCTACGCCAAAGTTAACAGAATATGAGGATGGGAGCCTACTATTTGAAATAACATTAAACCACGATGAAGAATTTCTAAAATGGGTGCGGCAGTATGGTCCAGACGCAGAAATTATTGAGCCCGTGGAATATAGAGTAATGATGCAGGAAGAACTACGAAAATGGGCAGATATGTATAAAGAAAAATAAGACCGAACATTTATTCCTGACATACAGTTGTCATAACCATTTGTTAAGATTAAAAAAACAGCAAATGGAAGGTGAAAAAAGTGGGACATTATTATCTAACCGAGTGGCTTTCATCAACAAATACAGAAGAAATTCCTCTTCATATCTATAAAGTTCCGATTAAAGAGATTCATAACAGGCATGCTGAAGGTGGCATGATTGCTTATAATCTACGTAAAAACAATGATTTTAAGACTTTGGTTTTCTTCGATCAATATATTGCCTCTTTTGAGGAACTGGAAAGTTGGGGAGAACAAGCATATTTGTCATATACACATAAGATCATTGATCCGAGTAGATCCATAGACCGAACACTTATGGAGCGGCTTATTAAAAGGGAGATTGAACAGCGGTCAGATAAAGATTTCATATTAGACAAAGGTATTTTTCGTTATAAAAAGGAAAAACCCCTCCAGACGAGGGAAATGAAAATATTTCCTGCTATCCATCTTGATGTTACCGTGGAGGATACAGGGAGCATTGTCATAGGATTTGAGTATAAGCATCTATTTGAATTTAACAGATTTATCATTAGTGATCTTGCATCGGTACAACCAGGAACTAAACTCGTGGACAGCACCAACAAGAAAGCATATGAGTACATTTTTAAAGAAGTAGCTGCCTATAAAGCCGGGGACATTAGTCCTTATCTTGGTGAGTCCGTTATCTCCTATTATCAGAGAAAGGGACAATTTTTCAAACTGAATGGCATTGATGAGAACTCGCCCGTGGTTCATGTGGAAAGTAAAGATGGGAAGGTATTCCCTTATTTGCCACACTTATTAAAATTGCGTTGCTCATTCGACCAAATACCCAATCATTTAAAGAATGTTGTAAATAAGGCAATTAAGCTATCTGCGCATGAAAAAATGGGGAATTTATTGAAAGCAGTAGGTCAACTAGTATCCTTCATAGATAGACTTACCTTTCCAAAGAAAAATGTTTTTGCGGAGAACTTAGGCTATCAAGTTAAATATCTTCCAAAGCCTAGCCTTCTTTTTGGTGAAAATGTAATTACAAATAATATTAACTCAGGCCTTTCAAAGGGAGGAGTTTACAGAGGGAATGTAGCAAAAGTTAGTTTTTTTGTTGACCCAAGTCTTCAAGGAAATCCAAATTTTCGAATTCAAATAAAGGATTTTATTGACATCCTGTCAAGACAGTCGGATCAACTAGGTGTAAAACTGGATATTTCAACAAAGCCAATAGAACTTAGAGGGCAGTTACATCCAAAACTATTTTCCTCACAGGAATTAAATTATGAACTAAAATCACTGGGGAAACACTTTGAAGGAACAATTATTGTACTAGGGACAGAGCAATCAACGGCAAATGCATATCTACCAATTAAAAAGGAATTCGGTGGTCGCCAAGACCTCGTTACCCAGTTTGTCAATTTCTCACCAAAACTTCTAGATTTATCAAAATCACACTATCAAATTATGAATATCCTGTTGGGGATATATGTGAAATCTGGGATTCAGCCATGGATACTAGGTGAATCTCTTTATTCGGATTGTTTTATTGGTTTAGATGTCTCTCATGAAAATGGAAAACACACATCTGGGGTTATTCAAGTCATTGGGAAAGATGGAAGGTTAATTAAGCAAAAGTCCCAAGTTACCTCGGAGCGAGGGGAAATCATCAGTTGGGACTCTCTTAAAGATATTCTGCTGGATAGTATACATGCATATCAGGAAGTTTACGGAAAGCAGCCAAAACATCTTACAATTCACCGAGACGGATTTGGAAGAGAGGATATAGAACAGGCTCAATCCCTTCTTGACTCGATGAACATCCAAATCGATTTTGTTGAAGTGTTAAAAAACAATAATAGAAGAATGGCTGTATATGAAGGGAATAAGTGGATTACGCAACAAGGTCTATGTTACCTATCCAAGAAGGAAAGAAAAGGATATCTGTGTTCAACTAATCCTAGAGAATTTGTAGGAATGGCACAGCCCATCAAAATAATACAACGTACGGAGACTTTAAGTTTTGAGCAAATTATGTCTGATATCTACAAGCTTTCCTTTATGCATATCCATTCTATGCAAAAAACAAGACTTCCTATCAGTACTCATTATGCGGATCTTAGCTCTACTTTTTATAATAGGGGGTTATTACATCCGCGATCGCAGCATGAGCATGCTTTGCCGTTTGTATAAAGTTCGCGTTTTATGGATAGGATTTTGCTGCACATTTTATGTGGGGATATTTAGAAAAAATGGTTTTTTCCCTTATTAAATAAGGGTTTTTTCCTATTATGTGATAAAAGGATCCATTGTTTCCGAGGGTGCTCCTTAGAGAAAAATAAAAATTTGCTCCTTCAATTCTTGTGGAATCAAAATTTTTTGGATTTTACCCCAAAATCAATACCTTAGTCAAATGAGTAAATGTTTACAGAACGTAAATTCATATTTTTTCCGTGTGGAAAAGTGTTTGAATTAATCTGTAAGACATAGTGTGAGTCTTCTTTTTTGTACAAATAATACTTATAGAAGAATAAAAAGCGATGCTAATTAGGGGTTAATTGTTTTTGTCGGAAATGGTAGAATAAAGGAAGATTATAGGAATTAATACCCATATTAGAATAATACTAAATTACTGTTAGTGAAAATCATATTAATGGGAGGTGTATTTTAATGGAGAGGGAGTTGACCGAAAACTTACGTGCCGCTTTTAATAAGGCAAGTTTGCTTATCAATAATAAATTGATAGATAAAAATGAATTTATCTCTAAAAATTCTGATAAAATGTTAAAACTGCTTACGGATTCAAATAAAGAACGGGGAATCATTCTTCATCCAGGAACATGTTTATTGCTTTATTTATCTATAATTTTAGCATCTTTCAAATCTTTTTTATCAGATGATTCAGATATAATGTCATTTTTGGATGAATTGGCTATTGGTGAACTTGTTCTTTACGATAATAAACGAGGAGAGTATAAAGGTCGAGACGATCTGGATAGAATCATCATTGAGAATTACGATAGAGGAACATTAACGACTAACAGAGTACCTGTTTTATTTGCTAATAAAATTACACCATATTATGGAAGTGCTAAAACGCTTGATGGTAGAGGAGTTAGAAATAAAAACACAACATTAAAGTTCATTTCGACCTTGTTTGATTTAAAAATAAAGGATATTAAAAGTATTACAAATAAATCAATCATTGTTGTTTGTGAAAAGCAGGAAGCTGATAGATTTATAGAATGTTTAAGTATTGAGGTCAATAAAAAGTGTTTTAGAATCGGACAGCTATTTCCGTCTGCCTATTATACACCAAGTGACATATACTATTATTCCGGGAATTCCGCTAAAGTGGAACCAATAATAAAATTTACAAATAAGCTTTCTGTAGCACGCGAGCTTATCATTGAAAATAAGGGAATTGAGACCCTAGTAATAGATGGGACAAAATATTTTTCTGAGGATATTTCAGAAGTTTCCAGTATTTACAATAGGAGTTCATTGAAAACTATTATGTTTTTGGGAGAAATGCAATCTGGAATCGAATCAACTGTATTCCAAAGTTTTGAAAATCTTCAATCATATATATGGACGAAAGAACATATAGGTGAAATTTCTCTTGGACACAATCTTGATAAAAATGTTTTTTGTGAAGAAAGTGTAATCCTTCAAAAAATGTTACATAACACCAAGAATTATAAATTTAATATTGTAGAAAAAGAAAGCGTTTTAGATCATCGGAAATTCTATGAATTAAAAAAGCTATTACATACCTTAATAAAACAGAGAGAGTCAAATGAAAAAATAAATTCATTTATAATAAAGGGTTATTGGTTATTAAATCTGTTGGAAAGGTCATTCTTTCCATTATCGGTGATGGAGAAACTAATTTCTGAGGGACAGATTAACGCATTGTCGCCAGCAAAAGAACTTGAAAATATGCAAAATATTGTTACTGAATTCAATGATTCTATATTTGAAGAAAGAATGAAAGAAATAGTCATCACACTCAAACATATTAAAACAGAAATGGATACCTTGAATCCAAAATATAATTATCTTTCTAGTCTTTTAAACCAGTATAAGTATAAAAGGATAAAGATGGCAGTTATGTGTGATAAAACATATTATCAAAAGATATTTAATGAGGCCATCCCAGCCTTCTTAAAAGAAAGTGTTGAAAAAATCGATTTTTGTACCCCAAATAAATTTAAGACAAATATACTTTATCAAATTGTTATTGTAATCGGAATTCTTGACTGGAGCAAACTTAATCCATTACTGTTGTCAAATGCAAACGAAGTGACATTTTTACTGTACCCAAATGAAATAAAACGTATAAAACTAGCAGAGTCACAAACAAAAAAGAAACTTCATTTACTTAGAAACTACAGTCAAGAAGAAAATAAAGATGAATTTTTAACAGGCATCCATAGTGATTTAGATGAATTATTTACAAATAATGAAGAGTTAGAAGAAAGGAACCTTGAGAGGGAAATTGAGAAATACATTAATCATTTCTCACTTCATTATGTCATTTCAGAGTTGAAAACTGGAATAACGGGAGGATTACAAACTTCGGAGATTAAGAGAGTTGCTTTTCTTGAAACCGGAGAAAAGGTATTTTTTACCCAATATTATTCACCTTATGTTTTTGAAGTAGAGAGTCAAGCAGTAATTGAAACAGATGTGTCCTCATTGAAACCGGGTGACTTGTTAATTTTTACAAATTTCGACACTGATACCAGGGACATAGTTGAAAGAGTATTGGATCTCATTTTGGAAAGCGAAAATTGTGATGAGAGTTTTCGGGAAAGCTATAAAAAGTCATTTTATTGGAAACAGGTATTAAAGGAATATATGAATTCTAATAACTTTACTTTCCATGAATTGTCCGAATGGTCGAAGAAATTTGGAAAAAGAAAACATGAAGTAACATTACGGTCATGGTTGGATGAAAAAAGCCATATTGTGGGCCCTAGGGAAAGCGAATCATTCCAAATGATTGCAAAGATGACGAATGATAAAAGAATGATAGAAGATCCTAATTCATTCCATGAAGCGTGTAGGGAAGTCCGTTCAATGAGAATAAGAATCTTAAAATACATTGGGAAAAACATCATTCGAACATATAATAAAAATTATGATATTTCCAATGATGAAATATTTTCCGAGTTACCTATCGATATTTCCAATATGTCACGGTTAATACAAATTGATAGAATAATGGATGTTAATAATTTAATTATTCCTTCCTACAACACGAACCGGCCTCAGAATATATAATATCCCGGAGGTAAATTTATGGATGATTTATTAATTGAAACTAGAAATGGATTAGTATCAAAGTTAAGAAAGGAATTCTTAGGTCCTGGCTCTGAAATTTCCATTCCAGATGAAGAAAATGAAATGATTACCGATTTACCTGAGATTCGATACAGTATTGGTATTCTTTTTCCACAAAAAAATTTAATTAATGCAGACAACAATGATATACAAGTATTAACAAATGGACAAGATCCAGAAGATATTGATGATGAGGTACAAGAGGACCATATTGAAGATAAAGGGGAGAAAAAGAAGTATTCAGGAAATATTGCTGAAGAAACGGATATTGGAACTCTGGATGAAGATATTGGATTGTCAATGCAAAACATGCCATCCTCAATGGGATATACGTTTTTTTTGAAAAACAAAGTAAATGAAATCATATTCGATATATCATTTGCAACATACAGGAAAGCTGTACTCCGGGATTGTATTTTGCCCTTTACGCCCGAAAATCCGGATAATTATATCTTGCCAAATGAAGTTTCTCATCTAGTTGAATATTTGAAGGATGATAGATGTTTAATCTTAAAAAGCCGAATTACAAGAAAAGATATAAATCATATCCGGGAAAAGGATACTATTAACGATGAATATTTAATAGATTGCCTTTATAGATTAAGTAATCAATTTCAAAAAGGTTTCAAGCGTGAACCACATTTTTTACAGGTGAAAATAAATTTTGAAGAAGGAAAGTCCTTCTACGAAGAAAAGAGTTTAAATGATAGAGATATAAAGTTGGTTGTTTTACGAAAAGATACTGTGGATGGTCTACAAGCAATTACGGCAATGCTCGTTAACACCAATTCTGGTGGATACAATGGTATAAATTCCTTCTTGCAACCTAAAATCCTAGTCGATTCTGACAAAAATCCGAAAATTTATTTTGAAGCTTATTCAAATAGACAGCAATTAAGAAATGATGATTCGGAAGAAAATAGTTTGGAACTCCTTTATCGTGATAAAAAAGTATACGCTACTGGCCATGGGGTATCTGTAAATTGGGATATTAATGATTTAGGTAAGGGTAAAGTTTGGACCGATTTTATGCCATCTTTCGAAGTTCCACAAATGGATTTTAATTTAAAACACATTGATAAAAAGATTCTTTCAATGAAATATCTTTCCGACTTAGATTATTCTGATAGATTAAAGAAAATCGATAGTATGAAGGAATTAGTTGATGCTTATTATTCATGGATATTCGATATAGAAAAAAAAGGGAAAGACATTAATGAAAGATTTCAAAATGCAGTTTCAAGACATATCAAAGACTGTAGGGAATCATGTGACAGGATGTATTATGGTCTTGAACTATTAAAATCTGAGAAAAAAGTATATGATGCTTTTCAATTAGCAAACCGGGCAATGTTTATGCAACGGATTCACGCAAATTTTCAAAAGGAAGATCATTATCCTTACGACCAAGAACTGCAGGATCGAATGTCCGAGCTAAATTATAATCAAATGGATGATAATGATCACAAATGGAGACCTTTCCAGCTTGCATTTTTATTAATGAGTTTAAGATCAATTGCCGAAGAGAATTGTAATGAACGGAATCTCGTCGATTTAATCTGGTTTCCAACAGGTGGTGGTAAAACGGAGGCATACCTGGGATTAACTGCTTTCACCATTTTCTACCGTAGGCTAGCTCATAAGGAAGTTTCAAAAGGGACAACAGTACTAATGCGGTATACACTTAGATTGTTGGCAGCGCAACAATTTTTGAGGGCAGGGACCCTGATTTGTGCATGTGAATCGATTAGAAAAGACAGTAACAAAAGGAAACCAAAATACCCATCGTATCAATTGGGTTCAGATAAAATAACGATTGGACTATGGATTGGCGGGACTCATACCCCAAATAAAAATGAAGATGCGGGAAAATATGTAAATAAATTATTTGGTGCTTCAACTAGCGATTTAAGGGATATAAAAGATAAAAATAATAAATTTCAAATACTTAAATGTCCATGGTGCGGCACAAAACTTGTAAAAGATTATAACCCTTCAGGTAAAGGTTTAATTGGTGATTGGGGTTATAAAATGAAAAATAAAAAACATTTTGAAATTTATTGTACACAAGAAAGTTGTGAATTTGAAACCTCTTTGCCTATACAAGTAGTTGATGAGGAACTTTATGACAAGCCACCTACTCTACTATTTGGTACCGTGGATAAATTTGCAATGTTACCTTGGAAAAATTCAGCGGGAAGTTTTTTCGCCGTCTCGGATGATTTTAGAGCACCTGAATTAATTATTCAGGATGAATTGCACTTAATTTCCGGCCCTCTGGGAACAATGGTTGGACTGTATGAAACAGCCATTGATGCATTATGTAGTTCAAAAGGCATAAAACCTAAAATTATCGCTTCAACAGCAACTATCCGACGTGCAAAAGACCAATGTTCAAATTTATTTAATAGGGATGTAAGACAATTTCCTGCACCAGGAATTGATTCTAGCGATTCTTTTTTCGCACGTGAATCGGATATTCATAAAAAACCGGGGAGACTTTATGTTGGAATTATGCCATCTGGAAAAACAAAAGCAATGATGGAAGTGCGATCAATTGCAGCCATACTGCAGCGTGTCCACATGATGGATATTCCTTATGAGATAAAAGATAAATTCTGGACATTGGCAGTATATTTTAATAGTTTGCGTGATTTAAGTAAATGTATGACTTTGGTTGATGATGATGTCAAAGACTTCATAAGAAGAATGGCTCAAAGATTCGGAAAGAGAAATTTAACCAGGCAAATTGGTTCAGCAAATGAGTTGACAAGCAGAGTTTCCACTTCTGAACTAAACGAAACTTTGGAAAAGTTGGAGCAATTAATATATAGCGAGGGAAATCAACGGGATAAAAAGTATCCAATTAACGTACTACTTGCGACCAATATGATATCGGTCGGAGTGGATGTGGCCAGACTTAATGTAATGCTGCTAGTTGGTCAACCGAAGCTAACGAGTGAATATATTCAGGCATCGAGCCGAATTGGAAGAACTTATCCTGGAATAGCTTTTGTATTATATGATGGAGCCAAAAGTCGAGATAGGTCCCACTATGAACAATTTAGGGGATATCATGAATCTTTTTATAAGTATGTTGAGCCAACTGGTGCAACACCATTTTCGAAACCTGCAAGGGATCGGGCTTTACATGCGGTAATGGTTACGTTGATGCGTCATCAATATGGCCTATCAAGGGATAGTGATGCTTCTATGTTCCAAAAAGATGATCTCGGAGTAAAGGAAATAGAACAATATATTATTAATCGTGTTACAGAAATAAGAAGTAGGTCGGAAATAGAACTCCAGAATGATAATGATGAAATTTTACAAGAAATGCGTGATTTTTGGGAGGAATGGGATGAGCGAAGAGTAAGGGTTGATGATAATAACTTTTTCTTCGGTGATAGGTTTATAGTATCCGATCCACCTCCGGAGACTAAAAGATTATTAAAAGTATTCGGAAATGATAGTACGGATATAGCGAAAGAAACATTAACTTCCATGAGAAATGTGGATAAAAATGTTACCGCTGGTCTAATAATCTGGGAGTGATAAAAAAATGGCCAATTTAGGAAGACAAAAGGATATTCAAAAATTAAAACCGATTACACACAGTGTCAGAAGTGCTCAAGCCATATTACAGTATGGTGTTGGTGCAATGGTTGATTTTCCGGATCAAACGCTTATGACTGCTGCTCCTGAATACTGGGAATCGAAAGTTACAAAAATTCACGATGAGAGACTGGAAAAAGCTTTAAATGTCGATTATTTTGGAATGCCTGGAAACAGTAAATATGATTGGGGGATTGCTTACGCAAGGTTTCCTCAGTGGTATTTTTGCCCTAAATGCAGGAGATTTCAACCTATTAAAAGTTGGGTAACGGAATATAGGAAAAAAGCTACTCAAAAGCAAAAAGACTGGGATCCGTATATGAAAAAGCCACGTTGTTTGGAATGTAAGAAAGATCTTGTCCCAACCCGTATTGTTGTTGCTTGTGAAAACGGACATATCGATGATTTTCCTTGGATCCAATGGGTTCATCATAAAAGCGGAAAAAATCAGATATGTTCCAATCCCGTTTTAACATTTGAAACTGGAACAACAGCATCTGCAGGACTGGAAGGCTTAGTTATCAAATGCAAGACTTGTAAAGCGTGGGCCAATTTAGCCGGAGCGTTTGATAAAGATGCCATGGAACTGATGGAAAAGAAGCACGGCCATGGATATGAATGTTCTGGGAATATGCCATGGAAAAATAAAACTGAAGAATGTGTGGCTTTTCCACGTGCTTTTCAAAGAGGCGCTTCTTCACTATATTTTCCAAAGGTAATAAGTTCTTTGGTAATTCCCCCTTACTCAGAAAAAATTAATAATGAAATTACGGATTCAAAAGCTTTTGAACGGATATTAAATTTTCTGAGTGAATGTGACGAGGATGAAAGGGAATCAAAAATAACAGCAAAAATTGATAAATGGTCCGAAGACATTGGAAGGGAGATTTCCTCAAACCCTAACATGATTAAAAATATATTGTCCAGACGTTTCTCCAATCCTTCAGATGGAGAATCTGAAAATGTTAATGCAAATGGAGTTAAATATAAAATTGAAGAATTTGAAGCTTTATCAGGAAAAATTCCTGTTGGAAATCTTAATGGAAATGATTTCGTAAGGGAAGAAACCGATATTGAAATGTATGATATTCCATATCTGAAAAGTGTTTCTCTTATTCATAAAGTTAGAGAAGTTCGGGCGTTAACAGGATTCACCAGAATTAATCCTCCAGATGCATATGAAATTGGTGAAAAAATTTCTGGGTTTATTTCTGTTAAGGAAACCGGAACAAGATGGTATCCGGCATATGAGGTACGTGGTGAAGGAATTTTTATCGAATTCGAGAAAGAGGCTATCGATAATTGGTTAAAGAAAAATATAAATATATATGGAAGAACAAAAGTCCTGGAGCATAACTATAAAAATACCTATCAGGGAAGTATTACAGAAAGAAATATTTCTCCAAAATTTGTATTGCTACATACAATAGCTCATTTGCTTATTAGACAATTGAGTTTTGAATGTGGGTATACAGCCGCATCGTTACGCGAGCGGATTTATTGTAGCGAGGTTGAAGACGGGACAGAGATGTCAGCGATTCTCATCTACACTGCTAGTGGTGATTCAGAGGGAACTCTTGGAGGCCTTGTAAGACAGGGATATTGGGATTGCCTTCCAAGAACTTTCCGAAAGGCAATAGAGTTTAGCGAATTATGTTCGAATGATCCGGTATGCATATCCAGCGAAGGTCAAGGAAGGGATGCCTTAAACTTAGCAGCATGCCATTCATGTACATTGCTTCCAGAGACTAGTTGTGAAGAGTTCAATGTATTTTTGGACAGAGGGCTAATTGTAGGTACTTTTGAGGAAAAGGGAATGGGCTTTTATAGTAAATGGTTAAATTCGTAATTTATATCAAGTGAGATGAAAAAAATGAAATTTACAGCAATTGATTTGTTTGCCGGCTGTGGGGGTCTATCCGAGGGCTTAATACAAGCAAATTTTAATGTCATTGCAGCAGTAGAAATTAATAAAAAAGCGTTGGAAACATATAGATTAAATCATAGTAAAACAAAAATATTTGTTACAGATATTCGATCTCTTGATGTTGAAAAAGTTAGAGCATTATTAGGTGGGCAAACGTTGCATTTACTTGCCGGATGTCCACCCTGTCAAGGGTTCTCCTCTATCAGGAGATTAAACAGAAGTAGTGCGGTAGAAGATGCAAGAAATGACTTAATTCTTGAATATTTAAGGTTTGTAAAAGAACTTAAACCGTTGACGATTATGATGGAGAACGTGCCTGCGATTATTAACTATCATTTATTTAAAGAAGTCAAAATAGAACTAGAAGGCATTGGATACAATATCGATTTTGATATTGTTAATGTTGCAGATTATGGGGTTCCTCAAAGAAGAAAACGCTTTGTAATGCTAGGTTCCAGAATCGGGGATATTAAAATTGCCAAAGCGAACAATTTAAAACGAACTGTTAGGGATATAATTGGTTCATTGGAAAGCCCAGAAACAACGAATGACCCGGTACATAAAATTTATCCCAAACATGTTCCCCGAATTAAGGAAATGATAAGTAAAATTCCAAAAGATGGGGGAAGCAGAAAGGATCTACCAGCAGAATATATTTTAGATTGTCACAAAAAGGAAAAGGTAGGATTTAACGATGTATATGGTCGATTAAGATGGGATGATGTATCTTCGACGATTACGGGCGGTTGTTTAAATCCTTCAAAAGGCCGTTTTTTACACCCGGAGGAAGACAGATGTATTACCGCAAGGGAGGCAGCTTTGCTTCAAACATTTCCAGGTGATTATCAATTTCCTATTGAAATTCCAAAAACCGCTCTTGCATTAATGATTGGTAATGCTCTCCCACCCGAATTTAGTCGGATTCAGAGTAACGAAATTAAAAATCACTTAATGATGAATTTAATTAGGGAAAAATTTTAAAAATGATTTATTAATAATAAATAAGCATTGATTAAATCGAATTCATTTGAATACCAGGTTTAATTAACATTTTTTGATTCCTAATTTATTTGTTACATTTAATGAACGTAAGACCCTATACAAACAACGCATATAAACGTGTAGCATCTCCTGGTAGTTTCAAAGTATCAATCAAAGGAGGTGCTTTTCTTATGCCAAAATAAAAATATGAAAATGAATGGAGGACCATCAGGAATATTTTTCAATTTTAAAAGGTGGAGTAAGTGTGCCTTTTAATAAATATAATATTTCAGTATAATCTGAGGTAATTACAAACATTGGGAATAAATGTACAATATTTTTATCGCTATTTAATGATGGGAAGGTGAAATTGTGAAAGTAGGAAATCATTCTTTTGAGGTTTTTGATAGAAATCATTTCGTTTATAGGGTAGATGCTGAAGGAGCTGAAAAGGTAAAAGAGGATTATGTTTCTGCATGGAATGAATGGAAAAGGATTGTTGAAACATCAGTATTAGATTCCGGTAGTCAGAGTTTAACGGTTGAGAATACAGAGCACTGGCAGAATAGTGGAAATTTACGTAGAAGATTTTGGTCAAGAATCAAGAATGAACATTTATTAGATAAACCGTCATGCATTGCTGCAATGATTAGTAATGACAACTTAAGAGTTTATCTTGAATGGCATGGTTATAAAAATGAAAAACTTGTTCATGAACGAAACAAACATAATGGTTGGATTTTCTCCATTGAAGAATGGATTAAAGAAAAAGATATTAATACATCTGAATATAGAATATGGAAAAATAAAGATGCAGATGAAGATTTTAAAAATTATTGGACATTAGAAGATTTATTAAAAGATGAAAAATTAGAAGAAGATTTAGTTAATTACTTAGATTCTAATCATAAAAACTGGGTCAGGATAGGGAAGGTTTACTTAAAGTCGACTATTCTACAGCATGAAAATATTACAGGCGAAATGGGTAGTACAATAAATGAATTGGAATGGCTTTATAATAGGGTAACAGGTTCAATAAAGGAAATTGTTGAACCCGACGAAAATTTAAGAGATGAATTGGTAGTTGATGGTTCTGCAAATAAGATTAATGAACCACCAATTAATTTTTCTACTAATAAAGCTTTAATAAAACACATTCATTCCTACATAGAATCTAATGGTTTTCTTTATTCAATTGAAGAAGTGACAAATTTGTTTTTATCAATTAAAACCAAGCCTTTTGTAATTTTATCCGGGATATCTGGAACAGGGAAAACAAAGATTGTCCAGTGGTTTGCGGAGAGTGTTGGAGCAACAGAGGACAATGGGCAGTTTACGCTGATTCCGGTTCGACCTGATTGGAATGATAGTTCTGATTTACTTGGTTACGTTGATATTAAAGGTGATTTTAAGACGGGCCCACTTACGAAGGTTATTGAAAGAGCGGAGGAAAATCCGGATCTTCCATTTTTCGTATTACTGGATGAGATGAATCTTGCCAGAGTAGAGCATTATTTCAGTGATATTTTGAGTGTTATGGAAAGTTGTAAATGGCAGAATGGTAAGATTGTGACTTCGAATCTCCTGACTAAAGAAGTTGCCGGTCGGGACATTAAACTCCCGACGAATCTCTATATTATTGGAACTGTCAATATGGATGAGACCACTCATCCATTTAGTAAGAAAGTACTTGATCGTGCAAATACAATTGAGTTTAATCGTGTGGAGTTATCGAATTTAGCATTCCTTGAAGGAAAGGAAGAAATTCAGCCAGTTGTTGTTTCAGATAGTAAATTTCGAGCAAACTATCTTCATTTAAAGGATTTGTATGCTTCCAATAAAGCGCTTGTAGAAAGTGTTACTGCTGAATTAGAGAATATTAATAAGTCTTTACAATTAATTAATGCCCATGTTGGTTATCGAGTAAGGGATGAAATCTGTTTTTATTTAGATTACAACGAGAATAGTGGTTTAATGAGCCCTCAAACCGCATTTGATCATTGTATTCTTCAAAAAATATTGCCACGTGTTTCCGGTAGTGATAAGCGTGTAGAACAATTATTAATGGAACTTTATCTTTTATTTACAGGTAGAGTTTATGACGAAAATCAAGATAGTTATCATCAGGAAATTGAGCAGGCAAAATACCCAAAAAGTGCAGCTAAGGTACTGGAGATGCTTAGGAGGTTAAAGGACGATGGCTTCACTTCATTCTGGATCTCGTGAAGATGTGGAATTAATTAAAATCGAAGCGAAGGATTTCTCCTTAGTCATAAAAGGGAAGCCGTATCACTACCGTTATGAAGGACTCCAGCAATACCGTAAATCAGGTATTCATGACACTATGTTTTTTCAGGCTAAAGGGGAGTCGCTTGAATCTGTAAAAGTGTATAATATCGAGCTTGACCAATTAACCTTTGAACAGCAGGTCCGGCCAATCTTTTTTGAAAATGGAAACTATCAAGTAATCATTGTACCTAAGCAAAAGCAAGAGTTGGAATTTTATCATGAATATCCTCTGTTTCGGAAAGCAATATCCAGTGTTGATTTAGCTGGCATACCAGTCTTAATGGGGAATCTTCAGTATCAAAATGAAGTTGGTTATTCCACTTTTGAAATTAGATATGAGGGTAATACACTTTTAGAAGTGACACTTGAGATTTTCCCATCAAAGTTAGATTATCGAAAAGATTATGAAAAACTTATAGAAGAAGTGAACGATGAAATCTATAATTTAGCCTTCCATTTCATTCGAAAAACATATCTGGGTGCAAATATAAAGTTGGATGGGAATCCAAGCCGTGCGGAATTTTATCGATTGATCACTAAACATTTTCAACAGTTTACTCAAGCCATTAATCGAATCGAAAGGCAGCCCCATCACAAGTTGGAAACGATGTATATAAGAGTGCGAGGGGACCAACTCAGCAAGACTGATTCTTATATCCGTAAAAATCTTCAAAGGAGAAATCAGTTTGTTGATGTAGAACGGGGAATTGCTATAAATGGAAGAATGTTAATGCCATGTGAGGGTGTAAAGAAAAAGAAAGAGCTTGTTTATGATACGTTAGAAAATCGATATGTTAAATGGATGATGCAGAGGCTAAAGGACAAAATGGAGGATTTATTAAATACACTCCAAAATCCTAATAAAAGATGGAAGGTTGAACGTGACGAAGAATTAATTACCCGTCTATTTCAGATGAAAGAAACGCTTGAGAAAAGATTAATAGGTCAATTCTGGAAGAAAATTAGCCAGCTTGATCGATCCGTCATGAGTCTAGTTCTCCAAATGGCACCGGGTTATCGTGATGCATTTCAAATTTATTTAACTGTCTCAAAAGGGTTAATGCTCCAAGGAAGGCTATATCAAATGTCCGTTAAGGATGTTGCGACTTTGTATGAGTATTGGACTTTTTTAAAGTTAGGGCAAATTTTGAGTCGTAAATATACGATGCTAAGCCAAGATATCGTTCAGGTAAGACGAGATGGATTATTTATTAACTTGGATACAAATCAAAAGGCGGAGAGAAGGTTTGAACATCCCATTACAAAGGAAAGCATAACGTTAAACTACCAAAAATATGTGAGAAAACTTCCTACCATACCTCAAATGCCTGATACGATGCTAACTATTTCAAAAAATGGAAAAGAACATAAGTATAACTACATATTTGATGCGAAGTATCGGGTTGATCTTGCACATGATGATAAGGGAAGTAGTAATAACCAAACCCCAGGCCCGTTAGAAGAGGATATTAATACTATGCATCGATATCGTGACTCATTGGTTGTACGGAATAAGGGACCATATGAACGGATATCATTTGGCGCGTATGTGCTATTTCCATGGAGTGATGAGGACAGATATCGGGAACATCCACTTTATAAGAGTATAGATTTGGTTAATATTGGCGGCCTACCATTTTTACCTCAAGCAACTGAGTTAGTAGAGCAATTAGTAGAAAGATTAATCGAAAAAAGTCCCGAGGAAATTCAACGTGAAGGGATATTACCACGTGGTACAAAGGAAGAATGGGAATCTAGTTTAGTTGAAAAGGTATTGGTGGGAACTGTTTCGACTAAAGAAGAGTATAAAGATTTTATTCATAATGGATATTTTCAAGTCCCGGTAAAGAATTTAAAAAAGGGCTGGCAAGAAGCTAAATACATTGCTTTGTACACTACAGTATATGTTCATAGTCAAAATGGTGTTGCTGACTATGGAAGGATAGAGAGGATTACTACAAAAGGTGATTACGTCTTATTTCGTATTCATGGATGGAAGCGAACCAATGAGCTCATTAAACCAGTAAAATACGGAATTGCTACTTACATGATGACTACACTTACTCAGTTGCAAGAAGCAAGGGAGCTACCTGAGTTATTTATGAGAAACAAACAAGAAACAACTGTTTGGAAAATGTTACGAAGAGTCTCTGATAGAATAAATATAAAACTCAATGATTACAATCTGGATGGAGCATCTGCAGTAGAAACATTCGCGTTCAAAGACATAGAAATGAGATTGAATAGGGTGAATCAAACATTTTCTATAAAAAAAGGTGAAGAAGAAAGTGTGGTCAGTTCTGAATTACTGATCCAACAGCCTTCGGTAGTGTTTAAGGAAATCCTTTCATTATTGTAATACATATATATAATTTAACAGCATTAAAAAATATAAAATAAGTGAAGGTAGATTTGATTGTAGTTATTAAAACTCTTTAAGTCAGCCCTATTATTCCTAGGTTAGTTGTTTTATTGTTGGGATATCATTGGATACCCACTTGGTGCCGCGGGCAAATAAAAATATTCTCTAAATGAAGTTATTCCGATGCTAAAAATAAATGTAGTTAGGCAAAGGAGATGGGACTAAATGTTGGTTACTGAAGTGAGAGAAGATGAATATTTAGAATCAATAAAACTGTCAATGTATGCATTTCAATATAAGATTGCGGATTCTGACTTACCTGCTAAAAAAGAAATGGTGAAAAACCATAAAATTTTAGGAATATGGGATGAAGACATTCTGGCTGCCAAACTTCATATTATTCCATTAAAAATTCATATGAAAGATGATGAATGGAAAATGGGTGGAATCGCAGGTGTCGCTACATACCCGGAATATCGACGAAACGGTTATGTAAAAACACTCATTCTGGATTCTTTAAAGCACATGCGTGAAAATGCTCAAATCGTATCGCTTTTACACCCATTTGATATCTCTTTTTATCGGAGATATGGATGGGAAATATTAAGTGAGCAGAAAAAAATAACGATTGAAAATCGGGACCTGAAGTTTCTCGAAAGCCAGCAAGGTTTCATAAAAAGATATTCAAAAGAGACCCATAATGAGGAGATTGAAAAGATTTACCAACAATTTTGCATTCAACATACCGGAATGCTAAAACGCGAGACCAATTGGTGGCAACATCACTTATATGATGAAGATTCCCAGCTTGCTGTCTATTACCATTCCGAGAACGAGGCTAAGGGTTATATTCTTTACCGTGTGAAGGAAAGAAAAATGGATGTGCAGGAGATGGTTGCCATGGACCAGGAGGCAAGAGTCGGGCTATGGAATTTTATTTGCCAGCATGACTCCATGGTTGAAACCGTGACGATTACTCTTTCCAGTCAGGATACTTTTCCTTATTTTCTGCCGCAACCCAAGGTGAAAACAGAGTTACACCCTTATTTTATGGCAAGGGTCGTTGATGCTGAGGAATGTTTAAAAAGATTTCCTTTTATACCAGGAAATGAGCTGCTATTCCTTCATTTAGAAGATTCACATGCCCCTTGGAATAATGGAAGCTATTTAATTGGAAATGGCGAAATAAAGGTATTTAAAGAAAAAGCAGGGGGTCAGTGTGTTCATCCTCCTAAAAAAGGGATTCGCTTAAATATCAATTCCCTTTCATCCATTCTTTTTGGATATAAAAAACCGATGGAGCTTTTTGAAATGGGGTACTTGAAAGGATCCGAGATGGAGATCGAGCTATTCGAAAAAATAGTCCCATCGTTGAAATCATCATTTTTTGACTTTTTTTAATTCATCTATTTGAATGTATGCTTTTTTGTTACAAGAAAAGAAAAGGGGAGAGGTAAACCTCTCCCCTTTACTGACGATTCTTTATTTTATACACAATCGTCACAATCATATTGGCCAAAAAGAAAAGTAGATTGCTTTTGGCATTTGCATGTAATACCTGGTGCTCTGATTACGGCCATAAGAATGAACCACTTCTACCATGTTTCTTACCAGTAATTGTCACAGAATTTGTCACTTGCTGCCAACACATTTACCAATGGAACAATATCTAGAAACCGCATTTACAACTTTAAGGATTTTGAGAGATAAAAAAGTCTAATACCTCCGCATATTCACTGAGGAATTAGACTAACTATCTTCAACAATCGCGCCCGATTACGGAAGATAGTTAATTTAGATTTAGGCTCCACAAATGTTCTGGAACAAGATAATATTCCTTTTTGAATATATACAAGATATCTTGTACTATAATAAAATTAATGGTATATAAAAATTTTAAACTTCATATTTGCATAAATAACGATTCCGATAAGCAACAGAAAAAGGACTGCAATTACATTTATTGTTTTAAAAACGCTATCTTTAAAGATTTTGTGTAGGACAAAGAAATATCAATCCCGATGACTCCTCCTAAAGTATTTGTAATAAGGTCCGTTATATCACTTGCTCCCAGTGCCCAAATGTATTGTATTGCCTCATATAATAAGCTGGTAAAGAAGATTGGTGCAAGCATTTTAAGGAATGATTTTCGATCTCCGAACATGCACACAAAAATGCCATAGGGCAGAAAAGTCAAGACGTTGACTATGATTTCTAGATAGTGTATCTCGCCATTGATAATGACCGAAGCTCCAAAAGGAACTAGGTTTATACTTCTATCTTTGGGAAAAAGTGCAAGTGGAATGTAGGCATTCCATTTTCTGAGTTATTAAATATGCGAAGAACTAATACAATGCAGACAATCCTAAAACGAGCAATAGAGCGAGGAGAAATCAAAGAAGAAAAAGCATCAGAGAGGATATCATGGCTCCCTATCGATCTGATTAGGCATGAACTATTAACCACATATGAACTTGTAACAGAGGAGACAATTATAGAAATTGTAGATGATATATTTCTTCATCTAATTAAATAGCAGAATATCCAACCTGATGATGAAATGAAAAATCCCGTTTAAATTTCAAGTAGCTTGCAGCTATAATTTCCTATTCTTAAAAGATAATTTGAAAGGTAATGCAATCGATGAAAAGTGTTTAGCGTTGCTCTATTCGTATATAGACGAAGCCCTTCAAGCTAGTGGAATTGTAGAGTATTTTACTAGTTGGAACGGTGAAGAAGGGCTGCCGATTACGAAAATACGAAGCATTTGCTGGGCTGACATCAAAACTCCATACGATCTTGTGCTAGCAGACCGTGATTTTTGGGAAATTGCTGGGAGTGACGAACTCTATGAAGTATTTCAAAATCATATGCCTTTTACACCATTTACCCGCATAGAGTAGAATTCCTAAGCATTACCAAATTTCTGGTCTATCCGAGGTAACTGGTTTTCTAAAGCAAGAATATGTTGAGGTTTACTGGAGTTATGGGAATTATCCTGATATTAAAACCAGATTTGAAAAAGTTACACATGCATTTGATGATTTGACAGCAGTTAGTTCAGATAACTATCTATACATACCGATGAAATATGTTATTGAGATTTGTCACGAAGGAGAAACAACGATTGGACATTTAAAGGTTGAAATCTAATAAAAAGTTAGTGTCTCTTTTTCCGTAAAATCTCGAGAATTGAAAAAGGCATTATGAGTGCTAAGATGATAAGAGCTAAAGCATTTTCATTTTTTAAAACACTAGGAAAGGAAGAATGGAATGGACAAATTTATGAAGCGGGCGGTAGAACTTGCTGTTGAAAATGTTCGCGATGGCGGGCAGCCGTTTGGGGCAGTGCTTGTAAAGAATGACACGATTATTTCAGAAGGAGTAAATGAGCTGCACAAAACATTTGATATAAGTGGTCATGCGGAATTGCTGGCGATTCGCCGTGCTCAGGAACAATGGCAAACGAATAATTTATCGGGTTGTGTAATATATGCAAGCGGGGAGCCTTGCCCGATGTGCTTAACTGCAATGTATTTTGCTGGAATCGAAAAGGTCTATTATTGTGCGTCCATTGAGGATGCTGCTGAGGCTGGCTTAGGTAAATCAAAGATGATTTATGAAGACCTGAAAAAAACGAAATCGGAAAGGACTCTTTCTATAACCCGAATGCCATTAGAAGAAGGGCAAGAAAATCCAATGCAGCTTTGGAAAGAACAGATATAAAACAACTTTGATACGAGTACAAAATGGAAGGCCTAGTGCCTTCCATTTTCCGTTTTTTATTAATAAATGATGTCTTCCGATCAAAAAAATCATTTCAGAAATAATTTACTTTTACACCAAGAAACTTTGGATAACACATAAATAGTTAATTAGGGTTTATATTTTCCAGAGAGGGAACCGCATTTTTTAAAGGGTAGGGAGCAGATTTTTTACATACACATGCAGGATTAGTAATTAAAAAAGCGAATGAAATAGCAGTGGAGCAATAAGCGTTAATATGGAGTTGATTTTTTTGAATACCCCATTTAAAAATTTTAGACCCTGACGGAAATCAGCTCATGATATGTCAGTGTTAATAAATTATTTTGAGGTTCTGGAGGGATAGCAATGGATAAGATAGAATTTTGGAACTTGGTAGAACAGTCAAAGGCCTATGAGGAAAGTCGCGTCGAATGGCTGACAGAAGTACAAAGTAAGAAAGCGGAGAACGAAATATTGGATTATGAGTTTATCTTCCAAAATTATATGAATGAAAGTTATCAATCACACCTTTGGGGAGCTGCCTATGTTATTATGGGTGGCTGTTCTGATGATTCCTTTGATTACTTTCGAGGATGGCTTATTTCACAAGGGCAGGAAGTTTTTGAGGAAACATTAAAGAACCCTGAGTTCTTAGCCGACTACATTTCCGATAAAAATCTTGGTGAAGAAGGGGTTCCTGAATTTGAGGATTTCCTGAATATTGGGTTTGATGCCTTCACACTTAAAAAGGACGGAGATATAGAGGAATGGGATGGGGATTTGTATGATGAAATGCTAGATTCATTGGCTGAAAAGGGGCTAGAACAAAACAGTGATATCGAATTTGATTGGGAAGACGAAGATGATTTAGAAGAAATGTTTCCAATATTATGGGAGCGGTTTGGAGAAGAACCATTAGGTTATTAAAATTAAACGAAATAACTATTCAATAATAAATAATGGTTTTAAAGGAGAACAAATAACGTGAACATTGTTCATACTACTAAACTAGAAAAAAGTAAGATTACTCATTTTTTTACAAATCATTGGGGCAGCCCGCAAATGGTTATTTCAAGTGGAATCTTTCAATGTGATGAGCTAGATGGTTTCGCTGCCTTAAATGAAAATAAGGATATTGTTGGTTTAATTACGTTTGTTATTTCTGGAGATGAGTGTGAAATTATTTCATTAGATAGCATAGAGGAAAATAAAGGGATTGGGACTAGGCTAATTCAACAGGCGGAACGAACAGCCAGAGAACAGGATTGTAGATGGGTAAAGTTAGTGACAACTAATGATAGCCTGCATGCGTTGCAATTTTATCAAAAGAGGGGTTATCGGCTGGTACAAATATATCCAAATACAGTTGAAGAGGCAAGGAGAAAAAAACCCGAAATTCCTCTTTTCGCTGAAAATGGGATTCCAATTCGTGACGAAATACTTTTAGAAAAATCATTAGACTAAACTCTGTTCGTTAAAACTATGATAAAGAAAGGCACACAAAATAGGGAGGAAAGCTCATTATGAATGTGATTGAAAAGGCACTTCAGGTTGCAAGCAGAGCACATGTAAATCAGTATAGAAAACACACCGATATTCCCTATATTACTCACCCAATCGCGGTAGGGATGATTTTAATGAAAGCGGGATATGGAGATGATATCATTGCTGCAGGAATATTACATGATACGGTTGAAGATACATCACTTTCATTGGCAGATATTGAACGGGAATTCGGCCCTAAAATAGCAAGTATTGTGCAAGGATGCTCAGAACCTGATAAATCGTTATCCTGGGAAGAAAGGAAAGAGCATACAATTGAGTTTTTAAAGACTGCCTCAGAAGACATTAAGGCTGTTGCCTGTGCAGACAAATTACATAATATAAGGTCTATTATGAATGACTATGAACAAATCGGTGACATGGTTTGGGAAAGGTTTAACCGAGGTAAACAGGATCAAGAGTGGTACTATCGAAACGTGATTGAAAGCTTAGGTTACAAGTCCAGTTTTAAGTTATTAGATAAATTAAAAATAGAAGTAGAACGATTGTTTAGCCCAAGCGTTACAGAATCTAAACTTCCAAACAAATAATCAAACATTTGATTGAAAAGCAATTGAGAAGAACAGTGACTTGTACAGCTTTATGAAGGCCAAATCTTTCTGAATTTTACTTGGAAAAGGCCTTCATAGGCCTTATGAAGGCCAAATCTTTCTGATTTTCACTCGGAAAAGGTCTTCATCGACCTTATGAAGGCCAAATCTTTCGGTTTTTAACCCAGAAAATTCCTTCAGCAGTCTTATTTAACTTTTATTCCTGCTGATATCAATCCCGCCCCTGTAAAAATTGCCCCGAGGACCTTTATAATAGCTTGGTAATTATCCATCATACTTGCTACACCAAACACTATGGTGCCAATTTACAGCAGAAAGCCTGAGTTGGCTGTTGAAGTAGCTGCTCCTCTATATTTAGGTCTATAAACCCTTTTTCCTATGTAAGTTAATTGGTATCACTTGTACAACCGTCTAAGCATTTTCGCCAAAACGACATATTCTGGGATAGACATATACTTGAAAGAGTTGGTGGAAAATGTATATTAAATGGATTACTGAAACCAGTCAGATTCAATTGTCTCAGAAATCGGCAAATGAGCATGACATTTCCCCCGGTAATATGACATTTCAATTCGGTTCCTGGAAGCAGCATATACAGATTCAGATTTGCAGTGATTTCCCAGATGATATGATCGGTTTACCACAACAATGGAAGGATACATTCACCATTCCTGACACACTTCACTATGAATTGAAGCGAAATAACACGACCCTTAAACTAGGGCCTGTCATTGCGTTAATTGTCTTTTCTGATTTAAAGGAAATGACACTATCAAAATTGAATAAATTCCGTGCTTATTTTTTTGATTACTCCAGTATTCAAGGACTGGTCTATCTGTGTGCATGGAACACAATAGATACCCAAAAAAAGCAAATAAAAGGGTTTTATTTTGATCCAAACGCGAAGGAATCTTCAAACCGTTGGAAGCTTGGGACGTTTCCCTATCCAGGATCTGCTTATAATCGTACAGCCATGCCGAAAAACGTATTCGATGATTTGCAATCAATAATGGGAGATTGTGTATTCAACAGCTTTTCTCCGGGCTCTTTCAACAAATGGGAGCTTTGGAAACGTCTTTCCCCCATCACAGAGCTTCATTCACACCTTCCTGCTACTACTCTCCTAACTGACATGACTGTGCTGGATAAAATGCTGGAACAATACGATTCTATCTATTTAAAACCGACAGGTGGAACCCTTTCAAGAGGGATCAGGAAGGTGGAGAAAAGTCAAACTGGCTATACTGTTACTTATCCTTCTTTTCAAAATCCAAATGGTTTCTATCTTAAACATTTAGAAAATCTAGAGAATAGTGAGCAATGGTTTAATAATCTTAAAAACAAGGGTTACATAGCCCAACAGGCTATAACGATGAATAGGTATCAAAACAGACCTATAGATTTCAGAGTGATTATGCAAAAGGATGGAAAAGGGAACTGGGGATGCCCAGGTGTATTCGGTAAGTTCGGGAAAAGTGGAGGTATTATCACAAATTTTTCTCGTGCTGGTTTTATCCGGTCTGGTGTGGAATCTTTCCAGCTAGCATTCGACATGAATGCTAAAAAAGCACAAAATAAAGTAGAGGAGCTAAAAAAGATTGCATTTCAAATTTGTCGTGTTTTTGACCAATATGGCAACTACGGAGACCTTGGGATTGATCTAATGGTGGACGAACATGGGAAAGTATGGATTCTAGAAGTAAATACAAAAGACACGTATCATCGTTTTCCACTTCACATGAATGATAAGAAACTATATAAAAAAGTAGTCACTGCACCATTTCGATACGGCAAATTTCTTGCAGGATTTTCTAAATAATTAAATCAATTCCTAATAAACTCTCATCTGTAAATGTCGATAATAACTATAGCACCATCATATTGAACCACATACATGTTTTTTTCGATTTTATTTATAAGCCCAAAGCGAAAATAGGTAGACATGTGTCTAAAGAATAATATTTGTCATATTTATGAAAATTATGAAGAATTATGTAGAATATTGTTGAAAAGTACATTTTTTAGATGTAGTATAAAAGTATCAATTGAAAAAGGCAAACCCGTCGAAAGGCGGGGACGCAAAGCCACGGGTCTAAGGCGAAAGTGCTAGGATAGCCGGGTTGCCAAAAAGGACTGGATATTTTGTTAAAGGTTTTTTATTGACTAACATTCATTTTTGTCCATCATTCTTTTTTGGGGTGGGCTTTTTCTCTTGTAATAAAGAAAGGAGAGGAAAAAAAGAAATCGTTTTCTACGTCTCATCTTCTTTTCAGTATTAGGATTTGCAATTATTTTTAATTATTTTCGGGAAGGGTGGAGATCAGGGTGACTGTTTTATTTGGTTCTGTCGAGTACTTTGAAAAAGAAATTCTAAATGCTGCAGCACAAGGCCATATAAATGATCTGACTCATGATCATATTTCGATGATCTACTCTATGTTAAAGAATGAATTGCTTAATGATTTTGTCTGTGAAGAAAGAATACGAGTGGAGTGCCTTAAAAATCTTACACAGGCATCTTGTAGACTATTCAAATTAGAAATGAGTGCGACAGCCGAGTGAGATATCAAATTGTAGATGTTATATGTAAGAGACAAAAAGTAACGGTTAAATGTTTGGATATGCAAGAAGATGCATGGTTAAAGGTCTCCTTGAATCCTGATACTCTCGAATGTATTGACAAGCTTATCCCAGACAGTTTACAAGACTTTGTTCAATCAAAACTAGAAAACATACGTGAGTATTTAATCACTCTCAATGAAATAGTGGATGAAAAAAAATCTGCATAGTGTAAGATGCAGATTTTTTATTTACCAAGAATAAACTTCTCGAATTTAAAGCTCTAACACTCTGGGAGGCAGGTACCATAGCCCAGTTGGAACAGAAAAAATATTACTTTCCTCTAGCGAACAGTGGCAGCCACTGTTCGCTGTTATGAGTGTTTATTCTGTTTCTTCTTCTCCAGAAGGCCGAGTCGTTTGGGTTGGAAGGGTATTCCAAAAGCTTGTATCCACTTTTTCAATAGAACCATCGGCGATGGCTCTTGTTGTTGCATCAAGGGTGGTTATCGTTTGCTTAATCAAATAACCATTGCTTTTTTGTCCGAGTACGTAAGACTCATAGTTGTGATCAGACATGCCGCGCATTTCAAAAAGAAGTGTTGAAATATCGTATTGAACTGCTGCACCGTTGCGGCCAATTGTTTCTTCTGAACCGCCATTGTATTTTCCGATATTTCCCCATCCCTTTGAGTCAATAGCATTGAATACGACAGCTCCTAATTTTTTTGACCGTTCTAGTACTTCCGGCTTAACATTCCGATTTGTCGGATAAAGGATGGAACCTGAAGCATATTTCCCGTCTACTTCACTTTGAGTTCCTTGATGATGGAGATCAATCATATAATCAATTTTGTACTTTTTTAACACATTATTATGCAAGGCTTGGGTCTCTGGATGGATTTTGGCAACATGGTCACGGTTTAAATCGGCACCAACAGCATTATAGCGAGTCAAATGCCTTCCGCCGTCAGCGGCATAGTCATCAAGGGAAAAGTTTACATCGCCCATAGCTCCATCAGCATTTAACATTGGTACGACAAGGATGTTTACATGATCAAGAACCCCTTTCATTTTATTCGTTCCTAAGTGTTTAATAAATTCTAGAGCACCTTCCGTCGTCAGCTGTTCATTGCCATGTTGCTGGGTTAAATAGAGAATGGTAGGATTGCTAGGGTTAGATATATATTTCGCGAGGTAAATATCACGGCCTTTTACAGTTTGACCAATGACTTCTAGTTTCATGGCATCTTGTTTTGCATCTTGGGTTTTAAGAAAATCAACTAGGTCATTGTATGTATGTAGGATAGAAGTTTGAATCGACTCATTTCCGCCATAGTTTGGCCCTTCACCCACTGCACCAACTGAATTAGGAACGCTTACATATCCACCAAATGCCATTAAACCAGATAAAGATAATGCTAGGACTTTCTTTTTCATAATAGAACCCCCAATTTTTAAAATTATAATAAAATTCGAAAAATTCGTTACACGAAGAATATTACATATAAAATAGTAGCATGTACATAGTGATTAATTACTGAATTTCTAATCCTACAATTCTCCTACTGAGGTGAATTGTGGGATTAAATATGGTTGGATTGTTCCTTTGTTTCAGTACTCCAGCAAAATGAGGTGGCAAGAGATCACGCTGCTAGAAAATACAAATGTTCAATGACGAACATAAAATCCATAGTGGAGTATCCAGATGATATCAAATGGTAGGTGCCATACAAAAAGTTGGTGCTTGTCCCCAGATGAGTTTCCACTTTAATACACTGGGGGCAGGCACCTTCTTCGGGTGGTGTCAGTGGCACTGGAACTATTGTAATCAGGACGAGTTTCTGTCCCTCGTCATCACAACAAAACCGATAACATTTGAGGAAGAAGTGTTTGATGGGCTTGTCGATATAAGAAGACTGTGACAATATATAAGCATATAAAGAACTCCCAACTAAATTTCAAGTTCGCTATCGATTTTCTTACGAAGGTGTAAAAAGCAAATTTAAAATAAATTCTTATATTTAGGAATTTACAGGGAAGAATGGAGGAAATAATAATATGTCAAATTTGCCAAATTGTCCAAAATGTAATTCAGAATACACTTATGAGGATGGAAGCCTTTTTGTTTGCCCAGAATGTGCTCATGAGTGGGCTTTAGACTTAGAAACTGAAAATAATGAAGATCAAAAGATATTCAAAGATGCCAATGGAAATGTTTTAACCGATGGTGATTCTGTAACAGTAATCAAGGACCTAAAAGTAAAAGGAAGTTCATCCGTCTTAAAAGTAGGTACAAAAGTTAAAAATATCCGTTTAGTGGATGGGGATCATAATATTGATTGCAAAATTGATGGTTTTGGCGCTATGAAATTAAAATCTGAATTTGTTAAAAAGGTATAAATGCATTAGTAATCAACAAAACTAGTAGCTGATTCAATCAAAATAGGACCATTTTCTAACAATGACTGCCTAATTCCAGAGACGGTCTTGTTTGTAAAATAAGTCATGGTATTTCCGCCGTCCTCAGACCAAGCAGAAATTCCATATTGATAACAAGCATACACTTTCTCTTTATCCTTATAGTTAATCAAGTTTCTTAACGAAAATTTGCTGCGGATCAATCGCAATTCTTCCAATAGCGCCTGATTCATTTAAACCAACTGATTCCCAATTTTCTCCTTGATCAATTGATTTGTAAATTCCTGTACCGCCAAACACGATACTTCCGCCGCCCGGATTGGCTTCACCGGTACCTGCGGTGGGGAAGGATCCGGTATTTACCGTTCGACTGATGGCGGCAACACATGGGAACAACTTACAAACGGACTTCCAGCTTCGGATAAAGATCTTGGACGAATTGGTATTACTGTCTCGCCAACTCAACCAGACCGCCTGTACGCGATTACCATTAAAACAGATGGTTACTATGAAGGATTTTATATTTCAGAAAACGGCGGCGATACATGGACAAAATGTTGTTTGAAGTGAATATAACTGAGCGAGGAAGCAAATTAGCCTAAGAATCTGTCTAAAAGTTTCATTATGTTCTACGATTATTCAATAAAAATGCAGCGAAATATTCGGAGAATTTAAAAATTTAAACGCTTACATATTGAGTTTTTTATTAACGAGTGCTATATTAAATTTAGTAAATCATATTGATCACATGTTACTGATTCAATCAGGCAGGGTGGTATTAGTTAAAAGAATTTCAATTCTTTTGATTCGATACTTCCGTGCCTTTTTTGCGTTTTTTAAAGTTTCAATTAAAGGGGGTGTAAGAATTTTGGTATTGATGAGCACAAAATTTTTTGTTTAGAAGTTACTAGTATTTTATTAATTTTAAAAAAAGATGAGGTGACAATAAAAAAAGTACTTTCAATTTTTATAACTCAAACTCAATTCACCTTGCCTTTAGTAGTTTTTAAGAAAATATTTATATACGAGGAGGGATTTTATGAGAAAAGTAGGAGTATTCTTATGTCTATTTGCAATGTTTCTGTCTTTAATCGCTTTTCAACCGATAACATCTTCAGCAGAGGAATCTACTTCTGATGTTAACGAAAAGCCGAAAGTGGTTCCAAGTTTAAGAGAATGGAAGGGAGGAACCGGTTCGTTTAACATTAATAAGAAGTCCAGAATTGTGATTGATCCTCAGTATTCAAAGGAATTAGAAACAACAGCAGAAGTGTTTAAAACCGATTTGCTAGACATTACGAAACATAAATTGTCAGTTGTAACAGGAGAACCGATAGATGGAGATTTTTATCTAACATTGGATTCCAGTGATTCAGGGATCGGTGAAGAAGGGTATTTGTTTGAGGTAAAAGATCATGTGATAATTCGTGCGAATACAACAACTGGCGTTTTCTTCGGAACAAGAACGGCACTGCAAATCCTAGTTCAGGATGCCGAAAAAGGTCATATCAGCAAAGGTACGGCACGAGACTACCCGAAATACGAAAGCCGTGGTTTTATGCTGGATGTTGGCCGTAAGTTTTTCCCGATGAGCTTTTTAAAACAATATGTGAAAATGATGTCATGGTACAAAATGAACGATTTCCAAATCCATTTAAGTGATAACGCAATTTTCAAAGATAATAGCAGAAAGCATTGGGATCAATACTCAGCGTTCCGTCTAGAAAGTGAAACGTACCCTGAGTTAACAGCGAAAGATGGACACTATACGAAGGAAGAATTTAATGAGTTAGAAGAACTTGCTAAGATACACGGTATGACGATCACTCCTGAAATCGATACACCAAGCCATGCACTAGCTCTTACAAAAATTAGGCCGGATCTCGTCCATCCGAATTTGCCGGTCGATCACCTCGACATAACACGGCAAGAAACGATCGATTTTATAAAATCGGTGTGGGATGAATACCTTGAACTTTTTGATGCCAAAGAAATCCATTTTGGTGCAGATGAATTTTACACTGGCGAAAAAGAAACGATGGAGATTTACAGAGAATATCTAAATGTAGTTAATGAATATTTTAAGAGCAAAGGTAAAAAAGCAAGGGCGTGGGGCAGTTTATCCCAATTCCCTGGTGAAACTCCTGTGGACAAGGATATCGTCTTAAACATTTGGAACAACGGATGGCATAACCCGGTAGACGCAGTCAACGACGGTTTTGACGTGATTAATACGAACGATGGGCTTCTTTACATGGTTCCATTCGCAGGTTATTACAATGATTATTTGAATACGAAATTGTTATATGAAAAATGGGAGCCGAATATATTCAGCATCAATAACCCGAAATTAAACATAGCCGAAGACAATCCGCATCTTCTAGGAGGAATGTTTGCTGTATGGAACGATAAAATTGGGTATGGCTATACAACATTTGATGTTCATGATCGTGTAAGACATGCAATGCCGACACTTGCTCAGAAAATGTGGAGCGGAAAGGGGGAAGAGTCGTTTAATGACTTTACTAAATTAACTGAAGACATTGGTGAAGCACCGGGAATGGATTTGCTTCGTGAAGTTCCAACCAAAAGCGATTTAATCCTTAACTATACGTTCGACCACGGAAAAAGTGATCATGTAAAAGATAATTCTGGAAATAATTACCGAGGGAGCGCAAAAGGAATTGAGAGAACGAAAGATGGAAGGTACAGTCAAGCAGCTGTATTTAACGATACCAGCGATCATATTAGCACAGACTTGTTGAGTAAAGGCTTCCCTTGGTCGACCTCGATGTGGGTGAAGCTTGATGAAAATAAATCAGAAGGTGTTGTTCTCGAATCATCGGACAGCTCTCTGAAATTAGTGCAAAAAGATACAAATAAAGTTGGTTTCTCACGTGAAGGATACGATTTTTCCTTTGACTATTCATTGCCTGTCGGTCAATGGGTACATCTTGCCCTAAATGGAACCACGAAAGGGACTTCCCTATATGTGAATGGGGAGTTAAGAGAATCAACTAATCGGACTCTTGTTCTTCCGCTAAGTACGATTGGAAGTAAAACTAAGGCATTCAAAGGTACTCTCGATGAATTCCGTGTGTATAATCGTCCGTTGAGCAATATCGAAATCAAACAATTGGCTGTTGCTTCGATGAAGAATGTCAATGTCGCTGCTTTTAAAAACGTTGTCGCGTCTTCTTCAGAAACGAGCTCGCTTACTCCAGAGAATGCGGTTGATGAAGATCTCCAATCAAGATGGGCGTCTGGTTATAAAAATAATGAATGGATCTATGTGGATCTCGGTGAAAAGTATACGATCGACAGTGTAACACTCAATTGGGAACCAGCATACGGAAGAGGTTATGAGATTCAAGTGTCTCAAGATGCGGAAAACTGGTCTACTGTGTACTCAACGACGACCGGTGACGGGGGTATTGATGAAATTCAATTTAACCCTGTCGAAGCCCGATATGTAAGAATGTACGGAACAGAGCGCGCAACGAGTTACGGCTACTCATTATGGGAATTTGAAGTTTATCAGGCAGAATCTTCTTCAAGTATTCTATTATCTCTTGATTCATCAAAGAAAATGATTGTTCCAGGACAAACAGCGCAAATTTCAGCAGTGGTGCAAAATAAGGAGCCTGAAGAAATTAGAGATGTACGTACAGAACTAAAAATGCCGGAAGGATGGACAGTTAAACCTATTTCTGAAACAGAGTTTACTAGTTTATCCCCTGAAGAAAAAGTTGAAGTGAAATGGGAGGTTACTGCTCCTGAAGACGCTCAAGAAGGAAGCGTTGACTTTTTTTCCGAAGTTTCTTTTGCTAAACAAGGCAAAGAAAAAACAGGCTACACACGAACACCAATGACGGTTGAAGTGACACCGCAGCCTCCAACGAAGGATGCATTTATCAGTGATTTATCATTTTTTGGTAATACTGAAAATGGGTGGGGTCCAATCGAAAAAGATAGATCTAACGGTGAAAGCGGAGATGGAGACGGCAATCGAATTACCTTAAACGGTGTAACGTATGATAAAGGTCTCGGTGTTCACGCTTACTCGGAAGCTTCATATTTTCTTGGAGGAAATGTATCGACGTTTAGTGCGGATATTGGGGTAGACGATGAAGTAAGTAATCGCGGTTCTATCGTTTTCCAAGTATGGGCTGATGGGGAAAAAATCTATGACAGCGGCTTGATGACAGGGGATTCAGCAACGAAACAAGTGAATGCCAATGTTATTGGAAAAAATGTACTCAAATTAGTTGTCACAGATGGCGGTAATGGCGCAGCATCCGATCATGGCAACTGGGCGAATGCAAGAATAACTATTGGTAAGTAATATTTATTCCTGCAGGGGATCTTTTTGATCTGGTACAGTGGAAATAAACTCAATCTGATTGGAACAAGCTTACTTCATTAAATATATCAAATTGAATGAACAGAGCCAACAATTGATAGGGGCGCATGAATAATTCATGCGCCTCTTCTATTTTGCTTAGACGGTAATTAGCACAACTTTTCTTATTATAAATGTAGATACGTTTAATTCTCATGATTAGGAAATTAATAGTAAATAGTATGGATAGATAGTACAAAAACGAAAGAATTATTTCAATGAATGAAGGATCGTATTTATCAGTGGAAAGCCGAGCGGCAGCCATAAAAATAAATGAAGTATCAGCAATTTCAAGATAGACTTCCTGGTATGATGAACTTAGACGGGGTAATGGCGGCCAATAAAACAGGCAGTCTTCCTCAAGTTGGACATGATTGTGCGATAATAATGTATAAGGGGAAAACGGCCTATGCAGCGGTCTTAATGGACCAGCTTGACGATGTAATTGCGGGAAAGCAGACAATAAGTAGAATAGGTAAGCATATCTATTATTATTTGTTATCCGGAATTTGAGCAAACCATTAAAAGAAATCTTTGATATTACAAGATATTTTATATCAGAGAAGAGGTTTTAGAGGAAATCCATCATGCTGCTAGGATTGGGGCTGAAAGATAAGGTACCTCCAAATTCCCTGGAAAAGAGGAGATATTCCATCATTCTATCCTATAGCCAAATCTGAATTTGTTAAAAAGGTATAAATGCAGTAGTAATAAACAGAACTGATATCCAATCAAAATGAGCCTGTCCCACATGACAGTAAAGTATTAATGTAGTGGGGGCAGGCTCCTTTTGGGGCGTAAAGCATGGTTCAAGGCCCGAGTACTAAGGACTGGAGGCATTTCTCGCAAATTATCTTTGCTTTGAAATTTATTATTAATTTTCAAATGTTAAGCCTCCGTTATTGTTCAGTTGTGGAACTTTACCTTATTATATCTTTTCGTGGATACATTTGAGTTTGTTATTAAATTTCAATTATGATTGGGAGAATCATTGGCTTTCTCTTCGTTTTTGCGAATAAATATTGGCCAACCGATTTTTTAATATTTTGTTTGATTACATTCCACTGCCGTATATCCTCTGCTTGTAAGTCATTAACCGTTTTTTTAACAAGGCGGTTAATTTCTCTTAGAAGATCTTCAGAATCTTTTACGTATACGAACCCGCGAGTAATCGTGTCAGGTCCTTGAATAATTTTTCTTTCCGTTTTACTTAATGTTAAAACAATAACGAGCATTCCATCCTCAGAAAGTTGTTTTCGGTCTCGTAACACGATTTCCCCTACATCGCCGACGCCCATTCCATCAACATACGTATCCCCCGACGGAATCCTCCGAGTCTGACGGGCAATTGAGTTTTCGATATCAACAACATCACCATTTTTAGTAATAAATGTGTTTCCTGTCTGAACTCCAACCTTTATAAATCTTTATTTAGTTTAATCATTAGGGAATTCAAATGCAATTAGGTTTCCTGCTTGGACATGACTTAAGAGTTTTAATGGCAAACAGTGACTGGCACTGTTTACCATTTGAATAATAGGGTCAATTGTTTGGTATGAGTATTTAAAGTCCAAAGTTAAATTAATATCCATTACCAATTTGTGTTAAAATTAGGGTGTGTAATTGGAGGGATGCTACTGCGGAAAGTTCATTTGAAGGTAATAGAAATGGAGGAAAGAAATTCATTTCTAGACTATCTTCTTTTTACAGTTGAAAGCGAAGAGATTGTCAGAGAGTACATAAATGATGGAGAAATGTTCGCGATTTACAGTAAAGAGAAAACTGCAGGGGTGGTTTTATTTACTTTCCATCCGAACGGAATTGTTGAGTTTAAGAATATTGCTTTAAGCGAAGAGTATCGAGGGAATGGCTTAGGGAAATTAGTAGTTAAAGAAGCTTTCCATTTATAAGGCTAAATTAAATTCCGATTAATAAAAGACTAATTGCCTCATGAATTTCCTTTTTGGAAATTATAATAATCATCATAAACTGTGAAATCAGAACGAATGGACATAAGAGTTTTATTTTTTTATTTTGTCTTTTTGGGTTTTTAAACTATTAATTTATATCTTCCTAAAAAGAAATATCTTAAATATGTAATCTCTCTTTGCTTCTCTAAATTGGTTTATTTGGGTGTCTGTACATTTGGTTAGGCTCGGGCTGGCTAATAACAGCTGTCGTTAGTTCTGCCTTTTTAGATTTTAAGACTAAGATTGGTATTGAGTATTTCAAATAGTATTTCAATTGTTGATTAAATTCCGATTATTAGACTATTATAAAAGGATAAATCTCCATTTCGATTTCTTCTTTCAAACCATTTGATAGTTAAAAATTTGGTAAAGAATAATAAAAGATAGGGGTGAATTTTTTGTCAGGCATAGATTCATATATACCGATGATTCAATTTTTTGCCCGTTTTCTCGGAACGGATGCAGAAGTGGTATTGTATGATACGAATAAGGAAAAGGTCGTATTTGTTGAGAATGCATTCAATCCTGAATTTAAAGTTGGTAGTCCAATTCCTGATATGGAGAACAAGTTTATAAAAAACGGATTATATAAAGAAGAAGATTCGGTTGTTAATTATAGAGCCTTCTCTTCGGAAAGAAAAAAATTAAGATCGGCAACTCATTTTATAAAAAATCAAAGACAAGAGTTAATAGGCGTTTTAACAATCAACTACAAGGTAGATGAGTTAATTGAGCTTCGAAGTCTTTTAAATCGCTTAATAAGTGGCTCAGAACCTATTCAATATAAAGGGGAAAACTTCTATGAAAGCTTTAATCTTACATTTGAAGATTTAATGAACAATACGATTCAAGAAACTTTGACTAATTTTAATGTATCTCCTGAACGCCTATCCCATGATGAAAGACTGGAACTTATTCGGATGCTGGATGAAAAGGGCGTATTTTTGATGAAAGGATCTATCGCAGAGTTAGCTAAAATCCTTCATACATCCGAAACCTCTATTTATCGGTATATCAATAAGCTATAGTCTAAATTATAAACTAGAAAAAGACCACTTTTTATGAAGTATTTAAAAAAGTGGTCTTTTCTTATTTAATTCATGTTGAATAAAAAATTTTCAGAATATTGTTGCGGTTGAAAATACCTAGTGTTAAAATATTTACATGGTGGTAAAAAATTTACACAAAAGAGAGGATGGGAACAAAATGCGTTTTATGACTGCGGAACCGTTTCGAATAAAGATGGTAGAAAGAATTAAAAAAACCACGAAAGAACAACGACAAAATTGGCTTAGGGAAGCAAGATATAATGCATTTCAAATTAAGGCGGAGAATGTGTATATCGATTGTATAACAGATAGCGGTACTTCTGCGATGAGTAGTGAACAATGGTCTGCTCTGATGCTAGGTGATGAATCATATGCCGGATCTAAAAGCTTTTATAAATTGGAAGAATCCGTTCAGGACATTTTTGGAATGCCATATGTTCAACCGACCCATCAAGGAAGAGCTGCTGATTACATCATGGCAAAATTATATGCAAAAGAAGGAAAATATGCGATTGGTAATATGCACTTTGATACCTTTCGTGGAAATGCAGAGGTATTAGGCGCATTAGCGGTTGACTACGTTGTAGATAATGGGAGAGATACAGCAAGCCCGTCTCATCCGTTTAAAGGGAATATTGACATTGCCAAAATGGAAAGGTTGATTGAAGAAAAAGGGCAGGAACGAATTTCGGTTGTTATTATTACCGTAACTTGTAATAACAACGGTGGTCAACCTGTTTCCATGAAAAATATAAGAGAAATAAGTAATCTAGCAAACTCACACAATATTCCAGTTGTAATTGATGCAGCTAGACTTGCTGAAAATGCTTATTTTATTCAACAAAGAGAAGAAGGGTATAAGGACAAATCAATCAAAGAAATTACTCGAGAGATGTTTTCCTATTGCGAAACAGCAACGATGAGTTCGAAAAAAGATGGACTCGTAAATATTGGAGGTCTATTTGTCACAAGAAATGAAGAAATATTGAAACATGCCCAGCAATTAGCGATTGTCCACGAAGGATTTATTACCTATGGGGGATTAGCAGGACGAGATTTGGAAGCGCTTGCTGTTGGGTTGCAGGAAGGGGTTGATGAGCAATACCTGGAGTATCGCATTAATCAAGCAAAATACTTAGGCGACCGATTGATAGAAAATGGTGTGCCAATAATTGAACCAACCGGGGGACACGGAGTTTATGTCGATGGAAGAAGATTCTTTCCGCACATTCCACAAAGTGAATTCCCATCCCAACGACTTGTCGTCGCTCTGTATGAAGAAGCAGGTGTCCGTGCAGTAGAATTAGGGGCGTGTGCCTTCGGTGCGAAGGATCCTATTACAGGTAAGGATATTTACCCTGATGTAGAGGCTATGAGAATCGCACTATCCCGAAGAGTTTACACGAATAGCCACATGGATGTGATTGCCAATGCCCTCGGGGAAATATATAGAAACAGAGACCAATACGGAGGAATGAAACTTGTATATGAGGGGCCAATTACCTCATTAAGGCACTTCACGGCTGGTTTTGAGCTTCTGTAAACAATAAATGATAATTCCAGTCCCATCTGTGCTACAACTTTAGTGAACGGTGGCACGGATGTTTGAAATACTCATAATTACATTATGTATAATTTTCCACATACTTCTAAACAGAATAATAATCTATATTTATTTTGAAAGGAGTGATCAAATTGAGAGAGCCTCAGGATTTAGTAAGAGGTTTAAAAGACAGGCACATACAAATGATAGCTCTTGGAGGTGCAATCGGCACAGGACTGTTTTATGGTTCCGCTGAAGCAATTAAACTCGCTGGGCCTAGTATCATACTTGCGTATGTCATTGGTGGATTGATAATGTTTCTAATTATGAGGGCATTAGGAGAAATGCTAGTAGAAGAGCCTGTCTCAGGTGCTTTCAGTGCTTTAGCGCATAAATATTGGGGTGATTTCCCGGGATTTTTATTAGGTTGGAATTATTGGTTCGCTATCATTACTGTGAGTATAGTTGAATTGATCGTACTAGGAAATTACTTTAAATTTTGGTTGCCTAATATGCCAACATGGATTACAGCACTTGTATTTGTTATTGTGTTCTTTCTGATAAACATCACAAATGTTAAGTTTTTTGGGGAATTTGAGTTTTGGGCCGCCTTGATCAAAGTGGTGGCTATTATTGCAATGATAATTTTCGGTTTGGGGATTCTCTTTTTTGGAGTGGGAGCAAGCAATTTCAAAGAATCCGGATTTGAAAATATGTGGATTAACGGAGGATTTCTGCCAAACGGAGGATCCGGGTTACTGATGTCACTAGTCTTGGCAATGTTCGCCTTCGGTGGGATTGAGATGGTGGGAATGACTGCTGCAGAAGCAGAGAATCATAGAATCACGTTGCCAAAGTCTATCAATAATGTCGTATTACGAATATTAGTATTCTATATTGGTTCCATGGTAGTATTGGTATCACTGTTCCCATGGAATAAAGTTGGATTGGAAGGGAGCCCTTTTGTTCAGATTTTCTCAGCAATAGGAATACCGGCCGCTGCTACATTACTTAACGTGATTGTCATAACGGCAGCTGCTTCAGCATACAACAGTGCGATTTATAGCACCAGTAGAATGATATATGGTCTATCGTTGCAAAGAAACGCACCTAAAATATTTAACAAGATTGGTAAAACAGGAACTCCGGTCAACAGTACCATACTCTGTTCTATGATTTCCTTGATTGGGATTCTATTGTTGAAATTTCTTCCAGAAAAAGCATTCATGTACATGATGTCCATCACAACCTTCGCTTCCATCTTCAACTGGATTATGATTCTTTTTATTCTGTTACATTGGCGCAAAAAGAAAAGTAAAGAAGAGATCACAAAATTTACTTTTAAAATGCCACTTTATCCGTATTCAATTTATTTTTCCATAGTAGGTTTGTTGGTTATCATCGCTACGATGTTCTTTTTATCTGATTATCGAATAGCTTTATATATCGGACCTTTTTGGATTATATTGCTGTTCGTGCTCTTTAAAATTAGAGCAAAAAGGGACATGGAGACAGGAACATCATCCCATCCAAGTATTTTAGAATGAGTATGGATGCTTCTTTCTAACTTCTACACAGGGACAGGGAACCTGTCTTCGTTTCCCTAATATTTGGACTCCCCATTCAGTTGGGGAGTCTTTTTTTGTTGGAAAAATAATCCTGATGTAGAGGAAAAACAATTTGGTTACGGCAAATTTAAAGTATTTATTTTGAATACCATGCCTAAACTTCCTCGTTGTGGAAGCTTTAGTAAATGTTTTTTTTCGTAGATGCTTATGTGTTTGTTATTAAATTTCAATTATGATTGGGAGAATCATTGGCTTTCTCTTCGTTTTTGCGAATAAATATTGGCCAACCGACTTTTTAATATTTTGTTTGATTACATTCCACTGCCGTATATCCTCTGCTTGTAAGTCATTAACCGTTTTTTTAACAAGGCGGTTAATTTCTCTTAGAAGATCTTCAGAATCTTTTACGTATACGAACCCGCGAGTAATCGTGTCAGGTCCTTGAATAATTTTTCTTTCCGTTTTACTTAATGTTAAAACAATAACGAGCATTCCATCCTCAGAAAGTTGTTTTCGGTCTCGTAACACGATTTCCCCTACATCGCCGACGCCCATTCCATCAACATACGTATCCCCCGACGGAATCCTCCGAGTCTGACGGGCAATTGAGTTTTCGATATCAACAACATCACCATTTTTAATAATAAATGTGTTTCCTGTCTCAACCCCAACCGATTCGGCGAGCAAACGATGATGGTGCAGCATTCTAAATTCACCATGAACTGGAATAAAATAGGTTGGCTTCATTAGGGTAAGCATGAGCTTTAAGTCTTCCTGATATCCATGTCCAGAAACATGCATTCCGGTTGTGCTTCCTGTTCCATAAATCACTTTAGCTCCCAGCTGAAATAAGTTGTCGATAATACGTGAAACATCTTTTTCATTCCCAGGTATTGGGGATGCTGCTAAAATAACGGTGTCTCCGGGGTAGACGGAAATATCCCGAAAATTTCCGCCAGCAAGACGGGCAAGAGCAGCCATTGGCTCTCCTTGACTCCCCGTACATAGAATGGCAACCTTTTCAGGCGCTAGTCGATCAACCTCATTTGCCTCAATCAGCATCCCATCTGGAATAGCTAAATATCCACGTTCGATCGCTACTGAGACGACATTAACCATACTTCGGCCAAGCAATGCAAGCTTTCGATTCGTCCGAATGCAAGCTTCGACCACTTGCTGAACACGATTCACATTTGAAGCGAAGGTCGAAATAAAGATTTTCCCATCAGCTTTCATAAAAGCCTCGTTCATATGACTGCCTACCATTCGCTCTGATGGAGTCAGGCCCGAACGTTCTGCATTTGTACTTTCAGAGATTAAAACTATAACACCTTGATTACCGATATCGGCCATTTTATGAATATCTGAATATTGGTTATTCGCAGGTGTTAAATCGAATTTGAAGTCTCCAGTATGAACAACATTCCCTTCAGGTGTATGAAAGACTATCCCTAAACAATCAGGAATACTGTGGCTTACTTTGAAAAAGGATGCTTTCATCTCTCCAAGCTCAAGCTTAGTATCTGAATCAATTGGAATGAGTTTTGTATCCCTTGCAAGCCGATGCTCATCTAGTTTTAATTCAATTAAGCCGAGTGTAAAACGTGTGCCATAAATTGGGACATTTATTTTTCGTAAGAGGTAAGGAATTCCCCCAATATGATCTTCGTGCCCATGTGTAACAATTAAAGCACGGATTTTTTCCTTATTCTCTTCTAAGTAAGTAACATCGGGAATAATTAAATCAATTCCTAATAAACTCTCATCTGGAAATTTACCGCCGCAGTCGATAATGGCGATATCATCTGCATATTGGACCACATACATGTTTTTTCCGATTTCATTTATACCGCCTAAAGCGAAAATAGATAATGTACTTTCAGTGGTTTGCAACTGAATTCCTCCCAATTCCAATTAGATAAAGTTAGTATTCCATTTTTAAAAAGCTTTATTTAGTTTCCTTATGAGGGAGTTCAAATACAGTTAGGTTTTCTGTTTCAAGTTCTTTAATCAAACCAATATTCATTACCAATTTGTGTTAAAATTAGTTAGTATTATTGGAGGGATGATAATGCGGAAAGTTCAATTGGAGGCAATTGAAACGGAGAAAAGAAATTTATTTTTTGATTATCTCTTAATAGCAGATGAAAGCGAAGAGATTGTCAGAGCGTACATAAATGATGGAGAGATGTTCTCGATTTGCTGCGAAGGAAAAATTGCCGGAGTTGTTTTATTTACGTTCCACTCGAACGGAATCGTTGAGCTTAAAAATATTGCTTTAACCGAAGATTACCGAGGGAAAGGGCTAGGAAAAATAGTAGTTAATGAGGCTTTCGATTTATATAAAATTAAGGGACTAAATAAAATGATTGTTGGAACGGCTAATTCAAGTATTGATAACTTAGCTTTTTATCAAAAGCTAGGCTTTAGAATGGTTGAAATAAAAAAGGATTTCTTTAAAAATTATCCTACACCTATTTATGAGAATGGGATCAGGGCAATGGATATGGTGATGTTTGAGAAAGAATTATAAAGTGAAGGGGGGCTGGTTATGCAAATCAACCTTTATTCCTAACATCTTGTGAAGTATTGGCCCCTCCATCGCCAAATACTATGATAGCCACTCATGCTATCCCCGCTACTAACTATAATAACGTTACAATATTACTAACCTATGTCTTAGATGTTATAGATCCTTTAATCTTACATTAAGTAACGATGACGCATGAAAGGACTTACGAATAAAAAACTTCTGCGGTGGGCTTCATGTAGCTCTATACTATACACATATCGCTCGTTTATCTAGAACCCTCTTTACATTCTTTTCCAACTTTGGTATTCTTAAATCGTAAGTAGTAAGTAATAAGTGAGAACCACTTATTTTATGAACTAGGAGGGACGTTATGAAGGAACTTAGTTTCGCGCAAAACTTTTCCATGATAGCACTCAACGCCCAAGATAGTCTTCATTTAACTAACGCCAAGAATGTATCCTTGCGTTGTATGGCTGGTGCAACGATTCTAGAATTATATTTGGACAACGGCTTTACAAGGGAGGGCGATATCCTTACTTTTAAAAGGGAGAATTTTGAGTGTCCCTCGATTACTATGTATCAAGAAACTGTTTTAAAGGCTCTTATTGGTAAAAATGAAACGATAGATGAGACGCTTCCTGATTATCTCACGAAAGTTACTAAGCTATCTAAAAAGATGTTGAAAGAAGTTGAGTACTCTTTTGCCGTTTCCTTGTTAGGAGCTAATGCTTTGGAAGAAATTCCTTCACTAATTGGTTGTGATTTGGAATATGTAACAGCTGGTATTTCGATGAAGGAATATCGGAGCAATTCAGAACTCTATACAAGATTAACGGAAAGTCTTCGTGCTGAAATATTAGAAGACGGGGCAATGACAGATGAGACAATCCTTATGCTTTGGTTGTTACGGGAAAGCGGATGTCTTTATGATCTTTTCTCTAGGGAAGAATTGAAACGAGTTGCAGCTCGCATATATGAATTACTCGACAGCAGTTCTTTGGCTAAAGTGGTTTTACCAATTAATATTCATAAATCCTTTGAAACCGCTGTAAAGAATTTTTTAAAAATAAAGAAGGAAGTTATGTCTACTCCTTCAGGTTCAGGAATCAATTTTATTTTTCCCGTAATTGAACGATCGCAATCTATTTTTATTGATACAGAAGAGTTTTTTTCAAATAAAGAAGACCGTTTGAGTGATGTTAAAGCGCGGCTGGAAAGCAAAGGCCACGTCTTTACGGTGATACGTGAAGGAGAAGTACCCCTTATCAAGATTGATAATGTCCTATATGAAGCCGTACCATCTGCCAAACAATATAGAATACCTGTTCATGGTGTCCGGTTAAGAAAATATCCACTATCCTTATAGCAAGGGGGATGAAAATGTCCCGGCAACGTTCAATGGAAAAAATATTGGCTTCCGAATTTGTATCCATCGGAGAACTGGTCCGTCTAAGTGGATGTCGTTACAGTACCCTAAAATTCTATACGGAAGAAGGGATGCTTCCTTTCAAGCAGGAACAAGAAAACCTGACTCGCCGGTTCCCCAGAGAAGAAGCATTATTAAAAATCAAAGAAATACAGGACTTGAAAAAACAGGGTCTTAGTATTCCGGAAATAAAAGAAAGACTAGTTGAAAAATAGGTAATTATTCATTCCAGACAATAAAACGGCAGTGAAATCACTGCCGTTTTAATATCATCTGGTTGTTCTTCAATGTAAAAAAACAAGAGTCCCTTGATTCTAACGATCAAAGGGACTCTGCTGTGTTTCATGAAGCTGGTTAAGGACCAGCGGAATAAAATCTGCATAGCTGTCGATGTGAAAATCGGCGGCAATATTGGGACTTTGAAAGGCAACGGTTTTGATATGTAATTGTCTTGCGGGAATTAAATCTAAGTCCCGATCACCCACGACCAAATCAATGTGGTGGCTTTTGAGGACATATTCATAGGAAGAACAGTGAGGTTTTCTCGTGAAGCCTTGTTCTTCAACGGAAACAATTTCTTTAAAGTACTTGGCTAGATGGAATTTTTCAAGGAGATAAATGGTGGATTCCTTATCTCGATGAGTCACAATAATATTGTTTTCGACAGAAGCTAAAACATCCTCCAGGTGATCAAAGGGCTTGCTGTCCAGCTTTGAATAATGAATATGTAATTTTTGGAATTCTTCTCTCAGATCCTCACTAATACAATAGTGTTTAAAGGCGGTTTTAGAATCAATTTTTAGCCATTTCAACACTTCGCTCCGGTCAAGGTCTTTTTGACTTACTTTTACTATACCTTCAACGAGTGCTGGATAGGTATCAAATAAGGTTCCATCGAAATCCCACAATATGTTCATAATAATCACTCCCTTCAATAAAGTTACCCTAAAGATGTTATCATATACAATCGTAATTGATAAGTCTAGATAAACATTAAGAATATTTATGATTTTTGTAAAATTATTGTATTGCCTAATAACTTCGTCCTTTTTTTATGTTATAAAGGGAGTGTGAATAAATGGTTTCAGTTATGATTACTACGTAAAAGAAAGGTGTTGTTAAGCTTTGTTAAATTCCACCGTCCTTCAACATGATTATAAACTGAATTCATTCCATCCAATTTTGAAATACAATGGAACGAGGAAAGTAAAAAATGTCATCTTACTAATCGGCGATGGGATGGGATTTTCTTATACCACAGGTCTTCGCTACTTCAATCATGATTCCCGAAAAGGAATTATGAATCCCACTATATTTGATCAATACTTTGTCGGCTCCCAATCAACCTATTCATTAGATAGAGAAAGTAATATTACTGATTCCGCTGCAGCAGGTACTGCTTTAGCGACGGGTTATAAAACCTATAATGGAGCACTTGGATTAAACATTGATAAACAAGCTGTTCCGACTGTTTTAGAATATGCAAAATTTCGTGGCAAGTCTACTGGCCTGGTAGGAACAAGTCAGATCAATCACGCAACATTGGCGGCATTTGCCGCGCATATTGAATCTCGAGAACAATATGATCAAATTGCTGATGATTATCTCGATGAACGAATAGAAGGTAAACATAAAATAGATGTGATGCTCGGGGGAGGAACATCCTATTTCTTTAGGAATGACCGAAATATAATAGAAGAGTTTGTTAAAAATCGTTTTGGGTATGTGACCAACTTGCAGGAGCTTGTTTCGAATAAAACAGAGAAGCTGCTTGGTTTATTCGCACCGATTGAGCTGCCGAAAAAAATTGACCGTGATCCGACAATACCGTCCCTTTCCCAAATGACGAAAGCTGCCCTTCAACGCTTACAGCAAAATCCAAATGGCTTTTTTCTATTAGTGGAAGGGAGTCAAATAGATTGGGCAGGGCATGACAATGATATCGTCGGGGCAATGAGTGAGGTTAAAGACTTTGAAGCAGCGTTTAAAGAGGCGATTGAGTTTGCTTCCGATCGAGAGGATACGATTGTCATTGCGACAGCTGATCACTCAACCGGGGGAATGAGCATCGATCGAAATGATAATTATAAATGGAATCCAAGTGTGATTAAATCGATTACCTCAACACCGTTTGTGATTGCCAGCAGATTGCATGAAACAAAAAACATGGCAACTTTAAAGTATTACATGAACTTTCCACTTCATGAAGAGGACTTGAAAACCATCCAATCAACTCTGGAGATGGAAGTAGAAGATACACGGCAAGCACTTATTAACATTATCAATCACTATTCCAGTACGGGCTGGACAACCAAAGGGCATACGGGTGAGGATGTTCCCGTTTATGCGTATGGTCTGAATAGACATTTGTTTAGCGGCAGAATGGAAAACAGTGATATTGCAAGGATTCTTTTTCAGATTATGGATTAAAAAAACCATTATAATTACTCTTTGAAATCTGGACTAACTTATAATGAGTAAAGAAAGTTAATAAAAATAGCACCAGGGGAGCGCCATCTGAATGCGGGTGGTGTTTTATTATTTTTTGAAGACTATCAGATATTTGATAATAGAAGATTAAAGCGATGGAGTAACAACGATAGGATAGTAATGAGAAGCATGAATTGCCTCAGGGGATTATCAAGGACAAAGAAGTGTACAAAGTGGAATCAAAATAATCAATCGAATCATGAAATCTGTCATCCATAACAACTCCTTTAGTATTTGATTTTTTATAAGCTAAGTATATAAGTAATTTGTAAACTCTTTATATGGTAATTGTAAATTTATTGTCAAATTTTCTACGGATATGAACTAGGCGGACAGTAACTGCCACTGTTAACATTCTGACAGAAGAAAATAGGAAAAGCCCCTTGATTCTCACAATCAGCAGGGCTTTGTTTCATTTCATAAAAAACCATTATTATAATAAGAACTTCATTCCATTAATGCTAAACGTAATGTAGAACGACATTCGTTTACTAATTCATCATCCTTTTGATCATCCGCGTATAAAAGAAGTAAGACGATCGTATATATTGCTTTGAACCTTCCGATTTTCTTAAATTCAGGTTGAACATCACCATATATTTTGAAAAAGTGTTCCCTTCCTTCAGCCGGCAGAAAACCATAAACGATTGATAGGTCGATTGCCGGATGGCCAATATGCGTATCCCCCCAATCTATAACTGCTGATACTCTGCCATCTTCTTTTACAAGGATATTGCGAATATGTAAATCACCATGAACAAGTGTTTTGGTTTCATCCTCTAAAGATTTTTTTATGGTTGAAAGAAATAATTCCAGCTGCTCCACTGTATTTAGGTCGATTAAACCTTTTTCCTTGGCTTTTTCTATATTTGTTTCCAGCATTGGTTTTCTTTTAGGAATATTAATCCGCCCCAGCTGGTCATAAGGAATTTTCAGATTTTCTGCCTCTGTTATAGGAAAATCATGCAGCGTTCTTAAAAATTGAGCCAAAGGTTCTACCGAATCCATACGCTGTTCAGGTGTCAACTTAGAGGGTGTTTTTCCTGATAAGATTTGGTACCCTGCAAATGGCCACGGATACTGATCTTCTGGAATGCCTTGAAATTGAGGATTCGGAATAGGGATTGGCAGCAAGGAAGCTAATACAGGAAGGAGCCGGTTCTCAGTTTGAATTAAAATTGGTGAAATTTCTCTTCTGGGAAAACGAAAAACATATCGATCATTGACGAGAAAAACGGAATTATCAAACCCTTCACCCAATACCTTCACTTTTACTGGCTTAAGCTCCGGGAACTGGTTCTCAATCATCATACCAGCCCTTTTTTTTGAAATAACCTGCTCAGGGGACCATGGCTGGCTCATTCATTCACCTCCATTCTATATTTATTTACTCAAACTCTTAGAAGAAAAATGGATTACATTGACTCCTTCTTCAGCTTACACTATAAGCCGCTGAAGAAGTGTGGTTATTTTTATTACACTGTCTACTTGACAGGGATATGTTAAATGATGGTTAGTTATTATTTGTTAGCCGTGTTAGGATAAATACACTGTAACTTACTAAAAGTGAAGAGCGAAATTAAAAAATGCAGCAGGTATGGATAGTAACTTTGCAAGGGAAAAGGGGCGCTTTTTAAGTTTATAAATCAAAGCGGTGGCAGCCTAAAATGAGCCAATTTAATTTTAAGGAGGATACAGGATGGATTTTGAAAATCAGATTTTTTCTAATAAAGTTATCCAGTTATTTCTTGAAAACGATTATGACAAGGTGATGAGTAATGGTAAGGAGTTTACCTTTAAAAAAGGTGAATGTATTACAATACCGGGTAAATTATCTGATGACGTATTTATTATAAAGAAAGGAAATGCAAGTGAATTTCACATTCATATAGATGGAAAAGAATGCATTATTGGCTTGTTATGTGCTGGAGATTTTATTGGATTAATGGATGTCTTTACTTCAAGGGCAAGCAAAGTATTTGCAAAGGCTTTGACAGAAGTAACGATTATTGCAGTTTCAAAACAAGAAGTCAGAAAGATTGTTGAGAATAGTCCGTCATTAACGCTTGCGTTACTGAATTATACCTCGGAAAAATATAAGGATATGGTTGAAATTCTAGAGCAAATTAGTTATGGAACAGTTGAAAATCGACTCATCTTTTTATTAAAAAAATTGAGTTTGAGTGATCAGAGGGATAACGATAAAGAATGGTATCCTGTACCTGTCTCTATTACACATAAGGATATAGCGGGGATGATTGCTTCAACCCGGGAAACAGTAACTTTAACGTTAAATAAACTTTTACAAGAAAAAATTATCCGCTATGACAACGGGAGAATCTGGATACGAATGAATATCGAAAAAAAATGTGATAGTTTTTATGATTAAGAGCTGTAGATAAATGGAAATACATAAGAAATATTTCTATTTTCATATGTAAGCTGCCTTACATACTCCGAAAACATCTAATGCTAAAATTTCTATTGTTAAACAAAACTAAGATGTTAGGGGTAATGTATTATGAATAACATTAATTTTGAAGCTGTAAAGAAGGTTACAAACAACATAAAGGAAAATCCGGAACTTGGAATGAAAAAATGGACTGCTCACCTTAAATGGAAGGATGGCACAGAAAATGAGGCTTTTATCCGGGATTTTACTCCTTTAATTATTGATGAACCTATTGAGTTAGGAGGTACGAATAAGGGAGCTAACCCCGTTGAGTTTTTAATAACAGCGGCAGTAAGCTGCTTTACGATTACGTTTGAGGTTTTTGCGAGCCAAGCAGGGATTAAACTTGAAGAAGTATCTGTAGATATTGAAGCTGATTTAAATGTGGCGGTATTTTTAGGAATAGAAGAAGGGGAACGTGGAATTTTGAATCCTGTTATCAAATTAAGAGCTCTTACCTCTGCTTCTAAAGAGAAAGTGGAAGAAATAGCAAATCAAGCTCTGACGGTATCACCTGTATTAAAAAGTCTCAATACAATGGTTGCATTAGTTGTTGAATAATTAAACAACCCCTGTTCAATAATTTGTTAATCGTTTGCTGAAAACAAAGGACCTTCTTCAAAAGCGAAAAAGTGATGAGCTTAAGATAAACCAGAAAGCTTTAACAACAAGCTTAACAGCTCAAACTATTTGCTATATAGAGGAGGTCTATTCAATTCAAAAAGCTAAAAAGGCCGGCTAGGAGGGAAGCATTAATGAATCGGTATAAGAAAACACGATGGCTGGTTGTTCTAGGAGCTGTGTTAGTACAAATATGTTTAGGCTCGATATATACATGGAGTTTATTTAACCAGCCACTAATAGATAAATTTGGCTGGGATCAGTCGGCTATTGTTTTAACTTTCTCTATTACTGTTGCAATGTTTGCTTTTTCCACAATTTTTGCAGGAAAATTGCAAAATAAAATAGGGCCTAAAAAGGTTGCAATTTTAGGGGGACTTTTACTAGGAATAGGTTTAATTCTATCAAGTAAAGCAACATCCTTAATTGAATTGTATATTTATTTTGGGGTCATTGGTGGTACTGGTGTAGGGACAGCTTATGTTGCCCCTTTGACGACATGCATCAAATGGTTTCCGGATAAAAGGGGATTTATTACAGGAATTGCTGTTAGCTCCTTTGGATTAGGAAGTTTAATATTTAAGTCTCTTGTTTTAGATTTAATTCTCACAAAAGGAGTTTCTCAAACGTTTTTGTATCTTGGAGTGATAAATCTAATATTAATTGTGTTAGGGGCGCAAACTTTATCAACACCTCCAACAGATTATGAAACCACAGGAGTTACGGAAGGGGTAGAATCAAACAGTAAGGATTCTACAAGTACTCAAATGATTAGTACCAAACAATTCTACTTATTATGGATTGTGTATTTTTTTGGGTGCATTAGTGGTTTGTTAATAATTGGACTAGCACAGGACATCGGGATTGATCTTGTAAAACTAACTCCAAGAACTGCAGCTAGTGCTATAACGGTAATTGCCCTGTTTAATGCTGGGGGAAGACTGGCATGGGGAGTAGTATCGGATAAAATTGGAAGAAAAACATCATTATTAATAATTTATTTAACAACATCTATAGCTATGGCTATAATGAGCACAATTACTATGAATACTGTCATATTCTTTGTGTCTGTTTCAATGATAGCTTTAAGTTTTGGCGGACTTGTTACCGTAGTTCCTGCGATTACAGCTGATTATTATGGTGTCAAAAATATAGCTTCTAATTACGGAGTAGTTTTTCAAGCATTTGGCATTGCAGCGATTGCAGGGCCTATTATTGCTACGAATTTTGGCCTTAATAATTCATTTTTAATTGCAGCTGCACTATCTATATTTTCAATGATCATTACAATATTTATTAAACCTCCGTTTGCGTTATCTCGGTAAAATGGTAAAGGCGTTTATTTTGCTAATATCGATTAAACCAAATATATTTTGGTTTTCATATGCGAGAACAATGGCTTGCTTGATAACAAAAGCCTAAGTGCTTGGTCCTTACCTCGCTGTATTAACTTTATTAATGGGTCCTTCAAATTTTAAGAAGGACCCACTATCCTTTTTAAGAGATCACTCCAGGAAGGTATATCCTATTTCTGCAATCCTCTTTGCAGTTTTAACTAAATATAGTTTAGGATTTCTAGAATGATTTTTTGGGGAAATGTGTTAAAAAACAACCTAAATATGGTAATGTTTAGTATAGATCTTTATAAATTTTCAAAGAATTTGTAAAAATGGTTTGATTTTAGGATATTGAAGACAATGTGTTAGCGGTTTTTATTTTTCAAAAAGTAATGTTGGATTAGAAAAAACAGCCGATTTTGAGAGGGAGAGGATTGAACGTGCAAATTTTTGATTATCATTTATGGGCCAATAAACTTGTTCTTAAACATTTAAAAGAGCTGCCAGGTGAGGTTCGTTTTCAAGAGGTACAAAGTGTCTTCCCTACAATATATGATACTATTTTTCACATGTATCAGGTTGATTACGTCTGGCTGCGTGTACTTAAAGGGGACAGTTTTGACAGTATCATCCAAAGTGTCACGCGATTACAAGATGAAAAATTGGAAAGAAGCTTGGAAAAATTAGAACAAAATTACCTTCAATTAAGCGCGGAGTACCGAGATTTTATTGATGGACATGAAAATCTAAATGCGATTACTACTATTCACCATCCAAGTTATGGGACATTGAAAGCGAGTTACTTTGAATTGCTTCAGCACGTTGTGAATCATGGTACCTACCATCGTGGAAATATTACTGCAATTCTTAGACAACAGGGATATAAGGGAACTCAAACCGATTATGTGTTTTACTTATATCAAATACAGAAATAAGATCAGATATGGGCTGCATAGTGCGGTTCTTTTTTTGTCTTTTTTATGTAAGTATGGAAAAAGAGGACAGCGAATAGTAACGATATTGACGATCAGTTATGGAGAAGCATTAAAAATGGAAGCTGAAAAACGGCAAATCACGTGGTGAAATATTGAATATTTGGATTTGAATGAACGTATCTTTTGAAAAGGGTATAAAACAGTTTGATTAATGGTTTTACAAAAAAGGCAGGGGATTGCAATGGATATTTGGAAAACAAACGGATTCTCTATTTCTACTAATAAAGAACATTTAGATGTGGACGTAGTTCACCATTTTTTAAGTCATGTAGCATACTGGTCAAAGGGGATCGCAAAAGAAACAGTCATCAAGTCAATTGAACATACTGCTTTATGTTTTGGGGTTTATAAAGGTGAGGTTGATCATGGAGGCAGTCATCAAGTCGGATTTGCTAGAGTGATATCAGATTTAGCTACATTTGCCTATCTTTCCGATGTGTTTATTTTACCTGAATATCGTAAATTGGGATTATCTAAATGGTTAATGGATATTATTAGTAACCATCACGAACTACAAGATGTTCGTAGGTTCATGCTAGCTACTAACGATGCTCATTCCTTATATCAAAAGTATGGTTTCGAAGAGATTAGCAATCCAGAGCGACTCATGCAAAAAGTTCGCCAATCTCCGTACCAGCAGTAAAGGACTTTCTTAAGGACAAAACGAGAAGTCTATTGACTCATATTGTCTTTAAGAAGCCTAATTAAAGACAAAAGCTGATGTTAGGAGAGAGTTAGATGAAGGAAGATTTGATAAATAAACAATCCGGCATGGAAATTGGGATATATACACTAGCAGATTTAGGTCCAAATCCGCATACAGGGAAAACTATTAGTGCACAACAGCGTATCGCAGAAATTATCGAAGCTGGAAAAATGGCGGACGAGGCAGGTTTGGACGTATTCGGTGTTGGTGAACATCACCGTCTGGATTATGCAGTTTCAGCTCCTCCGATTGTGTTGTCTGCTCTATCACAAGTCACAAAGCAAATTAAACTGACAAGTGCTACGACGGTATTAAATACTGTTGACCCTGTCCGTTTATTCGAGGATTTTGCAACTCTCGATTTATTATCAAATGGACGGGCAGAAATCATAGCGGGGCGTGGGGCGTTTATTGAATCCTTCCCGTTGTTTGGATATGACCTAAATCAGTATGATGAATTGTTTGAAGAAAATATTGAGCTTTTTCTGAAGCTAAATGCTGATGAGAAGGTAACGTGGAATGGTCAATTTCGTTCTAGTTTAAAGAATGCTGATATTGCACCAAGGCCTGCACAAAAAAATATTCCATTATGGGTTGGCGTCGGCAGCACCCAAAAAAGTGCAGAACGAGCAGGTAGATTAGGTACCGGCTTAGCGTTACCGATACTTGGAGGCGATCCAAACAGTTTTAGGCCGCTAGTGGATGTTTATCTACAGGCAGCAAGTCAAGCCGGTCATGCTCCTGAAGATTTGAAAGTTGGGGTTACGGGACATTCCTTTATTTCGGAAACAACACAACAGGCTAAAGATGAATTCTACCCATATTATTCTAATTATTGGGGATACCTCAATCGCCAGCATGGAAAGAGTATGCAGATGTCCAGAGCTGATTTTGAACAGTTCTCTGCACCAGAAACGGCTTTATTTGTTGGAAGTTCGCAGCAAGTTATCGAAAAAATTCTCTATCAATACGAGCTATTTGGGCATCACCGGTTTATTGCCCAAATGGACATAGGCGGTTTGCCGTTTAAAAAAGTAGCCGAAAACATTGAACGATTAGCAACGGAGGTAGCACCAGTCGTACGCAGGGAAACGAGCAAGTAAACTTGGAGCATTGTACATCGTCAGAGATTCCTTGATGAAAAATTGTAACGTCAGTTCGAAAAAGGCGAACAGCTCTTTGTCACTGTTTGCCATTAAGAGTTTTTCAGAGCATATTTACCGTTCACCGGTCATGAAAGGCCTTCCTTTTTTACCTTGGGTTAATACTATTAATTAGAGCTGTCATTTGACAGCCCTTTTTTAGGAATACATAGAAACGAACGGGCCATCACAATCTGCAATTAAAAATAGTTGAAAAATTTACAAATTTTTATCTCTCCTCAACAGCCTATTAACCGTAGCTTAATATTTTTGAGTTTTAATAGGAAGGTAAGGAAAATAAGGGGAGGAAACGAAGATGAAAAAGCGATTGACGGTTGCATTAGCACTCGGATTAATGATTCCTGCAGTAACTCCTGCGGCAGCAGCAGGGAAGGATATTACAATCAATTCTTTCAAGTTTAACTCAATGAAGGCTCCAGCCACCATCGAAGAAATGGTAAAAACATATACAGGTGCGTCAATGGATGTTACTTATAGTAACGGAGCAACGAAGAATTTCCCGCTTACATATAAACAGTTATTCCTTTCTGACGAAAAGATTGTAACAAATAAAGGGGTAAAGATCCCTGCAGGAACACCTATCGATGCCAAAGGGGATCCGATTATTGATAAGAGCGTTCCAGGACGAGAATCGTACTATATTTCCGATGCTCCTGATTCTAATAGTTTAATGAATGTGGGCGGCAAATTGTTTATGGTATCTCACTTTGAATATGATTCTCTTGATAGTGCAGGAAATTCGGCTTATGGAGTAGTTCCGGCATCTATGACCTTAACAGAATTGAATCAAAATAAAAAGAATGGCGAACTATCGGTTAAAGAAGCAAAAAAGGTTGATTTTTCCCAAGTAAATGGCCTTTGGATTCCATGTAATGGTTCTACATCTCCTTGGGGAACACATTTGGGATCAGAAGAATATGAGCCAAATGCACGTCAATTTGAAGCAGAAATAGGTACAGATAAAGATTCAACAAATGTGAAAGGTTTCGCCAAGCTTTACTTTGGGGATGAAACAAAAGGAAATCCATATAATTATGGATGGATTCCTGAAGTGACGGTAAAACCAAATGGTGATACAAATGTGGTAAAACACTATAGTACTGGCCGTTTTTCCCATGAAATGATGCAAGTAATGCCTGATAATCGGACAGCATTTTTTGGTGATGATGGAAACTATACGGTCACGTTCATGTATGTCGCTGACAAAGAAAAAGACTTATCTGCTGGTACTTTGTATGCCGCTAAGTTCTTACAAACTAGTAAAGAAAATGGCGGAGCAGGCGATCTTGAGTGGATTAAGCTTGGCCATGCGACTGACGATGAAATTAGGGCTATTATTGATAAAGGTACAAAATTCAGTGATATTTTTGAAACAGCCAGCCAACCAACAGCAGGCTTTACGGCCATTAAAACTGATTCAAGTGGAGCAAAGGTAGAATATTTAAAAGTAAAACCTGGAATGGAAAAGGCAGCTGCGTTCTTAGAATCTAGGCGTTATGCAGCGCTAAAAGGAGCAACTGCTGAATTCCGTAAAATGGAAGGCTTAGCAGTAAACGAGAAAGATAAGAAAGTCTATATGGCGATGTCTGAAATCGGAAAAGGTATGCTTGAAGATACCAAGAAGGCTGATCCTGTTGATGATATTCGCTTACCGCAGATTCTTGCAGGTGGAACCTATGAATTGAATCTTACCGGCGGGCAAAAAGATAAGGAAGGCAATACCATTAATAGTAATTATGTTGCTTCTGCAATGAAAGCACTTGTTGTAGGTGAAGATTTAGCTGCCACAGATGAATATGGCAATAAAGCAAATCCGAATAAAGTTTCAAAACCAGACAACTTAAGTTACTCAGAAAAAATGAGAACCTTGTTCATCGGCGAAGATGGCGGGGAGCACACAAATAACTTTGTTTGGGCCTATAACATTGATACAAAAGAATTGTCCCGAGTGCTTTCAGTACCAGTTGGTGCAGAAGCTACAGGCTTACGTGTTCTTGATAATTTTAATGGATTCTCTTATATTTTGAGTAATTATCAGCATCCTGGAGATGAACTCGGAAATTTCCAAGGAACGGCAGTTGATAAAGAAGCATTAGAGAAGGCAATGCAAGAGGGTATCGGCATCCTTAAAAAAGGTGGTATTGGTTATATCGCTGGAATGCCACAGTTAAACGATCTCCATGTTGGATGGCATCTCATTGATGGTAAATGGTTCTTCTACGATGAAAATGGTGTTATGCAGACTGGATGGGTAAAAGTTGGCACACAGTGGTATTTCCTTGATGATTCGGGTGAAATGAAGATCGGCTGGGTGAAGGATGGAGCGAAATGGTATTATCTTGCGCCATCAGGTGAAATGAAGACCGGCTGGATTAAAGACGGAGAGAAATGGTATTATCTTGCGTCATCAGGTGAAATGAAGACCGGCTGGGTGAAGGATGGAGCGAAATGGTATTATCTTGCGTCATCAGGTGAAATGAAGACCGGCTGGGTGAAAGATGGAGAGAAGTGGTACTATCTTGCATCATCAGGTGAAATGAAAACCGGCTGGGTCCAAGTGGGACAGAAGTGGTACTACCTATATAAAGATGGCAGCATGGCAGCAAACACAACTATCAATGGCTACAAAGTCAATAAGAATGGTGAATGGATAAAGTAATTTCTATTCATAATTTTAAAGGCGAACAGGGACTGTTACTGTTCGCCTTATTTAGTATCCGCAGTAATTGATGAATCAGCAGGTCTCTCGCCATTCTGTAATTGGGCAATTGTTAAGCCAAAATCCATTTGTAAATGTGGATAATCTTTAAATTTAGCCCAATCTCCGCCCCACTCAAATCCAAGAGCTTTTGCAATCTTAACAACCTCGGTCCAATCTGCTTTTCCATTTTTATTTCCATCATATTGCATATCCCAAATCACATTTCCTGAAGGGGTCCTTAACGCAAAATCAATGGCAAGCCCGTAATTGTGATACGACTCTCCCCCTTTTGCATTTGTTACAATATTTCCCTCTGTTGAACGGCCCTTTTCATAAAGTAGATCCTGATCTTCCCCGCTTCGGAACCCATCAGTAATCACGATCACAATTCCTTGATCTGCTGCTTGTTGGATTAATTGATTGCTGCGTTCTTTCACAATTGGATGGAGTTCAGTTGGTAATGAATCAGAATGAATTATTTTCGGCTCCGTAGGAGGAGGGGATTCTTTAAGAAACAGAATAAAGAATAGGATAAGCAGAAATAAAAATGTAAAAAATAATTTTCCTATCCGTGTAAGCCTCAAAATTACAAATTCCTTTCATACTTAAAATTTCTTCATTATCTAAAACGAAAAATATAGCCTAATTGTTTCATATAATAATATACCTTATTTTTGGGAGTTCATCATGTAAATTACGTTGAGCGGATCAATATTATCCTCATAATTTATTTACTTTTATACATTGTTATACGATGTGTATTGTTATACAATGGTACTAGAAATATTTGGAGGTAATTATATGGATAGAGAGTTGCTTAAAGGCAGCATTGAAATTTTATTGCTATCCTTATTAGCAGAAGTGGATTGTTATGGATATGAAATGACGAAGAAATTACGGGTGTTAAGCGATGATGCTTATCATATGAACGAGGGAACGCTATATCCTGCATTAAAAAGGTTAGAGAATAAAGACTGTGTATCATCATACTGGAGTCAAGGAATGGATGGAAACCGCAGGAAATATTACTCTATTACCGAAACAGGCCGTAAAGTTCTGGCAGATAAGTTGAGTAACTGGAAACAAATCAATCAGTTAATTGACAAGACGTTGGAGGGATTATTGTGAGAAATCTTGACCGCTATGTAAAAGAAATCGTCTCAGATTTGCCGATGAAAGATGATGAAAAAGAGGAATTTAAAGAAGAGCTTTATTCACATCTGAAAGAACATGTAAATGAACTTATGATAAAGGGATACTCAGAGGACGAAGCGATTCATCAGGCAATAGAATCATTCGGTAATAATAGAAAATTGAACTTGGAACTGAAAAAAGCAATGTTTCCATTATACAAAGTGATCCGATATGGTTGGAATGTTGTCTTTGTTACTGCTTTTTTATGCCTTGTTTCGTATTCAGCAATGGAATATTATCATCCTGAGTTCGATAATACTTTACCTTTGGAAAGTGTGGTTATGGGTTTCTTTATCGTGGCTTTTATTGCAGCGGCTGCCGAGGCGATATATGAAGCAATTAATCAACAATTCAAATCGAAATTGCTTTCCAATCCATGGCTTTTCTTTTTACTACCATCCCTTGTTTTTGGTGGAATACAGTCATTATCACTTTTCGAAAATCCGGAACAGTACCAGGATAGTCTATGGCTTGATTTGTTTGCTATTCCAATTGGAGCATTTGCGTACCTCATCTCAAGACAACTATTTACACGAATTTTTGTTCGAAATAGTAGAGACTTTAAAGAAAACAGGGCTAGCTAAAAAAATATTTCATAAAACCTAATAGTCTGTGACTGGTGTGTTGTGCCAATTAATAAAGCATATACACCTCTCCAATTCTGTCCATAATGAAGTACGGGAAGGAAATATGGTAAAGGGCAAAGTTGGTTAATTCTTTATAACAGGTGTGCCTACTTTTGTCATGTAAATTACATGATGTATTTTTGTGTAACTAATGGAAAATTTAGATAAATTATGCTATGATATTCTTAATCTGTTTGAAAGAAAGGATTATGTGACCTGTATGCCAATAACTACTCTGTAATGGAAAACAATTGGATCGCTTCTCATGTTAAAAAACATACCTGTTTTTGACTACGGGAGAAGTCTGTCTATAACCCATTACAGAAGGAATACAGCGAACTGCAGCTTGTTAGTTGATTAACATTGCGTTCAAAGGTTCTCCTGACATAGGGGGACTTTTTTTGTTTTGTGCGCACTGCAAGATTTTCAAATAGAAGTTGTATTCCTCGAATAACTATTTCGAGGTGGAATACGATGCAAAAACAAACTTATTCTTTGGTTTTACGTCAAGAACGTGAAGCTGATCAGGTAAAAAAGCAATGCAAGATGTGCGGAAAGGTAACCATTTTTACAGACACAACGATTAAAAGACATAATGCCAACGGGAAATCCATTTATCAATTCGCTATATATAAGTGTCCCAAAAACCATACTTGGAACAAAAAACTGGACACATACAAGTCATTTTCTGAACATGTTGATCCAGAAACACTAATTCCAACTGAATTTGATAGCATAAAAGAGAACGAAAAAATCATTTTTGTTGAGTTAGTTGATCTAGATGTCATTGAATGTAAGGTAATGGTTGTTGAGGGAAGCTTTCGTTTGGATCAAGCCCTTGCAAGTCAGATAGAAGGTTTAAGCAGGAACGAGATCGTTCAAAAAATTAAAAAAGGGTCAATCTTATTGAACAATGGCTTAGTGAAACCAAGCCAAAAGATATCTCTTCATGACACAATATTGATTCATTTAAAATAGTAAAAACAAAAAGCGGTATCTCAAATTTGGAGATACCGTTTTGCTTTAATTTGGATTTTCATTCAAAAAGGTCAAATATGGAGTCATTAATTGTGAGTTCGGATGGTTAATCATGAGGGAAATTGAATTTTTCATGGAGGACAAAGATTAAGACCTTATTTGGGTTACTTACCCTAATCCGGAAAAAGGTTAATAAACTTTTCTAATACCGGATAAACGGATGGAAAAGGATTTTTGTTGTTCATCCTTCAACGATAGTATTTGTTCACGCAAGTTAAGGTAATAAACATGCCCTTTTACAGTTTGTGAAATGCCATTTTTAACATAGTCAATTGTAACAAGGTTTCTCTCAGCTAATTTTTTTAAAAACATCTATATCCCTTCTTTCATCAGTACAGTAATGGTTATACAATGCCATTGTAATTTGAATATATTAAGAAATGATGAAGAAGATGTTAAGGATAAATGTTAAAATAGTAAATATTTTAGTCGGATTATCTTTAAAAATGTAAAAACCAACCTATCCGCTTATAATTAAATAAACGAAAGGAGAGGTTTTGCCTTGCAACGATACACTGTAATTAAAGGTCATATTTCCAATTACCCTGACCCAATAGTCTTAAAAAAAGAGCAAGAAGTATTGTATGGAAAAGAAGATACGCAATTTCCAAATTGGATTTTTTGTAAATCCATTACTACAAATAAAGAAGGATGGGTTCCGAAGCAGATTTTAACTGCACCAAATAACCATGGTATAGCAATAGTTACTAAAGATTATTCAGCTCATGAACTAACAGCTAATCAAGGTGAAATATTATTGTGTTTAGAGCATTTAAACGATTGGACATATTGTAAAACAGAAAATGGCGAAATTGGATGGATTCCTACTTCTTGTTTGTCAGAACAATAAATTTTTTTATTTAATATTTTGTTAAGCATTTTTCGTCTACAGTGAAACACAATGAATAAATTGTCTTAATTACTTTGGCATGGGACTTTAATTCATTTATTAAATGTATGTATAAAAGTGGAAACTTTCCATTTATCGGTAATATGATATTAATAACATTTTTTGGGAGTTGATACTATGAGCTTTGTCGTCTGGCTTGCAATTTTTATAGGCGCATACTTTGGGGCAACTTCATCAAGCTGTAAAAAAACTAAATAAGAAGGCACTTTATGTCGCTATTTAAGTCAAGACTGAATTGACAAAATACTGATTAGGAAGTTTATTAACAGTTTTCATCATTCAAGATTATGGTTCTTAAAATTAGATGCCTCTACTTTGAATCCCATTCTGATAATCCTTCGAAATCATCAGGACTATTCGTTTGTACTAAATTCAATAATTCCTGGTCATTATAGTTATACTCTATAGAACGAACATTAGCCTCATTCAACAACATTATTTTTCTAAACAGTATGAAAAAAGAATTTTGTATTTCCATTTTACTATTGCGTCGATTTAATATTATTACTTTAAATAAGCAGCGATAAGTATTGAGTAATCTAACGCGTAAAAAACACCCCTCTAAACTTAAAAACGAAATTTATAGGGGTGTTTAGATTTTGATTTTTGCAATCGGTTGCGAATCCTGTGTCGTTACGGTGAAATAGTGGGAGTCTTACCTTTTTCGCTAACTTTTATCTCAAGTTTTTCACTAAAAAAAGTTGCGCCCAAAACTAGAGCTCCGCCAATCATTTGAATCAAGGTCATACTCTCGCTTAAGAAAATCGCTGCGATGATGACGGCGGAAATAGGATCGATATAGCTAAGAACGGCAATTGTTTGCCCTTTTAGTTTTTGAATCGAAGAAAAATATAAAAAATAGCCTAAACCCGTATGTACAATACCAAGTATTAGTATAAATATAATAGAAGTAGATGTTAAACCAGCAAAGTCAAGATTACCTTGCCACCATACATAGGGAAACAAGACCAAAGAAGCTGTCATTAATTGCACTAACGTGATTTCAAATCCAGATAAATTTTTTATAAATTTGTTCATTAAGACCAAACCTGCATAGAATGCTGCCGCTAAAAGTCCATAGAAAATACCTAGTACGTGATCTTGTGAGCCGTTTGTACCGCCAGTACCAGGATTAACAATTAAAAATAGACCAATCATTGCTGTGAAGATACAAACAACCTTCACACTCGTTAGTTTTTCTTTAAGAACCCATGGTGCTAACATCATCACAAATATCGGCGCAAAGTAATAGCTAATGGTGGCGTTAGATATCGTCGTATACCGATAGGACTCAAAGAGAAAGATCCAATTAAAGCCAACTGCCGCCCCCGATAAAAGAAGTAGAATGGCATTTTCTTTTAATGCTTTAAATGATGGCTTATGTTTGACTAGGAAACTAGCAAGAAGCAAGAATACACTTCCAATGACCCCTCTTATAAACGCAATTTCACTTGAACTCAATTCAATCTTTTTTACAAAAACCCCTATGCTCCCAAAAATGAGCATTGCCATGATGAGTCGCATTTTCCCTTTCAAGTTGATCCCCCCTTGTTATTCTTAATCCAATCACAAAATGAGTGATTTCTCAACTGCTTTTTACTGGTGGGGTGACCGCCAATAGCTATTTTGTTCTTTCGGTAAATGAGTGGCTCTTCCATTTACTGAGGAGCGTTCCTCAATAAAGCTCCTTAAGAAGTTGATTATGAAAAACTGAAACATTGCATATGAAATGGACTAATAATAAGTGAATTTATGGTAAAATGAGGTAAAAAAGTAAAGGTGTAGAAGAACATCCATTGTTAAAAGGGGGAGCTTGAATGATTGCTGGAATGATTGTTGCGGGGCTATTATTAATTGGGGTTACTGCAGGAGTTACGACGATAATAAAAAATAGTCGACCAAAATTAGCGAAGGAAAACATCCCGGTACGGTTAGGCGTCCTTGAACAGGTTCCAATCCAGCCTATGCTTGATAAATTAAACGCAGCTTTAGATGATGATTATGTCCAACAAATTAAGCAGCGTTTTCTTCAGGAGAATCCGAAAAGGACCGAAGATGATTTTGAGTGGCGGCTGTTTGAGTTAAAGCGTTATTTCCTGTTATCGAATATCTTAAAGAAGACTCCGATGTTTAGTGAAGAAGTGGATGAAGTCTGGCATGATATGCTCCTTTTTACGCAAAAATACCAAGCGTTTTCAGAAAAATTTTTAGGGGAAATGCTGCATCATACGCCAAACACGAATCCTGAGCCAGCTCCACAGGAACGTGCATTTTTCGATTGGATCTTTTCACAGCTGTTTCAAATTACCCAATATAGCTGGAAATCATGGGGAAGCTTTTTCAAGCATCCGGTTGATCATCAAGTATTAAAGGAATTTAAAAGCAGTAGCAAAGAATTTCTGATTGAGAAATATTTTAAGGTAAATGAAGATAACAAAGTAACGATTGAATATTTAGTGGCTCAAATGAAGCAGCAGTTAGGTGAAATTGAAGAAATGTATCGAGCGGATAAAAAGGGTAAGTTCACCAAGAAGAGAACATTTGGCGAAATGTCTGAGCTGTCACTTGTTATGGTCTTTTTCTCTTACTATTATTTTGATGAGTATTGGAACTACGCGAAAGCATATGCCTTTGCCAATACCGCTAATTACACGAGCGGCTGCACAGCTGCTGTTTTTTGCGGCTCGGCATCATCGGATGGTTCCGGTGATTGTGGCGGAGGGGATAGCGGCGGCTCCAGCTGTTCAAGCTGTTCCAGCTGCGGCGGCGGCGGTTGTTCCTCTTAAACTATGAAAGAATAAAGGATTGTGGAATGTCCTTCATACGGGTAAAGAAAGACGTTTTTGATACAAATTTGAAGATTTGGCCTTCATAATGGAAATGAAGACTAAAACAAATAAAGTCAGGGCGGTTCGTCCTTTATAAGTTGTAAAGCTCGCTTACCCTTCCTTCAAACTCCAGTTGAATGTAATATTTTTATAATGGTATTATCGTTAAGTTATTAAAGATTAAATACATTATCCTTAAAGCAGGTGTAAGGGTTGGAGAAACAATTCAGTACTAACAACAGTAGTTTAAAAAAATATAGTGCAGACTGTGAAAATTGCTTTGGATTGTGCTGTGTAGCATTGCCTTATGCAAAATCGGCTGATTTCCCGATCGATAAAGACGGCGGGACCCCATGTTCCAACTTGCAATCAGATTATCGGTGTGGGATTCATAACAATCTCAGACAAAAAGGGTATCGCGGTTGTGCTGTATATGAATGCTTTGGTGCAGGTCAAAAAGTATCTCAAGTCACCTTTGATGGAAACGATTGGCGGGATCACCCAGAGTTAGCTAAGGAAATGTTTAGGGTATTTCCAATTATGCAGCAGCTTAATGAAATGCTTTATTACTTAAATGAAGCACTTAGTTTAGAAGAAGCGCAGCCTATATATCAAGATTTACAGGCAGCTTTAGAAGAAACGGAGCATCTCACTTACTTAAGCCCTCAATCTATTATGGAGCTTAATGTTCCAGCTCATAGAACAATTATTAATGATTTACTTTTACGGACAAGTGAACTAGTTCGTGCGAAAGTTCCACCTAACAAAAATAAAAAAATAAGCAGGGGAATGGACCTATTAGGTGCAAATTTAAGAGGAGCAAACCTAAAAGGGGCTAACTTAAGAGGAGCTTTGCTTATAGCAGCTGACCTTAGAGAAGCTGACATGAGAGCAACAGATCTTATCGGGGCAGATTTTAGAGACGCTGATTTACGTGGTGCTAATCTAACAGGAAGTATCTTTCTCACTCAAGCACAAATTAACTCGGCCAAGGGCGATATAACTACTAAACTGCCACCTTCTTTAACCATTCCTGATCATTGGCGCAGTGTGGATGAATAATGGATGTTTATCAATAGAAATAAGGATAGCTGGATTTCACCAAAGAGAAAGTTTCCTCTATTAAGCTGTTATTCATTCATAATTGATAAAAATGAAATGACTTCAAGTTATATGTTAAGATTTCTAATAAAAAGGAGGAATAAATATGCCAACAAGTTTAAAAGACACGACTACTTTACATAATGGTGTGAAAATGCCATGGATGGGATTAGGGGTTTTTAAAGTAACTGAAGGTGAAGAGGTTATCCAGTCCGTAAAAGCAGCTATAAGGAACGGATATATTAGTATTGACACAGCCGCTATTTATGGTAATGAAGAAGGTGTTGGCCAATCCATTAGAGAATCCAGCGTTCCTCGAGAAGAATTATTTATTACTTCAAAGGTTTGGAATTCTGATCAAGGCTATGAATCCACTTTAAAAGCTTTCGAAACCAGCCTTAACAAGCTTGGACTTGATTACTTGGATCTTTACTTAATTCATTGGCCTGGTAAAGATAAGTATAAAGAAACGTGGAAGGCTCTTGAAAAACTTTACAAAGATGGCCGCGTGCGCGCCATTGGAGTAAGTAACTTTCAGATTCATCATTTAGAGGATTTAATCAGTTCCGCGGAGATTAAACCGATGGTAAATCAGGTTGAATATCATCCACATTTAACACAAAAAGAGCTTCACGCATTTTGTGAAAAAGAAGGAATTCAACTAGAAGCATGGTCGCCTTTAAAGCAGGGGCAGCTGCTAAACGAACCGATTCTTGTAGATATTGCTCATAAATATAATAAATCCGTTGCTCAAGTCATCTTGCGCTGGGATCTTCAAAATGGAGTCGTTACGATTCCAAAATCGATTAAAGAACATCGAATTATTGAAAACGCAGATGTTTTTGATTTTGAATTAACTTCAGAAGATATGGAAAAAATCGATGGCCTAAATCAAGATAGCCGCGCAGGATCACATCCGGACACAATGACCGTAGGGTTTTAAGCCAAAATTGAATCTCTGGGGTAGATGATGGTCCTTGGCTTGAAAACTATATAAAATTTTTCAATTAAATTGGTTAACTATCTTTAGAACCTTGCTGTGATTTATTGGCATGGTTCTATTTTTTTTAACAAGTATTATTGTTTTATAAACATTTTTCGCGAACATTAAAATTTTATTTTGATAAAAATGGAAATTAAACCGAATATACCTTGACTGGAATATTCCTATTAGGGTATATTTAATGCATGGAAAAAATTTTGAGTGCCCTTGCCGAACCTAACCGCTTTCACATCATTGAATTATTGCGTGATGGCTCCCTTACAGTGGGGGAAATCGCCGATCAACTTCGGCTTCGCCAGCCTCAGGTTTCCAAGCATCTCCGCGTACTTACCGACGCTGAACTCGTCGAGGTACAACCGATGGCCAATCGTAGGATCTACAAGCTGCGGCCGCAGCCGCTTATCGAGCTAGGCGCTTGGCTGGAATCCTTCCGACACATTTGGGATGAGAGATTCGATCGATTGGATGACTACCTAATGGAATTGCAAGGAAAGGAAAAGAAACATGGCGACAAGGAATAGTACAGCAGAGGTGTATATGTGTACATTCCAAACTTTAAGGAAGGAGGATTGTTTCGTTTTTATCAAAAATTTAATTTGGATTGGGAGGAATGGGAATGTTTGATAAAAATTTGGTAACGAAAGTAGAAGGGCGAGAACTCGTCATGGAGCGGATCTTTGATGCACCACGAGATCTCGTATTTAAAGTTTTTTCTGAGCCTGATCACTTGGCGAAATGGTGGGGACCAAAAGGATGGCAAACTGAAAATCGTAAATTTGAGTTTAAGCCTAACGGAGTATGGCATTATTGCATGCGGTGTATTGATAAGAATCAAGGAGACTTTTACGGCCAAGAATCTTGGGGTAAAGCTGTCTATCATGAAATAATTGAACCTGAGAAAATTGTCCATACTGATATGTTTGTAGATGAAGATGGAAATGCTGTTGATGGAATGCCGGAGATACTTGTGACAATGATGTTCATTGAACACGAAGGTAAGACAAACATCATTACACGGTCTCGATTTGCTTCAGTCGAAGCACTTCAGCAAGTAATGGATATGGGTGTAGTCCAAGGATTTGCCTCACAATTTGAACGATTGGATGATTATTTAGGTGAATTGTAAAGATAAAAATTTTTAATGCTGGTGTTGCTTTAAAATAAAGTTTGATTAAATTAACTCTATACACCTTGATAAAAGTGCAAATAGAAAAAGCGTGTTTTGAAAAAAAGATTGATCAAAAAACGCTTTTCTATACTCAATTGAATCTGCCTTTTATAAAAAAGTTTGATTATTTCTGTAATCTTTCCTCCATTAAAGCGCCCGATTCCTGAATAAGAAAGTGTACAAAGAAGATAAAGTATTAGACTCTAATCGCTAAGTCTATGTACATTTAACGAGGATCGGATCGAAGACTCTCCGAAAATAAGTATTAGACTGACGTGTTTAGTAGAATAGCCCCAGTCTTGGACAATAAAATATAGTCCTAGATTGCGGCGGACTCCTTCATTGGTGTCGAGAGATGCTGAAATACGCCATCATGGGCATGAACCAGTCGTTAGATAAGCTTGCTGCAAATTTGATGTAAATCAAATAAAAAAACCTCGATGGTTCCAGACGCCAAGTCATTGGGAGATGCGCGCAGTCGGAAAATCCATGAGGTTTGATTTTGTAGTGCAAATATATCATAAATAAAATTAAAGTCAACTAAACTAATAGGAATCGAGGAGATATAGATGGGTAAAATTATTGCATCGGTTAGCTGCACGTTGGATGGAGTCTATACAGGGCCGGAAGGTGACGAGAATAACATGGTGAGCTGGGCAATGCCCGGAATTATAGACTCCACCACCGATAATTTGGTTATGTTCCAGAATGCTGACGCCATCTTGATGGGGCGGGTTAATTACGAAGGCCTTGCGAGCTATTGGCCATTCCAGGAGGGGGAGTTCGCCGAAGCAATGAACAATACTCCCAAATATGTGGCCACGCGCAATCGCGAGCTTACGGAAGTGCAATGGGGGGACTTCGGCGACACAATTTCCCTGCTCGCTGGTGATTTAAATGAACGTGTAGCTACGCTTAAGAGTGACATCGAAGGCAGCATCATCGTTCCGGGGAGTGCCGGCCTTGTGCAAAGTCTATTAAATGCAGGTTTCGTGGACGAAATCAACATGATTATCCACCCTGTCGTCCTCGGGAGCGGTAAGGGATATCTGGATAGCATTGCTGCAAGGAAAGACCTAAAGCTCATTGGTACACAACTTTATGAAACGAGTGGTTCCATAAGACTTCGTTATGAGATGGTAAAATGACCAAGTAAAGTAAGTTCCATTCATGGTCAAGACCGGTGATCACGGTACCGTTGATCTGGACCATTTTCTCGGTACATACCGGTTGCTTCCGAAAGGGTCCTTAGCAATAGTCCCAAATAGCAACAACTTCCTGCCTGTGAGTCATCATCAAGATGTGCTTACATTGCTAAAAGATTTTCTAAAATCATAAATCGAAGTGCCTCCATCGCCACTTAGTCAGTGGGAGTTGGTTGTTCTTTTACATTCTCTCGTTAATCTGACCGTTTCCTCTAGAAACGGTTAGATTTATTCCATTAAATGGCCCTTTAATGGAATATCATACTGGATTTTTTTTACAACATCTACAAGAATATAAAAAGAAAAATTTAGTACAGGATTTTAATCAAACTTTATAATAAATTATCGAACTTTTTTACCAATTATCAATCTTTATTTTAAATCTACAAATGAAATGATCATATTGCTGAAAATAATGCTAATATATGGACTACCGTGGCAAAGAAATTAATGCCCGTCGAGTTTTCATTGTACCGAATAAACTCGTCTGACTGGGGAGCAGGTATCGATTGAACCTACCTCATAGGAAAAATGTATATTTAACCAACTAAAAAGCAGTGGATTTCACATTAGAAATCGCACTGCTTTTGTCTTTGTATTAGAGGGGAATCTGGTTACGTTAATAAACCCCTATTTCAACTAATGAAGGAAATATAGTTTAAAAAAGAAATAACTTAATAACAAAGAATATATAATTAACTGGATTGAGTTTTTATTTTCTTTATATTTTTCCCTTGAAACGTATGTAATTTAAGAAACAATTGGTAACATGAAAATGCTAGTAGAAATGGAGAGGATGGGCCATGACACACCCTACATTAGAAATGTACAATTACCATGTTTGGGCAAATGGAGTTATCATTGATCGTTTAAGTGAACTTCCGCAGGAGATTTATCATAAGGACATTCAGAGTGGGTTTTCTTCAGTATCAAAAGTGTTGTCTCACATTTATCTGACTGATTACTCATGGTTTGAAATTATCTCAGGTAAAGGTATGAATGAAGCAATGGCGTCAGCGGATGAATTAAGAGAACATGTGGAAACCAAAAGTATTGAAGAAATGAAAAAATTGTTTATAGAAATATCTGAACAGTACAAGGCATTTCTGAACGATCAAGAAGATATCGAAAAGTTGATAGTTGTAGATAACCCGTATGCTGGGTTGCTCGAGACTTCCATTTCCGAGACTATCCTTCACATTGTCACTCACGGATCCTATCACCGTGGTAATATAGCAACCATGTTGCGGCATATGGGGCACACCTCTGTAATGCAAGATTTTGGACTTTATTTATATGCAAAATAGAACAGAGTAATCCAACTCTCCAATCCCGAAGGAATAAAATCAGCATAGCTGTCGATATGAATATCAGCTGCAATGTATAGATTTTAAAAGGCAACGGTTTCAATCTTTAATACTCTTGCTGGAATTATTTCTAAGTCGCGGTCACCTACTACCAAATCAATATGGGGAGTTGGTAGTAGGGTTCAGATGATGAACTATGAGGTTTTCGGGTGAATCCTTGTTCTTCTACCGATACAATTTCTTTAAAGTATTTTGCAAATTGAATTTTCTTAAAGTTAGAATTTGCATTAGAACGGATAGACCAGGTAAGTAAGAACACCAACAATGATTCCTGTTATTATTCCGAAAAAAACTTCTGCTGGTTGATGTCCTAGGAGTTCTTTTAGTTTTTTCCTGGACTCTGTCTTTTTTAAATTTGGATTTTTTAAGGTTTCGATAAGGCGATTCCAATCAGCTAACAATGTATTTAACACTTCGGCATGGTAGCCTGCATGTCTTCGGACTCCAGTGGCATCATGCATAACAATTAGCGAAAAGACCACACAAATGGAAAACTCATTTGATTGGAGTCCTGATGTTAACCCAATGGCTGTAGTCAAAGAAATAATAGTTGCTGTATGAGAACTAGGCATGCCGCCCGTACTAAACATCAGATTCCATTTTATTTCTCCTGACGTTATATAATGAATGGGGATTTTTACAAACTGGGCAATAAACATTCCTAAAAGCGCAGCTAAAATTGGATAGGATAAAAACATCAATGTCCTCCTAATGATTGTTTGTCTTTAGAATATGACATAAATCCCAAAATAATGAAAAATTTTAGACTGGATGAGGAAAAGTCCGTGAATAGGAGAATTTAGGGAGTAAAACTGTCCTCATGAGGTGTTTGACAGAAACAAGATTGAAAAACAAAAACTGTCTTCATAGAGTGTTCATGAGGACAGTTTTTTCTGCGAGAAGAATCTTTAAAATTATCGTAATGGAAAAAGGCACCATGTAAACTCACAATTATGGCCGGAAAAATTGCAATACTGTTCCTTTTTCTTCTGCTGCCTCAACCTCTGCATATGCACCATTAATAAAGGTAATTTGCGGTGGAACGTGACCGCAATCAATATCATAAATAATTGGAATGTTGAGTTCATCAGCAAGGTCTTGATAAACATCCTCAACCGTATAGTTGTCTACTGGTGTATTCGCTGGACTTCGACCAAACATAAGACCTGAGCAATGGACAAACCAGCCAGCTAGCTTCATTTGCACCAATGACCTTCGCAAATCCGGGGTGGTCAGCTCACAGTTCTCCAAATACCAAATTACAGGTTCTCCATTAATATGCTGTTTTCTAAAGTTTTGAACATCACCAAACGGTGTGCCAATTAGATGCCTGATAATGTCAATACATCCGCCGAGTAAACGACCTTGTATCTTCACATTACGATTTGATACCGTTTTCCATAAGGTTGTTTCAGTTAAATGAAAAACACAAGGTGAAGGGTTATCATGCTGCCACGCTTTCTGATAGTGTTCAGAGGATCGTTGAAGGATCGATTCCCCTAACTTCGTCGATAATACCGTCTGCCACATGGCTGTTGTTTCGTCTGAAAATTCTCCGCGTAAATCAATTAAGTTAGTCCCGTGAGCTGTGGAGATTCCTGTTTTCAATGTAATGGCTAAGAGCAAGCCGCTAATATCGGAGTAGCCTAATATCCACTTGTTTCTAATATTTTCATAGTCAATATGTTCAAGTATCTCGATTAATAACTCACCGCCCCATGGGGGAATGATGATGTCGATTTTACTGTCAGCCATTAGCGTATTAAATTCTGCTGCCCGCTTTATCGCAGGTGCGGATTTTGCCTTGTTCTGCGTCCAAACAGTTTCGCTGCAGGTAATTCGAAAACCTCTCATTTCTAACTGGTTGCATGCAAGGGTAACCAGATCATGTAATTCAGCAGATACCCCTGATGAAGGTGCTGTTACACCTATCGTCGCTCCCTTTTTTAATTGCGGATATGTAATCATAGAAATCCACCCTCACTTTTAGATGATTTTACCAAAAAGGATTTAGATTAACCACATTTATTTGTGTGGGAATAAGCACTTTGCCCTCATAATAAAAAAAGAGTTAGAAATATTTTGATAATATCACTTGGAATTTGTTAAAATGAGAACAAATGTTTCAGATGGAAATGAGGGATGTTAACATGCAACTCTATTTTTACAATGAAGGATTCAGAAATACGATAGAACAATATTTATTAACTGAAGAACAGCTTCGTTTTACTGGCACACCAGTTGATAGTATAAAACTATCATGTGAAGATTCGGATCGACATCCAATCTTAGCTATGGAGGAAGATAGGCTGGTAACCTTTTTCGTTCTCCATAAAAATGAAGGAGTAAAGCCATATTCAGATAATCAACATGCCATTTTGCTTAGGGCCTTTTCAACAGATTCTCGACATCAAGGTAAAGGATACGCGTACTCTTCACTAACAACATTGCCTGATTTTGTGAGAGAGCATTTTAGAGAAACGAATGAAATTGTTCTAGCTGTTAACCTTCAAAATGAAGCGGCACAACGCTTATATAAGAAATGTGGATATATTGATGAGGGTCAACGAAGAATGGGGAAAAAAGGTGAGCTGATCATCATGAGTTACTATTTATAGGAAACAGTAAAAATGGTAGCTAGAATCATAAGAAATAAATGAATCTCCTGCATTTGATGAAAAATAAGAGATCCCATGCTTAATTCTAGAGTTTGTAGAAACCCCTCCGATTCATATAATCAAAGGGGCTTCGTTTTTTCTTTAGAACCTTGCTACTATCGTTGGCAAGGTTCATATTCCTTTAATCGTCCACATATTGAGGGCTAAGAAGTTGACGAGTTTTTCAAGCTAACTTGAAAAACCATTTGCACTTTAATGCATATACATATCGCGATATCAAACCAGGCAAAAATCAAATACTTCAATACAAGTACTGGCTCCGCCTACGCCAAATACCATGATAGCCACGCTTGCTATCCCCGCTACAATTACTATAACTCCCGAATATTAATAAAATATGAATTAGGTATTACTTATTGGTTAATATTTAAAGAACTATTTTTTTGTTTTCGAACTAATAGCTTTTTTAGCCTCCTAGTACTTCGGCCAATTTTAGTTGTGCTCCTCTCGATCATCACTATCATATTGTTTAGGTATATGACCAAATGGGGGCATGAAGAAGAAACAAGTTACGGTTTAACTATCACAAGGCCCCTTGGTTCCCACGAAAGGTGCTTTGTTTCGTTAAGTTGTGAAACCTATACTTTTCTATTTGAAAGTTTAGGGTATAATGATGAAGAAATATCTAGGATGCATCTAGCATTGCTATTGATTACCGATTTTTTCAAGTGAATGTTGTAAAGGTCGTAAAATAGGTAGTAAGTGTTTGAAAATATGTAGTAAGCAGCAAAAAATAAGTAGTAAATATTTAGCGAAAACAAGATTTTATCTTTTAAAATTCATTTAATCAAAAGGAGAGAACAATCATGAGTACAAATGAATTAAAAGAAACACCTCATATCAAACCAAATGGTGTAGAAATTGCTGAAACGATTCTTTTACCAGGGGATCCATTACGGGCAAAATTTATCGCAGATACTTATTTGGAAGATGTGGTCCAGTTTAATGATGTTCGTAATATGTATGGTTATACGGGTACATACAAAGGTAAAAGAATTTCCGTTATGGGAACGGGGATGGGTACACCGAGCATGAGTCTCTATTCATGGGAACTCATTCATGTATTTGGTGTGAAAAATTTAATTCGGATTGGATCATGTGGAGCCATTCAAGATCAATTGAACTTGTATGATATCGTTTTTGCCATGGGGGCATCAACTGATTCCAACTATGTACAGCAATACAATCTTCCAGGGCAGTATTCAACTATTGCTTCCTTTTCACTATTAGAGAAAGCTAAGAAAGTGGCCGATGAGAAAGGCCTTCCTGTTCACGTAGGAAATGTTCTTTCGAGTGATTTCTTTTATAATGCCGATCAAACAGCATTGGAGAGATGGAGTAAGATGGGCATTTTATGTGCTGAAATGGAAACGGCCGGACTTTATATGAATGCTGCCCACGCTGGAGTGAATGCATTGACTATATTAACCGTAAGTGACCATATTTTTAGACAAGAAAAAACAACAACGGAAGAAAGACAAACCGCATTTACGAATATGATGGAAATTGCTTTGGAGCTTGCTTAGGAAGTTCACATTTTTTTAGGGAATCATGGCAACGGTAGCAATGAGGAGAGGAAATGCAGCAGTTGGATTCATATAGCATGAATAAAGCCAAAGCACAGGACGTTATGAAAAAAAGCTGTTCCAGTTTCATTATTATTTTTTGTTTTGTGTTTAGTGATACAAACACTTAGCGTTCTTTTTCTTGGCTGATAGGAAACTGGTGTCAGACTCCCATTACGGTGGTGGGAGTCTGACCTTTTTTATTTCTTTAGGTTTTCACTCTTTATGATGATGGATAATCTTCGTAGACCATCTTCTAAATCTGAAAGGGAGGCATAGGAGTAGGAAATCCGTAAATATTGGTCTGCCTGATGATCATAGATGTTACCGGGATTTAGCAATAAGCCTTCTGCAATGGCGCTTTCAAAAAGTTTTCTTATTGAGATGGATGGTAACAAACGTAACCATATATAAAATCCACCTCTTGGCTTTTCCCATGTAGCAAGATCAGAAAAATACTTATTCAATAGATCCAATGTAAAATCTCTTCTTATTTTAAGCTGTTTTCTGATTTCGTTAAGATGCTGCTCATAAAGGCCGCTGGAAAACCATTCAACTGCGGTCCACTGTGACAGAGAACTGGAACCATAATCGGTTTGCATTTTTATATCTGCAAGGTGCTCCACCACTGGTTCCGGCCCAACGATCCAACCAATTCGAAGCCCCGGGCTTAACGTTTTCGATAGACTTCCCATATAGAGGACAAGTCCATTTTTGTCAAAAGCCTTAAGCGGTTTTGGTGGCTTTTCATCGAACCATAATTCGCGGTAAACATCATCCTCAATTAAAGGGAGCTGTTCTTGCTGACAGATGGTTAACAATTGAGTCCGTCTTTCAACAGTCATTAACGTTCCAGTAGGATTGTGAAAAGATGGAATGGTATAGAGTAACGATGCTCGATGTTGTTTTTTAACTTGAGGAATAAGATTTGCTTTAATTCCCTCGTTATCTAACGGGATGCCAACTAATCGCATGCCTGCTGACTGGAAGACATGTAAGGAATGAAGATACGATTGCTTTTCTTTTAATACAATAGAACCTTGATGTAATAAACCAACACTAATAAGCTGAAGGGCTTGCAAGGCACCTGAAACAATTAAAATGGATGAGGGTGAAACTTGTATTCCGCTTGTTTTTAAATAGTTTGCTATTTGCTCTCTGAGTGGTAACAATCCCTTTGGTTCTTCATAGCCATAAGAGATTTCTCTCGTAGACAATTTTTTGAAAATTTGTTTCATTGTTTCACTGGGCATAAGCTGTGGCGATAATTCTCCGGTTCCTAAACGGATGATGTTAGGGATAAATTCAGCATGATTAATTTCTTGAATGGTTGGCAAGTTTGGCTTGTGAATGCTAGAATCTACGTAAGAGCTCCAATCCGGGGGCGGAGTTGTGGCTAAAATGTTCCATGTATTGTTCACCACTCTTGTTCCACTGCCGCTTTTTCCTTCAATAAGTCCTTCCGCAGTTAATTCATCAAAAGCAGTGACAATCGTACTTCGATTTACTTCAAAAGCTTTTGCTAATGTCCGTTGAGGTGGGAGTTTATATCCAATTGTCCACTCACCATTCACTATTTTTTCTTTCAAAAAATCAGTAATTTGTTTATGTAATGGGACAGATGAAGACTTATTTGGCATCCAATCGCTTGAAAACATTAAATGATTCTCCTTTTTATTCTCTATTATATTATTTGGTTGGTTTGAAATCCATCCAAATGGTTGGAGACATTCCTAACGCTCCAAATTAAAATAAGGTTAGTTTCATAGATTGCAATGAAAGGGAGAACTGTCGATGTGGGCCTCATTTATTCATGGATGTATTCTTGCACTTGGACTCATTCTTCCTCTTGGAGTTCAAAATGTTTTTGTTTTTAATCAAGGCGCAATACACCCACGTTTTATTAAAGTGTTACCTGTTGTGATTACAGCTTCTTTGTGTGATACCCTTTTGATATTGGTGGCAGTTTTAGGGGTTTCATTTATCATTCTTGGTTCATTTTGGATTAAAATGATTCTGATCGTGGGAGGGTGCATCTTTTTAATCTATATGGGATGGACCTCATGGAATAGTAAACCAAATAAGGACAAAGAAGACGTACCGAAGAAATTTTCTTTAAAGAAACAAGTGTTGTTTGCGGCATCTGTTTCCTTATTGAATCCTCATGCGATAATGGACACTGTAGGTGTAATTGGAACAAGTTCGTTAAGATACCAAGGAGAAGAAAAAGTTATATTTGCAGCTTCATGTATTTTGGTTTCGTGGTTATGGTTTTTAGGTCTTGCCCTAATAGGACGAATAAGTGGAAAACTGGATCGATCCGGAAGATTCATGTTGGTCCTGAATAAACTATCAGCCCTAGTGATGTGGGGGGCAGCCATTTATCTAATCTTTTCTTTATTTTAAAATTAGAGCTATTATTGGAATCCTTCTTCATTTGTACCTCTCTATATTTTCTTAGCTTCAAAACTATTATTTAATATGAAATTCAAGCTTATTATGCAGGAAAAACAAGATTGAAAGAGTATTGTTAATAAAATAGTTTCTAACTGCAGTTGGATTTACCTGATCATTCAAATTGATGAATATTTTATTAACTAAAGGATATAATTAAGCCATCATCTCTAAGCAAACATGGAGTTCATTTTTTAAAAGAATAGGAGAGATTCGAATGAGCTATCAGCAAAAAACAAAAGAAACGAATAACAGTGTCGTGGAGTTTATTGAGAGTGTCGATAACCAGAAAAAACGTGAGGATGCCTATAAACTAGTAGATATTTTTACGGATACAACAGGATATGAAGCAAAGATGTGGGGGCCAAGTATTATTGGATTTGGCTCTTATCATTATAAATATGAATCAGGTCATGAAGGAGATGCCCCTTTAGTCGGTTTTTCACCTCGAAAGGCTAAAATTAGTTTGTATTTTGCTCCAGGTGATTCAAAACGTGAGGAACTGCTTAAGGAATTTGGAAAACATACAACTGGTAAAGGGTGTGTGTATATCAATAAGGTAGCAGACATTGATATTTCTGTATTACAAGAGCTTATTAAGCAATCTGTCCAATTTTTGCAGGCAACCTATCCGAATTCCTAAAGCAAGGAAGTTTAGGGTGGCGGACAGTGCCGTCACTATTCGCCTTTTTTGTTACCGAGAAAAGTTTTGTGGGAGTGGGGATTAATGGAGATTAATTTGAATGAATATATTATTAAAAGGATTGAAGAACTCACTGAAATTAAGTCAGTTTCGGTTAATTCTTTAAAAAGTGTTACGAAGAACAAAGCAAAACTAACTGTGGAAGAGGAAAAGGAGATTTTAGAGGAAAAAATGAACTATTATCTTGCAGCGGGTGCATTGGCAGAGATGGAAGAGCTAAAGAGAGTGTTAAATTTTTTAATATGAAAAACAACTCTCCCTGGTTGTCAATAGGTTTATCCCAGCTTCTGTTTGTTGTTTTATTGCCGGTATGGCTACGGCTTTTATCGTATCTTCATCCTGTTGTTCTGGTCGTTGTTTGGATGTGTCTGACAATAGTAGTGTTTTTCTTGGTCTACTATGTACGTAAAGAAACGATACATATCTCTAAAAATATTATTAAAAGTGTCATCAGTATATATAGTTTAGGATTATTGGTTTTACTGTTTTTCCGTCCTGCAAACCAAGATTACAGTCAAGTTAACTTTGTACCATTTAAAACCATCGTTGGCTTCCTTTCAGGAAATGGGGATTTTCTTATCGCTTTTTATAATTTAACAGCGAATGTATTGCTTTTCGTTCCGTATGGTGTGGTGACCTTTATGTTATATAAAAGCCCATCGAGACGTCAGTTATTTTTAATACCCGCCGGTGTCATTTTTCTAATTGAAACTATTCAGCACCTTACTAAACGCGGCAGTATGGATATCGATGATTTTATCTTAAATTTGCTAGGGGTCTGGATTGGGTATGCTCTGTATCCAGTGATTCAAAAAGTCGTGAAAGTGAAAGGTTCTCGAACCTGATTATTTCCTGTGCCTAGGGGGAAGTCTCTTATGAAAAAACAATTATTTTTGCTGCTATTCGTATGTATTTTATTAGCGGGGTGTAGTGGTAAGGAAGAGGCAATAAAAGGGGAGATTGATTTAAAGGGGATTATTACTGAGATCGATCAAGCGGGAAATCGAATTTTAATGGAAGAAAAAAACAAAGGGCTTATTTGGGTCAGTTTACCTGAAAGTGGAAATATCCATAATTATGCAACAGGACAGGAGATCGTTGTCTGGGTAGATGGTGAAATAAAAGAATCGTGGCCTGCTAAAGCCAAAGCGCTGAATATTGAACAGACACAAAAATAAAAGTTAATGAAGGGGAAAAGTAGGATGGAATCTGCATTAATACTTGGGGGAACACAGTTTGTTGGAAAAAGGTTAGTCCAATTACTGTTGGCTGAAGGCGTTGAAGTAACGATTGCGACGAGGGGAAAGACTTCTGATTCCTTCGGTGATCAGGTTTCAAGAGTGAAAATAAGTCGAGAAAATGCAGAATCTCAACAGCAAGCATTTCAAGATAAGCAATAGGATGTGGTCTTTGATCAAACCTGCTATTCTTCACAGGAAGTCCTTGAAACCCTAAAGGCATTAGAAGGAAAAATCCAGAAATATGTATTTACCTCCAGTCAGGCTGTATATGATTTTGGTACTAATCATCGAGAGGAAAATTTTAATGCACTCGAATATCAGCCAACGATAAAAAATAGGAGCGAGTACATCGGCTATGTAGGATACCAGGAAGCAAAGCGTGCTGCAGAAGCAATTCTTTTTCAAAAGTCAACCGTACCCGTTGTCGCTGTTCGCTTTCCAATTATTGTCGGGGAAGATGATTTTACCAACCGTTTTAAATTCCATGTTGATCATGTGAATAACGGGAAAGCGATGTTCATTGACAATCCCGAATTACGATATAGTTTTATCGATTCAGACGAGGCAGCAAAGTTTTTATTAAGTATAGCCAATTCTGATTATCATGGAGCGATTAATCCCGGTCCAAGCAGCGATATTAGTTTAAGAGAATTAGTAGAGTTAATCGAGGATCTTATTAAGAAAAGAGCAAATTTACAATCAGTAGGTGATCCATCACCATACAATTTACCGGGTTCATGGTCAGTTGATACTAGTGGTGCGAATTCATTAGGGTACAAGTTTACTCCATTAAATCATCTATTACACAATTTAATCCATTACTACAATGGATTCCGTCATAACTAGCAATCGGGTACGGTGCTGTTCATCAGAAAAAAGCGATGCTTGGATAAAGCATCGCTTTGGTTAGTTGAAGAAAAATTTGCATTTATCTTCAACTTACTTTATCGGGATCCAAATTTCGGAGTAGTAATCAGGACTCCATGGATCTCCAGCGGAATAGACTTCTAATTCGGGAGTACCGGCAGGCTTATATTGATTAGATGGAAACCATTCTGAATAGATTTGTTTCCAAGCCTTCTGGATCGCATCTGGCATAGCTCCGTGAACTTCGAAAACAACCCACTTTGATGCAGGAATGTCTAGTTGCATGAAACCATCAGGTGTCTCCCCGCTATACTCTGCAGCTATCCAATAATCAATGAGAGGCCCTGATTTATTACTGCTTTTATCCACACATACGCCAACAACACCTTTTATTTGTCCATTATTCAACTCTATTAATTGGTCATTGGTACCATCTTCATGAACATCATTCCACATTTTTGGAATCTCTATTAGATTTTCGCCATTTACACAAGAGAACTCTCTCTTGACGCCAACTACTTGGAACCCTTCTCTATCAACAATTTTGTAATTCATGGGATCTGCTCCTTTCAGACTCACCTGAATCATCAGGCGGTTATACGATTTCAGCTTTCCACGATAATTTCTTGCTTGACTCGGTGTAATCCCGTGCTGCCTACGAAATGCTTTGGTAAAAGCCTCGGGAGTGTCATAGCCATATTTCAGGGCGATATCAATGATTTTGCTGCTTGTATTCGATAGTTCTTGTGCTGCAAGAGTTAAACGTCTGCGGCGGATATACTCGCCCACATTTATATCTGTTAATATCGCAAAAGTACGTTGAAAGTGAAATACCGAGACATTCGCCTCTTTCGCAATCCTTTCGATTGAAATCGTCTCTAATAAATGCTCTTCCATATAGTCGATTGCTCTCTGCAAAGACTCTACCCATCCCATATCGCTCACTCCTTGATTCTATCCTACTAGTTATCCGTATTGAAATCCTGTCAATTCATGCTTAATTCGAACAGATTTCTTATATTTTTATTTTTGACCGTTTGTTAATAAATGTCCAATTTTTTAATTAGAAATTTGGTTGATTATATAGATAATGTAAAAATATCAGGTGCCTAGATTCGGTTAGTGACTTTAAAAAGAAAAGAGCACTCTCAAGGTAAATGAAAGAGCGTTTCATTGCCACCATTATAACAACAGCAAAATGTGGTAATGATGGCGGAATGTAAACTAGATTCTTTAATAGAAAACCAATCCGATTTATATTCTTACACTATAGAGGTTATTTCGGGTCACTAAAGGTTCTTTTTCTTCACTTTTGTGGTAAAGTTAAGGGGAATTTTTATATATAGGATTTATGTGGGAGAGCGATTAACATGCAAGGCTGGAAACGTAATTTATGGGTGCTGTGGATTGGAGTCTTTTTTACTTCAGCGAGCTTTTCAATGGTAATCCCTTTTTTGCCTATCTTTCTTCCGCAAATTGGTGTCAACGAGAATGTTGAGATTTGGTCGGGAGTGTTATTTAGCGCCGCCTTTTTTGCAGGAGCCATCGCTTCTCCGTTCTGGGGCAGTGTAGCGGATAAATACGGGCGAAAGCCGATGATCATCAGGGCGGGGTTTTGTTTATTTATCATCTATACTTTAACTGCATTTGTGACAAATCCCTATCAGTTATTAGTCCTCCGAATTATGCAGGGACTATTAACCGGATTTATACCTGGGGCAATTGCCTTGATCGGGACAAATACACCAGGTAATAAAGTCGGCTATGCCCTGTCGATGATCTCGACAGCATCTGCTTCAGGCGGGATTTTGGGACCGCTATTGGGTGGGGGGATTGCCCATTTAGTAGGAAATCGCTGGGCTTTTGGCAGTGCCGGAATTTTCGTTTTGATCTCGACCATCCTGGTCGTTCTTTGGGTGACGGAGGAGAACTTTACCCCAAGTAAAAAGCGGAGCTCTGTTAAAAATGATATGAAGGAGGCTTGGAGCAATCGCCCCTTTATGCTTGTACTTCTCTTAACGGTTGTTACTGCAGGGTCGATTATGACGATTGAACCAGTTCTTCCCTTGTATATTGTAAAATTGGGCGGCTCAGCAGATAAGGCTTCATTGTTAGCCGGTATTGTGTTTTCACTTCCGGGGATTGCTAGCGCGTTATTTGCACCTGTCTGGGGGAAATGGGCTGATAAAGTAGGATTTCATAGGGTTCTTGTTATCGGATTACTCGGTGGTGGACTCGGTACGCTGGCACAAATTCTCTTTAGTGAAATTATCGGGTTTTCGATCATTCGTTTTGTGTTTGGCGCCTTCTTCTGTGCGGTTTACCCGGCATTAAATGGTCTTGTTGTAAAGTCAACAGCAGAGGATTTCCGTGGAAGAGCTTTTGGTTTGAATCAAACTGCTAACCAAATAGGAGGTATGATTGGCCCAATGATTGGCGGATTCATTGGCGGAATTTTTCCAGTTCAAATTGTATTTGTCGTAACAGGTACCATGCTGTTGGCTGCGATGGGAGCAGCTTATTGGAAGGGAAAGGGTCTAATCAGCGTTTCGACAAGAAAAAGCAAGGCTTTGTAAGAGTATATACGATTTGATTTAACAAATATGGATGATAATAGATTGATGCACAATATAAAAAGAAGTATGCGGAAGTTTGGAAAAAGTGTTGAATAGAAGAGTGGCCTTCATAGGGATTATGAAGGCCATTTTTGATGGAAAGTTAGAAAGATTAGCCCTTCATAAGTTGGATGAAGGCCAAATCTGATGGAAAGTTAGAAAGATTAGTCCTTCATAAGGTGGATGAAGGCCAAATCTGAAGGAAAGCCGAAAAGATAAGTCCTTCATAAGGTGGATGAAGGCCAAATCTGAAGGAAAGTTAGAAAGATTAGTCCTTCATAAGTGGGATGAAGGCCAAATCTGAAGGAAAGCCGAAAAGATTAGTCCTTCATAAGGTGGATGAAGGCCAAATCTGAAGGAAAACCGAAAAGATTAGTCCTTCATAAGGTGGATGAAGGCCAAATCTGAAGGAAAGCCGAAAAGATAAGTCCTTCATAAGGTGGATGAAGGCCAAATCTGAAGGAAATCCAGAAAGATAAGTCCTTCATAAGGTGGATGAAGGACTTATCTGAAGGAAATCCAGAAAGATAAGTCCTTCATAAGGTGGATGAAGGACTAATCTGAAGGAAATCCAGAAAGATTAGTCCTTCAAAAGTAGGATGAAGGCCAAATCTGAAGGAAAGCCGAAAAGGTTAGTCCTTCATAAGTGGGATGAAGGCCAAATCTGAAGGAAATCCAGAAAGATTAGTCCTTCATATGTTTGCCCGTCCATCCACCACCAAGCTTAAGAAAGAGATTCCCTTTCATAAGCTACAGACTTCATTTTGGTTTTAGATATCTTCACATTTCCCACAACAATTCCGCCTAATATTAAAACCACCCCGAGCCATTGGGACGTGCTAACGTGTTCTGATAAGACTAGCGATGATAATATTACAGCAACAGGGAGTTCAGATGACGTCAAGATGGTTCCAAGCCCTGGTCCAATTTGTGGCATACCAATTGTAAATAAGAGCGGTGGCAAGGCTACACCTAATAAGCCAAGGTACAGACCATATGGTGCAACTCCCATTAAAACTGGTAAATGGAATAACGTAGTTGGGGGAAACAGGATTAAAACCGTAATCAGCCCTCCAGTGGTAAAAATAGCACTTTTCTGCACAGCGGGTATATCTTTTTCAACAGTACTGCTAAGAAAGACAAAAGTAGTATAGGTCAAAGCGGAAAGCAGTCCCCAAACGGTTCCTTGCCATGTGATTTCCCCGCCACCATCTGCAATAACGCCTGCTGCAAGAATCGAACCAACAACCAGAATACCAATGGAAACAACCTTCCCAATTGTTGGTGTCTTTTTATAAAATATCCACTCAAAAAAGGTACCTATCCAAACAAATTGAAATAAAAAGATGACCGCAAGCGAAGCGTTAAGTGATTGCAGCGATTGGTAATAAAATAGGCCTGTTAAACCAAGTGGAATTCCCGATACAAGTAGTTTTCCTATTTGTGGAAGTGTCAGTTTTTTCTTTTTCGAAAACAGAGCGACGATCCAGATTAATAGAGTTCCCATTAAGTATTGACTCCCTGTCACCTCTGCCATGGTAAAACCCGCAGAATAAGCAAGCTTTACAAAAGTAGATAAGGCTCCGTAACAGCATCCTCCTAAAAATACAATTAGTGCATATTGCCAAGTTTTCATTTCTCCTACTCCTTTCATTCAATAATAAACCAAGAGTTTTAACTATGGAAAAACGGATACGTTTACGAGGGGCAGCCCCTTTTCAACGCAAAAAAGCCACACAGCTCATAGGAAAGCTGTGTGGCGAAAATAGAGATATCTCTAGAAAAGTCCACAAACAAATGGTTTTTATTATTCAATCTTACTTTTGTTACTTTAAAACAAATGATAATGAATGTCAATAATAATATGAGCGGTTGTCTATACCATTTTTAGGAAAACAATCATATGGACATAGAACTACTGAAGGTTTGATATGATGGAAAAAAGAGGATAAAGACCGGGCGATACATTAGAAAGTCTCAAATGACGCTAAAACGAATTAGAGAAATACTTATTCAGCTTATAATTTAGCGGGGATCTGCATCCCGTTGTTCTAACGTGATAATATACCTATCTCATAAATAGGTATTATTACACTATTTTCCCATTTCAGTTATAGTTATAATGTTCTGTAAATAAGGATAAAAGCGGTTACATATCTATATATTCCGGCATGTTACTGATTTGATCAGGCAGAGCGGCACATTTGAAAGGGTTCATCCCTTTTTTAGTGTTACTCTGCTTTTTTGCTGTTTTTTGGGAAAAGGCCAGACCAAAAACCGCTATACAAGTTTGAACAAGCTTCGGCTTTTTCAATAGTTAAAAGAACACCTTAAAACGGAAGGAGGCCTTTGGTGCTGAAAAAATACGGGTAGATATTTGTTGGATTATGCATCGGGATGGAGCTTTATGGAGAAGCGGGTGAAGCAGCGATTAACATGCTGCTGGCAAAACAATAAAATAATGCGGAGGCAGCAAAGGAGTAAAAAGCGGTATAAAATAACAAAATGAGCGAGCTGAATAATATCCCTCAGCAATTAAGCGTTGGTATCATCTCTTCCTTCCTCGACCGGGCTATTAATGGACCAAATTTGGCTGAAGGGAAAAAAAGCAACAACATCTTAATCAGTAGTCAAACTTCAAGCCCCAGATTATAAATAAAAAGGAGAATGTAGGTTGAAAAAATTAATTAGAAATAAAATGGTTCCTATGACATTAGTATTTATTCTACTACTTAATTTTGTGATAATTTTACCTAATAAAGCTCAGGCTGCTCCTAATATTCCTTCATTATTACCTAAACCTGTAAGTTATACTGCTGGCACAGGACATTTTACCTTAACATCAAACACTTCGATTTACGTAGCTGGAAATACTCAAGATGAAACAGATGAAATTTATGACATTGCCCAATCACTTGTAGCTAAGCTAAATATTTCCACTGGGTTTAATATCAGCGTTATAAAATCAAATACGCCTAAAGCAGGAAGTATATATTTTACTACAATAGGAGGAACTTCTGATCAAGGTAATGAAGGATATAAGTTAGTAACTGATACTAATAAAGTTACACTTACTGCGTATAAACCAGAAGGTATTTTCAGAGGTATGCAAACATTAATACAGCTCTTTCCAGCAGAAATACTAAAGAGTACAGTTGTTACTGGTGTACGATGGGTTATACCGTGCTCAACTATTAACGACAAGCCTTCATATAGTTATCGAGGGCTAATGATCGATGTAGCAAGACACTTTTTCACAGTAGAACAAATTAAGCGTCAAATTGATCTAGCATCACAGTATAAGATTAATAAGCTTCATTTACACTTGTCCGATGACCAGGGATGGCGAATTGAAATTAAATCCAGACCAGACCTAATAACATATGGAAGCATATCAGCAGTTAATCGTGATCCGGGTGGGTATTATACACAGGATCAGTTTAAGGATATCGTAAGCTATGCAAGTGCTAGATATGTCGAAGTTATTCCTGAAATTGATATGCCTGGACATACTAATGCAGCTTTAGCATCTATTCCAGAATTAAATCCTACTGGCGTAAGAGCAAAACCTAGGTATGATATAGCAGTAGGTTATAGTTCACTCATGGCTCGATCTGAGGCTACTTATGATTTTGTTGATGATGTAATAAGAGAACTTGCTGCTATTTCACCTTCACCGTATATTCATATCGGAGGGGATGAATCTCATTCAACATCTGCAGCAGATTACGATTATTTTATTGGAAGAGCCGCAAGTATTGTAAATAAATATGGTAAGAAAGTTGTTGGATGGGACCCATATGATACTTCCACAGGTATAACATCGAGTGATTCCATTCTTCAAAACTGGCATTGTAATCCTACAACCGGAACTTCTGCAATAGCAAAAGGAATGAAGATGATATTATCTCCAGCAAATGCTTATATAGATCAGAAATACTACGCTAATTCTCCTCTTGGCTTATCTTGGAGAGGATATGTAAATACAGAAAAAGCTTACACTTGGGATCCAACAGATTTTGCTCCCGCAAATTCTATTTATGGAATAGAAAGTACATTATGGTCAGAAACGATTGTTACTCAGGATAATATGGATTATATGATATATCCAAGATTAATAGCTAATGCAGAGGTTGGATGGACACCTAAGAGTATGAGAGACTGGAACGATTTTAAGACAAGACTAAATACTCATACTACAAGTATGGATTATAAGGGAATCAAGTATTTTGCAGATCCTATCTTTAACACAATGAACTCAGCTGAAATGGAAAAACTTGTTGAGCGTTTCGAGGAAGAGGGAGAATTCGCAAACCATGGTGCTGCCAGTGCCTTACAGGCACATTTGGCGGTAGTGGATCGTTTTGAAAAGGAAGGAGAACTCCAAAAAGCTGTCAAACATATGGAAGAATTTAAATTGTTACTAGAAGACCAGAAGGAAGAAGAGCTAATTTCCGAAAAGGCGTATCATATTCTCAAGACCGGTGCTGATTATTTGATAAAGAAGTGGCTGAACCTGGCTCCTAGCGCAACCATTACGGCATCCAGCGAATTCAACAGCAATTATGCTGCAAGTAAAGTGGCAGACGGTACCGGAGAATGGGCATCCAAGGGCGAACAGAATCCATGGATTCAGCTGAATTGGACGGATAGCCAAACGATCAACGAAATTACCTTCTATGATCGGCCCAATCTGGCGGACTGGGCGCCCGGAGGAACGCTTACGTTCAGTGACGGAAGCTCGCTGGAAGTTTCAGGAATACCGAATAACGGAAGTGCTTTTACCGTAACCTTCCCGAGAAAGACGGTGACATGGGTTAAATTCCAGGTATCCGGCGGAAGCGGGCCGAATGTTGGTTTGTCGGAAATCGAAGTCCTTGGTACGAAAAAGTAAAAGAAACTGGTTGAGTAGAAGGCTTGGAGAAGTTGCTTGATCAGGATATTTTCAGCTTTGTTGATGTCGGCAACACGGCGGGAGAGCTGACGTACAACATCATCAACACACCGAAAGCGACCAATCTGATTCTGATGAAAAACGAGGGATCGGACGTGAGACTGATTGTCAAAAAAGCCTCGCAGGCTGCCTCAGCGCAGACGGGGATCAGCAGATTATAAAAATGGATAAAACAATGCCGCATTTTAATCTAATGGTAAATGGTAATAACCTAAATGATGGAGCATCCTTTGATGACTATTTAGCACTTACCTTTAAAGTATCAGATGATTTATCTGGAATTGCTTCAGCAAAAATCAATATAGATGGCGAGGTCTATATTATTGATACTAAAACACAGCAGAGCATAGAGATTGACATGGCAGGGAAACTAGGAAGTTTTACAGCTCTAGTTACACTTGAGGATGTAGCTGGCAACAAGCTAGAAACTTCGCTTAGCTTTAATGTTACAACAAGTATTAGCTCGATGAAGCAGTTGGTAAGCCGCTTTATTAATTCTGGCGAACTCACCGGACCGATAATACCGCAGCTTACAAATGCTCTTAATCAGGCTCAGCATCAGCTGGATATTGGACGGCCTGATCATGCAGATAAGCATATACAGGACTTTTTAGACCGACTTAATAATAAAGCATTAATTAATTGTAGCAGTGAAAAGGCTAAAACTGTTTTGAATGCAGATGCACAAAAAATATTAAATAACAAAACTTTTCCATCCTTATTTAATTACATTAGATAATGTAATCGAAATGAATTTTGTATTTTTTAAATAAGGTTGATAAATGACTACTTACATCGGCGGACTTAGAAGAAGGAAATAGTCAATGATCTAAGGTAAAGAAAAGTGCTGCTCTTTTGTCTATATGACATGAAAGAGCAGCACTTTTTGTTATTGTATAGTTAATTAATGGACAACTTGTCCCAATGGAAAAGCGTAATCTATCCCGCATTAACGGACAGTAATATCCCCACCTCAAGATTAAGAGAAAAGCGAAAATGATAGGTGGGGGATAACTGTCCGTAAAATCCTGATTGGTTCAACTAACCATCAGTGGGGGATGAGGAAACCCTACTGATGGAAGTTTCACTTTATTTTGTCGCTTTTCGTCCTACTAATACCCAGTACATAGATAAACTGAAAAGGGTAATGAGTACGAGAATGAAAAGGATATTACTATACATGGAAGCATCCGAATTGCTTATAATCCCTAGGAAGCTTTGACGCATTGCGGAATGGTCCATCATTGCTGCTGTATAGGCAATTCCGATTGACATAGCAACATTAAGCGTTAAATTATAAAATCCGATTGCTGTTCCTGTTTTTTCTTTTTCAATCGTACAAATGCAAGAATCAAGTAATGGTGCATACATGAACGCGAATGAACTAGAGAATAAGATCATCGATATCACGAATACAACAACAGAAGTTTGTACAAAGAAACCGCCTAATAATAAGCTGAAAATAATACTAGACATAGCGATCGTAATACATTGCTTGCTTCCTAGAACCTTCGCAAATTTTCCAGAAAGAGCCCCAACTGTAGTAGCGGCTATATAACCCGGAATCAATAATAGTGAAATGGTATCTAGCTTCAAACCATAAATCTTTTCAAGCAAGAATGGAAATAAGAAAATATATGCTAACTGTACAGAATAAATTACAAAAGCAACTCCAAGCAATGAGATAAACTGTTTATTTTTAAAGAATGATATTCCGATAAAAGCTTTTGAGCTCTTGCTAATATAAGTAAGGAACAAGGTAATTGCGACGATAAACAAGAGAAGGTACATCCAATTGAAATCGGTAATATATAGCAGCAGGGATGCTGAAATGATTCCAACTAGAAATAATCCTAATACATCTACATTACTGTTTTTCCTATTTTCCTTAGGAAGATATTTTAAAATAAATGGAAGGGTGAAAAGTGTTACTAAAGAAAGTAAAAATAGAGTTGTCCAATGGAAGTACGTAGAAACATAACCTCCAGTTAATGCACCAATAAGCTGTGAAAGAGCAAAACTACTTGTACTTAATCCTAAAAATTTCTTTTGTTCATTTGCAGGTAAATGTTTTGTTACAAAGATAACATATAATGTTTCAGCTGATGCTAAACCTGCAGTTTGGATAATTCGTGAGATAACAACTAGTAAAAACGAGTGTTGAAAAATATACCCCATGACTGAACCGACACATATTAAAATAATACCTACGCTAAAAAGTTTTCTGATACTAATGGAATCCGCCAAAGCTGCGTAAACCACTGCCCCAATTCCAATCACAAGGCCAGCTAGGGTTGCTTGCCAGCTAACTGTTGTCGCTGAAATGTGAAAATCCTTTGCCATATCAACCGAAATAATCTTAAACGAATTGTCAATTATCAAACATAATAGAAATAACAATAATGTAATAGGTACTGCTTTCTTAACACTATATTCCTGAGCTTTCTTCATGCTTGCATCTGCAATTATTGTAGACATAGCTATATTCCTCTCCTTTTGTTAGTCAGGAAATCGTCTTCCTGAATCATGATGTCTAGCCACAACTACCCATTTATCCTTTTGTAAAAGGACGGTTTTAGTAATCTCTATACATTTGGTTTAATATGCGGGGGTTCCTTGTGCTCAATTTAACCCATTTTTGTTTTTTTCCTTCTTATGATGTTTACAAGGAAGCGTTTGCATCAATAACCAAAAATATCCTTACTTTTTATTTGTACTTTCATGGTTATTCGTGATAATCTTTTGAACTATACAATATTGTATAGTTGTCTAAATACTTGTATGCATCAGAACAATGAAAAGGATATCATACCTTTCCTTTGCTAACAACCCATTTTTTTTTGAGAATTTGTCGATTTTGTAACAAAAAAAGCGGTGTATTTCGTATGAAATACACCGCTTCCAAGGTAAATTTGGAGGTTTATCCCGCATTAACGGGCAGTAGGTTTTCTATTGATGGAAATTTTTGATAAATAATGCTCTTGCCTATTCAATTATTTAGATGTTTTAATTTTGATTTGACTAAATTCTGTTGGTATATAGTATTTGTTATAAACCACAGGGTATTTATCGCTGATATATAGACTTTCTAAAATCAAATCACATTCCTCTCCATAGAAAATTTGGTATTTTAATGATGGAGTATTGACGGAGCTAGAACGTTTAATTTCAATCGTTGAGGAATTAGCCAGTTCATATACTTTCTCCTCCAACATTTCCAATACTTGCTTCTCGTTATTTAAGTCTAGATTTAATGATGAAACGGCTTCTATTGGCATCATGGTAAAAGCATAAGCTACTACCTTATTGCGATTTTTATACCATCGTTCCAACATAACAACTGCAGACATTTGTCGATCTAATACTTGCATTGCATAGTCAGTTACGAGGTCAATTCGGAAATTAAGTTCGATATCATCTATTTTTTCGGTATAGCATTTATATAAGGGATTCCCCAACTTTTCTAAACCATCGCTACTTTCATTATGATGAAATTTTGTAATGAAATTTCCTTTTCCGTGGATATTCTTAACCAATCCATCTTCCTGTAAAAGTGCCAAAGCATGTCTCAATGTCATTCTGCTCACACTAAATATTTTGGCCAATTCGGGTTCTGTTGGAAGCTGGCTGTCGGGAGGAAATGTTCCATCCATGATTAATGTATACAATTGGTCATACACAATGACGAATAGCGGTTTTTTCGGTTTAGTGAGTTCATGAAGTTTATTGTTCATTTTCTTATACCCCTATAGTTTTTCAAATTCATAACTATAAATTCTTTTTCTTCTCTTTTATAGTAGAATATTATCTTTGTTCTATTGTAACTTACTTTTATATGGAAATTAATACGCTTTCAAAAATTTATTATAATTTGCACTTAGTGTATTTGTCACTCTAATTTAAGAAAAAAGATATTGCAGACTCTACAAAATTATGAATAGAACATTATTTAAGATATTAAATGAATTGTTTTTCCACAGATAAAGTGAAACTTCCATGATCATTAAGAAAAAAGCTTCCATGTACTGAAATCAGTATGTGGAAGCTTTTTTATCAAGTTATCTAAGTTTAAAAGAAATACTTCTTGCTTACTTGCTCAAATGTATTGGTTTTGCCATATCAAACGTATTGCTATTGATAATTTTTTATAAAAAATTCAAGATATTGTTTTTCTTACTGCTTTCACAACTTTTACATATTTCTTCGTCCGTCCAACTAAGAAAATCACCGCCGCAGGTTTTACACTTGCTATTAACAATAGAGAAGGTATTTATCTTAGATGTTTGGACATTCGACTTCACCTTTATCGCATCATTATGACACACATCAAGACAAAGTGAACAGCCTAAGCATTTTTCACTATCGATGTTAAGGCTATTTCCTTGGATGGAAAATACTTGCCCGGGGCATAACCGAAAACAGGTTTCACAAAGTGTACAAGACTCAGTATTTAGAGCAATCGTAAAAAAAGACCAGCCTTCAAACAAGTTTGACCGTCTGAATTTATCCTGATTAAAGTGCCATTTAGCTGGTGCAATGGTGGTTAATGCAAGCTTTTTGCTTTCAAATGTAAGCTTACTAAACAAACCTCGTCTTGTAAGTGTTAGAGTATCACGAACAGCAGGATCTGGTACTGGAACTGATACGAATGGCTCCATGTTCATCTTTTCTAAAAGCCCGTTTGTTTCATCAATGATCCCTGTCACTTTAGTGTCTGGCATGGTAACAGAAATCTTTCGAATTCCACATTTATATAAGTGGAGTAGCTCTGTTTCTGTCGGAAGCGGTCCACCATCTAGAATTAATACACCATTTAGGATATTCCTTATCGGTGATTGCCCTTGTAGTGACTGAACAGGGCAAGTGGTAATACAGCGTCCACAGCCGTTACAAACGTTGTGGTCGATGATCGGACCTCCATTTTTATATGTTATCGCCTGTACCTCACAGCTATCTTGGCAAATAGTACATGTACTGAATGGACTAATTTTTCGAAGGCATTTTTCCGTAGCACTCAGTTCATAGCTAAGACTTTCTAGCCAGTGTGTCAATAATGACATCTCGTCACCCTCTAACATTTCTCTATATAAAGATAAATAACCAACCCCACCGATTACTGACATAGGCTCAAGTTAGGCACTTCCACGTATTAATTAATTTTAACCCTAAAGTCCTATTAATTCTCTAAAGTTACCAGCATGTCCAAATAAGTGTAACAATTTGTTCATATTTTAAAGTGGCGGAAAATGAGTGGGAACTTAGCTATAGTGCTGTATTATTAAGATTTCTAGTAAATTTGTCACAGATTTAATGATTTTCTCGAAAAAAATAGTAGGTGAAATCCCTCATAAGAATTGAAACAAAATCCACAGATTGTATATTGTTTCACAAAATTATATTTCCTATAGTAAAAATAGAATCATTTGGTTCATTAAAGGGGTGAAATTTTGGACACAATACTAGATCAAAAGCAGTCAGCTTCTAGGATTTTCTCTATACTTGCTGATCTTTACAAGTTTCCGGAATCCGACATCTGGGAAGATTTCTCTTGCCATCAACTTTTAGATGAGCTTAGGAGGTATGCATCTGAATGGTATGAATCAAATAGTTTAGTAGAAATAACAGATATCCCTACTAGTTTAAAACAAATGCAACAAATATACGCGGAAAGCCTTGGTGGACCTGCACTACCTGTCGAGTCGATTTATAAGGAATGGACTGCAGATCGTACGTGCAAACTGCCATTTGCAAGGAGTAAAGGATATTTGCTTGGAGATTCTGCCTTCCATATTCGGTTTATTTTAGAAGAATTTGAAATCGAAATTCCTGAAAATTATAGGAATATGCCCGATCATCTTGCAATACTGCTCGAATTACTAGCATTTTTTCTTTTACATGCAAAGGCAGAAATGATTAAACAGTTCCTGGCCGATCATTTTGGCTGGCTGGACGAATTTGCTCTTAGACTTGAGGAACTGGGTGGAACTCAATTTTATCTTCAAGTAACTCGATTTCTTCAGCAAATGCTAAAAAAGCTTACTTCCATATATGGAAATTGAACACAAAATTTTTACGATTAGGAATCCGGTCAAGCATTAAAGCTTGAGCTTTTTCTAGACTGATTGATTAAAACATAAAGGAGGATATGGCGAATATGCTTGATTCTAAAATATCAAGGCGGAGCTTTATTAAGGCATCTGCTGCAACAACAGTATTAGCATCAGCCGGAACAGCAGGTTTTCAAGATTGGTCAAGTAAGTATGTGAAAGCAAGTGAAAAAACAGAAATTAAAGAAATAGCCAGTACTTGCAATGGCTGTTCAAGTAAATGTGGGATCATTGGTCACGTGAAAAATGGCCGTCTTTGGAAATTAACAGGACACCCTGATCATCCTTATTCAAAAGGAAAGTTATGTGCTAGAGGCCATGGTTATGCAACTCTTGTTTATTCAAAGGAGCGTTTGACACAACCACTTAAGAGAGTAAGTGAAGGGAAATTCGAACCAATTTCCTGGGATCAGGCATATAAGGAAATTGCAGATAAACTAAATAAAATCATAAAGGAAAATGGACCTGGAGTTGTATCATTAACAGAGGATCCAAGGGCCACAGGTAAGTTCTACTCACCAAGATTTATTGAAGCTCTTGGCTCACCGAACTACTACACCCACCATGTAGTTTGTTCTAATTCACGTGATGCAGGCTTCCTGCACTCATTAGGTGTTACGGCAACAAGCGCAGATATCGGCGCTGCAAAATATATAATGTTTATTGGAAGAAGCTACGGAGACGCAATCCGACCAAGCTCAGTACAGTCACTTGCTGATGCAAAAGAAAATGGGGCAAAAATTGTCATTGTAGACCCACGACTAAACAACACCGGGAACTTGGCAAATGAATGGTTAGCAATACGCCCTGGAACTGACCTTGCGCTTGTACTGGCAATGTCACATGTATTAATCAAACAAAATCTTCACGATACTGAATTTATCAATAATTATTCCATTGGTTTTGAAGAATATGCAAAGGAACTTGAAAATTATACCCCAGAATGGGCTGAAAAATTAACAGGTATCAGCGCTGATACGATTACTAGAATAGCCACTGATATGGGGAAAGCAAAGCCAAAAGCATTAATTGAACAGTCTTGGCGGGGTGCCTTTGGCTGTAACTATGAAAATAGTACAGAAACTGGCCGAGCGGTTGCATTATTTAATGCGATGCTTGGAAACATTCAAAAACAAGGCGGCAGTATTATTGGAACAAAACCGCATTTAGGTAAGCTTGATCCTGCTAAATATCCAAGCCCTAAAAAACCTGAACTCAAAAAAGCGGGACAAGAGGAGTTCCCACTTGCCTATGAAGAACAAGGTGTAGCAACAATTGTGGCTAAAAATGCGATGGAAGGCAAGATGAAAGCTGCTATTTTTCATCATTCCAATCCAGCGCTTGGTTATGGAAATCCAAAATACATGAAAAAGGCTTTTTCCAAGATGGACCTTATTGTCACAATCGATGTTCAGATGTCTGAAACGGCATTACTTTCAGATTATATCCTTCCTGATGTGACATATATTGAACGTGATGAAGTGATTGAGAGTTTATCTGGCAAGACACCAGGAATAGCCTTAAGACAGCAGATGGTTGAAAAAGTCCATCCAAAAACAAAACCAATCCACCAGATCTATTCAGAGCTTGCAAAAGCTTGTGGATTTAGTCAATATTTCAACTTTAGCCTTGATGAATTGAATGAAGCAATGCTTGCTCCAACTGGAATTACCTATCAACAATTGAGACAAAAAGGAACGATTATGTTTCCAGATATGACGATTGAGCTTGGGAAAATGCCTGAGCTAAAAACACCATCTAAAAAAGTGGAATTCTCTAGTGAAAAATTTAAGGAAGCAGGCTTCTCACCAATTGTAAAATGGGATGGACCGAAGGTCAGCCCGAAAGAGGATTCATTCCGTTTGATCACAGGAAAACAGGCGATTCATAGCCATACACAAACAGCAAATACGCCTATTTTGATGCAAATAACAAAGGATTATGACCTTGAAAGAATTTGGATGAATCCAGTTCGTGCCAAAGACCTTGGAATCAAGGATGGAGATCTAGTTGAGGTAAAGTCAAGCGAGGCGGTTAGTAAAGTCAGAGTAAAAGTGACAGAAAGGATCCATCCTGAAGCTATTTTTGTACCAAGCCATTATGGCATTACATCTCCATATCAGAAGACAGGAGTAGGAGTTGGCTTTGGTTATATGGAGCATGTACCATTTGATTTCGAGGCAAGGAGCGGGGCAGGAAATATGCAAGAAGTAATTGTTAAAGTAAGGAAGGTGAAGGGCTGATGGCACGATATGGAATGATGATTGATACGAGAAAATGCGTCGGCTGTTATGCCTGCCGTGTTAGCTGTCAGATGCAAAATGAACTTCCAGTGGAGGTCAGTTTCATTAAATTTCATGAAATAGAAACTGGAGTATTTCCAAATGTAAAAAATGAAATCATCCCAGTGCAGTGTCAGCATTGTGAGGATGCTCCTTGTGAAAGTGTATGTCCTACAAAAGCGACCTACACAACCGAAGATGGAATTGTCCTAGTTGATCCAGAAAAATGTATTGGTTGTAAGTACTGTATGGTTGCTTGTCCATATCAAGCGAGAACACAAGAGCATTTGACAGGTGTTGTTGAAAAATGCCGATTCTGTGTTGACCTAGTGGCAGAAGGTAAACAACCAGCATGTGTCAGTACATGTATTAGTACTGCAAGAATATTTGGTGATCTGGATGATCCTAATAGTGAAATATCCAAAGCAATTATTAAATACAACGCGAAGCCATTAAGGGAAGATTTAGGTAAAACGAAAATTTATTACGTGAGGTGAGGAGAATGGTTTGGGGAACGATCATAGCGGCCTATTTATTTTTGGCGGGTTTAAGTGCAGGTGCATTTTTAACCTCTTCCTATATATCCCGTAAATATCCGAAAGCTGTTACTGTTAGAATGACAGGAAGATTAATTAGTCCAGTATTAATGGGGATAGGCTTGCTTTTATTAATTGTCGATGCGGAAGCAGGTCTTAAGAACCCACTTAGGTTCATATATTTATTTACCAATTTTAATTCAGTTATGACAATCGGAACCTACTTTATTTCTTTCTTTATGCTCGCAGCCTTTTATGTTGCCTTGATGGAGCTGCTAAAAAAAGATGTGAATAAATGGGTCGAGTATATCGGAATTGTATTTGCAATTGGGACAGCTATATACACTGGATTTTTAATCGGAGTGATAGCGACTGTTCCACTATGGAACACGGCCATCCTTCCGATTCTCTTTGTAGTCTCTGCCTTATCGACAGGTATTGCAGGTACATTGCTTGTTTCAGGTTTTGTGAATAAACAGGTCGTACATCAGGTTATCTCGGTGAAAAAAATTCACTTGTCATTGCTGGCAGTTGAAGTGTTTCTCATCTTCACAATGTTTCTAATTACTTCAACATCCAATGAAGCTGCGGCAGAATCTGTTTCATCATTAATATCTGGTGAGTATAGCATGATATTCTGGATTGCTCTTATTGCGGTGGGTCTATTGTTGCCAATCATAATTGAATCATTAGAACTTATAAATGCAAGGAAGATGTCCCAAACACTTGAAGGTCTCCAAGTAGCCGCTGCGGGTTCACATAGTATTGCCGGGACACTCGTAACAGAAACGTCGGTACTAATTGGAGGTTTTACTCTCCGCTATCTGCTTCTTGCAGCAGCTGTACCTATAGCCTTTTTATAGAATCAGACTTATCAATCGGCCTTGAGAATTGTCCAGTTCCACAAGGAAAGGCTTAGCATAGTACGATGGAAAATCGATAGTTTTTTTGAGGAGGCGCCCAACTTCTGCACCTAGACTTGTTCTGGTACAGAAGTTGGGCGCCTTTTGCTTTAATGGTAAATAGTTCATCTATATTTCATTTCTTTAGAAAAAAGACAAATAAAAACACGCTACAATAGAAGTATCATATGAAAATGAGGACGTAAAATGAAATTACCTGAACATTTCTTTGAAGAAATTATCCACTTTGCACCCAATGGGATTATTATTATGGACAAAGATAGAACCATCCATTACATAAATGAGTCTGCAAAATCGATGTGCGGATGGCAGATGGGTGATTCAGTTCCTTACTGTTCTTATTGCCAGCAAAGGGAAATAGAGGAAGGAGAGAATCGCTGTATTCTTACCGCTGAAGATCCAGTACCCTTTTTCCATTCTCATATGGCCGTTTATTCCGGAATGGAAGAAGAGTTTGAAATGTCATTAAAAAAGATGAACAGTAATAATGAAGATTACTATATTCTTCAATTACGGAGACCAATAGAAAATGAAATTAGCAAAAAAGCAAAATTTAATGAACTGCTTGTTCAGGAGACCATGCTGGCTCAGGAGGCTGAGCGAAGAAAGATTGCCCGAGAGTTACATGACCACATTGGGCAGAGTGTTTATAGTATTTTTCTCGGACTCGAAGGTATTAAACCATATGTTAACAATAAAGCATACGAAAGCCATCTTTCCAAAATGATAACTGGTATGGAAAAAACGTTAAATGATATTAAATGCTTATCCAAAAATCTTAGATCAGAAACCGTAGATCACCTTGGTTTAAAGGATGCACTATATGAAGCAGTCCGAGATTGGGAAGAGCTTTATCAAATCGATATTCAGTTTATTATGGACACAAAAATTAATGATAGCTTTGATAGGGAAAAGGAGTTACATTTTTTTCGAATCATTCAAGAGGGTGTTAACAATGCTGTTCGCCATGGAAATGCTACTTCTGTCTCGATCCATATTAAATCATTCAATCAATATCTTTACTTCTACATCCATGACAATGGGGATGGCTTCGATTTGAATACAGAGAAAAGTAATGGGCTTGGATTAAAGCATATGTATGAGAGAAGCAAAATGTTAGGGGGGGCCATAAAATGGATCAGCAAAAAAGGCGGTCCAACTAAGGTCGAAGGGGTTGTTTCAATTAATAAAAACGAAGGAGACGATGAATATGAATCTGCTGATTGTTGATGACCATGAGATTGTCCGGGATGGTCTCGCGATGATTTTACAGCATGCATATTGTATAGATGGAGTAGAATTTGCTTCTGACGGTTATGAAGCTATGAAATTAGTAGAATCCTTTCCGGCAGATCTAATTCTTCTTGATTTATCCATGCCCGGAGGCTTAGATGGGTTTGCGACACTAGAAAAACTTCGCAAGCAGCTGCCAGAAGCAAAAATCGTCATCTTTTCAATGTTTGATGATATTGGATTTCAAAAAAAAGCATATAAAATTGGAGCAGATGGTTATTTAATCAAACAATTAAAAAGAGGTGACATTATTAGCTCCCTCGATCATATACTTGCCAGCAATAAGGTGTTTAATAGCATGGTAATCGGAGATGACTCTGAACCTGAATCATTGGCTAAGCTGGATCTTCCTATCACAAATCGCGAAAAAGAGGTTTTTTTCCTTTCGGTTAGGGGCTATTCACTCAAGGATATCGCGAAAAAACTAGAGATTTCTGTAAAAACAGTTGAAAATCACCGCAAAAAAATTGGCGAAAAACTAGAAACATCCAAGCGCCATGACTGGGTAGAAATTGCTAGAAAATATAATGTTTTTTAACCGTACTTGATGGCAATCTGCTCGCCATCAATAAGGATCGGTTACATCAACTCCTCCTCTCTTTCAAAGTATTCCTCCTCCTATTCTACTATTTGTTGGTACGGTGAACCGTATCACAAATAGTGGTGGTTTCTATATAAATATTAGAGTATTGTCTTTAAGAAGAAGTCTTGAGGGCACTTACCCCGATATCAAGAAGAGTTTTGTCTTTAAGAGGCAGTCTTAAGGACACTTTCCCCGATATCAAGAAGAGTTTTGTCTTTAAGAAGCGGTCTTGAGAACATTTTTCCAGATTAGAAGGAGAGCTTTATTCTTTTTTCATAGTTTAATGTTTAAAGAAATTAGTTAGACTATTAATTAGATATATGAAAGAAAAGTTGGGGAGCTGAGATAAATGAAGAATTACCAAATTCGTACATATAAAGAAGCTATCGAAGTGATAGAGGAAATTGGGATGCTGCCATTGGCACAATTAGTGCCTGCTTATCCTTCATTAGATAGCATTACATCCAAGGAACAGTGGCATACCGGTTCGGAAATGGATCCATGGATGTGGCGTGCAGAATTCCCAAAGGATGGAGTAGCGGCATACGGAAAGTTTATTAAAAAAAAGTCTGTTTTAATCTCACGAAGGCTTCTTCCTTTCGTTAGAGTAGTTTTGAGTTCACAACAGCCATTGGAAAAACGGTATGAGGATGGGCTTGTTTCAAGAGAAGCATTAGAACTGTATAGGCTTATTCATGAGGAACCAGGCATTGATACAAGAATGTTAAGGTCTAAAGCGGGAATGAAGGATAAAGAAAAGAAAAAAACGTTCGATTCCGCTTTGGTAGAATTACAAGGGTCCATGGATATTGTTGTCTCTGGTACGAAGGCAAAAACCAATGAACTGGGTGAAAACAATGGCTGGAGCAGTACCTCATTTGAGACCATGGATTACTGGTCAAAAAGTAATCATGTTAAGGAAATGAAAATCAGTGTGGAAGAAGCAAAAAAGGAACTTAACGAGCACTTTGCTAAGATCTGCAGCCCGGAATCTATGAAAGCATGGGGGAAAATTTTTAAGCTTTAATAGAAAAATCTCTAATTGAAATTGTCGAGTTCTTCGGATAGTAGATAGTATATTGCTTCTGCCCGAGTAATCTTCTCATAAATCCAAATTACATCATAAATTAACCAAAAAATAGATGATCTTTCGGGATCACCACTGCTATAATCTTCATAATAGAAACGAGAATAGCGGCATGGGACCTGCCCGCGCTGCTGTAGAAGGGACTAAATAACCCATGTCCAAAGCTGTTAATATGCTTTTATACTTTGGCTGCTTAAAACAGGGAAGCGAATGACTGCCAAACAATTGGCAGAAGAATTGGAGATCAATATCCGTACGGTATATCGTTATATTGATGCCCTGTGTGCTAGCGGTGTTCCGATCATTTCAGATTCAGGTCATAATGGCGGATACAGTTTGCTCCATGAGTTTACAAAGGCACCGTTATTTTTTGATGTAGATGAGCAAAAAGCGCTGATCCATGCGGCGAGTTTTGCATCAGAGGCTGGGTATCCCTTTAGTGAGGTATTGAATGGTGCAGTCACAAAGCTGAAAAAGTATACAAATCAAGAACAATTGGATTATATCAATCGTCATTTATCAGGGTTTGATGTGATTCAACCGCCAGCAAAATCTGAATTGGAAACGATTCTCCAGGATATAGAAGAATCCGTGGCAGAAGGTTTAACACTATTAATGGAGTATCAAAAAGGAAATGAAAGCACTCCCCAATCACGTAACATTGATCCTTATGGCCTTGTGTATTGGAAAGGGAATTGGTATGTCATCGCTTATTGTCACCTGCGCCTTGAAATACGCAGCTTTCGTATTGATCGGATCGTGAGTATATCTCGAACGGGTGTTGAATTTGATCGACCGGCAGATTTTTCAGTACGTGCTTTTTTTCTAAATGGGCTTTTGCCTGATTTAGACCAGCCTGACCAACTGATTTCCATTCATATTGAAGGACATGCGCATGCCCTCGATGATTTATGCCAGCATTGGTTATTTGGGCATGCACTTACCCGCCGTTCGGAAAATCATGCTCATTTTAAGATAGATGAGCAATCAATAAATACTTATGTACCTTACTATCTTCTTCCTTATGGAACGGCAATCAATATCCTAGAACCATTATTTTTAAAAGAGAGAATGGTAACTGTCACTTTAGAATTAGTTAAACATTATCAAAACTCTAAACTTCACTGACCGTATATGTCAGTGAAGTTTGTTTATGATGTAAAGGAAGAACCAAAATTAGGAGGAAAGAGTTTATGAAGGATCTTAAGTATGTATTTTATATTGGCGGGACACCAGAGGAAGTATGGAGGGCATTAATCTCGTCCGAGGGAACAAAGCAGATTTATTATGGAAGTGTTATCAGATCCACCTTTCAATTAGGAGATCTTTTGGAATACGTTGGGCCGGGGGCTGATGGTGATGAGACGGTTCATGTTTATGGAAATGTATTAGAGTATATACCAAATCAAGTACTTCGTTTTACTCACTTTGCTGGAAAATCCTACACGAAAGATGACATTCAGGATTATGAATCTAGAATTTCTTATCTGCTTGATCCCGTTGGCTCTTGTACGAAGTTAACCTTAATTCATGACCAATGGCAGGAAGGTGATCCTCACTACGAGAACAGTAATGCGGCATGGTGGATGATACTTAGTAATACAAAATCATTCGTAGAAATAGGCAAAACGCTTAATCTAGGTTAGTTTTAAAATGAAACTAAATTTAGTCGAAATAGCGATTAACTTATATACTCCCCTTGGATGATATTGATTAGAGCAAAGCATGGTGCTAGGTTCAATTTACTTAAAATTAGGAGTTGTATTGCCAACTCCTTTTCTTAATGAACTTATCTGCTTTTTTCATTAGAAGCTAACAATGGCGAACAGTGTCAGATCCTGTTCGCCAAGGTAGTCACTGAAATGCACGTTAGCTGCATTCATTTAGTTTTTCTTTAATCAACTGGATAATCGTCTTGTAAAATGAAAGTTCGTGTGGGACAAATTGATTTTTACCAGCCATCCTGTCGATAACTAGTTTTTCCCCCTTATTATTTATTTCAAAACCTTTCATGTTTATTTCTTGTAAATTCCCTGACCAAAGGTCAGTAAAATCGGTAAATTTTACTTTAACGATGCCTGAAACTTCTTCTTTTTGTAAGGTAAACTCATCAAATGCTAGATTCTTTATATATAAAAATGTATGTGCCAGTTCATTATCAATTAAGTTTTCATGATTTACACAATAATTGATGATCCCTAATGGTTTTAGCTCAGTAAAGGCAACATCAATTCCTAATTCTTCTTTGATCTCACGAATGCCATCCTCGGCCGTTTCATTGGCTAATAAATGGCCTGCTGACGTAATATCAAAAAGATTTGGATGGTCTTTTTTTAATTGACAACGAAGCTGAAGATAAAGATAATCGATTTCTTCTTCGCGGCTAACGATCCAGCAGTGAAAGGATTCATGCCAAAGTCCGGTTCGATGTACTTCTTCTCTTGTTGCAATTCCAATAGGATTCCGCTTGCTATCAAAAATTTTTAATTGCTCATTTTCCATCATCGGGTCTCCTTATGTATAAGTATTCTATATATATAGAATGTCTATGTATATAGAATAATATATTTATACTTTTCGTGCAACTAGTTTTACTTTGCCGGGGATAAATCTCTTCCAAAGGTGAAAGAAACATAAGAAAAGTATTCTCTTGAAACCAAACTTTGCCATACACCGTATTAAAGACAAGAAGTATTTTGAAGGGGGATGAATGAATAGATGCAAGAGAGATCAATTAAAGAAAACATTGGAGCTTATAAGGATATCTATTCGCAGTTGTATTCAGCATTAAAATGGAAAGCGGATAAGCGCACACTAATGATGATTGCCGCTATGTATGTAACAAACTCAAAAGAGTTTCACTTAAAAAAGTATCTGGAAATTGCCGACTATATTAAGGGCAATGTAGGGGCCTTTTCCTATTTAAAATCGACACAACGTTTTAGCATTGCTGCAACATTAGATACAACAGCGGATGATCCTAAAACAAGCTTTCACCACTTCATTGCTATTTATGAAAAGCTCATTGATAATGGCTTCAGCCGTAATGCGTATTCCTATATTGCAGCGGGAACGCTCTTAAAAGTGGAGCCAATGCGCATAGATGAAATCATTCAAAAAACAAGCGATATCTATAAAGGAATGAAAGGGCACCATTTTTTCCTGACGGACTCTGGTGATTATCCTTTGGCATCTATACTGGCCCAATGTGAAAATGATTCAGAAGAAATCGTAAGCAGAGTGGAGGAGTACTACCAGGCACTTAAGAAAATAGGCTTTTCAAGTGGGAATGATCTGCAATTTTTAAGCCACATTCTGGCATTGGATTCAGAACAAAGTCCGAATGTGAAGGCACAACAATGCATTGAAATAAAAGAACTGCTCGACAATGCTAATCATAAAACCAAAAAGGTCTATTATCCATATATCGGTATGCTCAGCTTTTTAGAAAATAAGGAAAGTGAAATTAATAACCTCCTTATGATCAATGAGGAATTTAATCGGGATAAACTGTTTAAATGGAACAAAGAGATTAATTTTATGATGAGTGTGCTGTTTTTGATGAGTTCAATGACAGCTATGGGAGATGCTGCTAGAACAGGGTTAAACATTTCGATTGAAGCGCTTATCCAAGCCCAGCAGGCAGCAATGACCGCAAGCATGACGGCGGCAGCAGTTGCAGCCAGCAGTTCCAATGGGAATACGTAATTCGCCTGAACTTTGAAAAAACTTTGATAGCAGAGCATTGAATTAATGTTTGATAAAAATAGCCAAGTAATCTATGTTTTAAAAAGTAATATCAAAGTAGACGGCTCAAAATTCTAAAAGTGAATTTTTAGTCGTCTTTTTTAATACTGCTATTTAGATCTTTTAAAAAAATGAGTGTTCTTCAGTGCCCTCACAAATTAACTTTTCAGGTAATATGTTATGTACATTTACATATTAAAGAAAATGCTCTCATATCAATCCAGTTCGTATTGTATTTGTTATAATAAAGGTAACATTGGAAAATTTATACTTGGATTTGGATAGGGGATTATCCAAACAGAAGCTTTTTGACGGTGCCCTAGATCAATGCCGGATTTTCATATTTTTATATAGATGCACATGTATGAAGTATATTTGGAAGGGAGTCATTGAAGTGTTATCGTTTGAGGAAAAAAAGGCTGTTTTTCATTCTTTTAATCTTAAGGAAAAGAAAATTAGTAATGGAAGAGTAAGCTTTGTTTATCCTGAAAGTTTGCAAAAGGGTCAAGTGTTGGCAACGCAATTACATCCAAGTGGCAATGGCTATGTGAACGGTAAATATATGTCAAGAGAAACCATTGAAAAACATGGTTTCGAGGTAGATCCACGCGGCTGGATTTCGATTAAGGTTTTTTCAAATGAAGAAATAGCGAACGTGATCACGGAGGCCATGAAATCAATGATGAAAACTCCTGATGTGGCTGACGTTATTATTGAAAAGAAAACATCACATACTTCTTTTGAAAAGCAAGTAGGGGAAGATATACCTTTTGGAGAGAACGTACCCCAGACAGAGGCATCTTTTGAAATCGTGAAAATTCCTGAGAAGACAGATATATCTATGGAGAAGCAGGGGATTTCTAGCAAAGAAATCGAACGGAAATTGGGAAGTAAAAAGAATGAATCTATTGAAATATTTCAGCCTTCTTCTACATATGAAATGTATCCCGGTTCGTGTTTATTTGCCTTGATGGGACTGACATTATCGACAATGGAATATGGGTTGTTGGTATGGAGGAAAGTTGTAAGGAAATATGTAGGAATCGGATCAAAAATGTAGAATAAACCCAATAGTAAACCTTGCCAATTTAGCTGGCAAGGTTTTGTTGTTTAGAAAAGTGGCAGAGTGTTACAAAAATCGAAGATTAATAGGCAGTCGATGCAAAAACAGCTGGAATCTTAGCTGGAATTTAAAACTATAAAAGCACAGTAAATAGCTCAATTTCTCTCACTTTTGACTTCTATCTCTGTATTCAAAGCGGTAAACGGTCGTCGAAAATTCTTTTTTTTTTTAATCATACATGTTATTCTAAAAAAATAACCTAAAGGAACCAAATGCATGATTCAAATAGTGTTAAAGTTATAATAGGTCTAATTTCCATAAAAACACATTTATAGAAATGAAAGTGATTTCCACTAAATATTATTATGTATTAATAATAAATATTAATAGTTTATGTGAAATGGAGAAAGATCTATTTGGCTAAATAGATTGAAGAATTAATATTGATTATTCGTTTTATAAATTTTATATATAAAAGGGGAAATGTTCATGAAGAAAATTAGTTTAGCATGGCAGATATTCATTGGACTGGCTCTTGGTATTATTGTCGGTGCGGTTTTTTATGGCAATCCGCATGTGGCAACTTACCTCCAGCCAATAGGTGATATATTTATTCGCTTAATTAAAATGATTGTTGTTCCAATCGTTGTCTCAAGTCTAATTGTTGGTGTTGCAGGCGTAGGCGATATGAAGTCCTTGGGAAAGCTCGGAGGCAAAACCCTGCTTTACTTTGAAATCATCACGACAATCGCAATCATTGTTGGACTGCTTGCCGCGAACGTATTTCAACCAGGTGTTGGGGTCGATCGCACCCATTTAACAAAGACGGATATTAATAGTTATGTAAGTACAGCTGAAAAAACTGAGTCACATTCGATGATTGATACAGTGGTGAACATTGTTCCTACTAACATTATTCAGTCTTTAGCAGAGGGAGATATGCTTGCAATCATTTTCTTCTCTGTTATGTTTGGACTTGGAGTGGCAGCGATCGGAGAGAAAGGCCTGCCGATTCTCAATTTCTTCAAAGGAACTGCAGATGCGATGTTCTTTGTAACAAATCAAATCATGAAATTAGCCCCTTTCGGTGTTTTTGCTTTGATTGGTGTAACTGTTTCGAAATTTGGTATCTCCTCTTTAATTCCACTTGGGAAACTGGTTCTTGTTGTATACGGGGCAATGATCTTTTTCATTTTAGTGGTTTTAGGGTTAACGGCGAAAATTGTAGGGTTTAACATTTTTAAGCTAATTCGATATTTAAAAGATGAACTAATTTTGGGCTATACGACAGCGAGTTCAGAAACTGTCCTTCCCAAAATTATGGAGAAGATGGAGAAGCTCGGCTGTCCAAAGTCGATTACTTCTTTTGTTATTCCAACCGGTTATTCTTTTAATCTTGATGGATCGACTCTATATCAAGCGATTGCGGCAATGTTCATTGCACAAATGTATGGAATCCATATGAGTATTGGACAGCAAATAACATTAGTTTTTGTATTAATGCTTACATCCAAGGGGATTGCCGGGGTTCCAGGCGTATCGTTTGTTGTTCTTCTTGCCACATTAGGTACTGTAGGGCTGCCTGTTGAGGGTTTAGCATTTATTGCGGGTATTGACCGGATTCTCGACATGGCACGTACATGTGTTAACATTGTTGGCAACTCCTTGGCGGCTATAGTTATTACAAAATGGGAAGGCCATAGCCTTGATGATTCTGTTACTGTTGAGCAAAAAGCGGCTTAACATCACGATAAAGGACACCTTGCGAAAGAATGAGCGTAATTGTTGTCACTTAATCAAATTATCATAAGTTCCATCCGCAAAAAAGATTGGCTCAAAAAAGCCAATCTTTCTTTGCGTTTATTAGTCTCCATTTTTTCTTTTTTTGCCAATCAATAAAGTGATTTGTGCCATCGTAATTGGCAAGGACGTTTTTTTTCGGTAAGCTAAATATTTTGGAAGCCACATGTCGGCATATTTATCTTTAAATTTTCTTAAACCTTGAAATGAATAGAGAAATTGACCGTGTAAAAATATTTGAGAAGCAACTTTTTCACTTAAAAACGAAAACTTTGACAGGCCTACATTTGATAAAGGTGCCATCCCGATATTAAAGTATTGATATCCCTGTTCTTTTGCCCATTCGAATAATGATAGAAAAACAAAGTCCATCGTTCCGGTTGGCGCATGCTTTCCAAAGCGCATCAAATCCAACGAGATGGATTGGTTTTGATTATAAACCGGCATTATGCTGGCAAAGCCAAGTATCTTTGTTCCATTTGCTCTAATAACAGCTATTTCAGCCTTATTGAGGTAATTCACATCAAAAAAACCGAGTGAAAAACCTTTTTCCGTTCTTCCTTGAAGCCATTCATCAGATATTTCTTTTATTTCCTTCATGAAATCTGCTTGAAAGGGAGGCTTTACAATTTCAAACTGATAATTCTCTCGTTCAAACTTGTTTTTTACTGCCCTGGCTCCTTTCATTTTTTTTCCACTTAATGAAAAACTGTCTAATTCAACATAAGCTTCCTCACCTAGCTTGAAAAAGTCATAACCGTTTTCATGCAGATATGGAAGCATTTTCTCGCTTATCTCGTAAAAAACAGGAGTATACCCATAAAGATCAGCTGTTTCTCTAAATTCTTCTATTGCAGCTGGCAATTCGTCTCGGTCTCCAACAGGGTTACCGAGGACCACAAGCTTGTCTGCATATACTTGATAGGCAAACATGACGTTTTCCTCTTTATTCCAATAAATATATTTATCATGTAAAAAGATTAAATGTGTTAGGACTGTTCCATTATAATGATCCAAATGTTCCATGATTTTTTCTTCCTGAGTAATAGATGTTTTCAGCTCCCATTTTTTATAGCGTCTAACTAAAAAGCCGATGAAGAAAAGTAACATAGCAATAAACAAACCGATTAATGCACTTTTAAATAATTCACGAGAGTCTTTAATCAAATATGGTGAAAGCGTTGGAGTCACTTTAATTTCGGAGGAAGGCAAATTGAAATATCCGATTAATAAAAACATAAAGGTAATTACAACAAACATACCGATATCAAAAATGGTTTTACTCCAGCTTAATACAAAACTCTCTCTGTAAAATCGCTTTTTTGATACTCTCAAGAGCACGGCAACAATTAAAATATACAATGCCTCCTCATAATCAAAACCCTTTAAAAAAGTGAAAAAGGCAGCAAAAATTAAAACGACAATTGTTAGGTTGTATGTCCGCTTCTCTTTGTACTGAATACCACGGGATAACCCGAGCAGGATAAAACCAGTTGCAACAGAAAGCTGATGCGAGATATTCATGATTGGAAAGGATAAAAATTCTTGAGCAATCTTTATCCTTTCGATAATTCCTGGGACAGCTGCAGAAAGAAGCAAAACAAGTCCTGACAGAAAGACCAAAAAGGTTAAAAATATATGGCCAGTCCTCACTAGGATGGCATTTGGAACATTGTTCCACGATTGATTCCACCTGTTCCAAAAATCCTTGATAAATAAAACTAATCCGACTAAAAATGGTAGAATAAAATAGCCGATACGATAAAATAGCAGTAGGACAACCACTTTCTCCCCCGGAACACCTAAAACATGAGTACCCCAGATGAAAAGTAAGTCAAAGGACCCGAACCCCCCAGGTATCATACTAATAATTCCGGCACATGAAGCAACGATAAAAACAGGCACAAGCTCCTTAAAATCAATAGGGATTCTTAAAATCATACATAATAACCAGATAGCTAGGAAAATGGCAATCCATTCAAACAAAGAAACGATGATCAGTTTGAGCGCTATTCCAAACTCGACCATTGATTCTTTTGCTTTTTTGCGTTGAATAAAATAAATTACGATAAAAATCGGCAGATATAAACTTATAGCTGCTACTGCCCAAAAAAGCCATCTTTTTTCATGAAAAAGAGGTGAGCTTCGATAACCGATAAGAACGATCCAAGATAACAAAGAAATGCCGGTCAGATAAAACAGCGAAACAGATGCTATTTTCTTCACTAGTGTTTTTTTGTCAGCTTCAGCTTCTTGATAGAAATAGGTTCTCAGTGTAGCACCAACAAGACCTCCAAACCCAATTAAGTTTGAAAAGGTATTGGCAATAAAAGACCTTTTCACCAGCTCTTTTAACGGTACTTTAAGGCCTAATATTTTTGCTAAAAATACATCATAGAAAAACATTGGGAAAATGGCACAAAAGGTAATTAAAAAAATCAAGACCATCTTAGTCAAATGCAATTGACTAACTTCATGGCGAAACAACTGAATGTTCATGTTTCCCGTAAATTTTTTTATTTCATATCCTGCGAGACCAAATAATATCACTGGAAATAAAATTTTTATGAATAAAAAGATCTTTTCTTTGTTAACCGTTTTCAAATTTATTCACCTATTTTCTCCTTGTTCACCAGCCAGCCATTGACATTTCTATTCAACAAAGGATAGGAAAATGGAAGCCTCTAGTTAACGAAAAAACATATTAATCTAATCTGTATTTTGTATCGAAACTACATAAATATTCATAATGACCTTGGGTAAGGATTTTTTAATATTGTAACAATGGTTTAATATTAAAACCAGACTAGTAGAATTTAGGGGGATCTTTAGTGAGAAAAATTACCTTATCTAATGGAAACACAGTAGAGGTTGAATGCTTGAGTTGTGCTTTAACGAGTGGATTGATTGAACCAGATGGAGGGGTTGTCATCGAAACAGAGCATTTCCATGCTCATCAAGACGTCGCATACCCTATAAAGGGATTAATTATTTTGGCGTCGAAGCGTCATATTACCTGTTTTGATGAATTAACTGAGTTAGAGAAGATTGATTATATCAACGTTCTAACAAAAATTAGAAAAGCGCAACGAGAAGTATTAGGAATTGAACATGTCTATTATTTTTATAACGAAGATACCACACACCATTTTCATACATGGATGGTCCCCCGCTATGAATGGATGTACAGCTTTGGACGTTCTGTGGAATCTGTCCGACCTGTTCTGCTTCATGCCAGAAATGAAATGAATGATGATGAAAATGTGAAAGAAATGATAGAGGGCATTGAAATGCTCAAAAATAATTTGAACAGCTGACGTAAAAAAGGAAGACATACGAAAACGCATGGTTGAATATTTTCATGCGTTTTCGGTTATCTATCGATTGCGAATTCATAAATGAATTGGCCAAATAAATATCTTCCCAATTTGGATGCTAAAGGTATGATGTAAGAAGAGATATTTTTCCTCGTTGTTGAATTTAATAGTTTATGAAGGGGTTTTAAATCAACCAATCGTTATTGAATGGATTAAAAAGTATAATGAGTAAAACGGTCAAATTTAAAGGAGTGAAAAAAGTGAAGTGGATTCTTAATAAAGTTTTCGTAGGTTTACCCAAAACAATGGGAAGTAAAGAGGCTGTAAATCCCATGGAGCGGGAATGGACAAGTGCCATTTTTAAAGAGCCTGTTGAAGGACCAATCTGGGTTGGCAAAACAGGTTTAACAGGTGATGGAGTAGCAGATTTGGAACACCATGGCGGGCCCGAAAAAGCCGTTTTTGCCTATTCAATTGAAAATTATACATACTGGAGAAATGAATTAGATATATCGGATATATCAGCTGGTGGCATGGGTGAAAATTTGGTTATGGAGCATGCAACGGAGGAAACGGTTTCCATTGGTGATACCTTTCAAATTGGTGAGGCGATTATTCAAGTTTCTCAGCCAAGGCAGCCGTGCTGGAAGCCTGCGCGCCGTTTTAAAATTAAAAACTTAGCATTGTTATTACAGAATACAGGAAAAACCGGCTGGTATTTCCGTGTTTTACAAGAAGGGTATATTGAAGAGGGGCAAACATTTACCTTACTTGATCGTCCATATCCGCATTGGACCATCCAAAAATGTAATCAAATTCTCCATGGTAAGCAGCAGAATTTTATAGAAATGCAAGAACTTGCTGGGTGTGAATTGCTTGCGCCGGGCATGAGAGCTACTTTATCAAAGCGAATAGAGAAACGGAACTCCAGTGCCCCAGATATCCGCAACCGAGTTTTTGGACCAAATGAATAAAATAGTGTATCGATGGACTACAAGATTAATTCAAATCTAGTTTGCTATTATTTTTCAACAATAAACAGGGATGACTGCCATCCCTGTTTATTTATACATTTAGCTTATCCCAATAATTTAGGCAGACCGAAAGCGAGTAAGAGAATCGCAAGCACGATAATCCATGAAAGCGGGTGGGCCCAGTTATTTGTCCAGCCGATTCCGAACCGTTTTTCTAAAAATATCGCTGGGTCATTCTTGTTAAAATAAAACATGCCAAGCTTCCAATAACGGTCATCATCACGATCAATAACTGTGCCGTTTTCACCGCCTGTTTTTACAGCAATACGACTTCCGCCTTGACCAGTTGTTATCGATAGAATAATAGATACTACAATAATACCAATGGTAAAGACAAGCGGAACAATCATTAATAGCTGATGATTAATTTGATACATTAATGATAGCTGGTTCAGCATAAATATGGTGATCAAGCCTGTACCCATGATGATAGTGAACAGCGACCACCGTCTTCTGAACACGATATTTTGCCGAATGGATTCCTCGGGATTAGCAGCGGACACTTGCTGTTTGGCTTTAGAAATAATGGTATTAATGAATAAAAACAGTAGTGTCAGATAAATCTGCATGATTGGCATAAGCAGCACTGACCGATAAGATTTATTTGCCCAGGTAGTGACCTCGCCACTAAAGTTATATTGCATCGGATATCTATCAGGAATAAGCTGGTAATTTGTAAGAGTAATGACGATGGATAAAATCGAAATCAAAAATGGGATGACAAACCAATAATTAGAGTATGCCAGCTTTTGATTTCGAAACCCGGTATCAATCGTGACTAACTGCGGCTTTCGCGTCCAATTTTGATTATTATTTTTTAGTTCCTTCATTTGCTTATGGAAAATAAGATAGACGGCAAAACTTACAGCTATAAAAGCAAAAATCAAGATGGAAAACAAGACTGCGGTGAAGTTTTCATCGCGACCTGCAGCTGTAAACCAAAAAACTACTGTAATGATGATAGCCAGAATTGCATTCGTCCAGGCATATTTTTGGCGCATTTTTTTTATATCATGAAGATGGTAGGCCTCTTCAGGGATCGATACACCGAAACTTTCTGTTTTTCGTGTCCAAAAAGGGATGAAAATTAGCGGAATAAAGATCGGAATCATCATCGCAATAAGAAATAATAAAATGTTGGAAGTCATGATTTATCACCCTTCATGTAAAAAATTTGCGAATATTCGACTGCAAAGCTGTAAAAAATCTTTTTCCGGGACATCGCGGCAAACTGCTTCAGCAATCAGTGGATGGAGTTTGGATTCCAATTCAGACCAGTAGGCTTCATTTGCTTTAGGAACGCCATCGGGATTGATGACCACGCCTTTTTGCCGATGAATCAAAATAAATCCTTCTTGTTTCAATTGCTGATAGGCTTTGTTAACGGTATGAAGATTAATACCTAGATCCGCTGCCAGTGACCGTACGGAGGGTAGTGCCTCGCCAGGGCTTAGTTCTTTTTTTGCGATACCGGCAATGATCTGGTACTTTAATTGTGTATAAATTGGTTCTTCTGATTCAAGATCAAGTGTAATATACACATACTCCACACTCCTTTTGTATTATGTGTTATATTTATAGTATAACAGTTATAACAAGGAAATCAATATGTTAAAAGACCGAGTACGGTCAATTTTTAGAAGGGAGAATTCCTTATGACAGAAAACAAACAAATAACGGAAAGCGACCTTCCTGCTGGATTAGCTAAGCCGGCACAGCGGGCACTTTTAACTGCCGGATATTTGCAGCTGGAGCAAATCGCCAAAGTAAGTGAAGTGGAAATCTTGAAGCTGCATGGTATGGGCCCAAAAGCATTGGAGCAGCTCCGAAATGCCCTCGATGCAAAGGGCCTATCATTTGCAAACCGTGCATGAGAATGAATTTATTCACCAAATTTGTGTTGGAAAATTTTTAAATGTAGTAACTTAGAGGGTGATTAGAGAAGCGGATGTTTCAGCAAAATAGGGTAGGAAGATGCCTCCACTAAAGGCGGTCATCTTCCCATGCTCTGTCAGCATCAATATTGTATTTTTCTTTTAATGTTTGTTTTGGTTGACTTCGTGTTCCTGTATTTTTTAATTCCTTAGGTTGCATATTCTTTTCTTCAATATTCAATTCACTAGCTCCATTGGTTTGATCAAAGAATCCTAAAGCATATTTGACCACTTCTTGAATATCATTTGTTTCGTAAGCAGCAAAATCATCGTTAGTGATATTCAACTTGACGCCTTCTAGTACATAGCCACTGTCTAAATCGATATCCAAATGTACCTCATAACCTTCGGCATTTTCATTCGCTTCAATAATGTTGAAAGTCTGAATCGTTGTGCCCGTTTCATAATCGATTGATTCCATAAAATCTGACATACAAACACCGCCTTATTTTCAAGTGTAACCTCCCATAGTTTTAGCCGTACTAGCCTCTGATATTCCTTTGGCTTTAGGTAACCTTTAAAGGTTGATGAAATAGTCTTTCGACTCTGAGTTTTTTAAAAGCCTGAATTTTCTGGAAACGATTTCATATCTTGATTTAAAATGGTATAATAAACCAGAGAACCTCATAATTTTTTCATCAAGCACACCGTAATGAAATCATGAAAGGGGTAGAGAAGAATGGCTGAAAGCATCTTTAAACACTTAGAAAAAAAGGGAATCATTGTACCTGAACACCAGATTCAACCTTTAATGTCACAGTGGGATGCCTACCACCTATTGACAAACAATTCAAATCCCGAAAAGCTTGCCGGTAAAAACGCGAGCCTCAAAAATGTACCGGAGGGGCCCAGATACCAGTAAAGTATTGTAAAATAACACATTGGAGATTTTCCTCCATTACATTGTGATAACCTTGTTAAGGGTGTCAGGCACCATGTGAAATTTTCACATGGTGCCTGACACCTTTTTATGCTGTTATAATGGGTATTGAAGGGCGGGAAGTATATGATGAAAATTTTGCTTGTGGAAGATGATAAAACGATTGCATCTGGACTTGAGTATTCGCTGCAGCAGGACCAGTTTTCCACGATTCTATGCTATGACGCCGTATCTGCTAAAAAGGTGATAGCAGAGGAATTGGATCAAATTGCATTATGTTTATTTGATTTATCCCTGCCAGATGGAAGTGGCTATGAATTGTGTAAGTTGGTGAAGGAACGGAGGGATCTTCCTGTTATTTTTTTAACAGCGATTGACGATGAGGTCAATGTTGTGATGGGACTTGACATGGGAGCAGATGATTACATAACCAAACCTTTTCGGGTTCGAGAGCTTATCTCTAGGATCAAAACGGTCTTACGAAGATATCAAAAGCAGCCGCAAACAAAAATCACTATTGAAATCCAGAATGTTAGCATTAATACACTCGAAGGGAAGGTTTATAAAAATGGCGAAGAAGTTCTGTTAACTGCCTTAGAATATCGCTTATTTCTAATCTTCGCGAACCATATCGGACAGGTTCTCTCACGTAATCAATTATTGGAACGGATTTGGGATGTAGCTGGGGACTTCGTAAATGATAATACCTTAACGGTTTACATAAAAAGGCTGAGGGAAAAGTTAGAGGTTCATCCGCAAAATCCTCAAATTATCAAAACCGTGCGCGGATTAGGCTATAAGGTTGGTGATTAGCATGCTGCGTAATCGCGAGGTGCGTATACTCATACTAACGATGTGCCTGATCAGTCTAGCTGGCCTCTTGGCAGCTGCATTTCTTTCGCTGGCTGCAATGGCGCTTGTTTTCATCGTTTCTGTCTTACTCATTAGATGTTGTTTAATATTTACGAATTGGAGATATCGCGAAATCGAAAAGCTGTCCGGATATTTACGTCAAATAAGCGGTGGTGATTATTCACTCGATGTGCGTGATAATTTCGAAGGAGAGCTAAGCATTCTAAAAAACAATATTTATAAAGTGACCATCATGCTATCAGAACAAGGTTCGCTATTGCAGCAGGATAAAATCCAGCTTACCAATGCGATTTCCGACATATCCCATCAGCTCAAAACCCCACTTACCTCAATGATGATCATGGCCGATTTGTTAAGTGATGCCAACCTGCCGGCTGCAAAAAGAAATGAATTCACCCGTACTATTCGGATTCAGCTTGAACGTATCGAATGGCTCGTTTCTTCATTATTAAAGCTGTCAAAAATTGACGCCGGAACGGCCCAATTCAAAAAAGATCAAATAACGGTGAAAAAACTGATTCAAAAAGCATTGGAGCCCGTTTTGATTCCAATGGACATTAAGGAACAAACCATTTCAATTGAGGGTGATGATACTGTTTCCTTTGTCGGCGACCTTAATTGGACCGCTGAAGCCCTAATCAATATTTTAAAAAACAGCGTGGAGCATACCACTTCAGGTGGAAAGATTATCATTTCTTTTTTAGAAAATGCTATGTTTACGGAAATCGTCATTGCTGATAACGGGAAAGGCATTGCGAAGGATGATCTCCCGTATATTTTTAAACGCTTTTACAAAGGAAAGAATGCCAGTGAAGAGAGCATCGGAATCGGCATGGCGATGGCACAAAGCATCATCACCAGCCAAAATGGTGATATCGAGGTTAAAAGTAAGGATGGAGAGGGGACGCAGTTTCGGATTAAGTTTTATAAGCAAGTGGTGTAAAGTTGAAATGCGTACTCCAATTAACGGATAAGTTGCTAACTGTTAAATAACCCTGTGTTACTGCCAGATAGGACAGGGTTACTGTTGTTAAAGGCTACTTTACTGGCGGTGTGCCACTTTTTGTTATTTAAATAAACCATTAAGTGACTAAACTGTCACTTTACAGTCACTGGAAAGTCATTTTAGCCAGATAAACTAGAACCATCAGCAAAAACATGGAGGTTTTATCATAATGGAAATTTTAAAAATAGAACATCTGACTAAAATGTACGGAAAAGGTGAGACGGCAGTTAAGGCACTTGATGATGTTTCTTTTTCAGTTAAAAAAGGTGAATTTGTCGCTATTATCGGCCCGTCCGGATCCGGGAAATCGACGCTTTTGCATCTGCTTGGCGGTGTTGATCGTCCAACCAGCGGTAAGGTCCTCGTGGATAATACTGATATTTATAACTTAAATGAAACACAGCTGGCGATTTTTAGACGCAGGCAAATAGGCTTGATCTATCAATTTTACAACCTGATTCCGGTCCTGACAGTAGAAGAGAACATTACCCTGCCACTCTTGCTAGATGAACATAAGGTCGACAAGAAACAGTTTAATGATATCGTTAAGATTCTTAATTTAGAGAATCGCTTAAACCATCTCCCTAATCAGCTATCCGGCGGGCAGCAACAACGGGTGTCGATCGGCCGGGCGCTGATTAGTAATCCTGCTATTATGCTTGCCGATGAGCCAACAGGTAATCTAGATAGTAAGAATAGTAGTGAAATTATTGATTTATTAAAAATGTTTAATAAAACATTTAAACAAACGCTGCTAGTTATTACCCATGATGAACGGATTGCCTTGCAAGCAGACAGAGTTATTGCAATTGAGGATGGCAGAATCGCCAAGGACGAGGTGATTCGTCCGTGAATATTGTGAATAAATTAACGGTCCGGCATTTGAAGCAAAACAAAAGGCGGACGCTAGTGACCATCATTGGCGTCATTATTTCTGTCGCCATGGTGACAGCAGTGGCAACCCTTGGTGTCTCTTTTATGGATTTAATGCAAAGGCAGACGATTGCAAGTGAAGGTGAGTGGCATGTCCTATACAAGGATGTGAACAAAGAGCAGCTTAAGGCGATTAAAAACGATGAGGAAACAAAAAAGGTTGTCCTTTCACGTGACCGTGGCTACGCCCTTTTAGAAGGCGGACAAAATGAGAGCAAGCCATATTTGTTTATCAAGGAGTATAATGCCCAAGGGTTTAAACAGTTTCCGATTGAATTAAGTAAAGGGCGGATGCCAAAAGCAAGTAATGAGGTTGTTCTTTCTGAGCACATAACCTCGAACGCAAAAGTAGAATACAAGATTGGTGATAAATTAACCCTTGAAGTTGGACAACGTACAATGCCTGGTGTTAGTGACCATGTCTTCGGACAAGAGGATCCATTACAATTAGAGGATGAGAAAACGTCTGAGAGTGTGACGAATAAAACAACGAAAAGCTACACGGTCGTAGGCTTCATCAACCGTCCCACATGGGAAGCGACCTGGGCACCTGGGTATACGGTTATTAGCTATGTGGATGAAAATACGATTGGAGCGAACGATCCAGTCAATGCGACAGTTGTGTTAAAAAAGGTCAATAGCTCCTTATACGATCATGCGAAGGACTTGGCAAAGCAAAACAAAATAGGAGTACCCAAATTTAATAATGAGTTATTGCGCTATTACGGGGTGACAAATAATGATAACCTGAACAGTATGTTGTTTTCATTATCAGCCATCATTATGGCGGTCATTATCATTGGTTCTATTTCATTAATCTATAATGCCTTCGCTATCTCTGTTTCAGAACGTTCCCGTCATTTAGGGATGCTCGCAAGTGTTGGGGCAACGAAAAGACAGAAGCGAAACTCGGTGTTTTTCGAAGGAATCATCATTGGTGTAATCAGTATCCCGATTGGAATCATTTGTGGTCTTCTTGGAATAGGAGTTACCTTTTGGTCGATTAATTCCGTCATTCAAGGTGCATTAGGGGTGACGGAAAAATTAACTGTGGTGGTTACACCCCTCTCCATTTTGATTGCCTGTGCAATTTCGATGGTGACGATAGTGATCTCAACGTATCTTCCAGCCATTAAGGCATCTAGAATCTCCGCCATTGATGCAATCCGTCTAACAACGGAGGTTAAGCTTACAGGTAAAGCAGTGAAAACATCGAAGTTCGTTCGCAAGTTTTTTGGAATTGAAGCAGAAATAGGTTTAAAGAATTTAAAGAGAAACAAACGCAAGTACCAAGCAACGGTATTCTCACTTGTTATCAGTATCGTTCTATTTTTAACAGTATCATTTTTTACATCCAATATGAAAAAATCGCTTGTACTCTCACAGGATAGGATAAGTTATGATATTTCTGTTTCTAGCGGCAATTTAACCGAAAAAGATTTTCGGCTGCTGAAATCATTTTCTTCTCTTGAGGATGTAACGGAATCAAGTGTGGTGAGAGAGTTAAATATGAATACCTGGATCAACGAGGCATCTCTCGCGGATGAATTACAAAAAATGGTGAAGCAGGATAAGAATATGCTTGAGAACGGAAAATTCTCTTATTCTGTGCAAATCGATGCATTAAATGAGGAAAATCTAAAGGCTTATGCAAAGGAAATTGGCGCTGATTATAAAGAATTGACAAATCGGGACCATATGACGGGCATTGTAATTGATACAATCCCTTATGAGGATACGACAACAGGGAAATATGTTGAAGGAAAGGCCATCCATATGGAAGCAGGCCAAAGTATCGATTTAAATTTTAACTATGAAGACAGCAAAAATGAGACCTTAATAAACAAAGTGAAAATTGTCGCTTTGACTGATCAAATGCCGATGGGGATTTCACCGGCGGGAATCGGCGGAATAAACATCATCGTGTCAGAAAAAGGAATGGAACAGCTGCTGAATGAAAAGTTGCATTCTTATGTTCAGACCTCTCTTTATCTGAAGAGCAAGGACCCGATGAAAACACAGGAGGAAATCGAAGAAATTAAAGAGAGCAAAATGTATGTTCACAATGTATATCAAGGAAGACAGCAGGAAGAACAGATGATCATGCTCATGTCGGTATTTACGTATGGCTTTATTGCGTTAATTAGCGCAATTTCGATTGCGAATATATTCAATACTATTTCGACTTCGATTTCCCTAAGAAAACGGGAATTTGCAATGCTGAAATCGGTGGGAATGACGCCAAAAGGCTTTAATAAAATGATCAACTATGAAAGTATTTTTTATGGCATAAAGTCGCTGCTTTATGGACTTCCGATTAGCATTGCCGTGATGTATTTGATCTATAGAGCATTGATGAACAGTTTCAGCTATGGATTCACCCTGCCTTGGATCAGTATGATCTATGTGGTTGCCGCCGTATTTGTCATCGTAGGCTCAGCCATGCTCTACTCCAGCTCCAAAGTTAAAAAGGAAAACATCGTTGATACCTTAAAACAAGAAAATATATAAGAAAGGGTGTCAGGCACCATGTGAATTTTTCACATGGTGCTTCTATTTTTTGTAGGAATTCAACGAAAAGGATGGTAAAATTATGTAAAAATACAATTATATGAAAATCTTAAGGGGTAAATGAAGAACGGTTGTATTATTTGGAATTATGAGCCTGCCAAACGGACGGCTCTTTGTGTTAACCGACAGGAAAATATAACTTTCCTATCAGGCAATAGTGCGTTAAGGAAAGCTTCATAGCATATGCGTTGTAGTCGAATAGCGATGCTTTTTGATGAACTAATCCTCTGTCTTCGTTTTACGGCCCCCGATGAAGTGGAAAAAAGAGCGGCCCGGTCACTCTGAAAGGTTGACAGTGCCCGATGAAGGTGAAAAAAGATTGGCCCGGTCACTCTGAAAGGTTGACAGTGCCCGATGAAGTGGAAAAAAGAGCGGCCTGGTCACTCTGAAAGGTTGACAGTGCCCGATGAAGTGGAAAAAAGAGCGGCCCGGTCACTCTGAAAGGTTGACAGTGCCCGATGAAGTGGAAAAAAGAGCATCTCGGTCACTCTGAAAGAGTGACAGTGCCCGATGAAGGTGAAAAAAGAGCATCTCGGTCACTCTGAAAGGTTGACAGTGCCCGATGAAGGTGAAAAAAGAGCATCTCGGTCACTCTGAAAGAATGACAGTGCCCGATGAAGCGGAAAAAAGGATTGAGCGGGCACTAAGAAGGATTATAGTGAACGAATATCGAAGAAACATAACACTGTGACTTCATGTTGAAATAAAGAAAGGTGGTATTTCAGTGAATTTTCAAGTGCAAAGTGGTGAGTTTCATACTTTAGATCAATTAGTAAAGTCCATTGACAATATACCTAGAAAACACTCTACGCTTCTTATCGGAATCGATGGCTGCGGCGGCTCAGGAAAAAGTACATTGGCAAATTTTTTAAAAGAGAAATGTTCCAACGTAACGATTGTGCATATGGACGATTTTTATTTTCATTCGGACCAAATTATCCATGAACCACCAACACAAAAACCCTTAGGTGCAGATTGTGATTGGAAACGGGTATTAAATCAGGTGGTTGATCCAATTTGTCAAAATCAAAATGGGTATTATCAACGTTTCGATTGGGAAACCGATCAGCTGGCAGAATGGCACACAGTTCCAATAGGAGGCACTGTCATTGTTGAAGGTGTGTATTCTACACGGAACGAATTATCAAGCCTTTATGATTTTACTATTTGGGTCGATTGCCCGAGAGAGACAAGGTTACTAAGAGGCATTGAAAGAGACGGAGGAGAAGCACGTGGGATGTGGGAAGATAATTGGATGATTTCTGAAGAAATGTACATGAAAGAACACAGACCCCACAATCGTTCAGACCTCGTAGTAGGATAATGGACGTTTAAAAAAATTTCTCTTTTAAACGTCCATACAAAGCAATGAGCGTGCGTTTATTTCAATGTTTCCTTGAAAGTAATCTTGATGACTTTTTCAGTTTTATTGTTAAATTCAATATTCACGAAAACACCGAATTCTCTACTGTTATCTTTTAACCAAAGTTTGAATTTTTCAGTTGTGGAATTTGGGCCGCTTTTTCTCCCGATATGCAGATAATCAATTATTTTAGCATTCGGATACTTTTCATGTGTTTTCTCCATTGCAAGGGTCCCCCATTTCGCATATGGAGGAATCGGTTTCTGTTGTGCAATGGCTGTATTCAATAATTTCAGCGGAATTACACTCCCAGAGAAAAAAACAATTGTGGCAAACAAGCCTATCAGAAGTTTTCTCATGTCATTACCTTCTTTGCTTTTATTCTTATCATGGCATTTTTGTTCTTAATTTATGAAACCTGATTTTGAAATGGTCAGTGAAGCTAAACTTGAGGAGGTTTTATTAATGGGGTCCAATAAGAACGAATTACCCTTTCGGAAATTACAGTGGATCGGGCAGGAAGCTCCTTATATCAATCAAATTAAAATAGAGGTATGCGATCAAATGATTATTGGGAGATATGGTGGGAATCGGCAAGCAGGGGCTTATAAGAATGAAGATGGAGCAATGGTGGTAAAGGGGGCGGATTGGGAATTCGCCATGGTTCTAGATGGACATAACAGTGCTGAAAGTGTCAAATTGGTGCTGAAAACCATTGATAATGAGTGGGAAAAGCTAGCCGCCTTTTTAGACGAACCTGTAAAAATCGCCTTTCAATTATTTGAGAACCATATCCTCTCTGTTTTTCAATCTCCTGCTTTTCTGGAAGCCTGCGAACAAATTCAAGGTGAAACAGCCTGCCTTCTATGTGTAAGAAAAGAAAATTACTTATGGTGGCTGTCAGTAGGTGATTGCGTACTCTATCTCCTTCATGAAGACCTACATCAATTTGGACAATACGCCCTAAACCAGCGTCAATTTTTTGAATGGATTGGACAAGTCAATACGTTTTCATTACCAGTACCTTGTTATTCGTCTGGGATCCGAGAACTAAGAACAGGCTCAAATCGAATTGTCTTGATAACAGATGGTGTTTTAGAGTGTGGTGGTCGATATTATGAAACTCCTTCGCGACTTTACACAGATTGTTATGAAGGGGAAGTCCATACAAATGTAGAGCATATTTTGCAACATGTTCATGAAAACTTTGGCCAGGATAGTGCGACAATTATTTGCTGGGATTATCACAATTCGCATCCCGTAACCTATCCTAGTAATCAACCAATGAGGTGAATGATATGTATCGTATTTTAGAAGATCATGTAGTTAGAAATGAGTATTCGACCATCCCCTATACGTGGATTCGAAGGGAAGAACCGAATCATGCAATTTGTATCATGCTGCCTGGTCTCGGTTATAGTACTCAGCGGCCGCTGTTTCATTATGCGACAGGCATGTGTTTGAACCATAATATCGATGTTCTTCAAATTAATTATCATTTTGCAAAAAATGAACAGTTTAAAAAGCTTAGTGAAACAGATCAAGATCAATGGATGTATGAAGATGTGAAGGCAGTGGTTGATGAAGTTCTAAAGGAGACCGTGTACAAACATTGTATCCTGATGAGTAAATCGATTGGAACAATTCCGATGGCAATGGAATGGACCGAAAAAAATTACATCAAGAATACGATTGGCGTTTGGTTAACACCACTAATGAAGGATGACAATGTGTTCCAGGCATTATTAAATACCGATCGGCCATCACTTTGTGTGATTGGAGATCATGATCATCATTTTATCAAAGAGAGAATTTCTTCCTTGAAAAATAATAATCTTGTTAGCACAGTTGTGATTCCGAATGCAGACCATGGTTTAGAGATAAAAGGTGATATATTAGCATCGATCGAAGCGATAAAAGAAGTTATCGAACGAGTTCAGGAATTTATGATTAAATTTAGTAAAGGATGATGATCGCGAAACCTTTTTTTGAATACTTCGTCTCTTTTTTTAAAAGGAGTGAATGACCATGTTCAAAAGGACGTTCTTCATCGTTTTTATTGCATTACTATGTGCTTTTATCACGGGATGCCAATTAGATAAAGCTAATTCAGATGACCACACTAATAAAAGTGGAGAAATTGAAAAACCTACTAAAAACGAAGTGATAGAAAGTCATGGAGGGCTAGAAAACCTAGAACGATTAGATCTTTTTGTGAAAAATACACAAAGTGGAAAAAAGGATAAGGTTCGACTAACTCGATATACGATTGAGGGGGATCCTATTTTTCAAGATTTAGAATATGATGGATCCAAATTAGCGATTAAAATAGATACTACGAAAGATAAATTTGGCCAGGGAGAAATAAGAACCTACGTCTGTAACGGGATTCAAAAACAGGAATCCAATACTGAAACAAAATATATAATTGAAGAATGTCCAGATCTAAGTGATTTATTAACCATTTCCCACGATGTTGATCAACAAGATTATTTTGCTTTTAAGTTAAAGTATGGTGTAGGTTTGAAAAACAAAATCGATACCAAAAACCAAGAAATAATAAAGGATTTGAAAAACGGAAATACCGCTGCTATAAGTGATTTTCAGTTTTCAAAAGATGAAATGAACAAAATCTACAAACTGATGATTCTATCCAATTACCTTGGTGAAAAGAATCTTTCAAAAAAATGTAATAAGCAGACATATGAAAGCTATGAATTGAACGTATGGATTAATGGAGGCGAACGCCACTTTGAATGGACGGAATGTGATAACAGTAAGGATGGCAAGGAAATGACTCAGTTAGTCCATGACATACTTGAAATCTTAAAGAATAACTCGACCTATCAAACACTCTAATAGGGTCAAATCATAAAAAATGGGAGGATGACCTATTAGTAGTCTCGATCATATAGAGAAAAGTAATTTTAAACAAAAAGGCTTGGTTTTGAAACCAAGTCCTTTATCGATGTTTTGTTTTAGATTATCCACTCTTTTAGCTGAAAGTAATTTAATTATTGGCACACCCCTAAAGGATTTCCATCAGGGTCATAAAAGGTAAAAAACTTTGTAGTTCCTTCTCCACCAATAGAATTCACTATGACATTCTTTTCAACTAATAACCTGTGGGTTTCTTCAATATCAAAAGATATAAAATTATAATATTTGCCTACGCCAAAGTTATTATCAGGAAACTTCATTGGTTGATGGTTAAGTGTTCTTACAAGACATACCACCGTTTGAGATTTTTCTGCTATCTGCATTATAGCTGCTTCTTCTTCAAGATAAATAAGTGTAAAGCCAAGTTTCTCTTCATACCATTTTGCCGATAATTTAGGGTCTTTGACTGGAATAAATGCACCTTCCATACCTTGCAATAATGCTTTGGTCATACTTTTTAGCTCCTTACTATTCGTTCAATAACAATAGTTTTGTTACTACGAGATCAAAAATTTTTCTTTAAAGATTGGACTTAATTCACTCCACACATCAAATTTATTACCATCTAAATCATAGAATACGAAGTTTTTTCCAGAATGTCCTCTGTTTTCAATTTTTCCAACTCGTATCTCTTTTTCTGTAAAATCTCTATGTATAGATTCTAAGGCATTTAATCCATTCACCTCAAATGTTAAAGAGAAACGCTCCACACCGTAAATATCATAGAAATTGGAACTTTGATTTTTTTTAGATTTCACAAGAAAAATGCTTTGGTTTGCAAAATTTAGAATTGCTTTGTCTTCGTCTTTGTAGCTAAGCTCTGCACCTAATTTGTTTACATACCAATCTGAAGAAAGTTCTACATCCGTTACTGGAATATAAGTAGTACCAACCCTTAATAATTTTTCACTCATTCATTGTCCCCCTTTCATAATCTTTGTTATATATTTCTCCTTTTATTTTATTTCCTCCTTCAAAATGACAGAATTTTCTTATTCTCATATAAAATGGACAAGTGAATTAGTCTTGGAATTACATATACGGATTCACTTAAGTTTTACAGTAGATACACTCTTTTTACATCCAACTAATTTTGTTCTTATCGCATAAATATAAAAAAGAGACGTGTCAAACAAATAAAAAATATACTAACAAGGAAAACATTACCTTTTTGTTGAATTTGTATTTCTAGAAAAAGAATAAGGGGGGATTTTCATGTCAAAACAAAAAATAAAAGAATTAACTACTGTATCATCCTTACTAATAGGCGGTGGTCTGCTGCTGATGTTTTTAAGCTATTACTGGGGTACTTCTTTTGGCGAAATATGGCTTGAAAGTAATTTAACATCGGAAATAAATGATTATGATTTATTAGTTACCACCCTCGTGCGAAATTTTGTCATTATCGGCTCCATCCTATTTGGCTCAGGTGTATTAATGGGGGTTCTATCTTACCTGTACTTCGTGCAATCTGGGGAAAAAGTGCATCCGACAAACATGGAAGCAGGTGCAAATGAAGTGAAGCATTAGGATAGGTGGAGTGTTTTACAATGATTGCACCAAAAAATATTCTGACTACATGGAAGAAATTTGATGATTTTCCGATGGAAACATTAACGAAAGCATGGTTTCATACGAAAAGTAAAAATAAGAAACAAAGGGATGTTTCTCTTATGAGGGAGCATCGGGAGCAGTTTGGCATTACTGGTAATTGCTTCGACCTAGCCATATGGCTGCTGGATGAATTTCAAAAGGATGGGATCACAGCCTATCCCATCGGGCATCACCTAAACACCAGTCGGGCACATGTGGCAGTGATTGCATTAGATGAAGCTGGCAATCGGTTTTTATGTGATTTGGGTGACCAATGGTTAACGCCAATTCTAATCGATGAAGATAACGAAGATTTTACTGAAAAAAGACTTTCTGGCTTTTTCCCGGGAGCACAGGTTCATGTGAAATCTTTAAAGAAATCGCTTGAGGTTTTTTATCATAGACCCAATAGTAAACAGTCCAAACAGATTTATGATACTCAGCCAATAGAAATAGGTGATTTTTTCAAAGCAGCTGAGTATTCTCAGAATGTGATTAAACCCAAACCATTGTTAGAGTGTCGAATCCCATATAAATCTGAAATCGCCCATTGGGAATTCTATGGATGGGAGAGTTTTTTTAGTACCAGTGAGGGTCTATTTCGTGAACATAAGCTAAATAGTATAGATGATTGGGCATATAGAATTAATGAAAAAACAGGTTATGACATGCAATTTTTAATAGAAGCTTTAGAGCTATATAAAGGAAAGGACTTGGAGGTTTTGGGATGAAGATTAGAAAGGCAGTGTTAGCTGATGCTAAAGGTATTGCGAAAGTTCATGTCGATAGTTGGAAAACTACATATGACAATATAGTTCCAGCCGAATACTTAAAAAGACTTTCCTATGAAAGCAGAGAGCAATTGTGGAAAAATAGTATCCCGAATGGCGGAGTTTATGTTTCGGAAACCTCAGAAGGGGAGATTGTCGGCTTTGCATCGGGCGGCAAAGAGAGAACGGGGAAATACCCTGATTATGCTGGAGAGCTTTATGCAATATATATTCTTAAAGAATATCAAGGAAATGGACTTGGAAGTTTACTAGTGAAACCATTGATAGATGAACTGCAACTTCAAAATATCTCGACTATGTTGGTTTTAGTGCTTGAGGATAATAGTTCCCGCCTTTTTTACGAGACACTTGGAGCTAAAAAAATAGATACCATAGAAGTCGAGTTTTTAGGGCAAAAAGTACAGGAACTTGTATATGGGTGGAGTGATATAAGAAATATATTTAAAAAATAGGATGTTGCTTATTAAACTGGCAGGCTTCTGTGAAAAAAAAGACATAAGATATTGTTTTAAGGGGTAATTTTAATGATCATTAGAGAAATAAAAGTTTCCGATGCGGAAAGCTTAGTACGACTTATTCAGCAGGTTGAAGAAGAGTCAGAGTTCATGCTGATGGAAGCAGGTGAACGGCAGATTACAACTGAACAGCAGAGAACAAGAATTGAGAATATGAAAAAAAGTGGAAACTCAACAATATTCGTTGCAGAGATAGATAATAATCTGACCGGATATTTGATTGCAATTGGCGGCACTGCAAGAAGAACAAAGCACTCGGTCTATATTGTGATTGGAATTTTAAAGGATTATAGAGGGCAAGGGATTGGAACAAAACTATTTACGAGACTAGAAGCGTGGGCAAGGGAACAGAGTCTTCGCCGCCTAGAGTTAACAACAGTAATTCGGAACGAGCCCGGAGTGGCATTGTATAAGAAAATGGGATTTGAGATTGAAGGAACAAAAAAGGATTCTCTGTTCATTGATGGTGAATTTGTGGATGAATACTATATGTCGAAACTTTTATAAGTAGTCTTAAAATCTACTTTTATCATCATGATTTTTACTATTAAGTAAACCAATAGGGTGTATTGGATCCCGGACCGCCGAAAGAAGTGTGAAAAAGGTATCCAATAGAATGATTTGGAGCTCGGTCAACTAAAAAAAGCGAGAGGAGAGCAAAAATGTTTAGTGTATAATATTGGTATTACTTCACAATTTTGGGGGTGCTTTATTTGATGGACAGTATGGGGATGTTTAGCTTTTTTGCCATAATACCTATTTTGTTTTATTTGTTAATTCTAGGATTTGGTATATATTTCATTATTAGAATTATAAGATTTATGAATGAAAAAACAAAATTAGATCAAGAAAGAAATGAGAAGCTAGATCTTTTGATAAAAGTCATTCGCATTGGTAAAGATCCTAGTAATTAAAGGAAAACCAAGATGATACATGGCTTATCTGGTATTCATAGAAATAAGTGAGAAATTGATAGAACAAAGGGGTGCATGATTATGGAAATTAGATTGCTAAATCCATCAGACGCTGAAAGTTATTGGGCATTACGATTAGAAGCACTGAAGCAAAATCCAGAGGCATTTTTATCAAGCTATGAAGAATCCGTAAAAAGGGAAAATCCTGTTGAACAGGTTGCCCGTACGTTTACCGCAGAAGGAAACTACACTTTTGGAGCGTTTGACAATGAAGAACTAATTGGAGTTGTTACACTGCTTCAGGAGGATCGGGTGAAAATCCGTCACCGTGCGAACATTTTTGCTATGTATGTCACTCAAAAGAAACAAGGATTAGGCGTTGGGAAAGCATTGCTGACAGAAGCAATCAACAAAGCCAAAGAAATCGAAACTATTGAAAAAATTAATTTAGGCGTAACTGCAAGTAATCAAAAAGCGAAACAGCTTTATCATAAACTAGGCTTTAAAACGTACGGAATAGAAGAAAATGCACTAATTGTAGATGGTGTTCATTATGATGATGAATACATGGTTCTGCATTTAATTAGGGAAAGGAAGATTACATGATTAAAGGAACAAACATTTATATAAGACCATTTTTAACAAAAGATGCTGAAGCCCTGCTTGAATTATTTATGGAGAATCGCGATTTCTTTGAAAAGTTTTCGATGGAGCGGAATGAGACTTTTTATACGATTGAATTCCAGCTTGAGAGAATTAAGCAATATGAAGAAGACAGTCGAACCGATCAAGCATATAATTTTGGGATTTTTAAACATGATGGAACATTGATTGGTACTATTAATCTATTTCAAGTCCTAAGAGGCGCGCTTCAAGGTGCGTTCATTGGATATTTTTTAGATAAGAAGCATAACGGAAGAGGCTATACAACAGAAGCAGCAAAGCTGTTGGTGGGATATGCGTTTAATGAACTGAAATTGCATCGAATTGAAGCTGGCGTCATGCCTCACAATATCGGCTCGATTCGAGTATTGGAGAAATCAGGTTTTCATAAAGAAGGAATCGCATTGAAGAATGTGAAGATTAACGGGAAATGGGAAGACCATCAGGTGTTGGCGATAATTAATCCGGATGATGAAAGTTAATAATCTTTTATTTTTCTAATTGGCACCACCCAGCATTTTGGGTAGTGCCATTTGCATTTTGTTTTATTTTGGTTCCGCTTTTACAACCTGGATCGTCTTTATTTTGTAGATGAAATAATAGTATTTATACAAAACGATTAAGAGCAGCATGATCCTCAAAATGGTATTGTCGAGGAAGAAGAAGGCGATGGCGATCATTGCATCAGCAAATAACAAGATGGTAAGTTTCTGTTGTAAGGTCATAGCCCTCTCATTAACGAAGTTCTCCAAATAACGTTTGTAGAGTGCTGTCCCTTTGAACCAGTGCTCAAACCGTTCTGATCCCTTTACAAAGCAGAAGGATGCTAAAAGTAATAGCGGAGTGGTTGGTAATAAGGGTAAAATTATCCCCAAAATGCCGAGACCCAGAGATAAAAATCCTATTAAAATAAAGATAAATTTAAAAAAATTATTTATGTTAGCAGCCCCCTTTCAGGTGCATCATTACTTCCGACTTTCCTACATTATATCATTATTAATATGTGAAATTAATGGTCGAAACTCTACAAAACTATGTTAGACTGCAAGAGATTACATTGAAGTCACATTGTTTATGGTAAAATGGGAGCATGTAAGAAATGGAGGCTGACACCAGTGATTACTTTCTACAAGGTTATTGTATTCATTCATATTTTTTCAGCTATTTTGGGTATGGGGCCAGGGTTTATTTTAACAACTGTTGTTAAATCTGGGAGTACAATGACCGAGTTAAGACATTCCTATAAAATTAGACATAAATTACATATTTTTGTGATGATTGGCGGCGCCCTATTACTGATTACAGGTCTGACCATGGGATTATTAAATCCAAGCTTGTTTCGAATGGGGTGGTATGTAACAAGTCTTGTACTTTTTCTGGCAGCACTCGCCATTGGTCCGCTCGTCTTATCACCGAGGTCCAAACCTATTAAAGCTCTATTAGAATCTCATAAAGGCGATGAGATTCCTGAAGAGTATTGGCGATTATCAAAAATTCTGTTTCGATATGAACACCTTGAAAATGCGATTTTTTTAATCATCATCGCCCTCATGATCTTAAAACCATTTTAAAAATAGGGTGCCAGGCACCATGTGAAAATTTCACATGGTGCCTGACACCCTTTCTCATGTTGTTATCTTCTATATGTTGGTTTTTAAGTGTTTGTTTCGATAGATAAATTCTGCCAGGATGATTTGGGTTTGTGCCGGAAAAAGACTTTAGAATTCATAAATGCTTATAAATTAATATGGATATTAAGCTTTTCGACAAGTAAGAGAGAAGTTAAGGTATGGCATTAAATCAACCATACCTTTTTAACTAATTAAAGAGCATTTTCAATTTGCCTTATCAATATCTGAAAATAGGTATGACAACATTTCAGGGACTCTTTTTCTAAAAAATATATAGGCATGTTCGGCATCATTAATCAGTTGATAGTGAAGATTTACTTCTTTGTCGTTCAATATTTCAACGACTCTATTCGTTAAATCGAGGAATACTTTAAACATTTCTTCATTTTCGCCTATTTCTTTTGTTCCAAAGTCCATGTAGAATTTCTCAATGGCGGACATGTCGGAGTTTCTTAATAGATTCTCGATTTCCTCTTGGTTCCGATAAAAACCAGGTGATACGGCAGCAATTCTTTTAAAAATATGAGGATAACGGCAGGCAGCATAAGTTGAAATTAGGCCTCCTAAGGAGATTCCTGCCATCGAAGTGTGATTCGGTAGTGTGCGGTACTTATTGTCTATGAAAGGTTTAAGCTCATTTATCACAAAATCTAGATATTCTTCGCCCCTGCCGCCTGATGGACTGGCATAACCTAATATTTGTTTGCTGATTTCTCCATTTGCCCATGGGCAGTATTCATTGACACGTTCCTCACCCTCTGGATTTAGATCAATCCCTACGACAATGATTTCTAGACCGCTCTCATCTAAGTAGTCTTTTATCCCTAAGGATACCCCTTTAATCGCACCTTCATCTTCAAAAACATTTTGCCCGTCATGCATGTATAGGACGGGATATCTCTTACTTTCATTAATATAGCTTTCCGGAAGGTATACTCTAATCATTCTTTCTTGCCTAAAAGCTGTCATATAAACAGGAAATTTTTCTAACATGAAAGTTCACCATCATTTCAATTCTTCTTGTATATTAATTTACCATAAATTACATTAATTTCATTATTTTGAATTTTCAAGAGAAAAGAGTGCTTCCGGACACTATTCGAGGTTATAAGCGACCGAACCCACACGAAATTTTTGCCTTTGGGATATAATGATAACCGACTCTATTAAATAAATTTCTGCATTTAAAAATTCTCCAATTTGTTTTACCTTACAATTCGACGCAAATAAAATAATTCAATGCTGTACATTTTAGGAAAAATAGACAAAAATACTACAATCATTAAGCGAGAATGCTATATAAAAGCAGTAAACTTTCAATTACAATAGTTATATAATGACTTTATTTTCCTGCTGTAAATAGAAAAATAGTATAAATTTTTTGTTTCTGCGGAATTAAAATTGGTAAGGCTATTATATAGAAAAAAACACCAAACTAATAAGGATATGGGAGCCGCCGGGATTTGAACGGGGGTCTATTGCCAGTCGTCTGCCGTTTTTGAGGATTTGGGCTGGACTAATCGAATTGATTAGTTGGGGAGAAGGTAATCCGATGTTTTGTAAACAATTTGAATCACTTGATGAACTCAAGAGAAGTGTATACCTGTGGGTTATTCCATGTATTTTTATTGCACTTATTTTAAATACACTAATGCAAAATGTTGATGTTGAAAATATACTTGATTTTATTATAAATAGTACACTTACAGTTTGGTTTGTAATCAGTTGGATTTTTCTATATAAGAATCGTTTTATACGGTTTATTGAGTATTCTAATTTGATTTTGATCAGTGTGTACCATGTCACCACATTTTTTGATGCCGTCCATAATTACTTGAATCAAATTGGCGGATCTTTAGGTGACTTTATTGTTTGGATGCCAATCTACTTTATGTTTGTTTTTTTAACCCTGGGGATAAAGCGTGGTTTTTACTTTTCAATAGGTATTTTCGCCATTACTTTGACAGATGGAATCACGTACATGAACCGCCTTTCCTTAGTGTCGATTGATTCCTTATTCCAATATTACTTCGCAAGCTTTGTCTATATTATTGTCTTTTTATATGCCCAGCATATGTTTAAGTCATGTGCCAAGGTGGAAATGTTTAAAAAGTACGCCTACATAGATGCCTTAACGGGAATTGCCAACCGGCATCAAATTGATGAATGGCTAGAAAATAAGTTAAACGACTGCCAAGAAATGCACATGAGTTTTTCCATCATCTTTTTTGATATCGATCATTTTAAGACGGTTAATGACCTTTATGGACATAAAATTGGTGACTCCGTTTTAAAGGAGTTGGCTGAACTTATCCAAATTAACCTAACCAAACGTGACCTTTTAGGCCGTTGGGGCGGGGAAGAGTTTATTGTGATCACCGATGTTTTAGGGAAGGATGCTGAAAGACTTGCTGAACTTCTTAGAGAAAAGGTTGAAGAACATAGTTTTAATGGCGCGGGTCGACTTACTGCAAGTTTTGGCGTGACACAATCTCACACTGATGATACGATTGATTCCTTATTGAGCAGGGCAGACGAAGGATTATACCAATCAAAGAACTGTGGCAGAAACATGGTTAGTACTATTTGTTAGATTGTCCCTTTGATAAGGGAGTTTCAAAAAATTCTCCCATCAATTAAAAGAAAAAAATCGCAAGGAGGGAATCTCTTGCGATTTTTTCTTTATATATATGGACTTGTTCTGGGGCTTTGCCATTTCACTTTATTTAGAATTTCATATTTTATTAGTAACGAACACATCAAAATGTTAACTGGCCAATTTAATTTAGGGGGTGGAGTTTTGAGAAATAGAAGGAGAAAAAATCCATTTTCATGGTGCATTTTTCCAGGGTATCGATGGTGCGGGCCTGGATGCAGCGGGCCAGGTGCACCCATAAATGATGTAGATGCCTGCTGCCAGAGACATGACCTTTGCCTAAGTCGAGGAATTTCCCCTTGTCAGTGTGATGCTGAATTTATGGAGTGCCTCCGCACTAAAAAGAATAGGTATACGGATAAAGGAAGGAAAGCTGCACTCATGTATGATTTTATGAAAGTAAAGACATCGTTAACATGCGGCCGGCAGTATCGATATAGGTGATTTTTTTTACAACATATAAAGACGGTTGTCAGTTTTAACCATATGAATGAAAAATTCAGCTTCTCATTTTTTGAAAAACATTAAAATTGGTGTTCTTTAATATAATTTTTCCAATATATTGGATACTAATTTAAAAATAATATAAAAAGGGAAAACCGTCGCTATGGCGGTTTTTTAGATAGAAATTGTCTAATCCTACCAAAAAAAGACGAGCAATTGCATTGAAAAAACTTTGAATTTCAGTGAATATAGAGGTAAAGTCGATTTTCGAAAGGGCGAACATAATGTATTTTATCTATTGGTGCCTTAAATTTGGATGGCTTCTGCTGATCATATTCATTGGAAACATTTATTTGAGTAATTTCGGATTATGGTCCTTGGTTATAGGTGTTGCCCTATTTTTATTAGGGAATCTGCTGATCAATAAAAAAATGGACCATTACAGTAAACAATTTTTTTTAAGAAGGTTCCCTGTCTTAGCCGAGTTGGAATCCGGAGAAATCATTCATATTGAACTGAAGAATGGAGAAAATTTACTGAAAAAAGTCTTTATCACTTTATCTAATACTGAAATCTTAATTGGCAAGGAGCCGTTTCCTGTTGTAGAAATAGATAAATTATTAGCTGAAAGCAAGAAGACGCAGTGGATAAGGCTTAGGAATGTAAAAGCCATTAAGAAAGAAGAAACAGCTTAACGGCAAATTTGCTGAATTCCCTAAACCAGTACCTCGCAATCGGCGGGCAGCAAGGAATTATTTATCAAACAGCTGGAATCCATATTGAGGAGAATTCATAATGAAAGGGCTTAGAAGTCTAGGCTCTTTACTTATGTTGGGAAGGTTAATTGATTCCTATTTGAAATTGAGGAACTATCCCTTATGGGTGACAATTACCTCTATTGGCGACCTGTTTTTCTCCTTATTGGGTTGCCAACAATCCCTAGTAAAAATTTTGTAGTCCCATTACAATTTTGACAAAAAGATTGAGAAAAGCACATCAAATCTAACCTCTATATATATTCACCGAGCATTTATATGATTCTCCCGACTTTTTATGATTAAGCGGATGAATAAATAAAGGGCGAATCCAATTAAATATATTCCTGAAATGAGACAAATATACGAAAGAGGTTTTGTTTTTAAAGATATTAAAAAAATATCAATCGGATAAATTTCACTACAATAGTGCACATTCTGTGGTGTAAAAATAAACATCGGCTTGCACTCGGCTTGGGATTCATAGGTAATTTTACTGGTGATAAAAAAAGAATTCATATAGGTGATGATAAAAATAGGTACGCTAAAAACCCAAAAAACCCACCATTTTTTATATTCAGTCTCCTCTAATTTGTTATATTTCCATTATGGTGTAATTTTACACTAAATTCCTAATATTTGAAAGAATTTTTTAATAATTCTCTTTCTATTTTTGAAACTAATCAATAATCATATTGACTGTCTTTTTTTATTGGTAAATTACTGAATTTTAAAAACTGTAACTTTTTTCAATGTATTGCGTCTCTCTAGTATCTAAACGGGAGGAACAGAAATGGAGTCGATTAAAGATCAACTATTTTTTCAGTGGTATGAGGAGTATAGTGTGTCCCTTTTAAAATACATATTCGCAATCGTTCATGAACCTCAAACGGCAGAGGATCTGTTACAGGAAACCTTTCTTAAGGTTTATGAAAAATATGACAGTATTCAAGACGTGGCTAAGGTGAAAAGCTTTTTATTTAGAGCAGCACATAATACAACGATGGATTTTTTTCGCAAAGAATCGAAAGTTAAAAAGCTGCTGAATGTCCTTAAAAAAGAGAATGTTAAATATCCCTCAACAGAAAAAATAGTAGAAATAAAAGAAGAAGGCAGAATGTTATTAACAGCTTTGAAACGACTAAAGCCGTCACAACGTGAGGTATTTGTGTTACGAAAAATGAAGGAGTTTTCTATAAAAGAAACTGCGGAAATATTAGAGTGGTCAGAGGCCAAAGTAAAAACCACTCTCCACAGAGCCACCAATAATCTTGAAAAATTCTTATTGATGGAGGATGAAACAATTGAATGGTCGACAACCGTTAGTTTATAAGGTAAATAAGTTAGAAGAAGAAATCATTTGGGTAAATGAAAGAAAAGATATCGTAAAAAAACTATTGAGTGAAAAAATTGACCAAAAATCTAAGGTGAGGTGGCCTATTCTAAGTTGGGAATGGTTTAAAGTCTCAATGTCATTAGTCGCCGTGTGTTTATTATGCTTTATCCTAATTGGCAACCACGCCAATAAAAAGAATGACTTTCAAGAAATCCATAGTTTAGATTCTGTTAATTACAGCTGGCATAACCTTGAAATTAGACCAGTATTGCCACCAGAGAACATAAAGTTAGCTGGTTTTGAGAGTTATCCATGGATGATTAAGTATAAAAAAAACTTTGATTTAAAGGATTCACAAAAAAGAGCATCATTCAAGATAATGAGACCCTCAATTGATGTAAATATACCATTAGAGATATCAAGAGGAGTAATCGAATATCCCTCTGGACTTTCAGCCAAAAATTTCAAAGGGCCTATAACGATTTGGGATATATGGCATAAAGGGGATAAATGGGTTTACGTAAGCCAGTCTTTAGATGAAGATAGTGAACAATTGATAAATAAAAAGGGAAAAAAGGTGATTTGGAACATTCATTCGAATGAAAAGGTAATTCCTTTCAAAGACAAGGACGCATTTTCTATTACAAGAGATTTAGAGGAATCAGAAAAAAGAATAAGCATGTATGTAAAAAATAAAAATAAACAAGTCATCCATTTTGAATTAAGAGGAAACATTAGTGAAGGCGAACTAATGAAACTTGCACAATCGTATTTGAAATAGACCAATTTATTCATTTTCAATAGACCACATTCGTCAGATAGTTAATCATTAATTTTGCATAAAATAAATTATCCAAAAATCACTCCGATTTTATTAGGAGTGATTTTACGATAGCTAGATCTATTTTCTAGACCAGCTATCGTAACTTTTATACTCCCATACAGAATAATTTCAAATTCTATTCATTTGCATCATTATTGGTTTCAACATTTTGAGTAGTACTAGATGTATCTAATCCTTGGTTTAAGCGAGCGTTTTTTAAATCAAAATATGCTTTAAAAATTTCATCAGCTATTTCTAAATTTGTATGTGTTTTATCAGTGGTTGACCATGGGACAACAACTGAAAGAGCAATTTCAGGATTGTCATATGGAGCATAACCGACAAAGGTTACATTCCATAACATTGGGTGGCCTGGTAAAGGCCCATCATATAATGCTTCTGCTGTTCCTGTCTTCCCAGCAATCTTATATTGTTTATTTTTGATTGTGCCAAATCCTGTGCCTTGGGGATCATTGACGACCAATTTTAACCCCTCTTGAACATGTTTAATCCAAGATTCTTTCATATCCACTTTATTTAATATAGTTGGATTAATTTCTTGAATAATAGGACCTAGTTCATCCGAATTATTATTTGGCTTCCGAATTTCTTTTGCTAAATGCGGTTGAATCCGAAAACCACCATTTGCAATGGTTGAAATATACTGAACAAGTTGTAATGGCGTATATGTGTCATATTGTCCTATCGCAAAGTCTAAAACATTACCGGCAAGAGGCGGGATTTGTCCAGCACCGTATCCCGTTTGTTCACCAGGGAGATCGATTCCCGTTCTAACCCCTAATCCAAATTGAGCAAAGTTTTTTCGGAATTTGTTTATAGCTGCAACTTTGTCGATGCTTAACGGCCCATTTGGGATATACGTTTGTTGCCCGCCAATTTTCATAGCTGTTAAGAACATATATACGTTGGATGATCTTTTTAAAGCATATAAATCATCAATAAAACCAAATCCTACCGAATTCCATGATTTTTTAACATCTGTACCCTTAAACTTCAAAGGTTGGTCATATAAGCTTTGCCCTGGAACGATTGCTCCTGTTTGATACCCGGTTAATACGGTTGCTCCCTTTACAACAGAACCCATTGAATAGGAAGTGGTCATGTTTCCTAATGCAAAATCTCTCACTTCGGTTTTTTTCGTTTCATTATCTACTACATATTGCTTACCGGCCATAGCAAGCATTTCCCCTGTTTTTGGATTCATAACGGAGACTAAGGCTCTATCCATATAGGGCTGACCAACTTTAGCCTGACTTAGTTTATCTTGAATTATCGCATCAACCTTTTGTTGAAGTTCAATATCAATTGATAAAATTAAATCATTCCCACTTTTTCCTTCTTTAAAGACTTGAGATTCCAAAACATTTCCTGATTTATCCGTAACATTCCTTACCGTTTCTTTTTGACCTTGCAAGACTTCCTCATACTGCTGTTCAATATAGCTCTTTCCAACACGATCATTTCTGCTATATCCCTGAGCTAGTAAGTAATCGAGACTATCTTTAGGCAATCCTTCTTTTGAACTTGTTACTTTCCCTAAAACGGAGCTTAATGGTCCATTCCCTTCCGCATCTTTTAATACAAAATCCCTGTCCCAATCCGTTGTTGTATCCACCCCTGGTAAGGAATCAAGGTGTTCACTTACAACCGCATACTCTTCATCGGTCACATCTTTATTTTTTATGATATGGGGTGTTAACGCTTGCCCGCTAGACATCTCGCGAAAAATTGCCAATACTTCTAGCTTTTGTTTCGAAAAAGAATTTAGTTCTTCTTCCGTAATTCTTTCCCTTGTTAAATCATAAATTGCCTTATCATATTCCTTTTTATCTAACTCTTTTTTCTGTAGCCTAGCTTTATCTTTTTTCGTTATTTTGGCATTAGCTAAATTGGGATGTTGCATGATCCAGAAGTCTTGACGATCTCGCTTTGTAATTGATTTGAAATCTTCCTCTGAGTCTTTATTAATGAGATTAGCTAATTCCGTTGCAACGTCTAACATTTCATCTTGTGTAACAGAACTGGGGCGAGTATAAGTAATGGCTTTTAAAGGTTTATTTCCAACAACCAGTTTTCCGTTCGTATCATATATTTTTCCCCGCGGCACAGATGAATTAATTGGAACAATCTCTTTTTGGTCTATCTCCCGCTGAAAATTTTCTCCAAGTACAATCTGTAACATTCCTAGTCGAAGAATGAGAGTTGAAAATAATATAAAGACAACAAAGAATATGATGTTTATTCTAAATGAGACATTCCCTTTTTTCTTTTTTTTCATTTTATTCAATCTAGACAATCCTCTCCATTTGGTAAAACTTTCATCTATTAATCTACTATAATAAAAATACAATATTTTGGAAAGTTGATTTTATGAAAAATTATTTGGATTATGTTAGAGGGCATCTTTTTCCAAAGTGCCTAAATATATTGACTGTATTTTGCTTGTAAAAGTTTCATAAAAACTAGTGCAATTAATTGTTTTATCAATTAATTAAATTGTTATATCATCAAAATACAGAATTATTTAAAAAATAGTGAAGTGAGGGCATTTCTATATGTCTAACCGTGAGAGCCATTCTTACGTATCAGTCCTAGTTTGAGAGGGGATTTTTGAAATATAATTTAGTTTTAATGGAGGAGAATATATTGAACATACTACTACAAAAGGTCTTGGAGCTTGATCTAGCTTACCTTGATACCTTTACAAACCGACAAAACACAACTTGGGGTTCCCTTTTTTATAATGAAGAACAGCCGTCCTATTTTGATGCTAATCATGCGCATATTCATGAGGTTCCCGAAAATCCCAGGGATGTGATAGAAGAAGTGATTCAGTTTTATCAGGAAAGAAATATAATACCGCGCTTTTATCTTTATAATCTTGAAAAACTAGCTCCTTTCATTAAAGAATTAGATTCTTACAAATTTGGCTTTGAGGAACTAGTCAGCCCAATTCAAATCTGGAACAAAGAAATCAATGGGCATAAAAGAAATGATCGCGTTACGATTGAAAGAGTGACGGAAGATAATTTTTATGACGCATTAGAAATTGAATGCAATATTAAGGAGTTTGGCGGAAGGGAAGTGAGGGAAAAGGCTTTTCCTGAGGAGTTTAAACACCCTGCTTTCACTCATTATCTTCTTCGATATGATGGGGAAGCATGTGCAACAGCTTGTATATTTGAACATGGTGATCAAGCGCGTATGGAGAGCGTCGCAACGAAGGAGGAGTTTAGAGGAAAGGGTCTAATTGGCGAGCTGATCTACTTTTTGCAGGCAGAAGTGAAGAAAAGGGGAATGGAGAATTTATGGGTTTTTCCGATAAATGAGAAAATCGAAAAGGTTTATGCGAAATATGGATTTACAACAGCAGGTAAATTTATTACCGGTCATGCCTTTTTAGGTGGGAGAAGTATTAAAGAAATTCAGGAAGGCTGATTGTTTAAAGAATAGTTTAAATATCAAAAAGAACTAAAGCTCAAAATTAATGTAATTACTCAGATTCATACTTACTGGTGAAATCCCCGAGACCTCGCTCTTGATACCAAAAAACAAAGGACTGTCCTTTAATAAGGCAGTCCTATCGATTTATTATATTATTTCTGTATCTTAATAATAATGTCCTCTAATACAAACTCTTCCTTCCCTTTACCTGGCTTTTCTGGTAATGAGATTTCCTTTTTTCCATCATTCGTTATTTCTACTGAAGCAAAATTATCAGAATTGTAATCCCTCAAGGTGATATGGGGAGTGATTATGAGCTTCGTTGCATTCGGGTCTAATTTTTCGAATGTTTTACTTCCACTCACATGATAAGAGCTATCCTTTCTCATTCCCCCATTATCTTCTCCTGAGTATATGTTCCCTAAGTCGTCTTTTATTTCTAATTCAACATCGACACCATCCCATTTGTTTTTAACCATTTCTGTAACCTCTTGGTCATAATAAACGGTAAAAGACATCGGGTTGAAAGAAATTTTTCCGATACTTACTTTTACACCATTTTTTTCAGCGATGCCATCAGTTAATTGGATTTTGCTATCTGTAGCATTTAGACTAAAAGCAAATTTCCAATCCCCTTTTATCACGGTCTGATTATCTGGGTTCTGAATGTGATCAATATCCCAGTTAATATGAGCAACATCTAATTTCTTATCTTCTATATTACTAACAGTGAGTATGCCCACATATTTATTTGTATCAATTTTAGAAGTTTTACCTGTTCCGCCATAAGCTTTCATACCTGTTATTCTTGGCATAGTAATATCTGCATTACCTAAATCCTGTTCACTTTCAATGGTATAAGTTAAAGTTAATGTCTTCCCATCAAAAACGGCATCATTAATCGTGATTTTAACTCCATTACTTTCCTTCGTGATATTTAATTCGCTGGAGAATTTTTTATAATCATAATAAAGTCCCGTTTCTTTATTTTGACTATTTTCTTTTTTGTTATTGTAAAATCCCGGCTTTCCATTATCGAAAAATCGAAAAATATCTTCAATTACGGGGATGTTTCCAGCATAGGCAGGGTAGGCTACAAAGGTTGTTACTGATAAACCTACTATAATGGACGCAGCGGTAACGCTCTTTTTCCAGCTGTTCCTTTTTTTCTTCTTATTTATTTCTTTTTTTAACGACCTTTTTATGTGTGCCTTTTCTAGTTCATTTACTTCCATTTCCTCAAATTCATTCTCGTCTATGTTAAGATCATTTAATAATTCATAGATATCTTTCATATGCCATTTTCCCCCAACTTAAGGTTAGATGCTTTTTTATTTAGTTTCTTTTTTCCTCTATAAATTCGATTGTCAATCGAAGCTTTCGTTAAGCCCAGTTTTATTGATATTTCCTCCGTCTTTATTCCAAGAAAGAACTTCATGATAAAAATATCTCGCTCCATAGGCTCTAATTGATTGATTAACTTGATTAATTCCATCCGATCTTCTAGGATTATTAGTTCATCTTCAATTGATTTTTCTGTATTCAAATCCAAAGTGTTGGAAGTGAATTCTATTTGTTTATTTACTTTTCTGTAATAATCAATGGCTTTAAACTTCGCAATGGCACAAATCCATTTCTTGAAATCATTTGAATCCCCTTGAAACTTTTTTGAATGATCCCAGATTGAAAGAAATATATCATTAATACATTCCTCTATAACACCTTTGTTATTAAGGGGAATGAGAACTTTACAAGTGATCCCCTTGATTAATGGCAAATATTTATCAACAATAAATTCTAATGCGTCTTCTTTTTGTTGCTGCAGTCGCTGTATATAATTTGTATCATTGGCCTTCATGAAACGATTCCCCTTATTTTTTTGTAAAAGCGCTCTTACACTTTATATAACGAAGAAAAAAAGATTTTTTCTCACAATTATACTAAAATTGAGTAATTAAAATAGTAACGGGGGTAGTGTCAAAAGTTTATGAGGATACAAAGTTCTTGAAAGGTGAAAGCAGATATGAATTTAGCTTATATGTAGGAGCTATAGGAGAGGTGATAGTTTGCAAGAACTAAATATTATACACTTTCATCTATCTTGAAAAGAGTTTCAGAATAAAAAAATAAATCCCGGCATTGTCTGTTATTTTAGATATTGCCGGGATTTTTATGGAGAAATCGGACGTTCCTCTATATGAAATAGTTTAGTAAAATTTACTTCGTTCGAGGAATGATATAACCATTTTCTACTTTATCGAATCCAATTCGCGGATAGTAATCAATCGCAGCAGGGGCGGACAGCAGTAATAATGCTACTTCGTCGCCAATCTGTTCTTGGATTAGTCGAACTAATTCTTTTCCAATACCTCGTTTTTGATAGTCTTTGTTCACCGCTAAATCAGATAAATAGCAGCAATAGCAGAAATCTGTGACCGCTCTTGCTACTCCAACTATTTTTTCTTCATCCCATGCGGTAATGAGTAAATCCGCGTGATCAATCATTCGTTGCAAGCGAGGGAGGTCATCAACCGGTCTTCTTATCCCAGAGGTTTTAAATACATCTGATAATTCCTCCGCTGTAACAGCTGCCCCAATCTTAAAGTAGATTCCTTTACCATCTGAAAAATTCATCGTAAACATCATCCCTTCCTTCTTTATATGTTTGATTATAAGAATTATCTGATATGCCCAAAAGGATCAGATATAATATAATTAACCATGCCAGTTTGATGGGAGGGAAAAGAATGTTAGAGATAACTTTTGATTTGGATTACAGGAGTGGGAAACCGTTATATATACAACTCTATAACTTTTTCAAAAATGAAATTCAAGCAGGAAAAATTGACCCCGGGGAAAAGCTGCCCTCAAAAAGGAAACTCGCTCTTTATCTAGGAGTCAGTCAAAATACGATTGAAACAGCGTACGAACAATTACTTGCAGAAGGATATGTAGAAAGTGTGGAGAGGAAGGGTATCTACGTGAAGGAACTCAATCGAGATTTGTTTCTTCACGTTAACGATGTCTTAAATACCACGAAAGAAATAAATGAAGAAGCAAGGGAGCAATATTTATTTGATTTTAGTCAGGGAAATATAGCGCTTGAACATTTTCCGTATACTATTTGGAGAAAGTTAACGATTCAGAGTCTATATGAAGAAAAAAGCTCCTATTTTTTAAATGGCGAACCTCAAGGAGAATTAACGCTCAGAGAGGAAATAGCTAAATACTTGTATCAATCAAGAGGCGTAAGATGTTCGGCCAATCAAATTATTATCGGTGCCGGAACGCAATATTTAATTGCTTTCTTAACGATGATCATAGGGAGAGATGCGGTTTATTCAATGGAGGAACCGGGATTTCATCGAACAAGGGATGCTTTTAAAGACCAAGGAGTTACATTAAAACCAATCCTACTTGATCAAGACGGGATTGATTTAAAACACTTATATGACAGTAATGCAAATGTAACATATGTAACTCCCTCTCACCAATTTCCAAATGGAATGGTTATGCCGATTACAAGAAGAATGGAATTATTAAAATGGGCGGAGGAAAAGGGACGATATATCATTGAAGACGATTATGATGGTGAATTCAGATATAAGGGAAAACCAATCCCGTCCTTACAAGGGTTAGACAATAACGGTAAAGTCATCTATTTAGGGACCTTTTCAAAATCTTTGATTCCTTCGATACGCATTAGTTATATGGTATTACCCAATAGCTTACTTGAAAAATACAGCCAGCATTTTACCATCTACAAGCAGACTGTATCTCGATTGCATCAACATACGCTATGGCAATTTATGATCAATGGGCATTGGGAAAGGCATTTAAATAAAATGAGAACCGTCTATCGGAAGAAGCAAAATACATTGATCAGCTCAATTGAAAATTATATGGGTCGACAAGCCACCATTATTGGAGATGACGCAGGCTTACACATTTTATTAAGCCTGCAAAATCATATGCCAGAAATAGAACTAATTGAAAGGGCTAAAGAAAATAAAGTAAAAGTGTATCCAACCTCTGTTTATTATGAGAATAATCATCCTGAACAAAAGCCGATGATCCTATTAGGTTTTGGTGGTTTAACTGAGAATCAAATAGAGCTAGGAATTCGATTATTAAAAGAAGCGTGGGGATGAAAAAATAGGTTTGTTGCTCGTACTATTAGTTTTGAGTTTTTAATTGAGCCCGTTTTTGGAAGATCAAAAGGATGAAACTAAGTTGTATTTACTTAAGCACTATTTTCTGATTATCGTTTATCCCTAATGAAGGCCAAATCAGGTTGGATTTCCTCTCGAAAAGTTCTTCATTGTCCTTATGAAGGCCAAATCAGGTTGGATTCATTCACGAAAATGCCTTCATCGCCCTAATGAAGGCCAAATCGGTTTGATTTTTTCACGAAACTTCATCGCCCTAATGAAGGCCAAATCGTGTTTGATTTTTTCACGAAAATGCCTTCATCGCCCTAATGAAGGCCAAATCGTGTTTGATTTTTTCACGAAAATGCCTTCATTGCCATATGAAGGCCAAATCGATTTGGATTTTCTCACGAAAATGCCTTCATTGCCATATGAAGGCCAAATCGATTTGATTTTTTCACAAAAATGCCTTCATCGCCCTGATGAAGGCCAAATCGTGTTTGATTTTTTCACGAAAATGCCTTCATCGTCCTAATGAAGGCCAAATCGATTTGGATTTACTCACAAAAAGTCCTTCATCAAATAATTTTAAATGTACCTAAAAATTTAGTCCCATATCAATGGTCTCTCTAAACCGACCATTCGTAAGTATTGTAAGAATTGTCCTGTATGAACCGCATCATGGTAGGCAATCCGTAAAAGCATATCACCTAAATATCGCTGATAGCCAACGTCGCTTCGATCAATAAGTTGAGACTCTAACTCCTTAGCTGTAAGGGATTGAACATATGAAATAAAATCATCAAAATACGGTTTCGATAGTTCAATCTCTTTTTCAACAGATTGGATAGGTTCTTGATCGAATGGTGCAGGTATTTCTTCTTTAACTGACCCACTATTTCTTAAAACCATATGATAATAGAAACTTGCACTCCATACATGACGTATCATTTCCCCAAAGGTCAACGCCTCTTTATCGGGTCGCCAGTCAATCCAGCTATCAGGAAGCGATCTCCATAATATAATAGAGCGCCGGCGGGTTTCTTTTAAATTCAATATAATAAGATCAATTGCATTCATACTAAATTCCTCCTTGTTATCATTCGGTATCATTGTAATAAAAATACATTTAGGGTAACATCGAAATATGAATGTATATCCGAATTTTTCATATATTGCAAAACTAATGGCTGAACCGACAAGAGCCACCATTTTAGATTGTCTAATGAATGGTCAAGCATTTCCGGCTAGTGAATTAGCTTATATGGCGAAAGTATCACATCCAACGATTAGTTCCCATCTTGCTAAACTGGTTGAAGGGAATTTACTTGTTATGGAACATTACGGTCGACACCGCTATTATCGACTTGCTAGTAAGGAAGTAGCAGAAGTGATCGAAAAGTTAGGAACAATCGCACCACCAGTTGAAATTCGATCATTACGACAGTCTAGCCAATTGAAGCAGGTCCGTTTTGGCCGAACTTGTTATGATCATCTTGCAGGAGAACTTGGTGTAAAAGTAACCGAAGCCCTAATTGAAAAAGAAATAGTATATCTTGAGGATGGTTTATACGCTGTAACAAAGAAAGGAAGAAAGTGGTTTCTTCAATTTGGAATTAATATTGATGAAGCAAATACAAAAAGGAGGATATTTGCAAAGCCCTGTCTTGATTGGAGTGAGAGACGCTATCATATTTCTGGCTGGTTAGGGTCGACAATTGCAACTCGTTTTTTTGAAAACAGATGGATTATAAAAACAGAAAAGACCCGTGCTGTTCAACTTACACCAAAAGGAATAGATGCATTAAAAAATCATTTTGGTATTACGATTGAAAAGGATAGAATAAATTGATTTTACTAGAAAAGCCTGTCAATTGACGGGCTTTTCAATTAATAAAACTTTTTTTGTTTATTTTAACATAAATATCCAACTTATCTTAGGGTTTAGTAAATAAATGGAATTATGAGCCCGGATTACATATAATGAATACTACAAAATACTGAAGGTTTCTGGAGGATGTATGGCGAACAAAACGATTGTGTTTACTGGCGGCGGTTCGGCGGGTCATGTCACCCCAAATATTGCGATTATCAATGAATTGGGCACAGATTGGGCGATTCAATATATTGGTTCTAAAAAGGGGATTGAAAAAGAGCTAATAAGGAAAATAAATATCCCCTATTATGGGATTAGCAGTGGGAAACTTAGAAGATATATAGACTTTGAAAACTTTGTCGATCTTTTCAGGGTGATGAAAGGATGTATGGAGGCACGGAAGATTTTAAAGAAACTGAAACCTGATCTTGTGTTCTCTAAAGGTGGTTTTGTTTCAGTCCCGGTTATTATTGCTGCTAAATCATTAAGAATCCCGATCTTTATCCATGAAAGTGATATGACACCTGGATTAGCTAATAAAATTTCGCAAAGGTTTGCTACAAAAATATTTACCTCTTTTGAAGAGACGAAGAAATTTTTTCCGAAAAATAAAACAATGGTTATTGGTTCGCCGATTAGAAGAGAAGTTTTCAACGGTTCGAGGGAAAAAGGTAGGAAGTTCCTTGGCTTTCACTTAAACCTTCCCATCTTGACCATAATGGGTGGCAGTTTAGGTGCCAAGAAAATTAATGAGGCAGTTAGGGAGTCATTAAATCAGCTAACTGAAAGGTATCAAATTGTGCATTTATGCGGTAAGGGCAATATAGATACCAATTTTTCTAACGTTCCCGGATATAGGCAATTTGAATATGTTCATGAAGAACTGCCAGATATTTTAGCTGCTACAGATTTTGTTATTACAAGAGGCGGTTCCAATGCTATTTTTGAATTTTTAGCATTAAATATCCCGATGCTAATTATCCCCTTAAGTTTACAACAAAGCAGGGGCGACCAAATTTTAAACGCTAAGGCTTTCGAAGAAAAGGGGTACTCCCTTACTTTAGAGGAAGAGAATCTAACTAGTGAATCTTTAGTAAATTATATAGAGACAGTTAAGAAAAGAAGCAACGAAATTCGAAGGAACATGAAACGCTCACGAAAAGGGGAGGCATTGCAAACTCTTGTAAATGAAATTAATAAAACTTCATTAACTTAATCTTAAAAACGTTTATTTTGGTGGGAATTTATAATGCTACTTCATTTTAGTGAGAATCCGAATAATAAAGTTTATACCTCAAACGACTGAAGGTATGCCTTCTGTGGTCTGGGCGATTGATGAAGAGCACTCTGTCAATTATTACTTCCCAAGAGATTGCCCCCTTGTAATCTATTTAAAGTCAAACAATATCAGTGCGGACGACGAAAAGTTAGAATCATATATCAAAGGCAAGGATTCGTTAGCTAGCGAAATTGAGAGAAAAGCAGTAGCTTGGTATCAAACTGTGAAAAATATATAGGAACGATGAAAAGTTATGGCTGTTGATCCAGCCTATTTTTTTTGAATAAATTAGGATAATATTGGATTTTGGTGTAGCTTGAATATTATACTAATTATGGATCATTTTAACCATGAGGAGGATGGCAAGTGGCAACCATCGATTTACAGAAAAAAAGTGTAAAGATTGTTTTGGAAAAGAAGAATCTAGCAGCGGTAACGGCAAGAGTAGGGTTGGTTTTAGATATTACGGGGTCTATGAGAACCTTGTATAAGAATGGTACGGTTCAAAAAGTAGTTGAGCGAATATTAGCGATTGCCTCTCAGTTTGATGATGATGGTGTGTTAGATGTATGGGTTTATGATAATGAGTTTTCTAGATTAAAGCCTGTTACAGAGAGAGATTTTGATGGTTATGTGGACCGAATTATTCTTGAGGACGAGTTAGTACATAAATTCGGCAGAAATGATGAACCTCCTGTGATGAAGGACGTTTTAAGAAAGTATCTTGAAGAGGATCCAAGCAAGGATCCCGTATATATAGTTTTTATCAACGATGGGGGCTGCAAAAAATCAATAAAGCCTATAATTGAAAGCTCGGCAAAACATCCGGTATTTTGGCAGTTTGTTGGAATTGGCAATGGCAATTTTGATTTTCTGAGTAAAATAGATACCTTGGAAGGAAGAGTAGTAGATAACGCAAACTTCTTGCATATTGAAGAAATCGAGAAGATTTCTGATGATCAGCTATATAATTCTTTATTAAATGAATTTCCGAGCTGGTTAAAGGAAGCAAAGTAAATGGGGATAGTTACTACTGATAAAGTGGAGCAGGAATCATCTAGGGAGTCAGAACCGAAGAGGCAGGGCTTTTGGGGCAAATTATTTGGCCGGTAAACTAAAGCGATTAATTGAATAAAAAATTATTTTCAAGAAATACATCACTATCCATGCAAATCTAAGACTCGAAAAACAAATTTTTAACATAATAAAACAAGGCTATTTCCCTACCACAACATTGGATGATATGGTGTTTTTTGTATATGAATTCAAATATACGCTGTGAAAAGTTGGGTCAATGATCGGGGGTATAAAGTTTGCGACATATTTTAATAGTGGACGATGATAAGGAAATTGTTCAATTGATCGCGATTTATTTACAAAATGAAGGGTATAAAATTTCGAAAGCTTTCAATGGTGAAGAGGCTCTAACTTTGTTTGAGAAAGAAAAGATAGACTTGATTGTATTGGATGTGATGATGCCGAAAGCGGATGGATTGGAAGTATGCAGAATATTACGTGCCAAGCATCATGTTCCGATTATGATGGTTAGTGCCAAGACAGAGGATATGGACAAAATAAATGGTTTAATGAGCGGGGCTGACGACTATTTAACAAAACCATTCAATCCGTTGGAGTTAGTAGCCCGAGTTAAAACGTTGATTCGCAGGGCCTATTTATATCAAGAAGAACAGAACGATGACGAGATGATCAAGATGGGAAGCCTTGAGGTAAATAAAACCTTTCATACAGTAAAAGTAAATGGGTGTCCGATATCATTAACTTCAAAAGAGTTTGCGATTCTTTATATCATGGTTTCGAATTTAGGCAGGGTGTTTAGCAGTGAAGAAATCTTTGAACTAGTATGGAAGGAAACCTATTATTCTGCAAATAATACGGTGATGGTACATATCAGTAATTTACGCGAAAAGCTGGAAAAAGAACTAGGTTATAAATTAATCAAAACAATCTGGGGAGTGGGGTATAAAATTGATGGATAAATACTCAACTTCCATTTATGCCAGATTACTTTCTTATTTATTATTTAGTCTGTTCGGTGCCGGAATTTCAACAGTAATACTAGGATTTATTATTCGTTTTATATATATATACATACCTTTACCGCTAGAATTAAATTATTTATACGCCAATATGAGGGATACCTATGGATTTTGGTACTTATTCTTTATTGGTACAATTATTTTGACGGTCATCTATTATGCCTTAGCAATCAAAAATATGGCATCGTACTTTAAGATAATCAGCCGTTCCGTAGATGAAATTTCGAAAGGTCGTCTTGATATAGAGATCCCGATTTGGAAACATGGGGGATTAAGTCCGCTGGCACAAAACATAAATCAAATGAAGGAACAGTTAGAGGCGTTAATTGAAGATGAAAAGAAGGCGACACAATCAAAAAATGAGCTGGTGACGAATGTGTCGCACGATTTAAGGACGCCGTTAACATCGATCATCGGCTATCTAGGCTTAATTGAGGGAGATCAATACAGAGATGAATTGGAGCTTCGTTATTTTGTCGATATTGCCTATGAAAAATCAATACGGCTCAATCGTATGGTCAACGACCTCTTTGAGTTTACCAAAATAAATAACCGTGATCTTGCCTTAAAGCTGTTACCTTTTAATTTAATAGAACTTCTTAAACAGCTAGCGGCACAATTCCATCCTGAATTAATAAAGGCGGATATGGAGATAGAATTGAAAGCTTCTGCCGATGAAGTGATGATTGAGGCAGATCCTGATAAAATCATGAGGACATTTGAAAACCTTATTTCCAACGCAATTAAGTATGGAAATGCAGGAAAAAAGATTACTCTCGTTGTTGAGGAGCAAGGCGGGAACTCGGTAGTGAAGGTTATCAATTATGGGAAAGCGATTCCTGCAAAAGCTATTCCTTTTATATTTGATCGGATGTACCGAATAGAACAGTCAAGATCAGAGGAAACGGGCGGTACAGGCCTTGGTCTAGCAATTGCAAAGGGAATTGTGGAACTGCATCAAGGAGAAATTATCGTTTCAAGTAATGAGGCGGAAACGATATTTCAAGTTCAGTTGCCGTTGTCAACTATTCATTGAAGTGTATTTTAAACAACACAAGACTGCGATTTTGCGGTCTTTTTCCGTTTATAAAGTAACCATTAGGAATCCTTTAGGTTTTCTTAAGGTTTAATTTCGTCTCACTTTAGAAATAATGGCTATATTTGCTATAAACCATTTTTCTAGGAGTGCTGTTATGATGAAAATAAAACATGTGGTAATCGGTATGTTTTTTCTAATCTTAGTAGGTTATGGAAGTCAGTTAAACGGGATTAAAACTATCCTTGATCATTTCTCAAAACCTAAGATAGATTCGATAAACCTGAGTTCTCCCATTCAAGGCGAAGCCGCTATAGTTTTGGATTTGGATTCAGGAAAGGTGATCTATGAAAAAAATGATCATAAAAAGCTGTATCCGGCAAGTACAACGAAAATTTTAACCGCATTATTGGCTGTTGAATATGGGAAAATAACTGATCGAATTACGGTTGGAAAAGAAGTGCAATTCAAAACTGAGGGTGAAAGCACAGCTTGGCTTAAAGAGGGCCAAGTTCTAACATTAAGGGAATTGTTGGCCGGTTTAATGCTTCCTTCCGGCAATGACGCTGCAAGAACCATCGCTGTATATATAGCGAAAAAACAAATGGATAATCCTCATGTTTCAGAAGAAAAGGCATTAAACTATTTTGTTTCAATGATGAATAAAAAGGCGAAAGAAGTTGGAGCAAAAGATTCTCATTTTATGAATCCTCATGGGCTGCATCATCCTGACCATTATACAAACGCCTATGATTTAGGGTTAATTGCCAGCGTGGCAATGAAAAATCCAATGTTTAAAGAGATTGTAAGCAGGAAGATCTATTCAAATGAGGCCATTACCTATCAAAACCGTAATCAGCTGTTGGATTCAAACAGCCCATATTATTTTGAGGGGGCTAATGGGATAAAGACTGGCTTTACGGATGAGGCGGGCTATTGCCTTGTATCTTCAGCTGAAAGAAATGGAAAAAGATTAATGGCAGTAGTGTTAAAATCCGGCAAAAATAGTGTATGGAATGATTCAACAACATTATTAACGAACGGTTTTACCTCATCAGAATACGTGAAAAAATAATCGTGAATAATGGTTCGTTACCAACAGAGAGGTAGCGCATTTTTCCATTAGGTTCTTTTCTAAAAAATGTTAATTCACCTTGTTATGATCAAATTCTCTTTTGTTATAAAATATTTTTCAATAGGTTAATATATTCTTGATTAATCTTTATAAGAAAGAACAAGTTATGCCTTTATTGAAAAATATTTCCAATAAAAAGTATCGAAAAAAATAATAGATTATTTTTTCCCAATGCCGAAATGAATCCGGTATTGGGATTTTTAATAGAGTAATCGAAATAATCCCTGGTAACTGACACACTATCAACCACTTTTTTCCCAATTATGCAGATAGATTTACCGTGATACAATATATTTTGAAAATTGAAACAAAATATATTATTAGGAGGCTTGGGAATGATGAAGAAAAGAACGTCACTTGTTTTGGCATTAGGTTTAACGATGGGGTCTGTGATACCGATTTCGGCTGCAGCAAATACGATTCCGTACAATGTTACGGTTCAGAAGGAAGCAAAGCAGTTTGGGAAAGATGTAAAGGTAAATTGGAAAAAAGGACAAGCGGTCCCATCCTTCGTTCATGGAAAATTATCGACTAAGACTCACAAAAATAAAGATGATATAAAGCAATTTTTAAAAGAAAATAAAGAGCTCTATCAATTGGATTCCGATAAAGATTTGACCCTGCTCGATGTAGAAACAGACGAGCTTGGCAGCACTCACTATAATTTTGTCCAATCTGTCCAGGGAATTCCGGTTGATGGGGCAGAATTTAAAGTTCATACCGATAAAGACGGGATTATAACGGCTGTAAATGGTGATGTGTTCCCAGATGCTTCCTCATACTTTAAAGGAAAGCTGAAAGCACAGGTTGCTAAGGAGTCTGCATTAGAAAAGGCATGGAAATCGATTAATGTAACCAAAGCGGAAACAGAAACTAATGCGGAAGCGGACCCTGATGGTAAAAAGTTTGAGGATACAGTTGAAAAAGCAGATCTTGTTGTTTATAAAAATGAAAATGACTTTTACCTAGCTTATAAAATAAACCTGCAATTCATTCAGCCATATCCGGCAAACTGGGTCGTATATGTGGATGCTATAAATGGTAATGTCCTAGATTCCTATAATGCCGTGAATGACTCAGGTACTGGAATCGGCGTTCTAGGAGATACGAAAACGCTTAACACCTATTATTCCGGCGGAACCTACTTGTTGTATGATACGACTAAGCCAATGGCAGGTGTGATTGAAACTAGAACAGCAGTTAATAAAACAAGGCTGCCAGGTAATTATTCTGTTGATCCTGATAATAACTTTAATGCGACGTCACAGGGTGCGGATGTTGATGCCCACTACTATGCTGGTGCTGTCTATGATTATTATAAAAACACGTTTAATCGAAATAGTTTTGATGGAAATGGAGCAACACTTCGTTCAACTGTTCACTACGGTAGAAATTACAACAATGCGTTCTGGAACGGGTCGCAGATGGTGTATGGTGATGGGGATGGAACAACCTTTACATCATTATCCGGATCGCTTGATGTTATTGCCCACGAATTAACCCATGCGGTAACAGAAAGAACGGCGGGATTAGAATACAGATATCAATCCGGTGCACTGAATGAATCGATCTCTGATACGTTCGGGGTATTCCTTGATAAAGATGACTATTTAATCGGTGAAGATGTGTATACGCCGAAAAAAGCAGGCGATGCGCTGCGCAGTTTATCAAACCCAAGCCTTTATGGACAACCAGAGCATATGAGTAATTATGTAAATACGACTTCTGATAATGGCGGTGTCCATACAAATAGCGGTATTCCAAACAAAGCTGCCCATTTAACGATTTCCAAGCTGGGAATATCTGTAGCAGAGAAAATCTACTATCGTGCACTAACTGTTTATCTATCACCAACGAGTAACTTTAGCGACGCACGTGCCTCACTTCTAGCTGCGGCAGCCGATTTATACGGCACCGGCAGCACACAGTACAATGCTGTTGCATCTGCTTGGACACAAGTAGGGGTAAACTAATAATGGAAAACAACAGCCATCGCAAAATGTGATGGCTGTTGAATTTTTTAGGATTTAATTGTATTTAATAAAAGGTCTTAAAGGCTGGATATAGAATATTATTATTATCTATACTTTATGTATAATTTTAGGTAGAAATGTTTTGGTTCCATCGATACAAAGGTGTTATCTAATTATATCCGAAGAAATCCCTACAAAAAAAGAAAGGTGTTGTTGTAAATGGTAAGTTCTAAGTCTAAAAAGGAGCTTATTGGCTGGGGAAAAGCACTATTTATCGCTGCAGCCATTGCCGTTATTATAAGAACATTTTTATTTGCTCCGTATGTCGTTGAAGGTGCATCAATGGAACCGACCTTACATAATCAAGAGAAAATTTTTGTAAATAAAATGAACTATTCGAACAATATTAAGAGAGGCGACATAGTCATTATTAAAGGGCAAACTGAAAATTATGTAAAAAGAATCATCGGAACTCCTGGCGATAAGATTGAAATGAACGATGACCATTTATTAATCAATGGGGAGCTCTATAAGGAATCCTACCTTTCAGAAAATCGTAAGGCAGCTGAGGAAATGGATATTCAGTTAACAGGGGACTTTGGACCAATTGTTGTCCCTGCCAACCATTATTTTGTTATGGGAGATAATCGCCTAAGAAGCATGGATAGCCGCAATGGTTTAGATTTTATCAACAAAAAAGACATTAAAGGGAAAAGTGAATTTGTTATTTTTCCATTCTCAAATATTAGAGAGGTAAAGTAGTTTTTCGTCGGCGGTTTAGTCAAGGAAATGGAGGGAATAACGCTTTTTTAAAAACTAAGCAATCATAATAGAAAAATCGATGAATTTTAAGGCGGCATCATTGCGGCCTTTTTTTGTTGAGTAAGAATAGGCATGAGGGCAAAAAAAAGGATTGGTGTCTGGCACCAATCAAATTATGGGAAGTTTTAAGAAATGAGCTCAATGAACTTATTTCCTAATTAAGTTACTTTTATAGTAAGAAAAACTTGTGTAGAACTTAGGGGGAAGTTGTGTGGAAGTTGTGAAGATTTTCAGATGAAAACATTTAGGCCGAATTACCCGTAAAATCCAAAAATTGCATAAAAATATTTTAATAATAGTAAACATGATATATAATTTTGATTGTTAACCGCGTTATTATTTTAGTTAACAATCAAAAATGGGGTGATGGCATGAATTGGTTCACGCTGGCAAAACAAGTTATTGAAGGTTATGAACTAACAAACGAAGAAGCGAAGGAAATCTTATTATCCAATGATGAGGACATTTTATCACTCGTTAATGGAGCCTATGAAATTCGCAGACATTATTACGGAAAAAAAGTGAAGTTGAATTTGATTATTAATGCTAAAAGCGGCCTATGTCCTGAGGACTGTGGGTATTGTGCCCAATCGATTAAAGCAAAAACAGAAATTGATCGGTATACACTTATTAGCAAACAAACAATTGTGGAGGGTGCTAAGGAAGCGAAAAAGAATAGAATAGGTACATATTGTATCGTAATGAGCGGCAGGAAGCCAACCAATAATGAGGTGGATACAGTGATCTCTGCTGTTCAAGAAATTAAAAATGAGGTTGAGCACATCAAAATATGTGCCTGTATGGGACTTGTGTCCGAAGAGCAGGCAGTTAGGCTGAAATCCGCCGGTGTGGACCGGTTTAATCATAATATAAATACAAGTGCTAACCATCATGGGAACATTACCACCACGCATGATTATGAGGATCGGGTCCAGACGATTGAAAGTGTAAAGAAAGCCGGAATTTCTCCATGTTCCGGTGTAATCTGCGGGATGGGTGAAACAGATGAGGATATCGTTGAGATGGCCTTTGCACTGAAAGAGCTAGATGCTGATTCCATTCCAGTTAATTTCCTTCATCCAATCAAGGGAACAAAGCTTGAGGATCTAGATGAATTAACCCCGATTCGCTGCTTGAAAATTTTATCTCTATTCCGGTTTGTAAATCCGACAAAGGAGATTCGCATTTCTGGCGGCCGTGAATTCAACCTGCGTTCCCTGCAAAATTTAGGGTTATTCATTGCGAACTCCATTTTTGTCGGCGACTATTTAACAACTGATGGACAATGTGCGGATACCGACTTCCAGCTCATTAAGGATCTCGGATTCGAAATCGAAGATAACCCATTCGAACTAGAAAGCCAATCATTTGCAAAAACCTATTAATAATTGGTGATGCCCTATGCTAAACAGCTGAGGGCATCGCTACGTTTTGAGCAAAAAAAATAGATTGGTGTCAGGCACCAATCAAATTATGGGAAGTTTTAAGAAATGAGCTCAATGAACTTATTTCCTAATTAAGTTACTTTTATAGTAAGAAAAACTTGTGTAGAAATTAGGTAGAACTTATGTGGAAGTTGTGAAGATTTCCTCAGGATGGTGGGAGGCAGTTTAAAATGACTTCTCCTAAAAACAGGAAAATGGTGCCTGACACCTTTATTGGTGTTAGCACCTTTTTTATATGTTAAATACTTATTAAAGGGTTCGGTTCATAAAATTAAATGACCAAATCTGTTAATTTTGGTAATATTGTGATAAATAGTAGAAAAGTATTCCTCTGTTACATCAAGATAATAATCCCTCAACTAGATAATGATAACACCCACCCAATACATAGTTCCAAATCCTTATTGTTATGAATAGAACCAAATATGAATCATAAATATTAACAACCAAACTCTTGTCTTCCAAACTACAAATAAACTTAAAAGGAGCTAACGAATATGGAACATAACCTACAACCGCATATTAGAATTGCTAACGGGCATGAAGTGCAATACGCATTACTGCCAGGAGACCCAGGCCGTGTCGACGAAGTAGCTAAATTCTTAGAAAATCCCGTGGAGATCGCCAATAATCGGGAATACAAAACTGTGAAAGGTCAATATAAAGGAGTACCTGTTTTCGTGACCTCCACAGGGATTGGCGGTGTATCTGCCGGAATTGCTATCGAAGAGTTAAAGAATATTGGTGTTAACGTGATGATTCGGATTGGCAGCTGCGGTGCCTTGCAGCCTAATTTACGTCTAGGCGACTTGGTAATTGCTTCTGGTGCCGTGAGAAATGACGGAGCGTCTTATTCTTATATAAACAAGGCCTATCCAGCAATTCCAGATACCGAGTTGTTATTTCATGTTATTAACGATGCAAAAAAGATTGGTGCAAAAAATTACACAGGTATTGTCAGATGTCATGACAGCTTTTATACTGATAAAGAACCAGAAATCGACAAGTATTGGTCAGAAAGAGGAATTCTCGCTTCAGATATGGAAACAGCTGCTCTTTTTGTAATTGGCGGCTTACGCGGTATTAAGACTGCTTCCATTTTAAATGTTGTTGTCGAAAAAGAGGGGGATTTGGAAGGGGGAATCAATGATTACATTGATGCAAAAAACAATAGCAAACGTGGGGAAGAGCTTGAAATCCTTACTGCACTTGAAGCGATTGTTTCCTATGATTCTACTTTTTAATTAAGAAAAGGGGGTTTCTTCATTGAAAAAGCAAAGCATGTGGTCGTTACGTTTATCAACAGCTGCGCTCGTTCTTATTCCAGTAGCAGTAGGTATCAATTATATTGGTAAATTAATTGCAGCATCCCTGAAACTGCCGCTATGGTTGGATTCCATTGGAACCGTCCTAGCAGCGATGTTGGGAGGTCCCATTGTCGGTGCTTTAGCTGGAGCAATTAATAATATTATTTATGGTTTTACCGATCCTATTTCCTTTGTTTATGCAATTACTAGTGTCGCGATTGGCTTATCGGTTGGAATTTTATTTTTCAAAGGCTATATTTCTAGCTGGGGAAAAGCCATCGTTGCCGGTTTAATCATTGGACTTATAGCAACGGTTGTTTCCACTCCAATTAATATAGGTTTCTGGGGTGGTACAACAGGAAATGTTTGGGGAGACTCATTATTTGCTTTTATTCTAGCAAAAACCGATTCTACTTGGCTGGCATCACTGCTTGATGAACTGGTTGTTGATGTCCCGGATAAATTGTTAGTTGTTTTAATTAGCTTTGGTATTTTCAAAGGATTACCTCGGAATGTCGTTCAATTATATAACAATAATGAAAAGATAGAGACCTTAGATTAAGATTTTTTGCCAAAGAAAGCTGGTGAAGCTTTTTGAAATCGATTAGCTTGTATGTGGAAAGGGATTCGTTCATTCATGATATTGATCCCATCACGAAACTCTTATACATTCTCTTTGCCCTAATGATTCCTATTATTCTTCCATCGTTTACGATTTCTTTTTTTTGCTTGGGAATTAGTATTCTACTATTGTGTGTGGCGAAGGTTATTCGAAAAACGGTTCCTGTGTATAGTTTTGTTTTTCTCGTGCTGATTACGGTCGTCATCATTCAAGGTTTGTTTAAGCCTGAAAATGAGACTGTTCTTTTTCAATTGGGTCCAGTTGCTATGTATAAAGAAGGGCTGCTATATGCTTTAACGATCACGCTCCGAGTGACGAATATTGTCAGTTCCTTTTTGATCTTGATCCTGACAACGAAACCATCGGATCTTGTCGAGACGCTTGTTCGTAAAGGAATGTCACCAAGAATCGGATATGTCATTGTTTCAGTATTTCAAATTATCCCCGAAATGATGTCGAGCATGGGAACGATTATGGATGCGCAGCGGGCGAGAGGAATGGAGACAGAAGGTAATTTGTTTGTACGAGTCAAGGCTTTCGTGCCGTTATTGGGACCGGTTATCCTAGGGTCGCTTATCAATACAAAGGAACGGGCGATGGCATTAGAAGTGAGGGGCTTCAATTCAAAGGCTTCAAAAACATATTTATATGAGGAAAAAACCTACACCCATAGCAGACTAATTCAGTCAGCAATTCTGTTTCTAGTAGTGGGAGCCGTAGCGTGGAGGATTTTTGTATGAAAAAAATAATCGTTGAAGGTCTTAAATATAAATATCCATTATCCGAAACGCTCGCTTTAGCAGATATTTCGTTTCAAGTGAATGAAGGGGAATTTATCGGCATTATTGGGAAAAACTCTGCGGGTAAGTCGACTTTATGTCAAGCGCTGGTTGGTCTCGTTCCTCATTTTTATAAAGGGGCATACGGAGGTAAAGTGGTCGTAGATGGACTTGAAGTGAAGAGTCATTCCATTGCTGACATTGCCTTGAAGGTGGGAATGGTATTTCAAAATCCATTTACCCAGGTGACGGGCTCGAAAATGACGGTTTATGAGGAAATTGCCTTCGGGCTTGAGAATATTGGACTGCCCCGTTCGGAAATTATTGAACGAATAGATTATGTGCTGGACCTGTTAAAAATTGAACAGGTAAAGGACCAGAATCCCTTTGACTTATCTGGAGGGCAAATGCAGCGGATGGCAATCGCGAGTATTATTGCAATGAAGCCGGACATTCTAGTATTGGACGAACCGACCTCCCAGCTCGACCCGGTAGGCTCCGAGGAGGTATTCAGTGCGATTCAATACCTAAGCAAGCAGGGGATAACCGTTATTCTCGCGGAACACAAAATAGAGAAGGTCGCCCAGTATTGCGAGAGGGTATTACTGCTAAATGACGGGAAAATGGTTGACTTGGATTCTCCTGAGAAAGTTTTTTCTCGGAAGGACCTTGAAGAGCATGGTGTAAGGGCACCTGTTTTTACAAGAGTGTGTAAAGCCTTGGATGTAAAGATGGCTTCCTCGGACTATTACCCTGTAACTTTAGAGGATGCCGAGAAGGCATTAAGGGGGCGGATGCTTTGATCAAAGTATCCAATCTTTCTTTTGCTTATAAACAGGGTGGTCCCCCAGTGCTTTCGGGATTAAATTTAGAGTTCGACAAACGCTCTACAGCTATTATCGGTCAGAATGGTGCAGGAAAAACAACGTTTGTGAAATTACTAAAAGGTCTTCTGAAACCAGATGATGGACAAATCTTAATTCATCATTTCGATGCAAAAAATAAAACCGCTGCAGAAATGGCAAGAACAATTGGACTTGTTTTTCAAAATCCCAATGATCAAATTTTTAAAAGAACGGTTTTGGAAGAAGTGATGTTTGGCCCGTTGAATATTAAAATGGGCAAACATACTGCAGAGAAGCAGGCGATCAAAGCTTTAAAGATGGTGGAACTCAACGATAAATTAGAGATGAATCCTCATGATTTGAGTTTATCGGAAAAGAAACTGCTTTGTATTGCATCCGTTGTGGCAATGGATACGGACATCATTATTCTTGATGAGCCGACAATTGCACAGGATCATTATGGAAAGGAAAAGATTCGCCAAATTATCCAAGCCTTGAAGGACCAAAACAAACTGGTCATGACGATTATCCATGACATGGATTTTGTTGCGGAGAACTTTGAACGGACGATTGTGTTTAATGAAGGCAGGGTCCTTCTCGATGGAGACACAAGATTCGTATTTTCACAGAAAGAACTTTTAAGAAAAGCCAAAGTCGAAGCACCAGGAATTACCCAATTAGCAGAAAAACTCGGAATAAAGAACACTATATTAACCGTCGATGAGTTTATACAGCATTAACGGGCAGTAAGCTCTCCACTTCAAGACTATGATAAAAAAGTATAGGTAGGGGATCAAATGCTCCTAAAAAACCGATTAAATTCACTAACCATCAGAGGAGATGGGGAAAATTCATTCTGATGGTTAGTTGAACTTTATAAGGGTGTCAGGCACCATGTGAATTTTTCACATGGTGCCTGACACCCTTTTTATTATTTGTAAGTTAAAAATTTTGTTTTTTACGAATTTTTCCATATAATAGTATTAACAGTGTTCACACAATTGTTAATAATCTAATGATGTAGTGTTAAATATAGGGAATTGAAAATATCAAGTATAAGCAAGGGGGAAAATGAAATGTTCAGAGCTGCTGTTGCGGGTGTTCTTGGGTTCATTTTAATTTTTATCGAGTCAATGATTGTGATGAAGCTAAAAGGATATGCAACCATTGAATTTGGCGGCATCACACCGTTTATCAATGTTTGGGCGATGAACTTTTTCTTCGTTTTTGCGATTCTAACTCAGCTAACAAATTGGTATGCAAATAAGGAAAAACTAGAAGAAGATAATAGTTATTAAAAAAAGGGCCGCAATCTTCAGAAAAGCTGAGATTGCGGCCCATTTTGCATGCATCACCACACTATTTACGATGCATCTTAAACTGTAAAAACAGTTCGTTGTAGTAGGCCAAGTTCTTTTTGCCGAGGTTTTTATATACTTCTAGTTTTTCCGTCAATTCTGGTGACGGATAGAATCGTTCATCCTCGACGATCTCTTTAGGCATGTGTTTAAGTGCCTGCTTATTAGGCGTTGAATAGCCTACATATTCTGTATTTTTTGCGGCAACCTTTGGATCAAGCATGAAGTTAATAAATTTATGTGCTCCCTCAATATTTTTTGCTGTTTTCGGAATCACCATATTATCAAACCATAGGTTTGAGCCTTCCTTAGGAACTACGTAATCCAAATCTTCATTCGCGGACATGATTTCTGAAGCATCTCCGGACCACACTAGGCCAACAGAGGCCTCTTCATTGGCAAGCAGCATTTTGATTTCATCGCCGACAATTGCTTTGACATTCGGGGTAAGCGTATCAAGCTTTTCCTTTGCTTCAATTAAATGAGCCTTTTTAGTATCGTTAAGTGAATAGCCTAAGCTATTCAGTCCCATACCAATCACTTCGCGGGCACCATCTATTAACAGAATTTCATTTCTTAATGAAGGATCCCAAAGGTCATTCCAGCTGGTAATTTTTTTACCATGAAGCATTTTTGGATTATAGACGATGCCGACGGTTCCCCAAAAATACGGAACGGAATACTTATTTTCCTTATCAAATGGAAGGTCCATAAATCGTTTATCAATATTTTTTAAATTCGGCAGTTTAGAATGATCCAACGGAATAAGCAAATCCTCATGCCGCATTTTATCAATCATATATTCAGAAGGAATGGCAATATCATAGGTCGTGCCGCCTTGCTCGATTTTTGTCAGCATCGCCTCATTGGAATCGAAGGTTTCATAAATAACTTTAATTCCTGTTTCTTTTTCAAATTGCTTGATGAGATCTTCATCAATGTAATCGCCCCAGTTATAAATCGTCAACGTATTAGCGCCTGAATAGCCTTGGGACGTGTTTAAACTGGAAATTGCATATAATAGCACTGCCGATGCAATGGCGATCATGAGAAAAAAACGAACAAGCTTGTTCATCGTTTTCGAACCCCCATTCCATTAACCTTGTTGCGTTGTGTAATAAAGTAATATATCACAACGAGCAGCGTTGTAAACAGGAACAAGAGTGCCGATAATGCGTTTATATTCAAGGAAATTCCCCGGCGGGCTAATGAATAAATTTCAACTGAAAGTGTTGAAAAACCATTGCCGGTGACAAAAAACGTAACGGCGAAATCATCGAATGAATAAGTTAACGCCATGAAAAAACCTGCAAAAATTCCTGGTGTGATAAAAGGAATTATTACCTTTGTCAGGACGTTCCAGCGGCTTGCACCAAGATCACGGGCGGCATCAATTAACGTCGGGCTCATTTCCATCAATTTTGGCAGCACCATCAAGACAACAATTGGAATGCTAAAGGCGATATGGGATAACAGCACCGAATAGAATCCGAGCTTGATACCAGCCATCGTGAATAAAATTAAAAACGAAGCACCAATGATGACATCAGGGCTGACGATGAGTACATTATTTAACGACAACAGCGAATTTTTGGTTTGTCTTTTTTTTGCCTGATGAATGGCCAAAGCCCCAAGAACACCTATGATGGTAGATATGAGTGCTGATAATAAAGCAACCACTATGGTATTCAGAACGATAATCAGAAGTCTTGTATCTTGAAAAAGTTCACGGTACCAATCAAGAGAGAATCCTTTAAAGTCATACATTGTATCCCCGCTGTTGAAAGAGAAGATGACAAGAAAGAATATAGGTGCATATAGGATAAAAAAGATAATCAATAGAAATAGCTTTGACAAGGGAGTGATTTTTTTATCCACTTTACACACCTCGCTTCCGAGTATTCGTTACAATCATAGTGAAAACCATGATAATGATTAAAAAGACGGCAATCGTCGAACCCATGCCCCAGTCCCTGGTTACAAGGAATTGCTGCTCAATCGCTGTCCCAAGTGTGATAACGCGGTTTCCTGCAATTAATCTTGTCAGCATGAACAAGGAAAGAGCCGGAATGAAGACTACCTGGCAGCCTGATTTTACCCCGTCAATCGTTAATGGAAAAATAACGCGGCGAAACGTCGTCCATTTGGATGCCCCTAAGTCATTGGCTGCGTCCAAGAGAGTCGGATTCAATTCATTCAATGAATTGAATATCGGCAAAATCATAAATGGGATAAAAATATAAACCGAGACAAACACAAAACTGAAATCTGTAAATAAGATTTGCTGTGCTCCAATCCCAATCAATTTTAAAAAGCTGTTTGCCACTCCATACGTACCAAAAATACCAAGGAAGGCGTAGGCTTTTAACAATAAATTAATCCATGACGGAACAATGATTAATAAAAGCCATAATTGTTTATGCTTTGTTTTTGTTAATAAATAGGCTGTTGGATAGGCAACTAACAGCGAAAATGCAGTAATCAAAAAGGCATACCAAAAGGAGCTTAATGTCATCTTTAAATACACCGGTGTAAAAAATTTCTGATAGTTCACTAGCGATACATTTCCTTCAATATCAAAGAAGGAATAATAGAGCACAAGAAATATGGGGGCAATGACAAAAAGCACAATCCAAAGGAAATAAGGCAGCATATATAAATTGCGGGTAAGTTTATTTTCCATAGGCTTCCACTTCCGTATAGGCTTCTAACCGCCGATCGAATTCTTCCTCTGTTTCTCCGAGACGCATAACATGAATGGCTTCAGGGTCAAAATATAGACCAATTTCATCGCCTACCGTTGCCTTTTTGGTAGAATGGACGAGCCATTCATTTCCGTCTTTATCATAGCAGCAGATTTCATAATGAACACCACGGAATAATTGAGAATCAACGCGTACTTGAAGCTTGCCGCGTTCTAATGTCGTGATTTCTAAATCCTCAGGACGAATGACCACTTCAACCGGCTCATTCTTGTTCAAGCCTTGGTCGACACACTCGAACTCTCTGCCGACAAACTCCACACGATAATCTTCTATCATTTTGCCTTTTACAATGTTGGATTCGCCAATAAAGTCAGCAACAAAGCGATTTATCGGTTCATCATAAATATCTGTTGGTGTGCCGCTTTGCTGAATTTTTCCTTTATTGATGACAAAAATTTCATCGGACATCGCCAGTGCTTCCTCTTGATCGTGTGTGACGAAAATAAAGGTAATACCAAGGCGGCGCTGCAATTCACGAAGCTCATACTGCATTTCGGTCCGCAGCTTTAAATCTAGTGCTGACAATGGTTCATCAAGCAGGATCACTTCAGGCTCATTGACAATAGCACGGGCGATAGCAACACGCTGCCGCTGACCACCGGACATTTCTCTGATCTCACGAGTTTCATATCCCTTAAGGTTAACAAAGCTGAGCGCTTCCTTAACCTTTTGTTCTATTTCTGCATTCTTCATTTTTTTGATACGCAATCCGAATGCCACATTTTCAAATACATTTAAATGTGGAAAAAGGGCGTAATCTTGAAATACGGTATTCACCTGCCGCTTATTTGCAGGAACATGATTGATTTTTTTGCCGTTAAAAAAAATCTCCCCTTCGGATGCTTCTGTGAATCCGGCGATTAACCTTAATATTGTCGTCTTACCACATCCAGAAGGGCCAAGTAGTGTATAAAATTTGCCGCGCTCTATCTCAAAGCTTACATCATTAAGGACAGGCGGGTCGTTGTCATATTGTTTTGTTACATTTTTAAAATGAATAATGGCACCGTTCATATTGTGACCTCCTTTTTTCCAGTTAAAACTAGTCCCACGTTGTTCCATTCGGGAATCATTATACAGGAAGAGGCTAAAAATTCAATTCCTCTTTTATTGTAAATAAAAAAAAATTGCAAAAAGGCAATTTTTTTCAGGAGGCAACTTGGATAAAAAATGACCGTAAGATAAGAAAAACGCCTCGGACTCAGTGTGAGGAGGCGTTTTTTATAGGGCTAAACATGTTGTTTGATCGTTTTGTTGCCTTTGAATACAGTATTGCGGATGAACGGGATTACCCAGCGGTCAAGACCAAAGCGGCCTGCATTGAAGCCTGCAAAGAGAATAATTGCTCCGATGAAAAGGTCTGTTGGAATATGAGATACTGTTCCAGCTAGGAAGAACGCGTAGTTCATCACAAGACCAAAGAACATTGCTGCTGTTGTTAAGCAGCCAAGAATAAGTCCAAGTCCTACTAAGAATTCTCCAAGTGGAACGATGGTGTTAAAAATATCCACGTTTGGCAAAGCGAAATGTTTTAAGAAATCAACATACCAGCCGTAAACCATAGCACCGTCAGGACCTTTTACTGGATTGGCGATTACTGCTTTTAAATATCCAGAAGCATCAAATCCTCCTTGCAGCTTATGCCAACCTGCTGTCAACCAAGAATAACCGATATATAAGCGTAGAACTGTCAACATTCCCGCGGCAACCTTGTTTCCTCTTAACCAATTGACTATCATATGAAACACTCCCTTGTTAATTAAGTTTTATATATTAAGTACATTGTTAATATAACAAATTTATTTTGAAATTAGGATAATTTGAACAATAATTCACATATCTGTAAAAATGATTTGAACAAATTGTTACATACCGATGTTGGAAACGTTAGAATGAGGATTTTTAAAATAATGGAAAAAACCATTGATTAAACTAATGGTATTAGTTAAAATAAAACTAACGATATTAGTTAAAGGGAGATGGGCATAATGAGAATGATAAAAAACGGGTATTTATATCAAGTGACATTTATGACAAGAGTTTTTCCGGTCAATTGCTATTTGGTGGAGGAAGAGGATGGATTAACATTGATTGATGCAGCCCTTGGATTTTGTACAAAGGGGATCTTGAAAGCAGCTAAAACTATTGGGAAGCCAATTACAAAAATTGTTCTAACACATGCCCATGAAGATCATGTTGGTGCACTCGATTCGTTAAAAAAATTACTGCCAGAGGTTCCTGTTTACATTTCAGTTCGAGATCACAGATTAATGAATGACGATCGTTCCCTTGACCCGCATGAAGAACAAACACCGATAAAAGGCGGTGTTCCGAAAAAATTAAAAACGAGGGCCAATGTGCTATTGAAAGAAGGCGATTTTATTGGTTCGTTAACCGCCATCGAAACACCGGGACATACACCAGGGTCAATGTCATTTTTAGATTTGCGTACCAAAGCATTAATTGCCGGTGATGCCTTCCAAACAAGAGGTGGCGTCGCAGTGGCGGGGGATATAAAGCCTTTGTTCCCGTTTCCGGCTTTCGGTACGTGGAGTAAAAAGACGGCACTAGCTAGTGCAAAGAATCTAGTGACCTATGAACCTAGGCTACTTGCGGTGGGGCACGGAGAAATGGTTGAGAATCCTGTGAGAGTTATGGAACAGGCTATCGGAAATTTAGAACGGAAACTGAGATAGGAGTGCAGACGATGTCACCAAGACCAAAAATTGGACTCGATTTAACGACAATATTAGATGCCGCAGGTGAACTTGCTGATCAATATGGAATGCAGGAGGTTACTTTAGCGAATCTAGCAAAGAAGTTAGGTATCCGCCCGCCTTCATTATATAACCATTTTGAAGGATTGCCTGGACTAAGGAAAAAGTTATCGATTTATGGGATTGAAAAGATTTATGAAGAAATGGCGGATGCTGCGATTGGGGTGTCAGGTACCGAGGCTGTACTTGCAATTAGCAAAGCATATGTCAATTTTGCCCGGAAACATCCTGGTATATATGAGGCTACATTATTTGCTCCTGACCCAGGGGATAAAGATGTCCAGCAAGCTGGGGCAAAAATTGTGGACCTTTCCGTCCGGGTATTACAGGTATATCATTTGAAAGGGGATCTTGCACTGCACGCGGTAAGAGGATTACGCAGCATTTTGCATGGATTTTCTGCATTAGAACAAAGAGGCGGTTTTAAGCTTTCATTAGATTTGGATGAGAGCCTGATGTTTATTATTAAGGCGTTTCTTGTTGGACTTGGTGAAGAATAGTTGTTTACTGGGCACCTTCCCCATGGCGGCCAAACCGGAAGTTAAAGGAGAAAAACGGCCGTTAATAGAAAGTATGGGTACGTCTGCAATCAAGAAAAAAACGCCGAGAAGTCCCCAATTATTGCTACGGACGCCCGCAAACAATCAAAAAATTGCTACTTGGCGTCCGTACCAGAGAAAAAATGACGAGAAGGTATCCAATTAGTTCAATTTGGTACCCCAACTCAAAAAAAGAACTGGTAACCAATAGGAATAATAATGTCAGCTGAAAAGAATATCCTATCAGGCAGTAATCATATTAAGGGACATTTTGGAGATGTAATAGTGGGGCAAGCTTTGTTATAATAGGGAAAACCTAAGAATAAGGAATGATTGCTGTGCGGAAATTAGAAAAATTTGGTTTGCTTTTGGATGTTGAAACAACCGGATTAGGTCCAACAACAGATGAAGTCATAGAACTCGCTTTGAAACTATTTTCCTATCGAACTGATACTGGCGAAGTCACTGAAATAATTGAGGAAGATTCCTTTTTGCGAGAGCCGCTTTCGAATTCAGCCCGAAACAATTATGACCAAGCATATAGAGTACACGGGATTCCATTCGAGTTAGTAAGAGGAAAAAGTTTTTATGATGTAAAAATAAAAACGTATTTTCACCGAGCAGATGCCGTATTTGCCCATAATGCGTCTTTTGATAGAAGTTTTCTCTATCATATGTATCCGGAAGTCAACGATTTGAAATGGTATTGTACAATGAGGAATGTCCCGTGGAAACAATACGGTTTTCCAAATGGCAAACTGCTCACCCTTTTACAGGCGCATGATATAACAAACTATCAAACACATAGAGCCATGGACGACATTACATATTTATTAGAACTTCTAAAGAAAACGAGTCCAAATGGGAATCCTTATCTTCAAGAGGTTCTAGACAAAGGACCGATGAGAAAATACCAGCCATCCACTGCACGAACAAGAATGGGTTAAAAAACAAACTAAACATTAAATTCGTTTCAATTCCCTAATGAAGAATAAGGAAAAAAGACAGTTTCCCAATATGTCCTGCGTATTGAGAAACTGTCTTTTTGGGGTGGACAAAGTCCACGAAGGGTGCCTGACACCATTAACACTATTTACATCGTTTATTTAATGGTTCCGATGTATTTTGCTTGGGGCCGGTAGATGGTGTTGTTTTCGGCCTGTTCTAGGACATGTGCTGTCCATCCGACCATTCTGCTTGCGGTAAAGGTAGGTGTGAATAGTTCTGCATCCATGTTGATTGCTTTCATGATGGCGGCTGCATAAAACTCTACATTTGTATAAAGTGACCGACCAGGTTTCAATTCCGCTAATAACCTCACAGCAGTATCCTCTACAGCGATTGCTAGGTCAAGCCAATCATCCTCACCAACCAGTTCAAGTAATTTTGCTTTTAAAGCCATGGCCCGAGGGTCGTGCGTTTTATAAACTCTGTGCCCAAACCCCATTAATTTCTCACCGCGTAATACCTTTTCTCTAATCACCATTTCAGCATTCCCGAAAAGGGCAATTTCATCAAGAAGTTCGATGACTCCCGAGGGAGCGCCGCCATGAAGCGGGCCTTTCATTGTACCGACCGCTGATGTGATGGCCGACACAAAATCTGACTCAGTTGATGCCGTAACCCTGGCTGAAAAGGTTGAGGCGTTCATTCCATGCTCAAGGGTTAGAATCATATACGTTTCAAGTGCCTCAACATGGGCAGACAATGGAACATTTCCACTGAGCATATATAAGTAATTTTCAACAAAGTCTAAATCGCTCCGAGGAGGAATAAACATTTTCCCCTCTAAAAATCTCTTTCGATAGGCGATAATTGTCGGGACCAAAGCGGTTAACCTGATAGCCTGTGAAACAACAGGCTTCCAGTCATAATCAAAATTACCACCCTCTGCTGAAAGGGCAGTTCTAATAACACTCATTAAATCCATCGCCATCGGAAGCTGATCGATTATTGCCTTTACATATTCGGGAAGTTCGCGATTGCTTTTCAGCGCGTCTTTCAGTGTAGTTAACTGTTCTGTATCTGGTAAATGACCAAACCAGAGGAGATAAGCCGCTTCTTCAAATGAAAATCTTTTTGTAATCTCTCGAATTTCATACCCTCGATAAAATAACTGACCAATTTCCCCATCAATATGACTAATCAATGTTTCTGCCGCGACAATACCTTTTAAACCTTTTTGTATCATAAAAACAACCCCTTTCCTTATTTGGAATTATTTTATAAAATTAATATGATTATGAATATTAAATATTTTTAAAGTAATTGATTATTATTTTTAATTAGGAGCCGAGTATGGAATTTCAATGGCTTAACACATTTATTACCGCAGCAGATTGTGGGAATTTTCGTAGAACTGCTGAACTATTATATATTTCACAACCTACCGTAACGGTCCATATTAAACAGTTGGAAAAAGAGCTTGGTATTCTTTTGTTTCATCGGGAAGGGAAAAAAATAAAACTGACTGAAGAGGGAACACGATATTTGGTTCACGCGAAGAGATTACTAGAAGTTTATCAAAGCGGTCTTGAGGACATTACTTCTTTTAGGCAAGGATATACAAGGAAGTTAATCCTCGGTATTTCTCCGCTAATCGCAGATACTATCCTGCCATATGTTTTAAAAAGCTATACAAAGCAGTATCCGGAAGTAGAGATTTCAGTAAAAATCATCGAATCCGTTGATATTGAACATGCGGTTTTAAAGGAGGAAGTAGATTTAGGGCTTTCGTGCTTAAACAGTAGTCATCCAAGTTTGCTTTGTGAACTTTTATCAAAAGACCGTGTAATATTGGTTGCACCGCATGATGGAAGGGATGCTGAATCAGCGCCCCCGTTAGACGAGGAAGAAGTGTTAACGTCCAACTATCTAATAACACACAATCATCCTGGTTACTGGGATCATCTTTGTAGAATGGTAAAAAGTAAATATCCAAGTATACGAATGATGAAAGTTTCGCAGGTTCACATAACGAAAAGGTTTATTGTTGAGGGGTTGGGGGTATCATTTCTGCCGACCTCGACAGTCAGGAGAGAGTTATTAGAAGGCAGATTATTAGAGGTAGATTGTCATACGATCCAACTGCCTGAAGCAAATACGTATGCCATTATGAAATATGATCATTCTAAGCAAAGAGAATTTTTATCGTTTATTTCCAACTACAGATTGTAGGTTTTGTGTCTGTTGAGTAAACGCACTGCAAAAAAGAAAAACGGCTCAGCCTTATTGATTACAGACAGAGCCGTTTTGTTGCTTTGTATAAATTTACTGACGTCCTTCAGTGAAAACTTGGAAGTTTACACCAAACTTGTCAGTTACAGTGCCGTATGCCGGGCTAAAGAAGGTTTCTTGGAGCGGCATTGTCACTTGGCCGCCATCAGTTAATGCTTCAAACATTTGTTTTGCTTTTTCAGCGTCGTCAGTAGTAATACAGATGGTCACTTGATTTCCGCTTTGATGCGGTTGACCTGGGAACGTATCAGAAAACATTAGTTCTGATTCACCCACTTTAATGGTTGCATGGGAAACACGATCCTTTGCCTCTGCTGGTAATGGAAAATCTGGGTTTTCAGGCATTTCTCCGAAAGATTGGCTAAAGAGTACTTGCGCATTTAAAGCCTTTTCGTAAAATTGGATTGCTTCTTTTGCATTTCCGTCCATCACTAAATAAGGAATTAATCGTACTGTCATGAATAATCGCTCCTCGTCTCATAAGAATATTTACTTGCTTTATTCGATAGTTTTCTGGAATACTGGCATCTTGTTGACATTAATCAATAAAAGCAGCCACATCCTAGTATTACCGATATTTCAATTATAAAACAAAGAACGTATGTTCGCAAGCGAAGATTTACCTTCAAAAGAATCTTCGATGGTGCCTGACACCATTTGCACTACAACCAGGTGGTTTATTTCAAAGCAGGCAGGTATCGTTCATTAATAATATTGCAATGGTGGATGGTATGACCTGCGATGATGAAGGCGATGGCACGGGTGGTGATTTCTTTGGCGTTGGCAAAGCCTTTTTTTAGCCAAGCCTCCTCAGGCATGTTTTGAATTAAGGTGATGGTAGCTTTACGTACTGCTGCAAAGTCCTCGATGATATTTTTGATTGGAAGTTGATCAAACTGGGAGTCATTAATATAATCGTTCTCATTAAATCCAGCTAACGGTGTCTGATCTCCGCGGCCAATCCTCAGCAGGCGGTAGGCCATAATTCTTTCGGTGTCAGCCATATGGACAAGTACTTCTTTGATGCTCCATTTACTAGTGGAATAACGGAAATGACCATCTTCCTCCGAAATCCCTTCAAAAAGGGCAATTGTCGCATCTAAATTCTCCTGTAAATTCGATAAAAGGTCGCCATCTGATACTAGATTCACATAAGGTACATAATACTCAGGATATTCATTTTCTAATGGACGTTGTAACAATCCTATTCTCTCCCTTCTAATCTAGCGGAATTTTTCACCCCTCATGTGAAAGGGGTACCGCCACTTTTTTCGTCCGATAGAAAAGTATAACTTTCCTATCAGGCATAAGTACAACTACGCCTCTGTCTTCGCCTGACGGCTTGCCAATCGGCGAGTTTTCTTTATTTTTTCAAAGAAATACCATACCAAGTGGAATAGCATATGGCAAAGGATGGATGCTGCTAACCCCTCACTCCAATATAGCCAGCCACAAACTAATCCTACCATAATATTCATACTATTCGAATAGATAAGGATAGTTTTTGTCACTTTTACTTTCATTTGGTAAATTGACGGTAAGTGAACAAGAGCAAATAGGATAGCAGCCAGCAGGTTTCCACTCCACAAAGAAACGAGTTGGTTATCAATCACAAGGTTCCCGAGCCATACGAAAAAGCTCATTAACCCAAATCGGAATATTACCTCCTCTACAATTCCACCATAAAATAGACGAGTTAAGATCCCCAGCAGTTTCCGCGAATGTTCCACTCTATCGATCGTTACTTTATCAACATTTCTAATAAAATATCCATAATAATAGGCGACATGAATAAGTGCGCACACCAAGCTAAGTAAAAGACTCGTTCCATTAATTCCTGTGAAAGTTAGGTTTGTAAATCCAGCCCTGCTATAGAAAAATATCCCTAAAATTACAAATGGGACAGTCATAATGAGATGGTTCAGTAATCTTGACCAAAACGACGGTATTTTCTCGTCAGGAAGAAAATCTTTGATTAGTTTCTTCTCATTGATAACCATAAGGAAAATCCCCGGGAGTGAAATAGCAACTATAAAGAGTACTAGTTTCATGATAAATCCTCCTCGTCGATTTCGATTCCTTCTTTTTCTAAATAGAATTTCATTGCCATACCAAGCCACTCTTGGTCTTCCATTGTAAAAGGGAGAGGGACATGTGATGGATCTTCAGGAACATTCATTTGCATAATAGCGGAAGTATCAACACCAACTATTTCTGTGAACAACGTGAACATTTCTTTCATCAATGACTGGGACTCTTCACCTTTTGGATCACTCCCACAGACATTCTTCAATTCTGTTAAAAGTACAGCCCATCTTTTTTCAAGCTCGAACTGTTCCTCTTGAGGGATATCAAAAAGAGCTTGCACTTTTTCTTCTGAAAAAAAGTTTTCTAACCATTCCTTATGATCATCTTCTAAAAGGATTCCGTTAATGATTGAGATAAAAATAGTGGAATCCACAGGCTGGTCTTCATCGACGAGATTAAGGGCACTATCCAAGCCTTTGATAATATGATCAATCTGTGCCCGCTTTTCCAGCATCGCTTTCTTTTGAAAAATCAATGATTCTTTTAGATTCCAATTCTCGTTTTTAATTAAATCTTTAATATTTTCGAGGGGAAAACCGAGAAATTTCAACGTAACTATTTTTTGTAAAATGATAAAATGATCATCACCATAAAACCGCCGTCCTGATGCTGACAACTCTGGCTTTAAAATGCCGATTTCATCGTAATAATGAAGTGTCCTAATTGTCACACCTGTCAGTTTAGCAAACGTACCAATTGAGTATTTTTCAGCCATTTCCTTGCCCCCTTCACTTCTATAGATTAATCATAAAACATCACGTAACGTGAGAATCAACATTTATATGGAAAATGATTAGATTATTTTAACAAAATCACCTACTATTTAGATGGAAGCACCTGATTTGAATGGCTCAATCAAAGATTATAGAAGGAAAGGTTGGGCCAACGATGCTCGATATATCAATAATAGAGAACCTCGCGGGAAAAACCTTTAAAATTTTAAATGGCTTTCCGTCGTATGTTACAATCGAACAAAAGGAAAAGCCATCAGGCATCATCTTAGTGCAAGACATATTTTGGGTTATTGCCGAAATGGAGAGGGAAGGGACTTAGTACTTCATTGCACCTCCATTCGTAGAACGCTCCTAAAGAAATGGGAGCAACCCACTATATTGGGAGTACGCATATCGCAAATAAGAGAATGCAAAGAGTATTTGAAAAAAATGCCTGCATGGAAAAATCGCTATCTGAATCGTATTACAAATATTTTTCATAGTAAGAAGGTATGGAAATGAGCAAAGTAGAAATCATTGTCTTAAATAGTGAAGATGCCAGAACGGCGGAAGCCAATGGTGCTGATCGCCTTGAGCTAGTTTCCGCAATCGCTGAAGGCGGTCTAACCCCTAGTTACGGAATAATTAAAACGGTTGTCGAGAGTGTGAAGATTCCTGTTATGGTCATGGTTCGGCCTCACAGCTATTCATTTGTGTACCGTAAGGATGAATGGGATGCCATTCGAGAGGATATTAAAGTGATTAAAGAATTAGGCGCGGCTGGTATCGTCTTTGGTGCGTTAACCGATAAGCAAACGGTTGATTTTGACATGCTTTCCATGGTATTAGAAGAGGCGAAAGGTCTATCCATAACCTTCCATCGTGCTATTGATGAAACAGATTCTCTCGAAGTTTATAAGTCCCTTTGCCTATCTCCATATCATGTAAATCGGATCCTGACATCTGGTGGAAAACCGACGGTAAAAGAAGGACTTGATTCTTTAAAAAGAATGATGGAGGAGTCGCAGAAGTCCGTTGACCGCCCAACAATCTTGCCGGGTTCTGGACTTTCTGCCAATAATATCGCAAACATCCACGAACAGCTTAAGGCCGCTGAATATCATTTTGGCTCTGCTGTAAGGATTGGCGGAGATTTTCGTAATCGAATCAACGGGGATGAGATCCAAAAAATCAAGAAAATGGTCGACTAAGGCAAATTAAAAAAGAGCTGCCACTTGAAGGATCCAAGCAGCAGCTCTAACTATTCTTTATACTATTTTATCAAAACGAACACGTTTATTAATAACATACATGACTGGCATACCTACTGCCATTACGACAAATTCACCAACGGCTGTTGTCAGCCATGTGAACATGAAAGGCAAATCAAATGCCAAATGCAGTTCAAGGGCAATCAAGAACATCGTAAACGTGAAGACCAGTGTATTGACGATCATTCGGGTCCAAATGCCTTTAATAAAACGTGCGCACGCAACCGTGATTAACAAGGCAATCACAGATTGGCCGACACCAAAAATTAGGTCATATGCCTTCATTGGTGAAAAGAATAGATTCGTCAAAAATACACCAAGAACGATTCCATAAATGTACTTTTTGTTAAAAACGATAAGATGATTAAACATTTCCGAAACACGGAATTGGACTTGAGTAAATCCAAACGGCTGGATTAAGGCTGAAACAGCAATGTACAATGCAGCAATAATTCCGTTAATGACAATTCCTTGCACTTTATTGTGTGCTTTGTCGGCGGCGGTAGTTCCAGGGGAACTAGCCCCTGCATTAGCACCAATAGGCTGTGCTAATGTGTTAGTTGTTTTCTCCATATTCATTTCTCCTTAGTTTTTTTTCGTGGGAGGTTCTCGAACCACGCTAATTTGTAATACTTGCAAACTAATATATTAATATAAAAAAATGCACTCGTCAATGACACTATTCTAGAAAAGGAAAAGGGGAAAGACTTGTATGCTGCACCATCTTGAAATCTACGTATCTAACTTAAACAAAACGATCGAATTTTGGAGCTGGTTTTTATCTGAATTAGGATATAAGCCATACCAAAAATGGGAGTCAGGAATTAGTTGGAAATATGAAGAAACGTATATTGTATTTGTTCAGGCTAAAGAGCGCTTCATGGATGTCCCGTATCATCGCTCGAGAGTCGGCCTAAATCACTTGGCATTTCATGCTCAATCCAAAGAACAAGTTAATCGAATAACAGAACAATTGAAAGAAAAGGGAATGAAAATTCTATATGAGGATAAGCATCCGTTTGCCGGAGGGGACTCTCATTATGCCGTTTATTTTGAGGACCCGGATAGAATCAAAGTGGAATTAGTAGCACCGGAAGAAGCTGTTTGCATAGAACCTCAAAAAGAAGGAGATAGGTTCCAGTGAATAATAAAAAAACAGCCCTTGTTTTAGGGGCTAGCGGTCTTATCGGGAGTGAATTGATAACAACACTGATTCAACGGGACCATTATGAAAAAATACATTTGATAGTCCGTAAGCCCATTGAAAATCATTATTCGTCGGTTTGCGAACAACATGTAGTTGATTTTGACATGCTGAAAGCCTACCCTGAATTGTTTCAGGTAACTGATGTATTTTGCTGTTTAGGAACAACAATTAAAAAAGCGAAGACCAAGGAAGCGTTTCGAAAAGTAGATTACGAATATCCAGTAGAAGCGGCAAAATTAGCGTCCCAAGGCGGCGCAGAAAAATTCTTAATTGTTTCAGCAATGGGAGCTGATTCCAATTCTCGATTTTTCTACAATCAGGTAAAAGGTGATGTTGAGGAAACGCTAAAAACACTAAATCTGTCCTCATTAAATATATTTCGTCCATCTTTGTTATTAGGAGAGCGAAAAGAGTTTCGCCTTGGAGAAAAAATGGCTGCGAAAGCAAGTGGTTTTTTAAATACTATCATGGTAGGGCCATTGCGCCCCTATAGAGCAATACATGCAAAAAAAGTAGCTTTGGCAATGGCAATAGAAGCTGAATCAGACAAAAAGGGTGTAAATATCTATCCTTCACTTGAAATTGAACAAATGGTGAGTCAAAAATAACTCAGAGACATTCTCTCTGAGTTATTTTTACCTGCAATATTCCGAACATATTATGAAAACACTTTTAACCCCATTACCCCAATGATAATTAAAACAACACTTAAAATGCGCCCGATGTTTTTCGATTCTCCAAAAAGAAAGATGTTAATTAGCACAGCACCCGCTGTTCCAATACCAACCCAAACAATATAGGCAATACTTAGCTGTAAATAATTAAATGAGGCATATAAAAAAGCAAATGAAGCGCCAAATCCGCCAATATAAAGCACTCCATTTCGTAATGTTTTCCTTTGACTATACAATTTCAGCCCGGCAGCACCGGCGATCTCACTAGCTGCTGCCAAAAGAACAAACAACCAGCCCATACTTTAGGCAGCTCCTTTCATGGATTCTTCTTCCTCTGCTTTGTTATCAGCTAGGTTTAGACCGATGACTCCGATTATGATAAGTACGATAAACAGAAACATCCCCGGATTGAAACTCCCTTCAAAAAGGAAGACATCCATTAACACGGTTCCGACTGTTCCAACCCCTGAAAAAATGGCATAAACCGTACCTGTTGGAAGGCTTGCACATGCTTCGGGAAGAAAGTGGAAGTCGATGGCGATAATTGCAATTACAATTCCCCATTCCCACCAGGTATCAGCAGTATTAAAACCGTACACCCACATTAATTCAAATAAACAAGTTAAAACAACATAAATCCAGGCTTTTTTCATTTTAATCACCTCTTGAAGATGCCTGTATTAGTCACATTAATATTCCGAGATTGAGACATTCATATTATATTAGAATACCATATAATTTGAAAAAGTGGTTTAAAACTGCCTCCCTAGTATGGAAACTTATGAGAGTCAGGGATTAGCGTGATTCATATCACGATATACGCTCTGTTTTATCTTTATAATTGCGGTAAAAGGGGAAAATAAATATGGATGGTGAGAAATTTGGAATACAGATTTAAATCACTTTATAGTGAAATTGGCGGGCAGGAAACGATTGATAAATTAGTCAATGCTTTTTATCCGCGTGTATATAACGATCCTGAGTTGGCACCATTGTTTGAAGGAGATATGGAGGAAATCAAGCGGAAACAGCGGTTGTTTCTGCCACAATTTTTAGGAGGGCCGGCCCTTTACAGCAAAGAATTTGGACCACCGGCCATGAGAGAGCGGCATCTGCCATTTGAAGTGACTCCTAGAAGAGCGCAGTGCTGGCTTCGCTGTATGAAGGAAGCCTTTCAAGAAATTGGCCTTGATCAAAACCCAGCAGGACTTGCCTTTTATGATCGATTAACACAAGTAGCCAGTATCATGGTGAATAGTCCAGATCAAGAATAAAAAATCCTCATCCATAACATGATGGTTGAGGATTTTTTTCTGTTTTGCACCATTTTTGTGTTATAGTGTGTTTGTTTACAATGAGGAGGAGATAAAGTTGAAAACCAATGACCAATGGTGGAAAAAAAGTGTCGTGTACCAAATTTATCCCCGAAGCTTCAATGATTCGAATGGGGATGGAATCGGTGATATCCAAGGTATTATCGAGAAGCTAGATTATTTGAAATTATTAGGTGTTGATGTGATTTGGCTCAGTCCAATCTACGATTCTCCGAATGATGATAATGGCTATGATATCCGGGATTACCAAACAATTATGGATGAGTTCGGAACAACGGCTGACTTTGATCAGATGCTTGAAGAGATTCATAAACGTGACATGAAACTGGTTATGGACCTCGTTGTCAATCACACCTCAGATGAACACGAATGGTTTGTACAATCAAAAAAATCAAAGGACAATCCATACCGTGATTACTATATTTGGCGTGAAGGCAATAAAGGTAAAGAACCGAATAATTGGGGTTCTTTTTTCAGCGGATCTGCATGGGACTATGATGAGACGACAAATGAATATTATTTACACTTATTTTCGAAAAAACAACCTGATCTTAACTGGGAAAATCCAAAGTTAAGAGAAGAAGTTTACGACATGATGAAATATTGGTTAGATAAGGGAATCGATGGCTTTCGAATGGACGTCATTAATATGATTTCAAAACAGCCGGGATTACCTGATGGTGTTCTAGGTGAGGGTCAATTACATGGTGATGGCAGTCCTTTTTTTATGAACGGACCAAGAATCCATGAATTTTTACAGGAAATGAATCAAGAGGTGTTGTCAAAATATCCAATCATGACGGTTGGTGAAATGCCGGGAACAACACCGGACGATGCAATTCTATATACGAATCCCGATAGAAATGAAGTAAACATGATTTTTACCTTTGAACATATGGACTTAGATAGTGCACCAGGAGGAAAGTGGAATTTAAAACCTCTTAACTTAGTTGAATTAAAAGAAAACCAGACAAAATGGCAAACAGCATTACATAATAAAGGCTGGAACAGTTTATATTGGAACAACCATGACCAGCCGCGGATTGTTTCCCGATTCGGAAATGACAAGGAATACCGGGTTAAATCTGCAAAAATGTTAGCAGCCTGTCTTCATTTCATGCAGGGTACACCTTATATTTACCAAGGGGAGGAAATCGGCATGACCAATGTTGCGTTTACCTCCCTTGAAGATTATCGTGATATTGAGACCATTAATATGTATCACGAACGAAAATTATTAGGTTTTACCCATGAAGAAATCATGACGTCCATATATGCAAAGGGAAGAGATAATGCTAGAACACCGGTTCAATGGGATGATTCCCAACATGGCGGATTTACATCTGGTACGCCATGGATAAAGACCAATCCAAGGTACAAAGAAATCAATGTTAAAAGTGCTTTAGAAGATCCGCAGTCGATTTTTTATTTTTACCAAAAATTGATTTCACTTCGAAAAGAGATGGATATTATTGTTGAAGGAGATTTTCAATTACTTGCGAAAAACCATCCAACATTATTTGCCTATGAGAGAAAGTGGAAAAATGAAAGCCTTCTTGTGTTGTGTAACTTCAGTGCAAATGAATTAGTACTGGAGGAGGAATTGACCAGCAGAATTCCTGAATATAAAGTCCTCCTTTCTAACTACGAAGCTGGAAATACCGCTGTATTACGTCCTTATGAGGCAGTTGTACTGAAGAAATAGTAATCGTCAAAAAGCATCGGGAATGAATGATTCCTGATGCTTTTTGAAAAAAATTATTTTATAAAATGTTTGCGCATTCATAAAAAAAGTGATACTATGAATCTATCGATTAGTGCAAACGTTTTCGCTAACGATACATAATGAGAATAGGGGGTTTTAGTAGATTTTACTGTAAACCAAGGTAGAGGTTTTTTATAGGACAACAATTTTTTACAGTTTTTTTCTGCTACTTCGTGCAAACGTTTTCGCTGGAAATAAGGAAATATTCGGTTTTCTAAGGGTTTTGATACCAAACATACGAATTAAATAGTTTTTTATTTATGTCATTGTGCAAACGATTGCGCTTTATGTGCATTACTTATCAATTCTGTATGTTTCAGATTTTCTTTGAATATCAAATTAACAATGACACATCTTAAAAGCATCTATGTTTTCCCGCGTTGCACAATCATTACGTTTACAAAAATAATAAGTATGGGGGTAAATCATGAATAAGAAAAAATTATTTTCCGGAATTGGTGCCGGTGTTCTTTCCCTAAGTCTCCTTTTAACAGGCTGTGGAAATGCAGATAAAAGCGGCTCCAAAGAAGATTCAAAAGGTAATGTAACAATAGATGTATTCCAATTTAAAGTGGAATTTAAAAAGCAATTTGAAAAAGTAGCGAAAGAATATGAAAAAGAACACAAAGGTGTAGATATTAACATTACGACTGTTGGCGGCGGTGAAGATTACGGTGCAGCCCTAAAATCCAAATTTGCGTCAGGTAAAGAACCAGCCATCTACAATATCGGTGGACCGCAGGACGTAAAGGATTGGCAAAAAAAATTAGCTGACTTATCCGATACGAAAGCCTCAAAAGCAGCATTAAAAGGAACACTTGATGGCGTAACGAATGACGGAAAAGTACTTGGCTTACCTTACAACCAAGAGGGCTATGGTTTCATTTATAACAAGGCTGTCTTTGAAAAAGCCGGTATTGATCCAAAATCAATCAAGAGCTTTGCAGATCTTGAAAAGGCAGTAAAAACGCTAGATTCTAAGAAAAAAGAACTTGGTCTTGAAGCAGTATTTGCTCTGCCTGGTAAAGAAACTTGGGTAACTGGATTACACTTATCAAACACGTTCCTTGCACCAGAATTTGATAACAATGTGTTAAATGCTTATAACGCGAAAAAGGTTGATTTCAAATACGGTGATGCGTTTAAAAAAGTACTTGACCTACAAAACGAATATTCCGTGCAGCCAACTGTAAGCCTTGACTATTCTAAACAAGTAGAAGAATTATTCTCGCTTCAAAAGGTAGCAATGATTCAACAAGGTAACTGGGTATATAGTTCAATCGCAGGCATAGATCAAGATTTCGCAGATAATGGTATTGGCATTTTACCAATTCCTGTTGAAGGATATAAAGAAGATGCGATTCCGGTTGGAATCCCAATGTACTGGGGCGTAAACAGTAATAAAGATGAAAAAACTGTTGCCGAAGCGAAAAAATTCTTAGACTGGTTATACACTTCTGATAAAGGTAAAGAAACAGTTATTAATGATTTTAAATTTATTCCTGCTTATGAGGGATTTGATGCATCAAAAATCAGTGACCCGCTTTCTAAAGAAATTTATCAATATTCACAAGATGGCAAGACAATTGGTTGGACATTCATGGGTTATCCAACTAATTGGGGACAAAATGAGCTCGGAGTTCAAATTCAAAAATATTTGAGCAAAGATGCTAAATGGGAAGATGTCGTAAAAACGACTCAAGCAGCTTGGGAGAAATCAAGAAATAAATAATACCCTCTGAACACAGATAATGGGTCCTACTTGTAAAAGTGTGGACCCATTATAAATTAACAGAGAGGCAAGGGGCTGGTTAATAAGACGGCACTCTTGGCATTAACGCTTTACTTAAGAGATAAGAAAGTATAATTTTCGACTTTGAGGATTATCTAGCTCCATAAGATTAACCTTAGGAAGCGATTCCTCGTACGAAGGAAAAGCGTTAGCTTTTTCGAGGAGCGCCTAGCGGCTAGTGGGCTTCACTAAACGGACGCTTGCGCATTTCTTATCACTCAGCCCCTTTTCTTTCATATTTATTACAAACTTAAGAATTACATTGGAGGTTTTTACCATGATGCGTACTCGGGATGTATCCTACTGGTTATTCTTAGCACCGGTTCTTTTAGCATTGTCCATGGTGGTTATTATTCCGCTGGTATTTGGGGTTTATTATTCATTCACAAACTGGAACGGAATTGAAGTGGGCGGATTTATCGGCTTTGAAAATTACCTTAATGTCTTTAAGGATAAGGAATTTTTAGACTCACTATGGTTCACGATTAAATTTTCAGTTGTATCTATTATTTTCATTAATTTCTTTGGCCTTGCATTAGCCCTTATTGTTACATCAAAAATTAAAACAAGTAAATTCCTCAGAACCATCTTTTTTATGCCAAACCTAATTGGCGGCCTTATTTTAGGCTTTATCTGGCAGTTTATTTTTATCAAAGTATTTGCCGGGGTGGGAAATTTATTTGGCATTGAAAGTTTAGAAGGCTGGCTCTCCACAACAGAAACAGGATTTTGGGGCTTAGTTATCCTAATGAGCTGGCAAATGTCCGGATATATTATGGTCATTTACATTGCATACTTAGAAGGAGTACCAACTGAACTTATTGAAGCAGCTGAAATTGACGGCGCAAGCCCATTCCAGCGTCTTCGCTACATCGTGTTTCCACTTGTAGCTCCTGCTTTTACGGTTAGTATGTTTTTAACCTTATCAAATACCTTTAAGCTCTACGACCAAAACCTATCACTAACAGCAGGGGGACCATACAATTCCACACAAATGGTGGCGATGGAAATTTTCAAAACGGCCTTTGGTGAAAGTGAAATGGCTTATGCTCAGGCAAAAGGAGTAATCTTCTTTATCATTGTTGCAGCGATTTCGTTAACACAAGTTTACATCAATAAGAAAAGGGAGGTAGAAATGTAATGGGACGAAAATATAAATGGCCGCTGGAGATTCTCGGTGTGGTATTAGGTCTCATATGGCTCTCTCCTTTTTACTTAATGATTGTGAATTCGTTTAAATCGAAGAAGGAAATTTTTGCAGATACATTAAAGCTCCCTGAATCATTTAATTTTGATAACTACATTGAAGCCTTTAACGAACTGGATTTTTTAAAGACATTTTTTAACTCAGTCATTATCACCGTTGTAAGTGTTGCGGTTATTATCGTGTTTTCTTCAATGGCTGCTTATGCCCTTTCAAGAAACAAAGGTAAAGTAAGTACGATCGTGTTCTTTATGTTTGTTGCAGCAATGCTAATTCCGTTTCAATCGGTGATGATTCCGCTTGTTTCGTTTTTTGGAAAAATGGAATTGCTAAATCGTGTGGGAATTATCTTTATGTATTTAGGATTTGGCGCAAGTCTATCGATCTTTTTATACCATGGTACTTTAAGCGGGATTCCAAAATCCTTAGATGAAGCTGCGACCATTGATGGAGCTAATCGGTTTCAAATCTTTTGGTATATTATCTTCCCAATGTTAAAACCGATTACCGTTACGGTAGCGATTTTAAACACCATTTGGATTTGGAATGACTATTTACTTCCGTCCCTTGTCATCAACCAAGAAGGTATGGAAACAATCCCATTGAAAATGTTCTTCTTCTTTGGTGAATATACGAAACAATGGCATTTAGCGCTGGCAGGATTAACAATCGCCATCATCCCAGTTATCATCGCCTACTTCTTTGCACAGCGGGAAATTATCAAGGGAATTTCCGAAGGTGCTGTTAAATAAGAAATAATCTTTTATATAATAGTAAAATAGTAACTTTTGGAATTAGGGGGAAGTAATGGTGGTAACAATTAAAGATGTGGCAAGGGAAGCGGGTGTAGCGCCTTCAACGGTTTCAAGGGTGATTGCTAATAACCCGCGAATCAGTGAAAAGACAAAGAGACGTGTAAAAGAAGTAATGGACAAACTAGGATACTATCCTAATTTGCAGGCACGGAGCTTGGTTGCTAAAAGCACTCAAACCATTGGAGTGATTATGCCGAATTCGGCCTACCATGCCTTTCGAAACCCATTCTTCCCTGAAGTATTAAGAGGAATCAGTATGACCGCCCATGATCGTAAGTACGGGATTTATCTTTCAACCGGATCGTCGGAGGAAGAAATTCACGACGAGGTTCTTTCCATGGTGAATGGAAGGCGTGTAGATGGAATTGTTCTTTTATACTCACGGGTAAATGATCGGACGATGAACTATCTTGAGGAATCAGGATTTCCTTTTACCGTTGTTGGAAGGCCTAGTGCGAATGAAGAAAGAATAACGTTTGTGGATAATGACAATATTTTTATAACAAAGCAGGTAACCAATTATTTAATTGAGATGGGGCATCGAAATATTGCCTATGTAGGTGTAAATCCGAATTTTGTCGTAACCATTGATCGAATTAATGGGTACAAAGCGGCACTAATGGAGGCAGGACTTCCTGATAACGATGTCTTCCTTGTTCATGAAGATTTGGTTAAAGAAAAAGGGAAGGAAGTCATTCAGTCGCTTATGTCGTTAGACGTTCCACCTACCGCACTTGTCACACAGGATGACTTAATGGCATATGAAATGATTAGTCATTTAGAAACGTTAAACATAAAAGTACCTGATGATATTTCGATCGTTAGCTTTAATAACCTTTCATTATCAGAGCATTCTAAGCCTCCATTAACATCTGTAGATATCGGTACATTTCAATTAGGCCATGTAGCAACACAGTGTTTAATTGAAAAAATTGAAAATCCTGAGACATTACCAAAGCGAATTACGATTCCAACAAAGCTGATTGAACGAAAATCTTGTGCAGCAAAAAAATAGAGTTTTGGATGGAACGTGAAAGCATCAACATAAATAGAGTCAGTGAGGATTTAACATGAATAAATTATGGTGGAAAGAAGCAGTTGCCTATCAAATTTATCCCCGCAGCTTTATGGATTCGAACGGGGACGGAATTGGTGATATTCAAGGCATTATCTCTAAACTGGATTATTTAAAGGATTTAGGGATTGATGTCATCTGGGTTAGCCCGATGTATCAATCGCCTAATGATGATAATGGATATGATATTAGTGATTATCAGGAAATTATGGCCGAGTTCGGAACAATGGCAGATTTTGATTTGCTGTTAAAAGAAACACATCAGCGAGGCATGAAATTGATTCTGGATTTAGTCATCAATCATACAAGTGATGAGCATCCATGGTTTATCGAATCGCGTTCATCTAAAGAGAACCCGAAGCGGGATTGGTATATTTGGCGGGACGGTAAAGGTGGAAAAGAGCCAAATAACTGGGAAAGCATTTTTAGCGGCCCTGCATGGGAATATGATGAAAAAACAGACCAATATTTCATGCATATTTTTTCAAAAAAGCAGCCTGACCTTAATTGGGAAAATAAAGATGTCCGTCATGCTCTATATAATATGATCAACTGGTGGCTGAATAAGGGGATAGACGGTTTCCGTGTTGATGCCATCAGCCATATTAAGAAAGAAGAAGGTCTCTTGGATATGCAAAATCCTGAGGGGCTGCCATATGTTTCTTGTTTTGAAAAAATGATGAATGTTGATGGGATTCATACCCTTTTACAAGAGTTAAAGGAAGAGACATTTTCCAATTATGACATTATGACCGTTGGTGAAGCAAACGGGGTAACGGTTGACGAGGCGGAAGATGTAGAGAATTGGGTCGGAGAAAAATCAGGGAAATTCAATATGGTATTCCAATTTGAGCACCTGGCACTTTGGGATGCTGAAACGAAAAAAGCTCTTGATATTGTTGAGTTAAAGGATGTCTTATCCCGCTGGCAAAAAGGGCTGGAAGGCAAGGGTTGGAATGCCTTATTCATCGAAAATCATGATAAACCGCGTGTTGTCTCTACATGGGGAAATGATCAAGAATATTGGTATGAAAGTGCAACCGCGTTTGCAGCGATGTATTTTTTGATGCAGGGAACACCGTTTATTTATCAAGGTCAGGAAATAGGAATGACCAATGTTCAATTTGACTCGATTGATGACTATGATGATGTTTCGGCAAAAAATATGTACCGTTTGAAGCGTGCGGAAGGAATACCACATGAGGAAATCATGGAGGTCATTTGGGCTTCCGGACGTGATAACTCTCGGACACCAATGCAATGGTCTGCTGCAGAAAACGGGGGCTTCAGTACTGGAACTCCTTGGTTAAAGGTTAATCCGAATTACAAGCACATCAATGTAGAAATTCAGGAAAATGACGCTAATTCCGTCTTGAACTTTTACAAAAAACTGATTCGCTTGAAGAAGGCGAAAGAAGTGTTTACTTATGGTACCTATGAATTGCTGCTTAAAGATGACACACAAATCTATGTTTACACCCGGACGTTGGATAAAGAAAAGATGATTGTCATCGCTAATCTTTCTGCGAAGCCGGCAGAATTTCAGGGAGTTTCCTTGGATAATCGGAATTTGCTGTTGAACAACTATCCAGTTTCCAAGCATCAATCACTTGAAAGAATAACATTAAAGCCATATGAGACAAGAGTATATAGAGTTTAAAAAAAAGACGATTCAATGCCGAATCGTCTTTTTTCTGTCTGATAGGAAAGGTTAACTTTCCTATCAGACATTAGTGTAACTATTCCTCTGACTTCACCCTTTGGGGCTCGCCAATCGGTGGATTTTCTTTAACAGCTAAGTTAAGCAGCCGCTTTTGGTGTCTCGTTGCCAACACCTTTTTTACTCATTTTTCTGATGAAAGGAACTACCCATCTGTCTAAACCGATTCTTCCAGCATTATATCCTGCAGCTAAGATGATAAAGCCAAGGAAGATGTCTGTTGGGTTGTGAGATACAGTACCTGCTAGGAAGAAGCTAAAGTTCATTACTAAGCCAAAGAACATTGCGGCAGTTGTTAAGCAGCCTAAGAGTAATCCTAAGCCTATTAATAATTCACCCCAAGGGACGATGAAGTTAAAGAGATCAACATTTGGTAAGGCAAATCCTTTTAAGAATTCAACATACCAGCCATATACAACGGCACCGTCTGGCCCTTTAACCGGGTTTGCCGTAACACCTTTTAAAAATCCAGTTGCGTCAAATCCACCTGTTATTTTGTGTAATCCTGCTGTAAACCAAGAATATCCAAGGTATAAACGTATGACTGTTAAGAGGACGGCAGAGATTTTGTTTTCTCTCAAAAATTTATTAAACATAATGCATTCCGCCTTTCTTTTAATTATTTGTTTCTTTCTACTTCCAATATATTAGATTTTTATATAAAAAACATGACTATAGTGATAAGTTCAAAGTTTGTTCGAAATGTTTTGACAAAAGTATGACTGTCTTATTCTGTTGTATTTTTTGAAATATATAACAGGGATTGAGCAATGCACATCAATTATTTGAAAAATTAAATCATAGTCAGAAAAAACAATGCAATCGTTTACATTCGTCTAAGCCTTTGATTGTGAAATAGGTAAAATTTTGTTATTTTTAAGATACAAAATAATTTTTATTTTTCGTGAGATTAACAAAATTGAATAAGGGAGAAAACAAATATGGGGAAACCCAAAAAATTAAACCTTCAACGTATTTGGATACTCATTTTTAGTTTGATTGTTTTTACAGAACTACTAGATTTTACTGCTTCAAGTCTTTTTCCTGCTATTAAATATTCTTCTATAATCATTGTTATCGGGACTTTACCCCTTCTGATTGTTACGATAAAGAGGGTAAGAAAAAAATATGAAGAGCTTAGGCAAAGCAAACTAAAATTGAAAAATATATTTGATACCCTCGATGTTGCTATCTGGTCACATGATTTAAAATCCGACACCTTGTTAATTACCTCAGGAATTGAAAAATTATATGGGTATACTTATAAAGATTTTTATCAGGATCTCGATCTATGGAAAAAGGTAATTTATCCAGAAGACATATCTTTTTTATCTGAAAGAGCAGCGAGGTTAGCCAAAGGAGAAACCGTTACGAGTGAGTATCGGATTGTGCGGCTTGACGGAGAGGTTCGTTGGATACAGGACAGGGGTTTTCCAACGCTCGATAGTAACGGAAACTTTGTCGACTTTAATAGTGTTTTATTTGATATAACGGATCGTAAAGAAAGCGAAGACAGGTATCGTAGTTTAGTAGAAATGTCACCTGATATTATTGCAGTCGTCAGCAATGATAAAATCGAATATATTAATGAAGCAGGCTGTAAGCTAGTCGGGGCCAGCAATCCGGAAGAATTAACTGGACAATCTCCGTTGAAATTTGTACCTGAAGAAATTGTTGAAGCGTTTAAAAATAGGGGAGCCCAACAGCAAGAAAAAAGATTTAGACTCGAATTTCAGGTTAAACAACTGAATGGAGAGACAATTGATGTAGAAATGGCTTCTGCTCCTATCTTTTATGAAGGCAGATTTGCTGTCCAGGTGGTTGGCAGGGATATTACTGAACGAAAAATTGCAGAAAAAACTATCCAAAAAATGGCCTATCACGATTCGTTGACAGGTTTACCAAATCGAAATCGCTTTAGGAATTATCTTAACGAAGTGTTAAATAGACAACAAGAAAATAAGATATTGGCTGTTTTATTTTTAGATTTAGATAGATTTAAGATTATTAATGATACAAAGGGGCATACCGTTGGAGATATGATTCTCCAAAAAGTAGCGGACAGGTTAGAAATGGCTGTTCAAAATGAAGGGTTTGTCTCAAGGCAGGGCGGGGACGAATTTATCATTTTACTAGAAGATATTGATAAAGAAAGAGCAAGTGTTGTTGCTCAGCGTATTCTAAATGAATTTTCTGAGCCAATTGAAGTGTACTGCCAAGAATTTTTTGTCACTCCTAGTATTGGAATCAGCCTTTATCCTAATGATGGAAAAGATGAGGAAACTTTATTAAAGAATGCAGATACGGCAATGTACCAAGCCAAAGAACGTGGGAAAAATAACTTCTGTTTCTATTCTTCCAATTTAAATGGGTTATCGATTCGGAAAATGGAGCTGGAAAATGGTTTAAGGAAAGCACTGGAACAGAATCAATTCACACTTCATTATCAACCACAGGTATCCCTAGAAACAGGGGAACTAGTTGGAATAGAGGCATTAATTCGTTGGCAGCATCCTGAGCATGGATTTATTGCACCTTCTGAATTCATTCCATTGGCAGAGGAAACAGGGCTGATTGTTCCGATTGGTAAATGGGTAATATGGGAAGCAAGCAAACAAAGAAAAACTTGGGAAACTGCCGGTCTTTGTGATGTTCCTATTGCCGTAAATGTTTCTGTACGCCAATTTGAGGATGAACATCTTATCGAATATATTTCAACCCTATTGGAAGAAGTGGGACTTCAGGCGAACCAATTAGAATTAGAAATTACTGAAAGTATTATGCAAAACCTAGAGAATTCAACGATTATCCTAAATAAACTAAAAAAACGCGGGGTACTGCTTTCTATCGATGATTTTGGAACAGGCTATTCCTCGTTGAGTTATTTGAAGCATCTTCCAATCGATAAAATTAAAATTGATAAATCCTTTGTTGATGATATTCTTTACCATTCAAATCAAGGCATTATGGTAAAAACGATAATTGATATGGGGGTGAATTTTAATTTTACCGTAATTGCGGAGGGGATTGAAACAGATGAACAACTTGCCTTTTTAAAGAAAAATAAGTGTAAGATTGGTCAAGGGAACCTGTTTAGCAAGCCTATCCCAGCATGTCAAATGGAAGAATATCTTTTAAAAAGAACTAGAAAAAGTGGTATCACTATATAATTTGGTGTACCACTTTTTTGCCGATAGTAAATATTACTTTCCTAGCAGGCATAAGTGCAACTACACCTCTGTCTTGACCCTAGGGGCTCGTAATCGGCGAGTTTTTTTCTCAAACAGTCATATGGACTTTTCTTTCCCATGGTTTCATGAGCCATCTTCTTAAGGCAAAGCAGCCCCGCAGCCATTCATCAGCTCCTTGAGCAAGCCAAATGCCTAATAGTCCTAATCCATAATGAACCCCGAACAGATAACTAAGAGAAACAGCAATGCCCCACATCGAAAGTATTCCAATAATGACTGGAAAGCGGACATCACCCGCTGACTTCAGAGAACTCATCAAAACGATATTCATAGCTCTGCCAGGTTCGACAAAAACAATCGCCCATAATACGGGTAGACCAACGGCAATAATGCCCTGGTCTTTTGTAAATGCCTCTAATAATGGTGAGCCAATCATGGCCATAATTAACGATGTAAGCAGAGAGGCAATCATTGATATCTTTAGTGTGCGAATGCCGCGCCTTAGCGCCTTATCAAATTGTCTAGCGCCAATGTAACGAGCCACCAAAAGCTGCGTTCCTTGGGCAATCGCCAGCGTAAACAAAAAACAGATCATGTTAATATTTAAAATATAGACACGGGCGGCAAGAGAAGCTGTGCCCATGGAAACAACAAAGCTCGTAATGATCAGCTGGGAGAGTTGATAAGAAAGATTTTCACCCGCTGATGGAATTCCAATTGCCAGCAGTCCTTTGATATCTTCCTTTTTTGCTTTGAAAATATCACTGAAAGTCAGTTTTAAAGAAAGTCTGTTATAAACTAGGTAGATTAGTGCACAGACGGCATATGCCCGTGCGATAACAATCGCCCATGATACACCGGTTACACCTGTAATCGGTAAACCAAAAATCCCTGAAATGGCTATGATATTACCGCCAATACTGATGAAATCCATGACCACGGTCACAACCATCGATTCTTTTGTATATCCGTGACTGCGGAGGATGGCACTTAATGCGAGTGAGATGGATTCGAAAAAGAGAGAGATTCCGCATATCCGAACAAATGTAAGTCCGTATTCGTATACTTTTCCCTGAATGTCGAAAAAATGTAAAAGCTGTTCTCCAAAGAGGAAAACGATCACCGCCACCACTATGCCAAACCAGAAATTCAGTCCAAACACAGAGCGTGACAGCTGTCTTGCGTTTTTCAAGCGTCCGGCTCCGAGGTTTTGGCTAATCAAAACGGTTGCACCAATCGAAGTAACAGTAAAGACTAAAATAAAAATGTTTAGTAGCTGGTTTGCTACGCCAACTCCAGCTGCTGCGGCATCAGAGTAATGACTCAACATGAACGTAGCAATAATCCCAATACCCATATGAAGGGCCAGCTCAATAAGAAGCGGCCAAGAAATACTGAATAACGATTGTTCCTGAAACTTGTTAGTTTGTTCTTCCAAGCTGAAATACTCCTTTATCTTATTAACTTATTAAAATATCATTCCCATTGTACACCTTACCGATTATTAAAAATAGAGGTAGGTGTTTTAAAAGCATCGATACCTATAATTCTATTATTAAAATGTACTTGATCATTTCGTAGCGTTCTTTCTAAAGAATGCTTCTGTGAACTATAGCTTTAACTTACCATACGCAGATTAAGTCGAAGAAAGATATGCATAAAAAATACCTGATGACTTCATCAAATTTCAAAGTCATCAGGTATTTTTTATTACATGTTTGTCAGTGAAATGCAAGTTACTAATCGGTTTATTGACTCCATTTCAGCCCCACAGTTAAGGTGCAGCAATTAATTGGATTGTACGGGGTTGGTGGTGTTGTCAGAATGAAATGCACATCGGTAGGATTAAACTTGGTTGCTACCGGGACTCTTAGACCAATAGATTTAATCATTTTGTCCACTTCGGCTTGTTTTCCTTGCTGGGCAGCACTCATCAATTTTCTAGAAAACGCAACATTACCTAATCGGTTTAGTAACATACTTGCTTGGGCCATTAATTGGTGAAATGACTTAACCGAACCTTCAAATATTTTAGGATCCACAGCCGGATACGTACGGGGAATTGGATAGTTTACCATATTTGCTGGATAGGGCGGCATCTGGTGAATAACTGGATAATGATAAGGGTTATATGACATGCTTCACTCTCCTTCCATAAGGAATAACAAAAGACAGTATACGATATGATATTTAGGAATTATTGGTTACTTAGAGTTTTAAACAGAAACTGATACAAATCACCGAAATGATTTTCTATTCTCAAAGTCGAAATTTAAACTTTCTCTCAAAAAAAGCGCTTGGATTTTGGAAATCCAAGCGCTTTTTAGCATTAATGTATCCGGATATCACCACTAGAAACATCTAGGTCGATTTTATACTTGCCAGAGCCATGTTTGCCCTGAATACTGTGCTTATTATGCTCTTTTGTGGTCAATGGAAAATCACATGAAATGTTGCCGCTGCTCACATCACTATTAAGAGTAAAATCAGCGTTATCAGGTAAATCAAGTCCCACATCCCCTGAGCTTACATCTAATTTAACCGAATCTGCTAACTTATCCATTTGAATATTTAACTCTCCCGATGAAACATCAGCTTCAATTGCACCAATATAGTGTTTGATATCAAGGTTACCGGAACTAAGGTCAATTGTGCCTAAATTCGTTTTGAAAGAATCGATCTTCACATTTCCGGAACCTACGTCTTGAGTCCATTGTTTAACGATTAAATTTCTGAAATTCATGTTCCCAGAACCAATATCAACGGTTAATTCATCTAAGTTCATCGGCTTCTCTTTAGACTGTCCGGAAAAATTCAAATTTCCTGAGCCTAAATCAATAATCATATTCCGATTATAATCTTCTGGAATGTAGATTTTTAGCTTGGATTTTTCCGAAAACGATGACCAATTGAACCAATTAAACCCCTTGCTTTTTAGTGAAACCTCGACTGTATCCCCATTTTCAGAAACTTTTAATATTTGCTTCCCGTTATAAACTGCTTTTAAATTGGGCCGATCCTCAGGAATAATTGTAGTACTGACACTTGAAACATCTACTTTAATTATCTTGATATCATTTGAAATGGCTGCTTGCCCATCTTTATTACCGTCACTGCCGGCACCAAATATATCGAAGCGATAGGCTTGATTAAACACTATATATAATCCGGTAACCACTAATAACAAAATCAATATTCTCTTCATTTGTAACATCCCCTTTTCCTTCATACTCCTTCTATATATAGGTTAAGAAATCCTTCACCTTTCCTCCATGTACCGGAGATTTATTTTTATCTAAGACTTAAGAAGTATTTTAGAGATGAACTGCTTGAATTCGTTGAATAAAGGAATTCCTACAGCAATGCAAGGATACAAAAAAAGTATTTTGCCTTTTAGATTCCATTGTGCATCATTTGGTGTTTTAATTGAAAAAGGATATCTCAATGGTTAGTTGACAGTCCATAGAAGTTATTGGCGACTGAGCCTTTGAAATGAATAAGAGCTTGGCCGTTTTTAGCGGTATTTGTTAAATTTAGGAATAAGGTGAGTGATTACGATGCTGCAAGCAATCATATTGTTTATATTTGCCGGATTAGCCGAAATTGGCGGAGGTTACTTGGTATGGCTGTGGCTGAGGGAAGATAAGCCATTATGGTATGGAATACTAGGAGGAATCATCTTAATTTTATATGGAATTATTCCAACACTTCAAAATTTCCCGAGCTTTGGACGGGTTTATGCTGCATATGGGGGAGTTTTTATTATTCTCGCAGTATTGTGGGGATGGGTAGTTGATAAAAAGACACCTGATACATACGATTGGGTTGGTGCCTTTATTTGTTTAATTGGTGTTTCGGTCATGCTCTGGGCACCGAGACATTAATTTATTGATCAAAAATTCCAATTCGATATTTTTTTCGATTTCCGAAGTATTTTATCGTTCCTTTAATTATAATTGTGTTATTCTTTGTAATGGAGGTGCACAAAATGACATACAAAAAAATCACACCGAAAGAACTCCATGAAAGACTGAAAAGTGGTGAAAAGGTACTTCTACTGGATGTCCGGGCGGAAGAAAAATTCAATGAATTTCACATAAAGGAAAGCCGTAATCTTCCAAAAACTAATATTTTTCAACTGGACGAGAAACAAGATGCTCAGCTATCCTTACCGAAAGATCAAGAAATCATCGTGACCTGCACAACTGGTAATTCTGCATCTAAATGTGCCGCCATCCTAGATACTTACGATTATCATGTGACTGTATTGGATGGAGGTCTTACGGCGTGGAAGGCATATAAGAATTCACTGGAAGATTGATAGGGAGAAACCTGACATGCTGCAAAAGTTAAATAAGCAACTAGAAAAAATCATGCCCCTTATCACTCCGGTTAGTGTGGTAATAGGTGTGCTGCTCAGTGCCTATTTGAAGGATTTTTCCTTCTTAATCCCTTGGATATTTGCTTTTATGACCTTCGCCGGAAGCTTAAGTTCTAATTTCCAATCATTAAAGGAGGTCATGATCCATCCGTTTCCTATTTTCTTGGCGATGTTGATCCTGCATGCCCTGATGCCTCTTTGGGCTTGGGGAGTCGGTCATATCGCCTTTTCTGGTGATGTTTACACGATTACCGGGCTTATATTAGGCATGGTTATCCCAACAGGCATCACAAGCTTCATTTGGGTTTCGATCTACAAAGGTAACATTCCCTTGGTCTTATCAATTATCTTAATAGATACATTACTTTCGCAAATCCTTGTTCCATTTTCACTTTCGTTATTTGTCGGTCAAAGGGTTGAACTGGACTTCATTAATATAATGAAAGGGTTATTAGGCATGATTGTCATCCCTTCTGTAATCGGTATGTTGTTAAACCAGGCAACAAAGGGGAAAATTAATGACCAACTAGGCACACGTCTAGCTCCTTTTTCAAAAATGAGCATCGGCATTGTCGTCATGCTCAACGGATCAGTTGTTGCACCCTATTTGAAAAATGTCAATCTGAAACTTGTCGGTATTACGTTAACTGTTTTTTTCATCGCCTTGACGGGGTACTTGTTTTCCTTCCTTTTAGGGAGGTTGATGAAACGGGATCGAGACACGGTTATTACTCTGACTTTTTCAGGTGGAATGAGAAATATCAGTGCCGGTGCGGTTCTAGCAGTATCCTTTTTTCCGGCAGCGGTTGCTGTGCCTGTGGTTTTAGGAATGCTTTTTCAACAGGTGCTTGCCTCGACGAATGGACATTTTCTCGATCGGTTTTATAATAAAAAAGTGGAAAAGCAGGAATCAGTTGTTCTATAAAAAAGAAGGTGTTTTATGAATGAATGACTTAACTAGAAAAGAAAACGGCTTTTTGTCAGGGGTTCAGGGCATTCAATGGGCTGTCTTTATGCTAACGAATATCATCGCTGTGCCGGTTGTAGTTGGAGCGGCCTTTCATATGTCTCCTGCAGATATTTCAACTTTTATGCAGCGAATGTTATTTGTTTCAGGTGCTGCAACGTTAATCCAACTATTTATTGGCCATCGCCTGCCTGTTGTCGAAGGGGCAGCAGGGATGTGGTGGGCAATCTTTATTTTGCTTGGCACGATGAGTGCTCCAAGTGAGCAGGGGCTTTTACTGCAGCAATTAGAAATGGGACTTATCATCGCTGGTATATTTTTAGCCATTTTAGGATTTTTACCGATTATTGAAAAAGTTCGTAATCTATTTACGCCGATTGTAACAGGTGTATATTTGATTCTCTTGGTTGCTCAGCTTAGCGGCTCATTTTTTAAAAGTATGCTTGGAATCACTGCGACAGGCCAGTTAAATGGGAAAATTGCATTGATTTGTTTCACTGAAATTGTCATTATTTTATTAATTTCCTTAAAAGCAAATGGAATATGGAAGAGCATGGGACCGTTCATCGGTATTGTTGCTGGCTGGTCGCTGTTTCATTTCTTTGGGTTAATTCACCTTGGAAAGACCTATGAGCCAACAAGCTGGTTTATGGTACCCCAATTATTAGACTGGGGTACCCCAAAATTTGATGTCGGGATTGTACTAACATCCATTATTACATCGGTAGTTCTTATTTCGAACGTGATTGCGGGCATTTTAGTTGTGGGAATCGCTTTGGAAAAAGAAGTAAAGCCAAAACAATATCAAAAGGGTATATTAGGAAACGGGATCACCTTGTTCGTTTCCGGTTTATTTTCAGTGGTCGGGGTTGTTCCTTTGTCCGTTTCGGCGGGGTTTATTACGACAACAGGAATTAAAAAGATACGACCGCTTGTCATCGGTGCGGTCTTAATTATGGCTGCTGGATTTTTCCCCTATATCGCTGAATTTTTATCCACGCTGCCATTAGAGGTTGCCTATGCTTCCTTATTTATTCCTTTTTCACAAATGATGGGCTTTGGGATTCGCGATCTTATGGGGCAGAAACCGTCATCGCGAAATTTACTCGTGATTGGACTATCGTTAATGGTCGGAATTGGCATGATGTTTATGCCCACTGAAGCATTTGAAAGTGTTGCACCATGGCTGCGGAACATCGTCGCCAATGGACTGCTCGTCGGATTAATATTTTGTTTATTGCTTGAGCATGTGCTCTTCCGAGAAAAGAAAGGTGCAATTAGTACAAATAACTAGAATAAGTATACATTCCCCTCTGAACAAATGGCGAGGGGATATTTTTTTAATAGAGACGAAATTTCGACTTTAAGAATTGTCCAGCTCCACAAGAGTAACCTTCGGAAACGATACCTCGCTCAAAGGGGAAACGTTAGCTTTTTCGAGGATCAGCCAGCCGCTAGTCGACTTTGCTCTTCTTCATTCGGTAAGTCAGAAAAGACATTACTAGTAGTTGCGCTTAAGATAGGCTAATTAAATTGTTGTGATGTTTTTCCTTAAGATATAATGGGAATAACTTTTATCATTAAGGTATTAAAGTGGGAGGTACATATGAGGAACAAACTTTTTGTAGACAAAACGATTGAAATCGATGCACCGGCTTCGAAGGTATGGGACGTTATTACAATTAGTGAGTATAATAAACAATGGGCGCTGGAGTTTTCAAGCGGCGGTCCGCAGTTTCACCTCGAATCGACTTGGGAACTTGGAAGTCCCGTATTTTGGAAGGGGCAGGACGATACAGTGATCGTTGAAGGGAATGTAACTGCTGTCCAGCAATATAAACTACTTCGCTTTACCGTATTTGATGTTCGAAGCCCGGAAAGGCCGCCGGTTACGGAAGAGGACGGCATCACCTTTAAATTGTCTGAGGAAAATGGAAAGATGAAACTTCATATTTTACAGGGAGATTTCTCTGCAATGACGGATGGAGAAAAATACAGAGATGCGAGTGCCGACATTTGGGATAAAGTGCTGCCGAAGGTAAAAGAAATGGCAGAACAACTTTAATTAGTAACTATCATGGGGCTAGGTAATTTTTTCACCAAGTCCCTTTATTATGGTAAAATTTAATAAAAAGGGGTTTTTTAAATATGAATATCATCGACCTTCATTGTGACGCCTTGCTGAAGCTCCAAGAAGCGAACGGGGCATTACGATTTTCGGATTCACCCGAATTACATACAAATAAAAAACGGTTACAACAAGGTAAAATCAAGGTACAATGCTTTGCGATTTTTATAGAACCATATATTAAGGGCGATCAAAAATTTCAAGTTGCTCTCGAGCAAATCGATTATTTTTATAAGGAAGTGCTTGGGAAAAATCCGGACATAGTTCATATTAAGGAATGGTCTGATTTTGATCGGCTTAAAATTGGTCAGATTGGTGCAATGTTAACGCTGGAAGGTGTTGACGCCATCGGCAATGATTTAGCGAAGCTCCATATTCTCTATCAGCTGGGGGTTCGCTCCGTTGGTCTGACCTGGAACCAAGCGAATCTTGCAGCAGACGGTGCCGGCGAGCCTCGTGGGGGGGGATTGACGCTGTTTGGAAAAGAGATTGTTGAGTTTAATAACGAGCATCAAATCCTAACAGATGTGTCCCATTTAAGTGATAAAGGGATTTGGGAAGTCATTGAATTAGCCAAGTATCCGATTGCAAGTCACTCCAATGCGCGGGCATTATGCAATCATCCGCGAAACCTAACGGATGAACAGGCAAAAGCGATGTTTGCCAAAGGCGGTCAGATTCATGTTGTTTACTATCCTCCGTTTGTAAAAGAATCTGGCGAGGCTGCCATTTCCAATCTTGTGAACCATATTGATCATTTTTGTTCATTAGGAGGGGTGAAACAAATTGGCTTTGGTTCTGATTTCGACGGAATCTCTACCTTTGTTACGAATTTAGAAGATGCCTCTATGAGTCAAAATCTCATTAATGAACTGTTAAAGCATTTTAAGGAGGAAGAAGTGAGGGGGTTTGCATTCGAAAACTTCCTTAACTATCGGCCAGGAATTGGGCTATAAATACTGTGGAAACACTTAATGGTGATAATAGATTCTTTGTAAAATTAGAAGGTTCTTAGTTCGTTTGAAAATTTCGGAACATAAGAACCCTCCCTATAATTCTATGGAAAATAAAAAGTAACTTAAATTTTCATACTAGATTCAAACACCATTCTATAGTTATTTTCAATAATTATAAAATGGTGTTTTTCATGTATAGCCAGTAGTTGAATAGCCTGAATTAGGTTAGGATACTTAGCTAATGGATCTAAAAACACAATGTGTCCGGCAATATCTTCATCAATTTTTTTAACTAATGCTTTCATATCATTTGTTTCGTTTAACAGGAGCTGCTCTAATTCTATCCCATCCATAGAGAAGCGTATTTTTTTGGGGGGGACTAAAATCCAAGGAGCTTTCATCCCTCTTCCTTTTTTCTCTTTAAATTCAGCATAAATATCATGTATTTCAGTTGCATATGGTGTGTTTCTTTTTATTTTGGCATATGGAATAAGTATTAAGGAAAATTTGGTAGCAACTTTAAGCATTCTTATAATTAAATATAAGTGATATATATGCTCTCCTATAGACCATTTTCCCTCTTCTTTTCGATACCATAGTTTTTCTTGTGGCAGTGATTGTATTTTGAGCATGATTGGATCTCTTTGCCGAGTTAATGTTTGGAAATGTTTTGATATACTTTCAGATTTCATCTAGTAGAATCCTCCAATTATCAAGTTGCTTAGAAACGAATCTATAGGTTTCGTGAGTCAAAAACTAAAATAATAAGCAGTCTCCAGCATTCTTAAAGAACCCCTTAGCTTAATGGGATTCTGTCTATATCTTTTGTACTATACATCTAAAGCAAAAGGTACTTACAAATTATAACATTTGATGAGCAGGCAAATAAAGAAATAGGCATTATACTATAATAGTAGCTTTCCATTTTTGGATGAGCATGCAGCCGGTGATTGGCTAGTGGATATTTTTCCATTTTGCCAGTGCCGGTTTTTTATTAGATAATAATGGATAATAGATTCTTTGAAATAAAGGGAGGTGCAGTTTTGAAAAGGGTAGACTCTATTACTAGGAGGGAACGAATAGCGAGTTTTTATATTTATTCTATTTCCTTTCTTGGTGTAATTGCTATTATCTTTTCCATATTTAAAAGTGAGATGCCTTCTGAACCGATAATCCTTTTGCTGTTAGCTGTGTTTATGGGGATTACTGAGTATTTTCCGATCCGAATTGGAAGAGGAGGGATTACACTCAGCCTTACGCTTATTTATCCAATGAATTGGGAGTTTGGTATACATGTAACAGTTGTTGCTTGTGTATGTGCAATGGTATTTACTCATACCCTTCGCCGCTTGCCAATGCAAAGGACACTATTTAATTGCACCCAATTTGCTTTTAGCATCATTTTGGCAGAATGGTTTTCCAATGAATGTATTTCTTTTTTTATTAACGAGTTGAACCCTCCAGTTTTATATGAAGAATTAATAAGCTTGCTTTTATTTACTGTATTTTTTTGCCTGATCAACACCCTTTTATATGATTTTTTAATGGTGCTTCTTCCTCAGCCATATTCACTAGGACAGTGGTACAAGAAAAATATATTACTATTATTGAGTGCAAGTTTTTGTTTATGTTACGCATCCCTTATATATATTTTAGAACACCGATATCGCGGAGAATTGGGTGGAGTTACCGTTCTGTTCTTCTTTTTCCCGCTTGTAGCAATCTGCATCCTCAGCTCCTTCATTCGGCAAATACGGATTGAAAAAGAACGATTATATAACCTTTTTACCATTACGACGGAGTTAAGTCACGGGCTGTCGGCCGGAAACTTACATCAGATGAAACAATCACTTAAAGGATTCTTGGGAATACAGGCGTATGCTTTATGGACAAAAGATGAAGGAAACTGGATGATTCTGCTAAAAGATGGAAAAGTTCATTCCAATCGTTCAAGCCCCTCTGATCTCCATCCGAATTTTGAAGAGCTATCCGAAACCTTTGTTGTTTCTGATTGGAAAACAGGTATGGCTCCGGGAGATGAAGTATTTGAAGATGCCATCCGTTCCCTTGTCTATCTGCCCCTTAAGGTAAATCATGAATTGGTAGGGATATTTGTTGCAGGCAAAAGCAGGGGAGCGAGTTTTATTACCGAAGATATACAGTCCTTATCTACTTTTGCCAATCAATTGGGCAGTTTGCTTAAAACACGTTCGCTCGTCGCCGAACAGGAAAAACGGATGATTCTGGAAGAAAGAAATCGACTTGCCAGGGAAATTCACGATGGAATCGCACAAGTATTAGCCGGGGTCATATTTCAACTTGAATCTGCTTTGAGGCAGTCTGCAGATCAATCAGGAAACATGCAAGAAGTGGTAGACAAAAGCATAAAAAAATTACGGAAGGGTTTAGGGGAAGTTCGCTATTCTATCTATGCTTTAAAGCCATATCCTACTCAAAGGCTAGGGCTAAAACAAGCAATAGCAAATAAAATTCAATCGATAAAACAAGAATATGATCTAGAGATTAAATATCATGAAAGGGGCCGTTCACGAACACTCAGTTTTACAAAAGAACGAGTCATCTTCGATACTTTACAGGAAAGCTTGCAGAATATTGTAAAGCATGCGAAAGCGGACGAAGTTGACATTCTCCTAAGTTATCAACGTGAACATGTGCTTTTAAAAGTGAAAGACAACGGGGTTGGCTTTTCCCTTTTTGAATCCATGATTAAAACAAAGCATGAGCCTCATTATGGTATATTGCAGATGAATGAACAAGCTGAACAGCTGGGTGCTACCCTTCAGATTGATAGTTCACCAGGAAAAGGTACAGAAATTATATTGTTAATTCCAAACTCAGAAACAAGGGAGGATTATCATGATTCGCATATTACTAGTGGATGATCATACGGTTTTGCGTGATGGAATTCGGAGTATACTGGATCTCGAAACTGACATCCAAGTTGCAGGAGAAGCCGTTTCCGGGGATGAGGTATTGGAGAAAGTAGAGGAGTGTAAACCTGATTGTATTTTGATGGACATCAATCTCCCTGGGAAAAATGGAATTGAGGTTACGTCACTCGTGAAAAGTCAGTATCCGGATTGCCGCGTTCTCGTTCTGACGATGTATGAACATGATGAATACTTGATGGAGGCGCTAAAGGCTGGTGCGGATGGCTATTTATTGAAAGATTCATCATCTGAACAAGTAGTAGCAGCGATTCGAATGGTATCACAAGGAGATTCTGTGATTCATCCTCGCATGACCAAAAAGCTGATAACCTATCATCACCAACAAACGAAATCTGAATCAAATGAAAATATGCTAACTGAGCGTGAAAAAGAGATACTGTTTGAGTTGGTCAAAGGTCTTAGTAACAAAGAAATTGCTGAAGCCTTATTTATCAGTGATAAGACCGTTAAAATTCACATCAACAAGATTTTCAAAAAGCTGAATGTAAAAAGCCGTTCACAGGCAGTCATTTATGCCGTTCGAAATCAACTTGTACCGTTTTCTTAAAGAACAAACTCAATATGGAAAACCTAACTTTCGTTTGGTATCAAACTTTTGTTCGTGACATTGGAGAAAAAAATGGGGGAATGGGTTAAAAACTTTGGATTTATAGCTTGGGGTGCAAATTTAAGTTTCATTATTTAAGACGAAAGAGGTGTCAGGAAACTTGGAAATTAAAGAAGTTAAATTGTCTGTTCATGCTTGGGAAAATTCAGAAAGTGTAAAGTTTATCATTACGTTACTAAATAATACTGATTCTGAAAAGATTTTTATCTTTAGAACCGGTCAACAATACGATATTCACGTGCTTAATCCAGAGGGAAAAGAAGTGTATCGATACTCTAAAGACAGATTTTTTACACAAGCTATTGAATATGTGAATTTTGCTCCTGGTGAAGCCCGGAAATGGGAAGGAACTTGGGACTATAAATGTGATGGAAAACGTGTAGAACCTGGTGAGTATATCGTCTTGGTAAACTTAGTTGGTAAAGAGGAAGGTGTAAAAACACCTATAGCAAAGGATATGTTTACCGTCTCTTAAAAAATTATATACAGCATTTAGAAATGTATAATCTATTTGGAATGGCTGCATAAGAACAGATTCTATTAGGAATCTGTTTACCTCTTTTTTTAACGAAGGGGCCGGATGCGCCAGCAAACAGGAAACCTAAAGAAACCATCGGCAATAAAGGATTGGAATACTTCCTGAGCCTGGTTGGTTTTGAGCCGAAACAATAGAAGTAAAAAGGAGAGGAACGCAAGCGTTTCTCTCTTTTTCATCGTTAGGAAATTATAGATTTTCGCATTGTGGATAACTTTGAAGATTAGTTTCTCAACGTCTAGCCCCAGCGCCCAGCGATTAATGGACTTCCTTCACCTCGATTGAAGAGATGAAGAAAGAGAAAAAGCGGAGTTAGCATTTATTAAAGAATATGGCAAGTTTATAGATTTGCCAGCTTGATTGTTTGTGAGGCTGATAGGAATATTCTTCTAAAACCTTAGCTGTATGTTTTTAATGAATTTAGCATTTGCTTTTCGAATTTGCTTGAGACGGCAAGGAATAAACCTTTTGTATTATTGGTCTATAACCTTTAGCTCGAAAAATTACATCCTTTGTTTAATTTTCAGAAAAGTCGGAATAGAAGAAAATAAAATAGAATTATAGCTTCATATTGTAAGAACAAATAAGGGGGGATATATGTCTAACCGTACTAAATATTCGGTGCAAGGCGTTTATTAATATTTACTGTAGAAATAAGTTTATGAAAAAAAGAAAAATGAAGGCTTTAAAAGTAGTGACCACAGCGGCTTATAACATGATTCATATTTACCTCACTCACCAAATGAAAAATGCGGTTGGATTTTTGAAATGATTGATGTTACGCCTTTCGTTCTAACTGTTTCAAAAAGACCGATCGTGGCGGTACTGAAACTAAATTATGAAGCTATGATCTACTCTCTTATTATTCGTGTATTGGAAAGGATGCCGGCCATATCGTATTCACAAACAGATGTATGAAATGAAAGAAGCAGCTTAATATCTTTTAAATTATTCATGATGAAAAAGTTTTGAAAAGACCATTCAATTAATTATTTTGCAAGAAAGTCACCAGTACGAAATCTTCACATTTTTACAAATACATTAATTTACTAATTTAGTTGGGAGAGAGTTTTGATGGGGAAAAGAAGGAAGAAAAAAATCATTAATGTAATGGCTGCATGCTTGACTACTGCAGTGCTTTTGGGAACAAGTACGGTGGATTCATTTGCTGATGATACCAACGCCGAAACGCCTACTATTCAGGCGCCTCAGCCGAAGGAGAATTCCCGAGAAGTCGATATGCACAAGATTACCCTTGTCACCGGTGACGTTGTAACGGTAGAAAAATATAGTGACGGAAATCTAGTGAGCACACTTGTACCTAGTGAGGACGGCACTTCAGTCTCATTTACTCAAAAAACTATTGATGGTGACACTTATTTGATTCCCGATGAAGCGACACCATTTCTGGCAGCTGGCCAAATGGATGAGGAATTGTTTAACATAACGAAATTGATTGAGTATGGCTACGATGACTCTCATCAGTCAAGTATTCCTTTGATTGTCACAGAGGAATCTGGAAATGATGCAGCTGTAAGCGAATCCGTCGATGAAACTGTGACTACAGGAGCAATGAAAACAGTAGATCTTCCTAGTGTAAATGCCGTCGCAGTAAAAACGAATAAAAAACACGCCAAGAAATTCTGGGATGCTGTTGATGGACAGGCAAATACAAAGCAAGCTCAGCCTGAGCCTGAGCCTGAGCTAACGGAAGGTATTAAAAAGATTTGGTTGGACAAACCGGTACATGCTTTACTTGACAAGAGTGTTCCACAAATTGGGGCGCCTACAGCATGGGGTGCCGGATATGATGGTAAAGGTGTGAAAGTGGCTGTCCTGGACACTGGAATCGATCCGAATCATCCTGATTTTAAAAATTCTAATAATGAATATATTGTCAAAGAAGCAAAGAGCTTCATAGAGGGTCAAGATTTTGTCGATCACCACGGGCATGGTACGCATGTTGCTTCGACGATCGCGGGATCTGGCGCCGCTTCCGGCGGGAAAAATAAGGGGGTAGCTCCAGCTGCAGAGCTTCTAGTGGGGAAAGTGCTTAGTAATGAAGGTGATGGTACTGAATCGGGAATCATCGCTGGTATGCAATGGGCTGTTCAGGAAAAGGCTGATATCGTCAGTATGAGCATTGGTACGAATACTCCGAGCGATGGCACGGATCCAATGAGTCAAGCTGTCAACAATTTGAGCGAAACTAGTGACACATTGTTTGTCATTGCTGCAGGAAATGCAGGATCAAGGAAGAGTACTTTAGGATCGCCAGGGGCGGCAGAAAAAGCATTGACGGTTGGGGCAGTTGATAAATCCCAAACTGAATTTTTAGCTGCCTTCTCAAGCCGCGGTCCGGTTATCAATAATTATAGAGTGAAACCGGAGATTACGGCACCAGGAGTAGGAATCATAGCGGCTCGTACTGCTGGCACTAACATGGGTACCCCAATCGATGATAACTACACTTCGGCCAACGGTACATCAATGGCTACACCACATGTTGCCGGTGCTGCAGCCATTCTAAAACAAAGACACCCGGAATGGACGGGAGATCAGATCAAACAGGTTTTAGCTGGCACAGGTGTAATGAATGCTCGCTATACACCCTATCAGCAGGGGGGCGGACGTGTAGATGTTGTGAAAGCCTTAGATGCTAACGTCTTTAGCAGTCCTGCAGTCGTCAGTATGGGACCTGCTATGGTAGATGATAAGCCGGTCGAAAAATCCTATAAATATGTTAACCCATCTGATCAGGATGTGACATTGAATCTTGCTTTGACAGCAACGGGTGAAAATTTAGTAGCAGCGCCTGCTGAAATGTTCACACTGAATCAGTCAACGGTCACGGTGCCAGCACATGGTAGCAGTGAGGTAAAAGTGACATTTAATCCAGCACTTGGCAATGTTCAGGATTATAAAGTTGTGGTTAATGCTATTTCAAGTGACAACCAAACAATCAACACAACTATTGGTGCAACTAAGACTGAACCAGTAGTTAGAGTAAATCTTCAAACGATTGACCGAAACGGAAAAAAGGGCATAGGTGAAATCATTGCTGCCAACCTCGATACGGGGAAAATTACGCAAATTTACCCTACAAGTGGTTCAGACACCACCCTCCTTTTGCAACCAGGGCGTTATTCGGTGATGGGTGTCATAAAAACGTTTGACGAGACCGGAATAAGAACCCAGGACTATACCCTTGCTGGTGAGCCTCTGTTGGAGCTGAAGTATAAGGAGGATAAGACAATTACTCTAGATGCCAGATTGGGTAAGGAGGTCAAGATCTCGACGCCTAAGGAGTCTGAGCAGGGTGGATGGCATATCGGCTACCGCAGAGCTATGGACAAAGGCACAGTTGACTACATGTTGGGAGCGAGTAGCGCTATTTGGGATCACGTTTATGCAGTGCCGACAGAGCCATTGAAGGCTGATGAAGGAACATTTTCGTTTGAATTCGACCAGCGCAGGTATGCCCCTGTCATCAAGGCATCATATGACGGGTTAGGCGGATCCATCCCACTAGAACCAGTAGGCTTTGTACCTAGATTAGACGGCACTAGGAACCTAAAAGCAGTAAACGTAGGTAAGGCATTACCGGAGGACATAAGCGGCAAGGACATCAGTGGTAAGCTTGCGGTTGTCACCCGTGATGCAAATCAGACTACTGCCCAACAGATTAAGGCTTTGCAAGCTGCAGGTGCAGAAGCGGTAGTCCTCGTTAACGACAGAACAGGAATATACGCTGCTAGCGTACTTATAGCTGATAACATCGCCATCCCTGCCTATACACTTGGACAGGAAGATGGAACGGCATTTCTTAACCGAATCGCGAACGGCCCAACCTTAATCAAACTGAAGGGAATCGCCAACAGCCCGTACGTATACAACATCCAGTTGAGTTGGCCAGGTGTAATCCCTGCAGAACCTGTTGAAGAAGTGACGGCAGAAAACTCTGCCGTGGTAATGAACCATTACCGTGGCACCAAAGGTAAATACGTTGGCGAGACGACATCGCCTATTCGCCCGAACGAGGTTATGGTCACTAATGTAGTGAGATGGATCGACACTCCACTAGATAGGGAAGAGTGGTACTCTACTGGCAGCAAGTTCCCGAGAATGGAGAAAATGCGTTGGCTTCAAACGGTCTATCCAGTCATAACTGCTATTGGCCAACACGTGAGTGATGCAATGTGGAACTATCTGCCGGGCGATAAACGTGAACAGACTTGGTTGGGTGCTGCAATCGGTCAGTCTCAGTACATGAATGCGTACCGCGAGGGAGACAAATTTTTCATTCAAAATCATGAGTTTGGTGATAGTGAACCTACCCACTGGGGTGATTTCTACTTGCCAGTCGACGATTCGAATGTGAAATTGTTCCAGAACGGGAACCTTGTTAAAGCAGATAAATGGTTCTCGACTTCAAGGCCGTTGGATGTTAGCCCTGAACCAGCGACGTACACTGTCTATATGGACACCAAGCAATCTAAGTGGTCACCACTGTCTACTACAAGCGATATTACGTTCACGTTCAAGTCCGCTCGACCTGCGAATGGGAAAGAGGACCTAGCATTATTGTGGCCGAGATATGACTTTAAGCTTGATGGGGAGAATAAGGCAAAAGGTGGGATCACCGACCATTTCGATCTATCATTCGTACTTCAATCCGGTGCTACTCCAGACATTCGTGGGGTTGAGGCTGAAGTATCCACTGACGATGGCAACACTTGGAGTACTGCAAAGGTGCAGAAAATCGAAGGTGGTCACTACACTGTGACGGTGAAAAATCCAGCATCCGGCTACGTGTCACTGCGCATCAAAGGATGGGATGCAAACGGCAGCAAGGTTGAACAGACTCTGATTAAGGCTTATGGCGTGCGCTGACCTTCAAAATTCACATCAATAAGATTTTTAAAAAGCTGAATGTAAAAAGCCGTTCACAGGCAGTCATTTATGCCGTTCGAAATCAACTTGTGCCGTTTTCTTATAGAACTATCCTGCACCTTCATAAGGTGCGGATAGTTCTTTTGTTTTATGCTGGTATAGAACCAATAGCAGTAAAAGTTACTACCTTTGATTAATTTTTGGAAATTTAAAAATACTAGATAATAAAGATAGAATCATAGTTTACTAGTTTCATTATTTTAAAAGATGAGGTGATTTGTGAATGAAAAAAAGAAAAATGAAAGCATGGAAAGTTATGACCACAGCCGCGATGACATCCTTATTATTTACATCACTTACCGTTTTTGCAGAAAGTGATGATATGCCAGCTGAGTCGCAAATGGTTGAAGAAATGGTGGAAGAAGGAGGACCATTATTTTTTGATAAGGATAAGATCGAAACAGGTCAAGATGATTCACTTTATAAAGACGTAAAAAAAGAAGGTTTAGTTGAAGCACATAAACCGAATGATACTGTTCGTTTCATCGTTGAAGTTGAACAACCAACAGCTACTGACCTTTCTCCAAAAAACAAAAAATCTTTGTTTAAGGAAAAACAAGACAAAGTAATTGAAGAAATATCGAAGAAAAATAGGTCTAAATCAAATTCTCCTTCTAAAGTAAAACAACGCTTTTTCGAAAGTTTTAATGGTTTTAGTATAGAAACAGAGTTTCAAAATATAAAAGAAATCCAGTCTATTCCTGGGGTTGTGAATGTCCATATTGCTAGAACATTCCAGGAATCAATGGCTGCAAGTAAAGAATTAGTACAAGCTCAAAAAGTATGGGAACAATATGGCTATAAAGGTGAGGGATTAGTAGTCGCGGTCGTAGATTCAGGGATTGATTATACACATCAAGATATGACATTAACTGATAAAGCAAAGGCAAAAGAGAAATTAACTCAAAGTGGAATTAAAAGTAAATTGGATGAAACAGCTGTAAACGATGTTTGGTATTCCGATAAAGTCCCAACAGGTTATGATTGGGCTGACGATGATACTGATGTCATTCCTGCAGGAAATGGAAGTTCGCATGGTACACACGTTGCTGGAACAATTGGAGCAGACGGGGACGAAACGAATGGCGGAATCGAGGGTATTGCACCAGGTGTTCAACTCTTAGCTGAGAAGGTGTTCTCCGATAAAGGTGGCGGAGCCTATGAGGATGATATTATTGCTGGAATAGAGCATGCAGTAACAATGGGTGCAGATGTGATAAACATGAGCTTAGGTTCTGATGCAGGCTTTGTAGGGGAAGAAAATGATCCGATACAAAAAGCTATTCGAGTTGCGACAGAACAAGGTACACTTGTTGTAGTAGCGGCTGGTAATTCCGCTTATAGTACTAAACATAATTTATTATTTCCATCTGCTTATAGTCCATATGCAGAAAATCCTGATATTGGAACAGTTAGTGAGCCATCTGTAGGTCCATATGCTTTATCAGTTGCTTCTTATGAAAATACACAAATGCATTTAAATACTTTATCAGAAACAAATGGTTTAAAGCTTCCTTTCCAAGATCAAACTCAATTTGGAAAGCCTAACTTTAAACTCTCAAATTTTTTAAATCCGAATGAAGAGTACGAGCTAGTATTTGTAGGCGAAGGTTCCAAGAATGCTGACTTTACTAGTAATGGTAAAAACGTAGCAGGGAAAATTGTCGTAGCAAAATTATTGAATCAATATACTTCTTATTCTTTTATTCAGTTTAACGCAGCAAAATTTGGAGCAAAAGCAGCAATCATCATACCACCAGATAGCATGGGTGATTATCCATATCTGAGATTGAGTGAATTTTCAATTCCAGCTGCTACAACGGGTAAGGCTCCAGGGCAAGAACTAATTAATAAACTAACGAATAATCAAATTGTAAAGATGAAATTAGCAGGCGATACTTGGGTCGATAATGCAAACAAAAACACGATGTCCTATTTCTCATCCATTGGTTCACCACATACATTAGATTTTAAACCTGAGATTTCTGCTCCTGGTGGAAATATTTATTCGACTGTACCCGGAAATGATTATGAAATTATGAGCGGTACATCGATGGCAGCTCCTCATGTGGCAGGCGGTTCGGCATTGTTATTGCAGGCACTTTATCAAAAAGGCTTAACACATTCACAAGATACGGTATTAAAGGCAAAACTGGCTTTAATGAATACATCGAATATTGTGATGGATCCTAGAACAAATGGAGAAGTGCCATATTCTCCACGTGTACAAGGGTCAGGTTTAATGCAGATTCAAAATGCAATTAATACACCTGTTATTGTTACTAATAGAAACGCACCTTTAGAACAAGCAGGATCAGTAGCATTAAAGGAAATTGGTCAAAATACAAGCTTTAAATTACAAATGGAAGCATTAGATGCCCCTAAAGCTAAAAATAATAGTGATGATATTGAATACAATGTTTATGTAGATGTCCTGAAAGATAAGACTGAATTGAAGGAATTTGATTTAGATAATGATGGGAAGCTAGATTCAAAAGAGTATTTAACATTAACAAGTGAACGTATTAATGATGCGACTGTCACTGTAAATGATACTATCGTAACAGACAAAAAAGGAGCATTAGTTAAAATCAAACCAGGTCAAACAAAAATGCTGACTGTTAACGTATCTTTACCAGATTCCTTAAAGAAAAATAGTTTTGTAGAAGGATTTGTTCGTCTTGTACCAGTAGCGAAAGACCAGGATAAAGCAGTGCCACTAACTGTTCCTTATATGGGCTTCTATGGAAAATGGGATGAACCGCAAAATATTGATCTTCCAGCATGGGAAAAAGATGCATTTTTAGGCTATACCGCGCTTTGGGATGGCACATCAGAACGTTATCCAAAGGGATATAATTCTACTACTGGCACATTTGATCTTAACAAAATTGCCATCTCGCCAAACTTCCATCTAATCGGTATTTATTCTTCCTTTACTGCTTTACGTAATTTGCAAAAAACAGAAATGTATATCGAAGATCAATCAGGAAATATCGTTAAGTATTTAGGTGACTTCAGTGAATATACAGGTCAACCATGGAAATTCAGAAAAAATATTATGTCATTTGGAGATACTTCTTACAATGAACTTTATGCTTGGGATATGAAAGATGAGTCTGGACAATTTGTACCCGAAGGAAATTATCAATATGTCATTAAAACGACATTAGACTATCCAGGTGCAAGACCACAAGAAGTTAAAATGCCTGTTAAAGTAGATTCCACACTTCCTAAAGTAACAGACATTAAGGTAACTCCGAAAGATGAAAAATACGAAATTTCCTGGAAGGGCACAGATAATGAAAACGGAAGTGGATATGCCGCTTCCATGGTTTGGGTTAACGGAAATTACTATACACCAGGAAATGCGACTACATTACTCTTAAACTCCGAACCTAAAAGTATTGTTGTAGTTGGAGCGGATTACGCATATAATCACTCTTACACCGTTTGGGGAGATCAAGATCAAAAATATATGAGCGAATGGATGGTTCTTTCCAATTCAAGTGTATATCCGACTAAAAATATAAACAAAAACACTCCAGCAGAAATTGATTACTTTGCCCAAAACAGATCAGACTGGACATTTAATGTAAAAGATATAAATGGAAATATAGTCGATATGTTTGAATTTAATAATGAAAAAGAAGTTCATACAAAATGGGCACCTAAACCGGAGCTTCCAAATGGAGATTACTTTATCTCAGCTGATGTAGTGTCAAAAGACGGCTTTAAAGTGACAACAACACCTAAAAAAGTAACGGTTCTCCAACAATAAACCGATTGCGGCCCAAGTGAGGATAATTCACTTGGGTTTTTTCATGCCCGGTGCATGGTGCTATATCTATACGCATAAGATGATGATTAAATAAAAAGACACGGAGTAGTACTTTTGTTTTATTCTGATATAGAACCAATAACTGCAAAATTTACTTCATATGTTTAATATTCAGAAAAGTAGAAATGTGGGATGATAAATGTAGAATCATAGTTTGCTAGTTTCATTCATTCATTTTTTTATGAACAATTATATTGGACAAGGGGATGCGGTATGAAGAGAAAGAAAATAAGGAAGATCCTTACAGGAACATTAGCTGTAGGCATGTTACTATCTCAAGGCACTCCATATAACGTATTGGCGAAAAGCACCTATGAACTGAATCCAGTGGATCATGCGGAGGAAATTCTAAAGAGCCTGTCTTCAGAACAAAGAAAAGCGTTAGAGCAATTGGATGCCAAACCAAACTTTACGATTTCACCGGACATTAAAACGAATAGCCCGGAATTAGTCAAGGTCATCGTTGAATTCGAACAGGTGCCAGCGAAAATTGAAGTGATGAAGCAAGCGGCAAAAGGAACGAACCTATCTTCTTCTGCGGCGAATGAAAAAGTAAAAGAATCTCACAAAGCTTTTAAAGAACATGTGCAATCATTGAAATCACAGAAAAACGTGAGCAAATACAATGCAGAAGATGTAAACATCACTAGAGAGTATACAAACGCCATCAACGGTGTAGCGATGACGCTGCCTGGCGTGGCAGTGCAGGAGTTGCTGCAATCTGGAGTTGTTAAACGTATTTTTAAAGATTACGAGGTAAAAGTGGAACCGCCGGTAAAAACGAAAGAAGCCATTGATCCGAAAATGGCAGACAGTATCCCTCAAATTGGCGTAGACAAGCTGCATGCCGAGAACATTACCGGTAAGGGAATAAAAGTCGGTGTTCTTGATACAGGTGTTGACTATAATCATCCTGACTTAAAAGATGCTTATAAAGGCGGATATGATTTTGTAGATAACGATGCAGATCCGATGGAAACAACGTACGAGGATTGGATAAAAGCTGGTAAGCCGGAATATCCAGGCTTAGTGTACTATACAAACCATGGTACACATGTAGCGGGAACGATTGCAGCTCAAAAGAAAAATAATGCGGATTATGCTGTGAAAGGGGTAGCACCTGAAGTCGATTTATATTCTTATAGAGTATTGGGACCTTGGGGAGGGGGAAATACAGCGGGAATCCTTGCTGGAATCGATAAAGCGATTAAAGATGGCATGGATGTCATCAACATGTCGCTTGGAGCCCAGACAAATGATCCTTTATACGCCACTTCAGTAGCTGTAAATAACGCCATGCTCTCAGGCGTGGTGACTGTTGTTGCCGCGGGCAACTCCGGACCGAACGAAAAAACTCTCGGTTCTCCAGGAACGGCTGCTCTCGGTATTTCAGTAGGGGCAAGCGATGTTTCCATGTCCATTCCTACATTCAGCGCAAGTGTATCTAACGAAAAATTTGAAAATATGCAGCTATTAGGCAAGGACTTTTCTGATAAGTTAGAAGATTTGCAAGGACAATCCTTACCAATTGTATTTGCGGGACTTGGTAAACCTGCTGATTTTACGGGGAAAGATCTTAACGGAAAAATTGCGTTAATTCAGCGCGGAGAAATTACGTTTGATGAAAAAATTAAAAATGCAAAAAATGCTGGAGCAAAAGCGGTTATCGTATATAACAATGTCGACGGACAAATACCTGCCTACTTAGGTGAGGGGGTAGGTATTATTCCATCTTTCCGCCTGTCAAAAGCGGATGGTGAACGGTTAAAGGCGCTAGGCGAAGTATCTTTCAAATTTGAAACGTTAAGCAATACAAAAACGGAAGGCGATCACTTGGCTGATTTCAGCTCACGTGGGCCGGTAAACGGAAATTATGATATTAAGCCGGATGTAGTTGCTCCTGGTGTTTCAATTTTCTCTACTGCACCGGAATACATCAATGATCCGCAAGACGGTATTTATTACGGCAATGCATATGTACGCTTGTCTGGTACATCGATGGCGACTCCTCACGTAACAGGTACAGCTGCATTGATCCTGCAGCAGCATCCAGAATACACACCTTTCGATGTAAAAGCGGCTCTTATGAATACATCTGATGATTTGAACGGAAAGTATTCTGTATACGAAGTGGGTTCAGGGCGCATCGATGCGTATCAAGCTGTTCATACGGATACATCCATCAAAGTATTAGACAAAACAAAAAATATTGAGAACGGAAATGTTGTCGAAATTGACGAACAAACAGGTTCTATTATGTTTGGCAGACATTTTAAGCAAGGTGATAAACCAATTGAAGCAAGCAAAAAAGTGACTGTTCAAAACAACGGTAAGGAAGAAAAATCCTTTAAAGTAGAAGTGGAGTATCACGGCGAGCGTACAGGCATTCAAGATGCAGTGAAGAATGGAATACAAGTTGAGGTACCGGCATCTCTTACAGTGGCAAGCGGACAATCACAGGAACTGCAGCCGAAAATTACGATTCCTTCTAGTGCAGCGAAAGGCAGATATGAAGGATATATCCATGTAACGAATGCGAACAATCCGGCCGAAACATATCAAATCCCATTCGCTGTCATGGTGACGGAAAAGGGATTTGAATATATAAAAACGAGTACACCATCTGTAACAAATAATACACCTTTCTGGGAACTTTTAAGCACTACGGTCCACGGAATAATGAAGTTGAATAGTCCGATGCAAACAATCGATGTGCTTGTCAAGGACAGTAAAACAGGAAAAGCTGTAGGTTTTATAGGAACAGCTGACACTAGTAGGTTACTAATAGACAGAGAAACCTTTCTTATAGGAGCATTCAAGGGTACTGTCTATCCATTTACAAATGATTCTTCCAAGCCGATTAGCGATCTTCCTGTGAAGCTTCCAGCAGGCGATTATATACTGGAAACGATTGGGCACGATGAGGAAGGGAAATCGTATGTTGTAGATAATCCGCTTATTGTGGACAATACAGCACCGGAAGTGAATATGGACAAAAAACCAGGTGTGATCGAGGTTAATGACTCTATGTTTACGGAAGAAGATGGACAGAAAGCAGTATGGCTGCATGGAACAGCTAAAGATGAGACAGTGGATGTATTGAAATCCAAAGGCTTGAACATTGATCAATCATCCAACATAATGGATTACTATGCAAACTCTGGAAGGGTAGGTGGAAGCTTCCCAATCCAAGCAAATGGAGATGTGAAATTCGGTATTGAGGCAAATGATATTGCAACAAAACCTTTACATTTGACTTTGAATACGTCTGATATTGCAACGACATTTAATAAGCAAAACTATGTCTTCGTAAAAGAAGGTACAGAGTATGCAACTTCTAGTTACGATAAGAAAGACGTGAAGATTGACGATACAGTTACGATGACACTTAGCCTCAATAATGTAAAGCAGCTTGTATCTGGAGAATTCCAAGTAGGGTTCAAGAACGATTTGTTTAAGTTTGAGAATGTGAAGCTGAACAATGCGGCAAACGAGTATGCAAAGGAAAATGGCCTGGAGGTATCGTTGCAAGAACCTGTGGTGACAGAAGGAACTTACACTAATACGGTGAAATTCGGCGCTTCCATGACAGGAAATGGATTCAGCGGTTTGGACGGGGATATGCCTTTTCTTGATGTCACGTTCAAAGTAGTAAGTGATGCATATTACGATAATGCTACCATATTTGATGTAAAGCAGGCGTCTTATATGAAAGCGGGACAAACAGCAGCTACTGCCATTTCTTATTTGAATACGGAAAGCTTTAACATTATTTCAACGCATTCGAGAGTACAGGGTTCCATCTTACCGGAAGCATTTTTGACAGCAGGCGGTTCTTTGAAAGCAGGAGATTATACAAAAATTGGTGCCCAAGTATATGTGATGTCCCCAAAAGGTAAAAAATATAAGGGAACAATTGATAATAGAGGATCCTACACGATTAAGGGTATCCCAGCTTCTAATGAAGCACACACAGTTGTTGTCGATGTTCCGGGGCATCTCAAAGTGATGAAGAAGTTCATTCCTGGATATTCTGTAAACGGTGAGATGCGCGGGCAACATTTTAGATTAGGTGGTAAAAGTCTTGCTGGTGACGTGAATGACGACAGCATGATTGATATCCACGATATTCAAAGTATCGTAGAGGCCTATGGTACGAATGATCCATCGATCGTGCCGCAAGATATCAATCAAGACGGCGTGGTGGACGAAACAGATATTCGTTTTGTCGAGAAAAACTTCTTAACGAAGGGACCGGATGCACCTGCTAAAAAGCAGCCAAAAGAATCACTAGGCAATGGGAAGAAAGATTTGGCATACTTCCTCCGTCTTGTAGGTCTTGAGCCGAAACAATAACAAGGGATGTTGATAGAAGGGGAGGAATGCAGAAGCATTTCTCCCTTTTTCCTTGGCTGAGAGGAAAAACTTTTTCTAAAGACACCGATAGCTATTCGTCACATATTATTAGATGTCATAGAATACTTGTCTATTCGATTGCATATGGTGTGGCTAAAATGGCAGGGCTTGCAAACCATGTACCTTGGGTATTAGTCATAGTTTCCACAAGTTATCGACGACCTTTACGGATTTTGCTCCATACTCATATAACTGTGGCATATAGAACAAATGATACTGGTTGGAAGGTGCTACTTATGAAGTTTTATCACTAATTCCCTTTAGGGTGTTTATAATCATCGTTCTGCAATGTAAAGATAAAGATAAGAACTTTTGAACACGCTAAATGCGTGTTTTTTCTCTTACTAAAGGATATGCTTGTCTAAGTCAATAGGTCCATCATTATGATGAAATGGAGTAAGTCCACATTATAAACGAAAATTGATTTTCTTTTTCCTACAAAAAGCGGCTAACAGTTTTTGATAGGAGTTAATATAATTTACATACGGAAAATTCAGAATATTAAAAAGGAAGGTGGGCTCACTTTTGAAAGGTTTATCCGGAATTCTTTGAAATAATTTAATTTTTTCCTACAAAGGAGGCGTTTAGGATGAAAAAAATCAACCCAATGAATGTGATTGATAGAAGCCGTATTCATTCATTTCATATCTGGTTCATATTTTGGCTGTTCATGGTGATTGCGTTTGATGGATATGATGTTGTGATTTATGGAGCTGCTGTTCCTTCTCTTATGAAGGAATGGGGAATATCACTCGTGACAGCAGGTGCAATAGGCAGCTATACGGCGATAGGAACAGCAATAGGTGCTATTATCTTTGGTATGTTGGCTGATAAGATTGGCCGTAAGAAAATCATATGGTTAACAACACTCGTATTCAGCCTATTTACATTCTTATCCGGTTTCGCGAATGGTCCCCTTATGTTTGCCATTGTCCGTATCATCGCTGGTTTTGGGTTAGGAGGAGTTATGCCTAATGTCATTGCCTTGGCAACAGAATTCTCGCCTAAAAGGGCTCGAACGGCTATTGTCTCTTTTATCTTTTGTGGATATTCAGTAGGGGCTTTAGTGGCAGCGCTTACAAGCAGGTCGCTTCTTCCGACAGCAGGCTGGGAACCTGTCTTTTGGCTGGGTGGCGTTCCGTTATTGTTTATTCCGTTTTTAATGAAAAGCATTCCAGAGTCCGTTGGTTTCCTTTTGGAGAAAGGCAAGGATGAGGATGCCAAAAAGGTTATTTCCAAGATAGATCCGAATTTAGGAGCAGAAAGGGCAATCGAATTTGTAAAGCCTGCAGCTAAGAAGCCTGGTTCTCCTGTTGTAAAGCTATTCGAGGAAAAGCGTGCGACAAGTACCATCATGTTCTGGATTTCCTGTTTTAGTGCTTTTGTTTTGATTTATTCCATGAATACATGGCTGCCGCGCCTTATGATGCAGTCCGGTTATGACCTAAGTTCAAGTCTTACGTTCACAGCTGTCATGCAAATAGGCGCCATTGTCGGAACAATTGTTTTTGGCCCATTGGTGGATAAGATCGGTTTTAAAAAGGTACTCGTCCCATTGTTTTTCTGTGGAGGAATTGCATTATCTCTCATAGGGTTCACGAACAGTATGTTTCTTGCCTTTATCTTCATCGCAGTAATTGGTGCTGCATCTGTCGGGCTGCAAAACATGTCGAACGCCTTTGTTTCTCAATATTATCCTAGTGGTATGCGTTCAACAGCAATAGGCAGCACAATGGCTTTTGGCCGTGTTGGCGGTATTGTCGCTCCTACTTTCGTCGGTATTCTCCTTTCGATGAATCTGATGCCTCAATATAATTTTGCGGCGATTGCGAGTGCTGCTGTACTTGGCGGTATCGCAATGCTTTTCGTTCAAGAGAAACATGGAAACTATTATAAAGAGAAAGAACAGTTAGAAGAGAAAAATGAAAATTTGACGATAGCCAAATAATCTTTACATGATCCCGGGGAAAAGATTTCTTCGGGATTTTAGAATGTTTGGAAAAGAAGAGAGGATAACTAACTTTATCAAATGGAATCGTTAGTTAATGTATGAAAAAGCTAAAAGATGTCCGTCTTAAATTCTAAAAATAGAAATAATTTCATATATTTCCTTTCTTATGATGCTTCTCTTCTTTTACAATAGATAGAAAAGGCAAAAAAGGAGGGGATCGTTTGTGGTTGACAACAAAAGGGATAAGTTAATGAAAAAAGTAGAAAATCATTTGCGTACTACATCACGTCAGCTGATTAAGATTGATACTGAAGAGGAGGCGCTCAAATACTTAACGGATTCCTTTTGTTCGGCACTATATTGCGACTTTGTAGCGGTGATTCTAAATGAAGGGGAAAAGTTTATACCAAAAGCATGGAGCGGGAATTTGTCTTCCTTAGCTTCATCCTTTCCTCTTTATTCCGATGAATGCTCTCCGAAACTCTTATTTCAAAGCCTGACGTACCAAACGGCAGATTCACTAATGGTGTGCCGCCTGGCTGAAATCTTGAAGAAGGCTGATGTGAAGACGTGGTTTACTGTCCCGCTAAAAGACGACATCCAGCATTTTGGTTTTTGTATCGTTGGTTTTTTGAGTTACGTCCCTCTTTTGGATATGGAAACACCATTTGAGGAGTTTGGAAAAGACATCGCTGTAGCTATGGCTGTGGCAAGGCAAAAAGAAGCTCAGCTTAGAAAAATCGAAGGATTTGAATGGATTAGTAAGAACATTTCGCTTGATGCCCCATTAGAACAGCATATAGCTGAGTTAACTTCCAAAGCTGGAATAGGAACAAATGCTGACTTTGCATGTATTTATCTTTTTAACGAGAAAGAAGACTGCTTTGTTTTTCAACCTCCCTCATATGGAAAAATGGATCGTCCGCCAAAAATTATGGTTGAGGATAAATATGTACTCAAGGAACATTTTCCATTTCTTGAGACGATTAGCGGTTGCCAAATGACAGTTCCATTGGTTATCGACTTGAAAACAATTGGGGTTCTTCATATTGAAAACAAACGTGAAGGGGTCTTTACGGAAGAGGACTTAAAAGTACTAGAGATGCTGGCGAACCACATCGCTACGATACTTGATAATGCCCGGTTATATAATAGTGAGAAAGAACATAAACAACGTCTCCATTTTCTTTTAGATTACCAACAAGCATTGCTGAAGGAAACTGCCGTAGATAACAACTTTGAAGGGATCACGACAATGCTTGGCCGTTTGTTTCAGGATTCCGTTATCGTTTTTAATAGGTTTATGCAGCCAATTTCATATAACACCGATGAGACTGAGGCTGGAAGCCAACTCATCGAGCAACTGGCTGAATTGGCAAGAGAAGAGCGAGGAAAACAAAGAGTTACCGATGCTTTCCATGTGAGCGACCCTCAAGATGTCAGATATTGCTTTTCATTCTGGATGATCAATGGGAGCGGAAGCTTACTAGGCTATCTGGCAGTCCGTAGACTTAGAGGAGAAATGGATGAATTTGATCAATTGACGGTTGATTTGGGCAGAAACATCTGCTCCATCCAGTTTATCAAACAGAAGCTGGTTCTAGACACAAAAGAGCAGATGAAAGATAGCTTTATTAGCAAATTGTTGACGGAAAAAATCGAAGATCGCGACAGCATTTTGCAATATGCAAACTTGTACCAGTGGGATCTTTTCCGGAGCCACCGAATCGCTGTGTTATCCATTTCGCTTGGGGAGGAAGAATTAAAAGAAGGAAACCTTTTGGAACAGCAGGCGAAAAAAAACCTTATTTGGGATTTAATCAGATCGCATCTCCCGGAGCTGGGAAGTGGGATTTTGGCTGCCTCCCATCAAGAGCAGCTGCTTTTGATTGTGCCAATTGATTTAGAGCATAACCGCCCCAAGCAATTTTGGGAATCGTTCTATCAGCACATCAAGAAATGGATTGACGTATCACCTGTTGCCTATAGTGTATTGGCAGGGATTGGCGGCAATACTCATACACTAGAAGACTATTACATAAGTTATCAGCAGGCTATACAGGCTCTAAACGTTTTAGCCAGCCGCTTTCGAAAAAATGGTTTCGCCCTGTTTGAAGATTTAGGATCGTATGTCATCCTGCATCAGCTCGATCATTGCCTCGCCGTAGATTTATTTATGACGAAACAGATTGGCCCTCTCATTAAATATTCGGAAGGGAAGAATATTGATTTGTACAACACCCTTCATGTATTTTTACAAAATAACGGAAATGTAACAAATACAGCAGAAGAACTGTATATTCATAGGAGCTCACTACTGTACCGACTTGAAAAAATCGAATCACTCCTATCTGCTGATTTAAATGATGCTGAAGTACGATTCAATTTAATGATGGCCCTTAAGCTTTACGAGATGTATGGGAATAAAATAGGTCAAGATCTATGGTAATACAATAAATGGAAAAAGCTGAATTTTCCCTCGTTCAGGAGAATTCAGCTTTTTTAAATGATAAGCATACAGAATTGACTTCGAGAATTTTCCAGCTCCAGTGCCCAAATTTGTAGTAAGAAATGCCAGCACTTGAAACAGTACCAGTTAACCCTGAAAATTGTACGAAAAGCATATGTGTTTTTCCTACATTGTGTAGGTACAATCAAATTCGATATAGGGATATAATCTATTTACAGAAAATTTTTAAAAGTTAGGCAGGGGAAGAGAATGACTATTCAAACAATTGGTGTTGTAGGTGCAGGTTCTATGGGGTCAGGTATTGCAAACCTGGCGGCAATAAATGGATTTACAGTCGTTTTACATGATATTGAGGAACGTTTCTTAGACAATGCCATACAACGTATGAATGGATTTATGGCTAAAAGTGTGGCAAGAGGAAAGATGACGGAAGAAGATCAACAAAAGGCACTCGCCCGGATTCGAACGACTACCCATCTCGAGGACATGAAAGAAGCAGATGTGGTTATTGAAGCAGTACTCGAAAATTTAGAGTTGAAGAAGGAGATCTTCTCTAAGCTCGACCGAATCGTTGCAGAAGGGGTGATCCTTGCAACCAATACATCTTCCATGTCCATCACAGAGATTGCTTCCGCAACGAATCGGCCGGAACGTGTAGCAGGCATGCATTTCTTTAATCCTGCACAGCTTATGAAGCTCGTCGAGGTAGTACGCGGCTATCGGACAAGCGATGAAACCGTTAACGAACTGAAAGCGCTATCCAAGCAGCTTTCTAAAGAGTCAGTGGAAGTAAAGAAGGATTCCCCGGGCTTTATTGTCAACCGAATTATGATTCCACAATTCATTGAGGCAATCAAATTGCTGGAAGAAGGTGTCGCTTCCGCGGAGGATATTGACAAAGCGGTTACGCTTGGCTTGAACTACCCGATGGGTCCGTTTACACTCCAGGATTTTGCTGGTGTCGATATCGGCTACCATGTGATGGAGTATTTCAAACAAGAATTAAATAACGACCAGTATGCCCCGCCTCTGCTTCTAAAACAGCTGGTTAGAGCAGGCAGGCTGGGCAAAAAGACAGGTGCAGGATTTTATGAATATGAATAAAAAATGGAGGATTAAGCTATGAACTATGAGTTTTTATTGTGTGAAATAGAAAATAGAATCGCAATCGTAACCATCAATCGGCCGCCGGTCAACCCGTTGAATACACAAGTTTTTAATGAGCTCTCCCATTTGTTCGATGAACTTGAAGTCAATGATGAAGTGAGGGTGATTATCCTTACAGGAAACGGAGAGAAGGCGTTTGTTGCGGGTGCCGATATCAACGAAATGGCGGGACTGGATCTTGTCGGTGTCAACAAGATGAACAAGGTTTCACGGACGGTTTTTTCAAAAATTGACCATACAACGAAGCCGGTCATTGCGGCGATAAACGGGCTGGCTCTTGGCGGGGGCTTTGAACTTGCGCTCGCTTGTGATTTGCGCATCAGTTCTGACCGGGCCAAGTTTGCCTTTCCGGAAGTTGGATTGGGGATTATCCCTGGAGGTGGGGGTACCCAGCGTCTACAAAAGATTGTAGGCCAAGGTGTCGCAAAGGAATTGCTCTATTTCGGAGAAATGTTTGATGCAGAGCGTGCGCTCGATTTGCATATTGTCAACAAGGTAGTGCCTGCTGAGACATTACTTGAGACAGCAAAGGACTGGGCGCATAAATTGGCCCAGAAACCGCCTATAGCACTGCAAATGCTGAAAACTGCCGTGAATGTTGGCAGTAATACCGATCTCGAATCGGGTCTGATCATCGAAGGCACCTGCTTTGGCAATGCCTTCTCAACAGAGGATCGCAGAGAAGGCCTCCAAGCATTCGTTGAAAAAAGGAAGCCAGTCTATGTAGGGAGATAAAGGCATCACCACTATTCTGATGAGGTGAAAATATATGAAAGACATTATTTTATTGGAGGGAGCAAGGACCCCGTTTTCTGAAATTTCCGGATCATTTCGTGATATCAATGCTACTGATTTAGGGGTTATAGCCGCTAAGGAAGCAATAAAGAAAGCCAATATTTCCTCAGAGGATATCCATCAAGTTGTCTTTGGAAATGTACAGCAGTCTAGTAAAGATGCACATTTATTGGCAAGGCATGTTGGCTTAAAATCTGGCATTCCTATCAATGTCCCGGCCATAACGATTAACCGTCTTTGCGGCACCGGGATTGAGTCAATTCTAACAGCGGCACGCTACATCTTAACTGGAGAAGCCGATGTTGCACTTGCCGGGGGAACTGAGAACATGAGCCAGGTGCCACACGTAATCCGAGGGATGAGATGGGGCAGTCCTCTCGGTGCACCTCTTATGGAAGACTGGTTATGGGATGGCTTGTACGACACATATGGTAAATGCACGATGGGAGAAACCGCCGAGAATTTAGCCGTAAAATACAATCTGACTAGAGAAGAAGTAGACCAACATGCCCTCTCAAGCCACGAACGTGCTCTTTCGGCAAGGGAAAAGGGTTATCTAAAAGAGGAAATCGTTCCTGTTACGGTGTTAGAGAAAAAAGGTGAAAAGGTAATTGCAGAAGATGAACATATCCGCCAAACAAGTTTGGAAAAACTGACAAAGCTAAAGCCCCGCTTTGTCAAAAATGGCGTCGTCACCCCCGGTAGTGCAAGTGGCATGGTTGACGGGGCAGCGGCTGTTGTTTTAGCATCAAGCGATTATGCTGCTGAAAGAGGGTTAAAACCGCTGGCACGATTAGTCTCTTGGGACGCCGTGGGGGTAGAACCAAAGTATATGGGAATCGGTCCGGTTCCTGCTATTCAAAGTGCATTGAAAAAAGCGAATTTGACCTTGGCAGATTTAGACTTGATTGAAATTAATGAGGCATTTTCCGCCCAGTACTTGGCTTGTCAAAAGGAATTAGGTTTCGATCTTGACATCGGGAATGTAAATGGAGGAGCAATTGCCATTGGCCATCCGCTCGCAGCGAGCGGAACAAGAATTACCTTATCATTGATTTATGAATTGCGAAGACGTAATAAGAGGTATGGAGCATCAGCTGTTTGTATTGGCGGGGGTCAAGGGATTGCAGCCATCTGGGAAGTGCTGCCCTAAATAGATGCTAGGCAATAGGAGAGTTCCTCCTCCTTTTATGAACATGTTCCACAATTTAGGAGGGGCCAGTCTGTTATGAAGACGATAGAAAGTGAGTGTGAGTATGGAAAAGGACCAAAATCTATTGTCGGTATATGAGCTGTTAGAACATGTTGTATCAGTTCATGGAAAAAAAGAAGCTATATACGATCTACGTCAACGGAAAACGTACCAACAATTGAAAAACGATGCAGACCTTTTCGCAGCGGCACTAAAGAAACTAGGCATAAGGAAAGCAGATCATATCGCCGTTTCTTTGCCAAACTGGTACGAAACAGTCGTCATCTACTTTGCTGCAGCTAAAGTAGGAGCGGTTGTCATCCCTTTTAACCCGAAATATAAGTCCCATGAAGTGGACTATATATTGAAAAATTCTTCACCAAAGCTATTAATCGCCACTGAAGAATTTGAACACAATTTTGGTTTTAATGAAGCACTCCATATGGTGCAGAAAGCTGTTACTGTACGATTCAAGCACAAAAATCTTCACTCATACGAAGAGTTAGTAAGTCTAAAAGAGCATGAAACGGAAATGGCTAATATCGATGTAAACCACGATCTGTTTTGCCTATTGTATACCTCAGGGACTACAGGAACACCTAAAGGAGTAATGGTTACTCATCGTAGTGTTGTGCAATCAGCCCGGACAATTGGGAGAGGAATGCTCTGCACGCAAGACGATGTTTTCATTATTTCAGCTCCTCTTTTTCATATTTTTGGCATGGCCATCAACATGTTGTGTGCTGCCGCTGTCGGATCCCGAATGATCCTTCAGGAAAGATTTCATCCGAGTGAAACCTTGGAGCTAATTGAAAAAGAAAAAGTGACGATTCAGCAAGGTGTCCCCACAATGTTTATCAAAGAATTAGAAGTGGAGGATTTTGATCGGTATGATTTGTCCACATTGCGTGCGGGACTCGTCGGTGCTTCTCCTATTCCAGCAAAAAAGGTGAAGGAGATACGAGACCGTTTGGGCATCAACCTCTGCCAATCATTCGGGATAACTGAAACGGTTTCTGTTACGATGACTCCTTACGGTGATACCGAACAAAACGTAACCGAAACGCTTGGAAAAGCTATTCCAGGGGTATCACTAAGAATTGTCGATGAAAATAGGGCACTACTCCCTCCTGGGGAAGTAGGGGAAATCGCCATCAAGAGTTTTGGGATGATGAAAGGTTATTATCGAATGCTGGAGCAGACAGAGCAGGTCTTGGACGATGAAGGGTGGTTTTACTCTGGCGATCTGGGTACTCTCGATCAGGAGGGCTATTTACGGTTCGTCGGGCGAAAAAAGGAAATGATTATTCGCGGGGGTCTGAACATCTACCCTCAAGAAATTGAAGCGGTGCTAATGAAGCATCCGAAAGTAATGGAAGCCGCAGTCGTCGGCCTTCCAGATGATGTCCTTGGCGAAGTAGTATGTGCCGTCATTCGGCTGAAAAATGGAAATGTAAGTTCGGAAGAAGAAATCAAATCCTATCTTAAAGATCAAATAGCCATTTATAAGATCCCAGCGAAGGTCCTATTTACAGCCGAATTTCCAGTGACAGCCAGTGGGAAAATCCAAAAGTTGAAACTTCGGGACCAAGTAGCCTCGAGACAATAGCCAACGGTATGTGGAATAGTAGAGGAGTGAAAAGGTAGATGGAAGAATATCACTTTCAGGTAAGGTGGGGCGACACCGATGCAGCAGGCATCGTGTTTTATCCCAATTTTTATAAGTGGATGGATGAAGCAACTCATGAATTTTTGACGAAAATCGGTTCTCCTTCTTCTAAACTTTACACGGAACAACAGATTGGCGTGCCATTGCTCGAAGCAACATGCAAGTTCATGTCTCCTCTGTTTTTTGAAGATCATGTAGTTGTTCAGAGTACAGTCAAAGAATTGCATAATAAAGTCTTTAAAATTCAGCATGTTTTTGTAAAAGGGGTAAAGACGGTTGCAGAAGGTTATGAAATTCGGGCATGGACTTCTTTTAAAGGAAAAGCAAAAGCGTATCCAATCCCTGAGGACATTCGCAGGAAAATGATGCAACAGACAGAAACAGTAGAGGGGTGAAGCGATGCTGACGAAAGAAAGGAGTAACAAGAACTTTTTAACCAATGATCTTTCACCAGAAGAAATCTTTACACCTGAGGATTTTAGTGATGAACATGAAATGGTAGTGGACTTGACTTATAAGTTTGTGACAAATGAAGTGATGCCTGAACTGACAAAGATTGAGGAACAGGATTTCTCGGAAACGGTTCGTTTGATGAAAAAGGCAGGAGGCCTTGGGCTCATTAGTGCCGACATTCCGATGGACGACGGCGGTTTAGAACTGGGAAAGGTAAGTGCCACCATTATTTCGGAAGTGATGGCCATTGGGCGCTCCTTTTCGATCACATTCGGCGGACAGACTGGCATAGGGGCACTTCCAATTGCGTATTTCGGAACAGAAATGCAAAAAAAGGCCTATCTTCCGGGGATCTTAACCGGTGAAAGAATTGCCGCCTATGCCTTGACAGAACCTTCCTCCGGTACGGATGCCATGAGTATAAAGACAACGGCAGTGTTATCAGATAATGGCGGCTTTTACATTTTAAATGGCGAAAAGCAGTGGATTACGAATGCTGCTTTTGCAAATATTTTTATCGTTTATGCGAAAGTAGCTGGGGGAAAATTAACGGCCTTTATCGTAGAGAAAAATTATGATGGCGTTTCTACCGGTTCAGAGGAGAAAAAAATGGGTTTAAAAGGGTCCTCTACTCGTTCGCTTATTTTAGAAAATGTGCAAGTACCTGTCGAAAATGTAATTGGGGAGGTCGGCCGAGGACATACGATTGCTTTTAATATTTTAAATATTGGTCGCCATAAACTCGCTGCTACCGCACTCGGAATCGCCAAACGAGCAATTGAACTTGGCGTTAAATATGCAAATGAACGACAGCAATTTGGGCAGAGGATTTCCAACTTTCCTTTAATAAAAAATAAAATCGCCGATATGGTGATCCACACATATGTAAATGAAAGTGCTGTATATAGAACAGCTGGTGCCATGCAAAGTGGTTTCAATGAGATGAAACAAACGGGTGCAAGTTTTGCCCAAACGATTGCACAGTATGCAGTGGAGTGTTCGATTAATAAAATCATGTCCACGGAAGTGCTGGATATAGTTGTTGATGAAACGCTACAGATTCATGGGGGCAACGGTTATATGACAGAATATGAAATTGAGACACTCTATCGCGATTCCAGGGTTTTCCGAATTTTCGAAGGGACGAATGAAATCAACAGAATTCTGATAGCCGATACCCTTTCAAAAGGCTATGACGCTAGACCTGAGATGAATATCAGAGAGGAAGAAGGCCCTCTTCAGCGGGAGATGTTAACGCTAGAGCTATTGAAAAATCTATATCATGCCGCAATGGAAGCTTTCCAAAAGAATAGCCTTAGTCATTTTAACGAAGAACAGGAAACAGCAGCTTTCATTGCTGATCTTGTGACCGGAATCTATGCCGCCGAGAGTTCCATACTAAGGACACTAAAGGCTGTAAAGACCACGGGTGAAGAACGAAACCGTCAAAAACTTGATTGTACAAAGGTATACATTCATCAAACCTCCCAGCAAATTGCTTTAAGGGCACTTAACATGATTGACCATCTTGGAGAAGAAGATAGGTTTGTCCTAATAACCGGGCGGCTAATCAGGAGCAGTCAAGGGGACTTTATCAAAACCAAGAGAAGAATCGCTGACTTTGTGATAAATGCTGACAAGTACAAATGTTAATCGATTTTTGAAATTCATATGACGGATAGAATTCTATCCATAAAGGAGCGGTATTCATGGCAAAAGAAAATCAATACGATGCGATTGTCGTCGGCGCCGGGCCAGTAGGACTTGTTGCAGGGCTTGCTTTACAAAAAAAGGGGATATCTACTTTAGTAGTGGAAGCAGACCCATTCGGCCGCCCGCGTCCAGGAAGCAGGGCTATTTATTTGCACAGTGCCACATTAAAACTTCTTGAGGAAACTTCCAAAGGTCTTGGTTTTACACTAGCCCGAAACGGCGTCATTTGGCCCATCAAACGAACTCTCTACAAAGGAAAAGAAGTATATGTACGTAATTACGGAAAAACCGATCACACCGATCCAAACAAATTGCCTCATTTTACCTCCCTCCATCAAGATGAAATTGAAAAGCATGTGTATGAGGCTTGTGTGGAAGCAGGAGTTGAATTTATTTGGAATTCTCCGGTAGAGAAATTAGATATTACAGACGCTGGAGTGAAATTAACCACTAAATCGGGTGAAACCTGGGATGCGCATTACATTATCGGTTGTGATGGTGCACGTTCAGTTATCAGAGAGCAGGCTGGATTAAAGTTAGAAGGTCCACGTACAGCAGATACATTCCTTGTTGTTGATACAAAAGAGGATGAAGAGAATCCCCTTCCTTTAGAGCGAATCTTTCATTATCAACATCCGGCAATGGGTGGAAGAAACGTCATGTTTGTTCCATTTAAAGGTGGATGGCGTATTGACCTGCAGCTGCTTGAGTCTGATCGACCAGAAGATTATATCGATATAGAAAGTGTCAAGAAGTGGCTGCCAAAAGTAATGGATGCGAAATATGCCGAGCAGATCACATGGGTGTCTTCCTATCGTTTCCATCAAGTTGTTGCAAATTCGTTTACCGATTCTAAACGCCGTATTCTATTAGCTGGAGAAGCTGCTCATTTATTTGCACCATTTGGTGCGCGCGGACTAAATTCTGGTGTGCCAGATGCTATTGTTGCCATAAGAGGGATCGAGAAAGCATTACAATCTCGTTCTGAAGAAGAGCGGGCAGCAGCGATTGAAGCAGTTGCAGATGAGCGCCGCATTGCTGCCAAATGGAATCGTGATGCTTCAACCACTGCACTAAATCATCTCCAGGGGAATTCTCCTGAAATGAATATGAAGCGAGAAGTCGCAGCTTCCCTGGTATCGATTGTTCCAAGATTGGGAAGATGGCTGGATGAAGGACCGTATGGGCCAAAGTTCGGACCGCCTGAACTCACAACAAAATATTAGTCCTAGCAAAAGTGCAGGAAATAGATTTTGAGATTAATATTTCGGGCAATAGCAAAGGAGCGGAGTAAAATGGCGCTGGTGGAATTAATAAACGAAGAAAAGGATAGTCTGGGGGCTCGTTCCATGAATGAAATGGTGAAACGGCTAACAACCATTAACTGGTATAAGAACGTTGGACAGCAGAATATAGAAGCGGAGCAGAAAATAGACCAATTCATGAGTTCTCTTAACATTCATGAATATGAAATAAGGTGGATTTCAAGAGACCAAGTAACAAAAACGATTCTACGGCTTTCATTTGAAGGCAGTGCTTTCTGGGAAGCACTTAAGGAAGTGCCAGACCAGCTAAAGGAGAAAATCGTCCATGCCGGAAATGACACCCTTCTTGCTGATATGGTAGATAAAATACCTGAAGCGATCTTCCACGGAGCATATTCACAAGCATTCAACTTTTTTAGTGACGAGGAAGCCGTTCAATTTCTCGTTGGACATGCGATGTACGTTAGTGTTCTTGCATGTGCCGCTGAATTAACGGAGGGCAATAATACTTTCCTTCCCATTGTGGAATTACTTGAAGCAGGGCATTTACCCCTTGGTCCAGAAGGCGATATATTTTATCTCTTGTGAGCCATTTTTAGGGTATGGAAAGGGAATATAGATTTGAGGAAAGGGAGATCACGATGAAACTTGTTACGTTTACTCATAATGGAGAATCCAGGATTGCTGCTATAGAAAATCGGAAATTGATTGATCTTCATGCAGCGTTTAAAACCAAACTGACATCAGAAGGGAAACTTCGAGCTGCTCAAATTGCAGAAGCCTTTGTACCGAAGGATATGAATGGATTTTTGCAAGGGGGAACAGAAAGTCTAAAGCTGGCAAAAGAGGCTATCGCTTATGCACTTAAAAATGAAAGCTCGGTTCAACTAATTTTTGAAGAAGATGAAGTAAAAATGGAGGCACCGGTCCCATCCCCAGGAAAAATAGTTTGTGTTGGTCATAATTATCGTGAGCATATTTTGGAAATGAAACGGGAGCTGCCGCCGTATCCGCTCGTTTTTGCGAAGTTTGCTAATACCGTTATCGGTCCGCAAGATGATATTCCGTTTTATCCTATTTCCGAGCAGCTGGATTACGAAGCAGAATTCGCCTTTGTCATTGGGAAGCGAGCTCGAAATGTTACGCAGGAAGATGCCCTTGATTATGTAGCTGGATATACAATCGTCAACGATGTTACTTATCGTGACATTCAACGCCGTACACTTCAGTGGCTTCAAGGGAAAACAGTTGATGGGAGTGCTCCAATGGGCCCTTGGTTGATGACAGCTGATGAATTGACCGATCCATCTGGTTTGGATATTGTCTTAACGGTTAATGGAGAGAAACGTCAACACTCTAACACTGCAAATCTCGTTTTCTCTGTCCAATACCTGGTTGAATTTTTATCAGAGCTAATGACGCTCGAGCCGGGCGATGTCATCCTGACAGGGACTCCGGGGGGAGTAGGTGTCGCACAGAATCCGCAAAAATTCCTTAAAGATGGAGATCTCGTTCGTATTGAGGTCGATCAAGTAGGAGTGCTTGAAAATAGAGTAAAACTTACGACGGAGGTGCCTGTTGGATGAGCAAGCAGATACAAGTTAGTGCAATCGAATCGCTCCGTGAATCGATTGGTAAAATAGAAACGCTTGTAATGTCTCTTCCGGAAGAAACAATCCGTTGGAAACCATCGGAAGACGAATGGTCGATTATGCAAATCATGACACATATTGTTGAAGCCATTCCGTATTGGGGGAAAGAAATAAAGAATATTAAGTCACAGCCTGATCAACCATGGGGGCGAGGCCTGATAGATGAAGTACGATTACTGGCAGTCTCCAAAGAGAATGTAACAAACTTATCCGTAGAAATAGTTGTTCAACAACTCCATTCCATCCCTCCCACGGTTGAAAAGGTGCTAACAACATTGACAAGTGAAGATTTAGCTCTTAAGGCTCCAAGCCGCAATCCTCGTTTTGACGGCAAGCCGATTGAATTCATTGTTAACCACCTCATCGTAGAACATGCAGAAAAACATTACAGTCAGATGAAGCGAAATGTATCGAAATATAATCAGCAGCTGTAAAGGAGGGACAAGAAATGGCCGAAAAGAATACCTTTTTCGAAAGTGCACTCGTACAGGATTTTAACCGTGATCTTGAGCAGTATCATCTTGGCCCATTGTGGAATGCGATTCCTGATTTAATGAAACATACCCCTGAGCCGCATGCACAAGCATATCTTTGGAAACATGAATTACTGCATAAAAAATTGATGGAAGCGACACAAATTTTTACACCGGACCGTGGGGGAGAACGCCGGGCTATCTATTTACAGAACCCTGGGCTGAATTATAGAAAGCCTTGGGGTTGGGCATCGACTACACAAACGTTATATGCTGCTGTTCAATTAATCCTGCCGGGAGAGACTGCTCCTTCCCATCGTCATGTCCAGAATGCTCTCCGCTTTGTCATGGAGGGAGAAGGTGCTTACTCCATTGTCCAGGGAGAGCGTATTTTCATGGAACGTGGAGATTTCCTCACGACGCCAAATGGACTTTGGCATGGGCACGGTCATCCTGGTGATAAGCCGATGATATGGATGGATTGCCTTGACATCCCGACCATCTACTATCTTGGAGGGACGTTCTTTGAGCCGTATCCGGAAAAAATTGAACAGCCAAAGGTTCCGGACAATTATACTGCTCAACGCTACGAAGGTGGAATGGTCCGCCCTATTTCGGACCGTTATGAAAAAAAAGCTCCTCTTGGTTCATATAAGTGGTCGGGGACAGATGCGGCGATTAATGGTCTAAGCCGGTTTGAACCGGATGCCTTCGACGGCTATGCCGTTGAATACATTAACCCATCCAATGGGGAGACAGCGTGTCCAACCATAGCAGCTTGGATGCAAAAATTACCTGCAGGCTTTAAAGGAAAAGCCCATCGCCACACACATGCATCCGTTTATCACGTTCATGAGGGGGCAGGCTGCACTATCATAAATGGAATCCGTTTTGACTGGACTAAAGGTGATTTCTTTGTTGTGCCGAACTGGGCATGGCACGAACACATAGCGTCAGAAGACAGCTATCTGTTCTCTACTAACGACCTGCCGATTTTAGAGAAATTTGGGTTAGAACGCAAGCAGGAATACGATTACCATAACGGACATCAAATGATAACAGGAGAATTCGAGCCGGCTCTGCCATGATCCTGTTGTATCACGTGGTTCATAGCTGCCTTGTGATAGCCATTCTTAGAGAATAGGATGACCATCCTTGCGGGGGAAGAAGAATTTTTTTAATTCCTCCGTATCCGTAGGATGGAACGAGTTCATGTTAAAGGAGTGCAAAATTATGAATGAAAGACAGGAATCAAAATCCTCCGTCAGTAAAAGCGAGAAAAGTACAAATGAACTTTGGAACTGGACGGCTAGAGAACTCGCTCATGGGATCCGCACTAAAGTGATTTCCTCCCGTGAAGCCGTAATAAGTTGTCTCAACCGAATTGATCAAGTTAATCCTAAAATTAATGCAATAGTAGAGGTATTAGCTGAAGAAGCCCTTCATGCAGCCAGTGAAGCTGATCAAGCTGTGTCAAATGGGGAGGATCTTGGGCCTCTTCATGGCGTACCAACCGCAACTAAGATTAATAGTCATCAAGCAGGGCATGCCACGACAGAAGGGGTTGTTGCCTTCAAAGATAATATTGCTTCTCATGATAGCCCGCCAATTGCAAACTTACGAAAGGCGGGAGCGGTATTTATCGGCCGAACTAACGTGCCTTCTTTTAGTTTAAGATGGTTTTCCAATAACGATTTACACGGTCGGACACTTAATCCTTGGGATTCCTCTAGAACACCAGGTGGTTCAAGTGGAGGATCTGGTGCAGCTGTTGCATGCGGAATGGTGCCAATTGCGCATGGTAATGATATTGCGGGCTCCATTCGTTATCCGGCATATGCATGTGGGGTAACAGGTTTAAGGCCCACTGTGGGACGTATACCAAGCTGGGCAGGATCTGTTGATGCTGACCAGTCACTTGCCGTTCAAATGATGTCAACACAGGGACCTTTGGCACGGAATGTAGGAGATTTACGTCTAGCTCTTTCTGCAATGTCTTCCATTGATCCGCGTGATTGCATTCAATCACCTGTTCCCTTAATAGGAGAACCACTTAAACGCCCAATTCGTGTAGGATTATTGCGAGATGTAGGTGTCATAAAGCTTCATTCTTCTGTTAATCAGGCTTTAGATGCTGCAGCTTCCTACTTAAACGATGCTGGCTATGTGGTAGAGGAAGTAGAACTTCCATTATTTGCTGAGGCATATAAACTTTGGTGGTTAATAGTTTTAGAGGACATCCGTGGAATGATGCCTATGATTGAGGAGTTTGGGGATCGGGGTACAAGATTAAATTTACAATATGTTTCCGAAGTTTCTGCAGAATGGTGGGGAGAGCCTAGTCTTGAAAAATTCAAACGAGGGTATGCACGCCGAGGTACACTTATAATGCAGTTGCAACAGTTCTTAGAAGAATATCCATTACTGCTCCTGCCAATTTCAGCAGAACAAGCGTTTAAACAAGATGAGGATATAGAAAGTATTGATAGTGGTCGGCGCCTAATGGCGGCCCAATGGCCAATGTCAGCCATTCCTGTATTAGGCTTTCCTGCTATATCAGTACCCACATCCGTTATTGATGGTTTGCCGATGGGAGTTCAGCTTTTAGGAAGACGATTTCGAGAGGATACTTTATTTGATGCTGCGGAGGTAATTGAAGCTCATGCAAGTATCTCAACTCCAATTGACCCCAAATTCGGTTAAAAATTCTCAGCCTTAATAATAAGTGTAAATTGGTAAGCTTCTTCAATTTTTTTCACAAGTATGGTTTTTTCCTTTTTAAATGCACGTCTAAGAGAGCGATTGTTCAAGGGAATTCTTTCACTAACGAAAGATTGTAGGAATAAGGGGTTCACTTTTACAACAGGAGATTGATTTTTGACCCAGCAGAACAATACTAAAAAAATTAGAGAGGAAAAAGAAAATGGTAATTTCTAATTCGAATCAATCTCGTCTCTATGAATATAGAGTAGTAGCTCTTGTCTTTTTTGCATGGGGCTTCATTTTTTTAGACCGTTCAGCTTTATCTTATATTGTTCCAACATTAGTTAATGATGTACCACTTACTAATGGTCAAATTGGTCAGATAAATATGTGGCAAACAATTGGTTACGCAATTGCTGGTCCATTAATTGGAGTTATCTCTGATAAAACGGAACGTAGAAAGCCCCTTTTAATTGCAGCAATATTTGCCACTACTATTTTTTCTGCCTTATCTGGGTTAGCAAATTCGTATACATCCCTATTAATATTGCGATTCTTAGTAGGTGCAAGTGAAGGTCCTATTTTCCCTTTAGCGATGACTATGGTAGCAGCAGCATCAAGTTATGGAAGATTTGGAAGGAATGCTGGGATTGTGAATGCTGGGGTAGGAGTTATAGCAATGACTCTAGGCCCAATTTTAGTTACACAATTAGTTTCATTAACTAATTGGCACTGGGCTTTTGTTATGGTAAGTATTCCAAGTTTGCTTTTGGGAATATTAATATGGTTGTTTACTAGTGAAGTAAAACCTTCCTCAGTTGAAAAACAAGATATTATGGAGAAAAGGGAAGAAACAAAATCAAGTTTTCTTGAAATCTTCAAATACAGAAACGTTGTAGTTAGTATTTTAATCTCTATTTGTTGTATGGCTGGGTTATGGATTTTATATGCATTCGCACCGCTTTACCTAACATCTGTAGGACAAGTATCAATTCAAAAAATGGGAGTAATAATGTCATCGATGGGAATTGTAGGGATTTTTACAGCTATTGTTATTCCGATTTTTTCTGATTATTTTGGTAGAAAAAAAGGATTGATATTTTTTTCTTTTTTAGCAGTGTTAGCTCCTCTTGGTTTGTATTTATTCCCTATGGGATGGGTTGGAATTGGTGGCTTAGTTCTATTTGGAGGAATGTTAGGATCGATTACACCTATTTATATGATTATTATCCCAAAGGAAAGTTTACCTGTACATTTAACAGCAACCTCAAGTGCCTTAATAATTGGTATTGGTGAGGTTATTGGTTCATTTATACTGGGAGGGGCGGGTACTTTAGCGGATTCTAGTGGTCTTTCTTTTGTTATGATTGTATCTGCTGTAGCTTCTTTACTTATGGCTATATTAGGTTTTGGATTAATTGAAACAAACTCATATAAAGCAAAGACAATATCAAATAAGGTAATTGAAAAGGGATTAGTAGAAACAGAATAAAAAAATGGTAGCGAAGTATTAGTATTGCTGTAACCGTCAAGTAGTTTTGACCACTTATTGCAAATTAATTGGCGTCTAATGCAACAACATCTTTTGCATTGCTCATGTATATCCCTTCTTCCAATTTATGTTGTGAATATTAGCAGAATGTTAACGTTTAAAGTTGATTTTTAACTTGCAATTAAGTTGGATTAATATATTTTTCAAAGGATTATTTTAGCGGTGAAATGTAATTATATCGATAAAAACAGTCAGTCGTTAACTTTTTAGTATTTGTTAACGCCTGACTGTTTTTTTTGTTATCTTCTTTAGTCTGTGGGTTGTGATAAAGGGGAAACTCGTGGATTGGAGAGTCCCTAAGGAAAACAGAGACATAGTAAAGGAAATTAGGAACAGCAAAAGACTGAAAGATAAGTCCTATTTTATCAAGATATAAATGAATTGGATAAATAAAGAGATGATTTACATTAACTTAATATCGGATTAATGTGGGATTAATATTGTTGGATTATGATTAAACCGTAACAAACAGTAAACAACATTACAAAATTCCACATTAAGGGGAGATACTTTTTATGATTAGTAAGAAGTGGTACAAGTCGATTCAAGCTGTGGTGTTAGGAATGAGCGTACTAGGATTAGCTGCTTGTGGAACGACAAAAGAGCCAGCTGCTTCAGTTGTTGAGGATCCCAACTCATTATCCTTGAAAGAAATTGAAACAAAAGCCAAAAAAGAGGGCGAAATTAATAGTGTTGGTATGCCTGATTCATGGGCCAACTGGGGAGAAACGTGGAATGAAGTGAAGCAAAAATATACATTGAAACATAATGATACAGATTTATCCAGTGCCGAAGAGATTGCCAAAATGGAATCTGAAAAAGAGAATGCAACTGCAGATATCGGTGATGTAGGGATTTCCTTCGGACCTATTGCCGAACAGAAAAAATTAACAATCCCTTATAAAACTTCTTATTGGAACGATGTACCTGAGTGGGCAAAAGATGACAACGGGGATTGGGTTGTCGGCTACCAAGGAACGATTGCCTTCTTCACGAATAAAGAATTAGTGAAAAACCCGCCAAAAACTTGGGATGATATTTTAAAAGGAAATTATAAAGTAACCGTTGGAGATGTTCAGCGTGGTACACAGAATCAAATGGCCGTTCTTGCTGCAGCTATCGCTTATGGGGGCGATGAAACAAATCTCCAACCTGGAATTGACTATTTTGTTAAGCTTGCCAAGCAAGGCCGCCTTAGCTTAACTGATGCCAAGCCTGCTAACATCGAAAAAGGGGAAGTGGAAGTAGCCCTTGTTTGGGATTTCAATGCCATTGGTTATGCTGAACAAATCAATCGTAAACAGTTCGATGTCACCATTCCAAAGGAAGGTTCAGTCGTAAGCGGCTATTCTACGATTATTAACAAATATGCGAAGCATCCATATGCCGCAATGGCAACTAGAGAATATATCTTAAGCGACGAGGGACAAATTAACTTGGCTAAAGGGTATGCCCGTCCTATTCGCGATAATGTAAAACTTCCGGAAGAAGTAGCGGATAAAATGATTCCAAAAGAAGAGTACAAGAATGCAAAACCAATTAAAGATTACAAAGCTTGGGAAGAAACGGCTAAAACGTTACCGCAGCTTTGGCAAGAAGAGGTAGTAGTCCATGTCAAATAAAGTAATCGCTATTGTTGTCGATGGGATGAGATACGATAAAGCCTGTGAAACTCTCGGATTTATTCAACATCTTGTGGAAACCAATCAGGCAGCACTATACAAGGTTAAATCGGAGCTGCCAAGTTTATCCCGTCCATTATATGAAGTGTTACTAACTGGTACAACTGCATCAGTGAACGGAATTACGTCCAATCAAGCCGTTCGTCTATCTACTGAGAAAAGTCTTTTTCATCTCACGAAAGAAAACGGCTTAAGAAACGGAACGGTATCGTATTACTGGGTAAGCGAACTTTATAATCGTGCGCCATTCGATTATATTGAAGATCGTGAACAAGAGGACGAGTCTAAGCCGATTCAATACGGAAAATTCTATTGGGACGATGACTATCCAGATAGTCATGTGTTAATGGATGCTGAAGCGTTGCGCAGAAAGTATGACCCACACTTTTTATATATTCATCCGCTCGGTGTCGATGTAAAAGGAGAAGCATTCGGTTCAGAATCGAAAGAATATCGTGAACAAATCTTAAAAATGGGCAGTTTGTTGGCACAACTTTTGCCGATTTGGATGAAAGAAGGGTATCACATTTTAATTACATCAGATCATGGCATGAGTGAATATGGCAATCACGGCGGCATAACAGATGGTGAGCGTGATGTACCACTCTTTATCATCAGCCAAAAAGTGGAGCCTGGTGTTCACAGTGAGGTCGTTCCGCAATTGGCTTTTGCACCGCTTGTTTGTGAACTGTTAGAGATTGAGCCGTCCGATAAAATGGTGAACTATTCACTGCCAGGTCTTAAGAGGAAAATGACCGTTTAAAGAAAGGACTGTATTTAGAAAAATGAAGGCTACCGGGAATTGGTTTAACGTACGTACGATGGAACCAATTCCCCCATTGTTAGCAAATATAGAGGAGCGAGAAGTCTTGAGAAAAATTAAAAAGCAAAAATTTTACTTATTAGCTCTCTTACTGCCATTTATTTTGTTTGTGATTGGGTTTGAAATAGGACCATTAGTGGCCATGTTGAAGGATAGTTTTTATGCAGACGATGGAATTCAAGTGACGATTCAACAATACCTAACCATATTTAAAAGTAAATTTTATTTACAAGCCATTCAAAATAGCCTTGTCATTTCGTTGTTCTCTGCTGTTATTTCTGTGATTATCGCGGTAATTGCGGCATATTCATTTACAAAGTTCTCACAAAAAATACAAAATCGCTTACTGATGATTGCCAATATGACTTCGAACTTTGAAGGAATTCCGCTTTCCTTTTCCTATATTATTTTACTTGGAAACAATGGATTGTTTACGCTGCTTTTTTCTAAGCTTGGTTTGGATGTATTTGCAGACTTTAATTTATATTCTTGGACAGGTCTCATTTTGGTTTATATTTATTTCCAGATTCCGCTTGCTGTTATGCTTATATACCCATCCTATCAGGGAATTAAAAAGCAATGGAAAGAAGCTTCTTCCTTATTAGGTGGAACGACCTTATCCTTTTGGCGCCACATCGGGATCCCGGTTCTTTTACCTAGCATTGCTGGTACATTTAGTATTTTGTTTGCGAATGCAATGGGAGCTTATGCGACAGCCTATGCACTTGTCGGAAGCAACTATAATTTATTATCCTTGCAAATTGCCTCTTTAGTATCGAGTGACGTTACCTTAAATCCGCAGTTGGGTAGTGCGATGGGTGTTCTTCTAGCTGCGACCATGATCGGGGCGATGTGGTTCAATGAACGAATGATGCGTCGTATTAGGAGGGATTTACGATGAAGTCTTCATTAGTGTTTCATAAAGTGATTGTGGGATTGCTTGTTATCTATTTATTAATACCGCTAGTAGGAACGTTTTTATTCTCGATGGCTGGAAAATGGGACCATACGATTCTACCAGAGAGTTATACGTTGAAATGGTATATCGAATTATTTCAAGATGAACGGTTTTATCTGGCGCTGCAGCATACGCTGTTTTTAATTGTCGTGACGGTTGGTCTTAGTGTGGTAATTATGCTTCCAACGATTTTTATCATCACTGTCTATTTTGGTAAATGGGAAAAATGGCTTCAAGCAGCCGCGATGCTTCCTTATGGCATTCCACCTATTGTTGGAGCTGTGGGCTTAATCAAAGTATATTCAGATGGACCGATTCAAATTGCCGGAACACCATGGATTTTAGTTGGTGCTTATTTCATCACGATTCTGCCATTTATGTACCAAGGTATTCGCAACAGCCTTCGTACGGTGAATGCGGTCCAGCTTGTCGATGCGGCCGAATTACTAGGGGCCACAAAATTCCAAGCGTTTCGGACAGTGGTGTTTCCCAATATTATCTCTGGTATTTTAGTGTCTACCTTATTATCCGTTGCGCTATTATTTAGTGAGTTTGCGTTTGCCAATTTGCTTGTCGGGGGCCGATTTGAAACGATTCAAATTTATCTTGCCGATAAACTCAACAGTAGTGGTCACTTAACTAGTGCCATTGTAATTACGTATTACTCTATCATTTTACTTTTAACGGGGACTGTATTAAAACTTACGTTTAGAAAAGAGAAAGATCTTTTCTTTTCTAATAAGAAACGATCTCTTTCATTTTTAAAGAAATCATACCGTCAAAAAAATACAGTTTTAGAAGGTGAAAATTCATGAGCTATGTAACGATTGATCAAGTGACGAAGGGTTATAATCAACAAGTCGTGTTAGAAAATATTTCATTGACATTAAAAAAGGGAGAATTTGCGACCCTTCTTGGACAAAGCGGATGCGGAAAAAGCACGTTATTACGATCCATTGCCGGACTTGAAGATGTGGATGCAGGAAGTATCTTCATTGATGGAAAAGATATTACTCATTTATCACCGCGTAACCGTGAAGTAGGTATGGTGTTTCAATCGTATGCATTATTCCCGAATATGAACGTTTTTGAAAATATCGCTTATGGTCTTAAAATGAAGAAGGCAAAGAATATTAAATCGAGAGTAACCAAGATGATTGAACTGGTCGATTTAATTGGAAAAGAACAGTCCTATCCTCATCAATTATCCGGTGGACAACAACAAAGGGTGGCACTTGCCCGCGCACTTGTTATTGAACCAAAGGTCCTGCTTTTGGATGAGCCGTTAAGTGCATTGGATGCGAAAATTAGAAAAAACTTACAAAAAGAATTGAAGAGAATCCAAAAAGAATTAGATATTACTACAATTTTTGTGACCCATGATCAGGAAGAAGCAATGACAATGTCGGATCGGATTTTTGTTATGAATAAAGGAAAAATTGTCCAATCTGGTTCTCCAACAGAAATTTATACCTTGCCCGCCAATACATTTGTGGCAAAATTTATCGGAAATTACAATGTTTTAAATATGGATGTTTTCCGTAAACTTGTTCAAAGGACAGAGTTAGACGGGAATGAGGTTGCCATTCGTCCTGAAGTTTTACAACTAGTTTCCGTTGGTGAAGATAATTTGGATTTACAAGCGAACTGGGGTATTAAAGGTTTAATTAAAGATATTTCCATGACAGGAAATGTTTTAAGATATGAAGTAGAAACAGAAGCGTCCGCTTTCATTGTAGATGATCTTCATCATCAAGGTAAAATGTTTGAACAAGGAGCACAGGTTCAAATTCTTGTACCAAAGAAAGGATGCATTATATTTGCTAATTAGAATGTACTTGCACTTTTCTTAACAGATAAAAATGTATACAATTTTTACTTTAAGAATTGTCCAGCTCAAGGCGCTAGCGGCTCGAGGTCACAAGCCAAGCCGTCCAAAGGGTTAAAAAGAAACCTTTCGGCCGGCTCGTCTTGTGCTTGTCGCCGCTAGGCGGCGCCTTCCGCTTTTCTAAATAGGAGGAAGAATGATGTCTGTTTTGCCAGAAGAAAGAAAGAATGAAATTTTAATAGAACTGAACCAAATGGGAGCCGTAAAAGTTTCGGATTTAGTGGAGCAATTTCAGGTTTCAGAGGAAACGATTCGTCGTGACTTGATGCTATTAGAGGAAAAAGGACTTTTGAAGAGGGTTTACGGTGGAGCAATTAAATCAGTCTTTCCTTTTGAGGAACCTCCATTTATAAATCGAACAACAGTGAATCAGGAAGCGAAAGAGAAGATTGGAAAAAAAGCAGTCGATCTCATTTCTAATGGTGATGTGATCGTCATTGATGTTGGGACCACCATGCTTGAATTTGCGAAATGTATTCATGATAAAAAAGACGTAACCATTATCACGAACTCTCTTCCTGTTTCATCTGTATTGACCGAATCATTTAATCAAAATAAATTTACCGGCCAAATTTTATTATTAGGTGGACAATTGGATCCGAAGCAGCAGTCGATTAGCGGCAGTCTAACTGAACAAATGTTATCTCAATTTAATATTAATAAAGCGTTCATTTCTGCTGGTGGTGTTTCGATTCAAAATGGGGTTAGTAATTATCATTTGCATGAAACAATGGTTTCACGGAAGATGGTCGAGGTTTCAAAACAAGTGATCGTGCTAACGGATTCCTCTAAAATCGGGGTCGATACCTTTTGTAAAGTTTGTCCTCTCGAAAAACTCGATGTAGTGGTTAGTGAGCAGCAGATTCCAGAGGCATGGAGGAGTCATCAAAAATTAGGTAAACTCAATTGGATTCAGGCATAGTCGATCTAGAACAGGACATATAGTGACGAAAAGAGGGGATTCTCTCTTTTTTTATTGGATTTTTAGTAAAAAAAACTAGAAAAGATGAATGAGTAAGGAGCTATCACATATGAGTTTCATTGCGATTGATCTTGATGGTACATTATTAAACGAACAGAATGAAATTAGTGAAGAAAATATAAAAGCAATTCAATATGCGCAAGATCGGGGTTTTGAAGTCGTTATATCCACAGGGCGGGCTTATTTTGATGTTCAGACCATTTGTAAAAGAGCCGGGATTGTTCCATTGATCATCGGGACAAATGGAGCAACCATTCATTCAAAGGATGGAAAGGTGCTTTCTTCTATTACGATTTCGAAAGTACGTGTCGAATCAATTCTTAAGTGGTTAGATGAACAGGATTATTATTACGAGGTGTTTACGAATAAAGCCATTTATACGCTTAAAAAGAGGAGAGAACATTTTTATCAAGAGATTCAGAGCTTGAAAGAAACGGATTTGGATACGGATCGCAAAGAAGTAGTGGCAGCAGCGGAAAGACAATTTGAACAGTTTGGCTATGTTCTCGTTGAAAGCTATCATGATATATTGAAACAGGAGGAGGAATATTTTAATATTCTAGCCTGCTCTTTTGATGAGAAGAAATTAGCAGAAGGATGGAAGCAATTCAACATGATTGATGAGTTGAGGGTTGTTTCATCTGCTGATCATAATATTGAAATTACTAATAAAAGAGCTTCAAAAGGAAATGCTCTTGAAAAATTGGCTTTGATGATGAATGGCTCCTTAGAGCAGTCGATGGCAATCGGGGACAGTAACAATGATTTATCTATGTTCGAGAAAGTCAGACATAGTGTAGCGATGGGAAATGCGAAAAATGACATCAAAGCAGTTTGTACAACAACGACCCTTAAAAATATTGACAATGGAGTAGCTCACGCCATTTATCGATATATAGAGAACTTCGTGGTTCACAAATAAGTGTCAATACCGAAGGAGAGAGAATTAACGGGTTCTTTTCTGGTTTTTTATATAAATTCCCTAAATTTTTGTTTACCAAAGTCTTTATTAGTAAAGGGGGGTTAATTTGATAATATGATAGAAACGAGAAAAGAGGAAATAAGTAACTTTTGCTAAAATAAGCTATAATAAGCTTTATAAAGATAGTAGCAGGAGTGACGAAAAATAAATGTATTTAACAATAGAGGAAACAGCTGATTATTTATCGGTATCTGTACCATATGTGGAGAGATTAATTTTACAAGGAAAAATACGAGTTTTGCATGACGGTGAAGGCGAAGATTTAATCTACAAGGATCAGTTTAAGACACATTTTGAACAGCTTGAGAAATATAAAAAGTTAGTGGAGGAATTGGCGAATGAACCAATTCCAGAAAGTATTGACGTGAAGGATGAGGATTAATTAGTCGTGAGGTGATTAAGTGCCTAATATATTTCTTAAGAGAGTGTATGAACCTTATGAGGAAATGGATGGCTGTCGAATTTTGATAGACCGGCTGTGGCCGAGGGGGATTTCTAAAGAAGCAGCCAGACTTTCTTATTGGTTTAAAGAGATTGCGCCGAGCAATGAGCTGCGGAAATGGTTTTGTCATAAACCAGAGCTGTTTGAGGAATTTAAAGTCAAATATCTAGATGAAATTCGTACCGATGAACAAAAGCGGGAGTATATCAGGCAAATTTTTGAGATTGCATCAAGTGAAAGGGTAACACTTTTATATGGAGCAAAGGATCCGATCTATAACCATGCTCAAGTTTTAATGGATGAACTTACTGGATTAATGGAAGTGGATTTATAAAAAAGCAGTTGGGATCAAACGTCCCAACTGCTTTAGTTCTTTCGGAAACGTCCCATCACTTCCAGAGTTTGCGTAATGTTTACAAACGCCTTTGGATCCACTGTTCTAATGGTATGCTTCGTTTCGTTAAGTTCAAATTTGGTGATCACGGTAGTTAACACCTTTTTTGGTTTATGGGTGTATGCTCCTTCTGCATCTGTTATCGTGACTCCCCTAACATGAAGATGAATTAGCGCCTCACTAAGCTCTTCATATTTATCTGTTACAATCGTTAAAGTTAATTTATTCTGAGTGGTATACACCATATCCACAGCGCGGCCGGCAACATAAATGGCGATGATCGTATAGAGTGTAATATTCCATCCAAAAATCAGTCCGGAAATACCCACCACTAAAAGATTCATACACGTATTTAAAAAACCAACCTGCATGTTCTTTTTTTTCGATAGGGATAGACTGATAATATCGGTTCCGCCAGTCGATCCTCCTAGCCGAATAATAATCCCAACGGCAATCCCGTAGAGTGCGCCCCCCATGATCGATGAAAGAAGAATATCAGGACTAATTGCATGAATAGGAATAAATTTCATACTAAACGATAAAACAATAACAGCAAAACCAGTCAGAAAAATAAATCTTTTTCCTAAGTATTTCATTCCAAATAAAAATAATGGAATATTAATCGCTAAAATAATCCACCCAGTATTGATATGGATAAAATGATGTATAAAAAAGGCGATGCCTGTTACACCACCTGACGTTAGTTGATGTGGAATAAGAAAAGTATTAAATGCAAATCCAAAAAGGATGGAGCAAAGTCCAATGATGATCATTTGAAAAAGTAATCGAAACAAGCAAAACACCTCTATACAATTTTGTGCCTTTTACATTAAACACCTCTTTTTATTGTGAGTCAATTGTAAATGTTTAATGTCACAAAATTGTTTAAAAAATCTTTACTCTCGTTTTTTAATGATAAAACAAAAAAACGCCTTCTTATCAGGCGTTTAAATGACGTACAGGTACACAGTAAAAAAGTGTGCTAAGCTTCCAAGCATAATAAAAATATGAAAAATCTCGTGGAAGCCTAAATACTTCGTTTCTAAAAACTTTGGCTTTGCCCCGTAGATGACCCCGCCGATAGTATAGAAGATTCCACCAAGGATCAGTAAAAACAAACCAACTGGGTTTAAGCTTCCTGTTAACGGTGAAAAAACAAACACAATCATCCAGCCCATAGCGATATATAAGGCGGTAGAAATCCAGCGCGGGCAGTTAAACCACACCATTTTAAAAACAACTCCACTTATGGCAACACCAGAGATAATTGAAAACAGAATGGCACCCGTTTTTCCGTTTAAGCTAATAAAACAAAAAGGCGTATACGTACCGGCAATCAGCACAAAAATCATTGAATGGTCGAGCCGTCTTAAAAAGGCAATAACCTTATCGCGTGCAATAACCATGTGGTAGGTTGCTGATGCGGAGTATAGCAGTATCATACTAACTCCAAAAATGATGACGGCCGAGAGTGCGAGTGGGGTTGGAGTAGTCATTGCAGCTTTAATTACCATCGCAAGCAGCCCCACAAAGGCTAAAATAGCTCCTGCTAGATGGGTTAATCCGTTAATCGGTTCCCGAATGTAATTGTTCATTTGAAATTCCCCCTAACACATCATGTAGTTTTAATAACTACATATAATGATACTGATAAAACAAAACCTAGTCAATGATTATTTCATTATGTATAATAAAAATATCTATTATAAAACAGTGGGGTTTTTTACGATGGAAAATATTAACCAAATTATCGATTCTCTTGGCTTGGAGACAAGCTTAACCTTGGATGAAATTCCAAAAATAGACTTATATATGGATCAAGTTATTCAGTTATTTGAAAATAAATTCAATGATTCGAAGCGGAATGAAGACGAAAAGGTTCTTACCAAAACAATGATTAATAACTATGCCAAGGGAAAGCTGATTTTTCCCATACAAAATAAGAAATATTCAAAAGAGCACTTAATCTTAATCAGCTTGATTTACCAGCTTAAAGGGGCACTATCCATCAATGATATTAAAGTAACACTTAATGGGTTGAATAAAAAGATCGTCAATGAAGAGTTGGATTTAGATTCTTTTTATTCGAGCTATTTGCATCTGACTGGCCAAAATGCTGCTGGATTTAAAGTGGACATTGAGGAAAGGGTAAACGATGTAAAAAAGGAAGTTTCAGAAGCACAAAAAGAGAATTCAGCCTACCTTGAGCAGGTGTTGATGGTCTCATCACTTGTTCATATGAGTAATTTATATCGAAGAGTAGCTGAAAAGCTCGTTGATGAAATCGTAGTTGAAAAAGAAGGAAAGCATCAAAAATAAACTTTGGCGCTTTCCAAGTTTTCTATACTAAAATTTTGTACCTCTAACCCGATTTTGATTTTTTCAGAAGAGCAATTGCGTATTTTGATAGAATCCGCCCGGTTCTCGCCCCCGTATACCTTGATAACGGCTCCTGCTTTATTAAAATCGGTAACTGAAATGTTATTGAGAATTACATTTCTTGCCCGATACTGGAGGGCGATAACTGGATTTCCATTGTAATCATAATCGGGATCGCCAACCAGTGTAAAATGGTTAATTACCACATTTTTGTAAGCGGAAACAACCATCCCCCGCGGTGTGGAACTATTATATAATTCTGTGAAAATGGGTGAAATCGCTGCGAGGTTCACAGCTATAATATTGAACGCCGATTTAGATTCAATATCAGTGATTTTGTGATGCCCAATATGGCGGAAGTTAAAGGCCCGATTATCATGCACAGAAATATGCCCGACAATTTGCACATTTGAGGCAGCAGAAGAATCTTGATGGGCCTTAATTTCCACGCCGCCAAAGCACCTAGCTGAAGAATTATTAACTAATAATACATTTCGCGAACCATCATCCACTTCAATCCCATTGGAATTAGAAAAACCTTGCCTGTGTGCCCGTCCACTTGGATCGCACATGTGGGAATTGGAAATAAAGATATAATCGCTATGGTGTGTCGTGATTCCGTCATCCCCGAAGCCAAAGCCGGTTACATGATCGAGCCAGACATACTGACTGCCGCCGCGGGCACGGTACCCGTCACCGGCATAATTGTACAATGTCGAGGAAATGTCGAAGCAATGAAGCCCAGGGTTGATTCCTTCAACATCCTTGACCCAGCCATATGTAATATTTGCAAATGTCAGGCAGCTTGAATGGTTTCCCCATGTACTGGTTTTTGCCTCATTACCGAGCCTTTCCACATTCCAGTCCAAACTCATTCCTTCTACGAGCAAATGATGGTTTCCTCGCCAATGATTGGCGTTTGTGATTAGCCGGGTGCCCTTTGAAGCTTGGTCGTGGAGCTTAATCGTCGTTGTTCCTTTTCCTGACCCCATTAGCCATGTCCATGAAGAAAGGCGGATTTCTTTTGTAATAAACACTCCAGGTGGAACAATAACCTTTACCCGCCCTTTGCCGATTGCCTTTTTAAAAGCCGCTGTACAATCTGTTTTTCCGTCCCCAATCGCGCCATAATCAACAACATTAACTTCCGTTTTTATGTTTTCAATTAAACAGACGTATTCCTGATCCAGTTTGTCCTTCCAATCAGGAATCACCTTTCCTTCACCATCCACATGTATCCGTGTTGGTTCCAAAATCCGTGATCGTTTAGCTGTAAGACGAAATAAACATTCCTTGATTTTTTCTGAAAAAGGAAGGGACTGTGCTTTTTCAAGAATCGGAGAATGTGGGGTCTGGCGGCATTGCTCAAATAAATGTTCTGTTTCTTGAATTGCTTTTTTCATATCTAGTTGTTTTCTGGTAATTTGCTCTAGAATTTCTTTATTTTTTCGCGGGTCATGGGTTTTATCGTATGTTGCCATTTGGACTCACTCCTATTACAAGTATTATAACTTGTTCATGTAATAAAGGAAAAAGTACCCTTTTTGTCAAAATTTAAGTAAAGGTTAAAGATGTTTATACTGTATGTTGAGACTAGAAGTATTTTGGAAGTGGAGTTGGAAAAATGGGAACCACAATTAAGATGTTTGTCATTGCTGCGAGAGACGGAAGTCTAGCGAAAAAATTTTACGAGAATTTGTTTAATTGGAAAATTACTGATGTGGGGCCATTACTGCAAATTACTGGTGCAGGTTTAAGCGGTCATATTCTTAAATGGCCGCATAAAGACCATCCGACACATGTCAGCATGTATATAAATGTTGAAAACATTCAGGAGTGTTTGGGTAAAGTCGAGGAAATGGGCGGGACAGTGATTCTCCAGGAAATGGCGGTTCCAACAGGCGGATCGATTGCCCAATTCCTTGACCCGGATGGAATTATCATTGGTGTTTACCATAGCAATCCCCATACTGAGACCCAAAGCAAAGCTGAGATTGATGTTAATCAAATTGGTTTTTTTGAAATTGCAGCAAGAGAAGGGCATCGTTCACAAAGGTTTTATGAGGCAATTTTCAATTGGAGGATTACCGATGATGGGCCGATCATGAGTATCTCTGAGGAAGACGCGGGGATAGCCGGCCACCTTTTCAATTGGACCCATGAGGAACCTCCTTATTTGACGCTATATATTAAAGTGGAGGACATATCAGCTAGTTTAGAAAAAGTAACCCAGATGGGCGGAAAAGTGATCATACCTGAAACAGAGATTCCTAGCGGCGGTACATTTGCACAATTCCTTGACCTAGATGGAAATGCGATTGGTATTTATAGTGGCCGATAATTCCATAACATTATTTAGACCGGGACTTTTTTTCAAAAGATCCCGGTTTTTTTATAAAAAGTGAAACCAAACATAGGCTGAAAAACGACATACTATTGAACACAGTATAGAGAGGGGCCCCTCACTTGAATAAAGAACAAAATTTGATGGATAGAATCCGTAAAGGAGATGAGGAGGCGTTCAGCCTGCTAGTGGAAGAATTGTTGTCCGCTGCCTTTAAAACCGCCTATCTAATCCTCCGTTCAAAGGATCTTGCTGAAGATGCTGTGCAAAATGCACTCGAAGATTGCTACATTAGCATTATGAAAAATAAGGATATTCGAAAGTTTAAGGCTTGGTTTTACAGGCTTGTGTATTCACGAGCTATCGACATTTACCGTAAAAACACTCGTATCCATTCAACTGATATTGAAGAAAACCCAGAAGCTCTAGCGAAAATGATTTCCGAATCAGCCCAGAATCGGGCGATCCGAAATGAAAATATGAATGAAATGCTTGACTTTATTTTAAGCCTTCCTAAAGAACAAAGCGTTCCAATTCTGCTCCATTACTATGAAGACCTTCCAATTAAGGAGATTAGCCTCATTCTCGATGAAAATAGTAACACAATCAAAACGAGGCTGGCACGGGGCAGAAAAAGGCTTGGCGAACTAATACAAAAGAACGACAAATATCCACTGGAGGTTAATTCGCATGGGATATAAAAAAGAAGATGATCAAACTCTGGATCAACTACAGATCCCGATCTCCCTTGAAAGGTTAACAAAAGAGCTTCCTAATAGGTATAGGGATGGCGAGTTTGATGAGAATAGAATTAAACAAGTGGATCATGAATGGGATCGTTTCCAAAAAAGGTTGAAAAAGCAATGGACTTTCGGTAAAAAGGTTACGGCCTTCACGATTGCAGCAGCAGCCAGTGTGCTTTTATTTATGGGCTCAGGATTCGTTTCGCCGGCAATGGCAAAGATGCTGGCAAAAATCCCGCCACTTAGTGCTATCTATGATCGTTATGTAAATCTTTCCGATTTGATTTCGAAAGAACTGAAAAAAGAGGGGTATCCAGTAAAAGAGGTCCGGGAGCATGTTGGCGGGAATAAGGAAGGAGTTTATATTTTCTTAGAGGCCTCTGATGAAAACATTAAGAAAATGAAGCCTGGGATTGAGAAAGTTTCATTTAAAATTCTCCACGGTGAAATATATAAGGGCACTAGGATTGAAGATTATTATGTTAGAGTAAGGAAATTTGTTGAAGAGCCGGAGGCGTGGAAGAAGGAGCAAGCTCGAATTACAGAGGAAACGGATGAGATTTTTAAAATTGTGAAACCGGTCCTTAAATCTCATGGATATGAAAACGTCTGGGGCGGCGGTCCGGACCGTATTGAATTGGAATTCCCTAATACGGAAAGCAAAGAGAAAATTGCCGAAATCCAAAAAGCGGTAGAGGATGCCTTGAAAGCTGCAGGAAAAGAATCCGTTACGGTTAAACATAAAACCTTTAATTTAGCAAAAAGAGAGCATTATAATCGCTGGTCAGACGCTGTTTCGGGAATTGCACATGAATTTATGACCTATAAAAAATATCATGTTTCCGGTGTTGGCTACAAAAGTATTGATGGGGAAAAGATGCAGATTAATATTAGCATGAATTTGCCAAGCACTGACACGAAAACCTCCGAACTAGCCAAGGAGCTTAACGTAATGGCTGAAGATTTCATCCATTCAGAGGAAATCTGGCAAAAGGTAAAGGATGACCCTTACGAAATCATCATCACCAGCAAAGATAAGAAAAGGATGAATGAATAAATTCTAGAAAAGGACCAAGGAAAAACTGGTCCTTTTTATTTTTTCGATAAATTGAATGTCCATCCATATTAAAGTATAGAGTGCTTCAATTTTTGATACATGTTCAATAATTCACAAATTAAAATGTGAGATATAGTTAAATGGTTAACCCTGCAATTAATAGGGCAATTGGAAAGAGGCTTACGAAAAGAATTCGTGATGTACTAACTTTCCCATATAGGACAACTGTTCCAATTTGCTGATCCCATGTGGACTTACCGTTCTTTTTTAGATCATAATAAGAGAAATAAAAGCAAATAATATTAATAATTGGTAATCCAAATCCCATACCGGCTGCGGTTACAAAAATACTTCGCTTGAATGAAGTAAGAAAATTTAATGGGTCACCATTCGTCGTTCGAAGACGTGCATTTAATATTGACTTTCCTAGAGTATTTCCAAATATCGAAAGGATGGACGCCTCAACTAAAATATATAGAACTAAACTTAGTATAAAGATGAAGATATCAGATGATTCTAAGATGAATTTCGGGGAGAAGATTGAAACAAAGGTAATCAGGAATAGTGAAAATAAAGAAAGGTCAAAAAACCTGGCCAGGTAACGAACAAACGGTCTTCCCTTTGGATAGGTATCTTTTTCTAGTTCATGCCAATTTCCTGCCAAATTTTCAGTTTGTTGAACTGTTAATATTGGATTTAAGGTTGAATCTGGAAATAGGTCAAGACTTTTCGCCATTTGCCAGCAGTTCATCTCCTTCGACCAAATAAAAGTTTCAGCGTGCAGTATTCCTTGTTCAAACAATTTTTTCAGTTCAAATAATCCTACAGGCCCTTGTTGCTGATGATTGTGGATATAAAACCAAGCATTTCCTTCTTTTGATTCCAATTTGACCGCCCCCAATCAGGTAAATTATACCACGGTGAAATAAGATTGGTTTTTATCCGTTAAGGTTAATTTTGAAAATTTTTTGACATTTTCGACCAATGAGAATATATTTTCAAAAAAGAAAAATACTAACAGATGTTCTGAGGTGTAAATGATGGAAAAAGATTTTGAAAAAATATATGAACAATATAGGCAGCAAACTGAGCAGCAGAACCAAATGGAAGCAAGCCAATCGAAACTTGATGGAAAAGAGGAGTTTGTTGCAGTCAGGAAAAACGATGACGGGGACCTTATTGCATTTAAAACGAATACCGGACGGGAGCTGGATTATATAACGGCCCTTGAGGAAGCGAAGGAAGGGAAGATTGCTCATATCGATGTTTTTCACAAATACGGGAGAGACATTATCCGGAGCGAGCCGGACGGAATAAAGGAAAATAATCTTGATCAAATGCCGGAATTCTAGTTAAGGACGAAAATGATAAATTATTTGGTTGTGCCAAGCACCTTCTACCGTGGAGCATATGGAAACGAGGTCAAAGGAAATCCTCAAACAGGAACTAGATTAGAAAGGAAAAAGGTGTCAGGCACCAAAATTGTTAGTGCCTGACACCTTTAATTATGCTTGCGGATGGGTAAGCTCATATTGCATAATTTTTTCCTTATAATTTAAGGTAACCCCAATCTCATCCCAGCCGTTAAGCAGCATTTCTTTAGGATAAGGGGCAATCTCGAAATGTACTTCAAAGCCCTCGTTATCATAAACCAGTTGCTCCTCAAGGTTCACCGTTAATCGATATTCCTCGGATTCTGCCTTTTTCATAATGGTTTGAACTTGTTCTTCGGTAGCTTGAATCGCAAGGATGCCGTTTTTTACACAGTTATTTTTAAAAATATCAGCATAGCTTGGAGCGATGATGACTTTGAAGCCAAAATCCTGGACAGCCCAGGGGGCATGCTCACGAGAAGATCCGCAGCCAAAGTTTTCCCCGGCTACTAAAATAGAGGCATCTTTATATTTTGAATCATTTAAAGGAAAATCCGGACGTGGATTTCCATCATCGTTAAAACGCCAGTGATAAAATAAAAATTGTCCAAAGCCGCTGCGCTCGATGCGCTTTAGGAATTGCTTCGGAATGATTTGGTCTGTGTCGACATTGGTCCGGTTCAACGGACAAACAAGGCCTTGGTGAGTACGTAGCGGTTCCATAAATTAACCAACCTCCTGTGCAGTGAACTGACGTACATCAACAAAATGGCCGGCTACAGCAGCTGCTGCCGCCATTTCAGGACTAACAAGATGAGTGCGTGCCCCGTTTCCTTGGCGGCCTTCAAAATTACGGTTTGAAGTAGAAGCACAACGCTTACCTGCTGGGACAATATCATCATTCATCGCCAGGCACATGCTGCAGCCGGCTTCCCGCCATTCAAAGCCTGCCTCTTTAAAGACCTCGTCAAGACCTTCTTTTTCGGCAGCAAGCTTGACGCTAAAGGATCCTGGTACGACGATTGCGGTAACAGATGGATTCACCTTCCGGCCGCGAACTACTTCGGCAGCTTTTTGTAGGTCGCTTAACCTTGAGTTCGTACAGGAACCGATGAATACATGATCAATTTTTACACGTGAAATTGGCTGTCCGGCTTCAAGTCCCATGTATTCAAGTGCACGATTAATTTCATCCTTTTCAATAGGCTTATCCGTTTCATCTGGACTTGGAACATTTGCAGTGATCGGGATACACATACCCGGGTTTGTCCCCCAAGTAACCTGCGGCTCGACATCAGCTGCATCAAATTCAATGACGGCATCATAGGAGGCGCCTTCGTCGGTGGCAAGGGCACGCCATTTGGCCACGGCTACTTCGAATGCCTCACTTTGTGGTACATGTCGTCTTCCTCTTAAGTATTCAAATGTCGTTTCATCCGGTGTGATGAGTCCTGCTCTTGCGCCTGCTTCAATTGACATGTTACATACAGTCATCCGTTCTTCCATAGATAGAGCGCGAATCGCTTCACCTGTGTATTCCATCACATACCCAGTTCCAAACTGGACACCGAATTTACCGATAATCGCTAAGATTAAGTCTTTCGCGGTAACGCCTGTCCCAAGCTTTCCATTTACTTTGACGTTAAGGATTTTTGGGGGCGCCTGCCAAAGCGTCTGCGTTGCAAGGACATGTTCCACTTCACTCGTACCGATTCCAAATGCGAGAGCACCGAACGCACCGTGTGTGGATGTATGGCTATCGCCGCAAACAATCGTTTTCCCCGGCTGTGTCAGACCGAGCTCTGGACCGATTACATGGACAATCCCGTTATCCGGATGATGAATGTCAGCTAGCGTTACCCCGAATTCCTGACAATTTTGTTGTAATGTATCGATTTGTTTTTTCGAAATAGGGTCATTGATAACAAGTCGTTGGCGGGTTGGTACATTATGATCCATAGTCGCGAAGGTAAGATCCGGGCGGCGGACCTTGCGCCCATTCATTCGTAAACCCTCAAATGCTTGAGGAGAGGTCACTTCATGAACGAGATGCAAATCAATATAAAGTAAATCCGGCTTTCCTTCTTCTTGATGGACAACATGCTGTTCCCAAATTTTTTGGATAATCGTTTTTGGTGTTTGCATAGCTTCCTTCCTCACGTTAATAGATTTATATTTTACTATTGGAAAAATTGACGGGTAAACCGTTTAAAAAACCAGGACGGTTTACCCGAAAAATGAATCAATAATAACAGCTGGCGATACACTTAGAAGCATTTTGTGACTTAATATAATCGACAATTAATTTGGTCATATCCTCTGTTCCAACAAGGCGTCCATTTGCAACCTGGAGATCCCTAGTATGGAAGCCGGCGTCAAGAATCGATTGAACGGCATCTTCAATCACTTTTGCTTCATTTTCTAATTGAAATGAATATCTTAGCATAAGAGCAGCAGACAAAATCATTGCAACGGGATTGGCAATACCTTTGCCAGCAATATCTGGAGCAGAGCCGTGAACCGGTTCATAAAGACCGAGCCCATCCTCACGCAAGCTGGCAGAAGGGAGCATCCCGAGTGACCCCGTCAATACAGAAGCCTCGTCACTTAAAATATCTCCAAAAAGATTTTCAGTCACGATTACGTCAAAATGGGTTGGGCTCGTGATCAATTTCATCGCGGCTGCATCTACTAAAACATGTTCAACTGCTACATCTGGATAGTTGGTCTTTTTCGCTTCAACAACCTCACGCCAAAGCTTACTGGATTCCAGGACATTTGCCTTATCAACAGAAGTAAGGTGACCGCGACGCTGCTGGGCTGCTTGAAAGCCTTTATCAACAATTCTTTCAATCTCTTTACGGGTATAAGCGAGTGTGTCCACTACGGCGTTACCGTTATCGCGTCGTTCACTCGGAGTGCCGAAATAAAGCCCGCCCGTTAATTCACGTACAATAAGGAGGTCGCTTCCGGAAACCACTTCTTCTTTTAACGGCGAAGCATGAAGCATGTTCTTAAATCCTTTGATTGGCCTTAAGTTTGCAAATAAATCTAGTGCTTTACGGATACCGAGCAGACCTTTTTCAGGACGTAAGTGGGAGGGGTTTTGATCCCATTTTGGACCGCCGACTGCACCTAGTAAAACAGCATCCGCTTCTTTGCAGGCGTCAACGGTTGTTTCAGGAAGGGGAGTGCCGTAAAGGTCGATGGCCGCTCCTCCGATTTCATGGGTTTCGAAGCTAAAACTATGATTATATTCTTCAGCAATTGCATGTAACACATCTTTTGCAGAATTAATAACTTCCTTGCCAATACCATCACCGGGAAGTAAGACAATGCGTTTTTTCATTAGAAGCAACCTCCTCATTTTTTGTATAATGCCGGCACCTCAATGTTAGGCGCCGCCATTTCTATAGAATTGCAGCCTCCTTAAATGCCGCTTTTTGGTTGAAAAAGACACGATTGACAGCGTTCAAAAATGATTTTGCCGATGCTTCCAGTACATCCTGTGCCGAACCGCGGCCGCTTACAGTTGTTCCGTTTACCGTCATTTTCACATGGACTTCAGCAAGGGCATCCCGCCCCTGTCCGACAGAACTTAATCTAAAATCAGTAAGATGAATTTCCTCTTTAATCAAGGCTTCCAAAGTGTTCATTAGGGCTTCAACACTCCCTGATCCAGTGCGGGCCGTTTCAACCCGAATCCCTTCTGGAGTGGTAAGTGCAACAGTTGCAGTAGGGAGGTTAGCTGACCCGTAATGAACTTGAAAAGCGACGAGTTCATACTTTTTCACATCGACAGTGTTTGTTTGAATATCAGTTAAAATCGTAAACAAATCTTCATCTGTTACTTCCTTTTTCCTGTCGGTCAATTGTTTAAATGAAGTGAAGGCTTCACCTAGCTTTTCCATTGATAACGTAAAGCCCATTTGCTCAATTTTATCTTTAAACGCATGACGGCCTGAGTGTTTGCCTAAAACTAAATCATTGGATTTGACCCCAACTAATTCAGGAGTAATAATCTCATATGTTAATGTATTTTTTAACACACCATCCTGATGAATCCCTGACTCATGAGCAAAGGCATTTTTTCCAACAACAGCTTTGTTTGGAGGAACCATCATGCCTGTAAAGCGGCTGACCAAGTCGCTGGTACGCTTGATTTCTTTTAATACTAGATTGGTTGTGTAAGGATACTTATCCTTACGAATATTTAGGGCAACGGCAATTTCCTCTAAAGAAGCATTACCAGCACGTTCACCGATTCCGTTAATTGTCCCCTCGACTTGGGTAACCCCGTTTTCGATCGCTGCGAGCGAATTGGCAACCGCCATGCCTAGGTCATCATGACAGTGACAGGATAAAACAGCCTTGTGTATGTTTGGAACGTTTTCCCGTACATAGCGGAACATCCGACCGTATTCTTCAGGCGTTGTATAACCGACTGTATCTGGGAGATTGATGACAGTTGCCCCTGCATCAATGACTTTGGTAATGATTTGGACAAGAAACTCAAGATCTGACCGGGAGGCATCCTCTGCTGACCATTCCACATGCGGAAATCTTTTTTTAGCATAAGAGACCATGTCCACAGCGGTCTGCGTGACTTCCTCAGGTGTTTTCATTAATTTATATTTCATATGGATAGGGGAGGTAGCTAGGAAAACATGCAATCTTGGTTCTGCTGCATCTTTTAAAGCATCCCACGCAATGTCAATGTCCGATTTTGTGGCACGTGCTAAGCCTGTCACCGAAACGTTTTTGATCGTCTGGGCAATCGCTCTTACCGCTTCAAAATCTCCTTGGGAGGAAGCCGGGAATCCGGCTTCCATAATATCAACGCCAAACCGTTCAAGCTGTCTGGCAATTTCTAATTTTTCAAGCTGGTTTAAATTTACACCAGGGGACTGTTCGCCATCACGTAAGGTCGTATCAAAGATGTTAACGTGAACCATTTACCACCACTTCCTTCTTTTCACTTACTGGTTTTTTAATAAACGGCATAAGCGCACGAAGCTCACGGCCGACTTTTTCGATTTGATGATTGTTTTCACTGCGGTTGATTGCGTTAAATTGCGGACGGTTTGCTTGGTTTTCAAGAATCCAGCCCTTTGCAAACACACCAGTTTGAATATCTTTTAATACTTCCTTCATCCGTGCTTTTGTTTCTTCATTTACAACACGTGGACCGGAAACGAAATCTCCCCATTGCGCAGTATCGGAGATAGAATAGCGCATGTTTTCTAGTCCACCTTCATATAAAAGGTCAACGATTAATTTCAATTCATGTAAACACTCAAAGTAAGCGACTTCTGGCTGATATCCAGCTTCGACGAGAGTCTCAAAGCCTGCTTTGATTAGGGCAGTAGCACCGCCGCAAAGAACAGCTTGCTCTCCGAAAAGGTCGGTTTCTGTTTCTTCTTGGAATGTAGTTTCCAATACTCCGGCACGAGCTGCACCAATACCTTTCGCATAGGCTAGGGCAACATCACGTGCTTGACCTGTATAGTCTTGATAAACTGCATAAAGGGCAGGGACGCCGGCGCCTTCTGTGTAAGTACGGCGAACCAAATGCCCTGGTCCTTTAGGGGCAACTAGAAATACGTCAACATCTGCCGGAGGTACGATTTGGCTAAAATGAATATTAAAGCCATGGGCAAATACAAGAGCATTACCAGCTTCAAGGTTTGGTTTGATGCTTTCTTCATAAACCTTTGGTTGCATTTCGTCAGGGAGAAGAACCATAACCACGTCTGCAGCGGCTGTTGCTTCAGCAACAGAACGAACATCGACACCATCTTCCACTGCTTTATCCCATGATTTTCCACCTCTTAGACCAACCACAACATCAAAGCCGCTTTCTTTTAAGTTAAGAGCATGAGCATGGCCTTGCGAGCCATAGCCGATTACCGCGATTTTTTTTCCTTGTAAAACTTCCTCTTGAATATCTCCGTTATAAAGTACTTTTACCATAATGAATCATCCTTTCAGGAATATTATTATTTTATAAGTGAATATGTTGCTAGTTCGTTTACTTGCGGTTGGTGCCCGCGTTGTAGGGCTGTTAGTCCAGTTCTGGCAATTTCTTTAATGCCGTAGGGGCGGAGCAATTCAATCAAGGCATCGATTTTATCAGGACGACCAGTGATTTGAACTGCTAAACTATCTTTACTCACGTCAATGACCATTGCGCGGAAAGGATCGATGATTCCATTAATTTCACTGCGAAGTTGACTGCTGCTGGCTACCTTTATTAGGGCAAGCTCCCTGGCAACAACCGCTTTATCGGTAATGTCGGAAACTTTTAATACATCAATTTGCTTGTTTAATTGTTTTGTAACCTGCTCGAGTCGCTGCTCATCTTCCACCTCCACCACTAGGGTCATTTTGGAAATGCCCTCGGATTCTGTAGATCCGACTGAGATACTCTCGATATTGAACTGCCGCCTTTGCAAGAGACCGGTCACACGATTTAGTACACCGCTTCGATCCTGGACTGTTAAGGTTATGATCCGTTTCATGGTTTCACCCCAATCATTTCATGAATTCCTTTGCCAGGAGCAATCATTGGAAAAACTTTTTCCTCCTGCAGCACACGGCAATCAACAAGAACAGGACCATTATAGGCAAATACTTCTGGTAAAACTGTGATCAGTTCTTCCTGATTGGCAACCTTGTATCCGCGAATCGAATAGCTTTCGGCAAGCTTTACAAAATCTGGCTGTGTGTGAAGAATCGATTCGGAAATCCGGTTCCCGTGTAGCAATTCCTGCCACTGTCGAACCATTCCGAGTGCACCATTATTTATAATGATGATTTTGATTGGCAGGTTTCGTTCATAAATGACGGAAAGCTCCTGCAGTGTCATTTGAAAACCACCGTCGCCGACAATTGCAACAACTGTACTATCCGGTGAGGCTATTTGTGCTCCGATGGCAGCAGGGAAGCCGAAGCCCATTGTGCCAAGTCCGCCTGAAGTAATCCAACGGTGAGGCTCTTTAAAGGTATAGTATTGTGCTGCCCACATTTGATGCTGGCCTACATCCGTTGCTACAATCGCATTTCCATTCGTAACTTTATGAACGGCTTCGATTACCCACTGTGGACACATTCCTTTTGGATCATGCTTATACCAAAGTGGATATTCCTGCTTATATTGATTGAGTGTTTCTAGCCATGGTTCATGCTCAGGTGACTCCGCTGTTTGGTCGATTAACTCAACCAATGCCTCTCTTGTATCGGACACAATCGGAATATGTGTTGGAACATTTTTACCGATTTCAGCTGGGTCGATATCGATGTGAGCGACCTTCGCATGTGGGGCAAAGTGTTTAAGATTGCCTGTTAATCTGTCATCGAAGCGGGCGCCAAAATTAATAAGTAAATCAGCCTCGTATAAAGCCATGTTTGCTGCATAGGTGCCGTGCATTCCGCCCATTCCTAACGAGAGAGGGTTATCTGCCGGGAAGGCACCGAGGCCTAGTAATGTCGTCACGACTGGGAGATGGTGTTTTTCAGCAAAAGCAGTTAATTCTGCAGATGCTTTTCCATGAAGTACACCTGCGCCTGCGAGTATGACGGGCTTTTTTGCTTTGGCAATCGAATCTGCCAGTTTTTTAATTTGCAATGGATTTGGCTTTGTTGTTGGCTGGTAGCCAGGTAAATCAATACTTGCCTCTTCAGGTTCTTCAGCTAGAATTCCCGCCGAAATATCTTTTGGAATGTCGACTAAAACCGGTCCTGGCCGGCCTGTAGAAGCAATATGAAAAGCTTCCTTTACGATTCTTGGTAGGTCAGAAATAGATTGCACCTGGTAATTATGTTTGGTGATCGGAGTCGTAATCGCCATAACATCAGCTTCTTGGAAGGCATCTGTTCCGATGACACTGCGTGCAACCTGTCCGGTGAATATCACGAGCGGTAAGGAATCCATCATGGCATCTGTAATTCCAGTAACCAAGTTTGTTGCACCTGGTCCTGAAGTGGCAATGACTACACCAGGATTGCCAGTAATGCGGGCATATCCTTCAGCAGCATGAATCATTCCTTGCTCGTGACGGAAGAGAACATGATTAATGGTTCCTTGGGCTCGATAGATGGCATCGTAAATCGGCAGGACAGCACCTCCTGGATATCCAAATATCGTATCAACACCTTCATTTTTTAATAAGTCAATGAGAAGGTCTGCACCTGTTTTTGGTGCGGTACTGGTTTGGAATTCCAGCTTTTTTGCTTCTACTTTCACGTCGTAATCCCTCCTTGTGGATAATTGAATATTTGAAAAATTAAACGTGTGACTGGGTTTTGGTGGAAAATGTAGATTTGTTCATAACTGTCTGATTTTGTTCATATCAGACCGGGATTTGTTCATAACTGTCTGATTTTGTTCATATCAGACCGGGATTTGTTCATAACTGTCTGATTTTGTTCATATCAGACCGGGATTTGTTCATAACTGTCTGATTTTGTTCATATCAGACCGGGATTTGTTCCTATCTGCCTAAAATTGTTCATAACCGTCATAAATTTGTTCATATCGGGCAGAGATTTGTTCATAACCGCTGAAATTGTTAATATCAGACCGGGATTTGTTCATATCTGCCTAAAATTGTTCATAACCGTCATAAATTTGTTCATATCGGGCAGAGATTTGTTCATAACCGCTGAAATTGTTAATATCAGACCGGGATTTGTTCATATCTGCCTAAAATTGTTCATAACCGTCATAAATTTGTTCATATCAGGCTGAGATTAGTTCATAACCGCTGAAATTGTTGATATCAGACCGGGATTTGTTCATATCCGCCTAAAATTGTTCATAGCCGTCATAAATTTGTTCATATCAAGCCTAAATTTGTTCATATTACCAAAAAATCTGTCAGTAGCCTCTAAAAATACTAAAAAAGGCCCTTTCGTCTCCGAATAAACTGCAGTCAAGAACATCAAGAGCAGAATAATCGGGGAGAAAAGGCCTTCTTTTTCTCGGTACCACCCGGTTTTACAGTATCCTTACGAATACTGCCTTATGAAGCGACAACTAAATCAAAAAACGCTTCTTTTGGTAACAGGTGTTCAAGAAACACCTGATTGAGCCTACTAAGTAACGACCGTTCAGCTCAACACTCAGGGATGATGTCAGAATAAGTTGTATTACTGGGCTTCCAGCAACCCCAGCTCTCTGAAAATACAAATTCTTATTCCTTTATTCCCGTCATCGATTTATGTGTATTTCATTGTCAATGAGTACGCTAATGCCTTTAGTACCTTGACTTCTAAGGAAGGGGAGGGGTACTAGTCGATCCCTATATTTTCATAACTCCGCCAGTATTAGCGGAAGTAACAAGCTTTGCATATTTTGCGAGATAGCCAGTTTTGATTTTTGGTTCTGGTTTCACCCATAAACGGCGGCGCTCAGACAATTCTTCATCATCAATGAGAAGCTCTATAGAACGGCTCTCAAGGTCAATTAGAATCTTGTCACCATTTTGCACAAATGCGATTGGGCCGCCTTCTGCAGCTTCAGGTGAAATATGTCCAATGGAGATTCCGCGGCTGGCTCCGGAGAAGCGGCCGTCTGTGATCAAAGCAACCTCTTTGTCTAAACCACGTCCTGCAATCGCAGATGTTGGTGCGAGCATTTCCGGCATCCCCGGCCCTCCTTTAGGACCTTCATAGCGGATGACAACTACATGGCCTGACTTGACGGTTCCGTTATTAATGTTTTCCTGTGCTTCATCTTGGGATTCGAACACAATCGCTTCACCCAAGAATGTTTTTATGGATGGATCAACAGCACCAACTTTGATAACGCCGCCATCTGGGGCAAGGTTTCCATAAAGGATGGAAAGGCCGCCAACAGGGCTGTACGGATTCTCTTTCGGACGGATAACTTTTTCATTAAGGATTGTTGCATCCTTCACATTTCCAGCTAATGTTTTTCCGGTAATTGAAAGACAATCCTTATGTAGGGCACCTTCAACCTTGCAAAGCTCGTTTAAAATAGCACTAATCCCTCCGGCCCGATGTACATCATCCATCGAATAATCAGATGCAGGCATAATTTTTGCTAAATAAGGGACTTTCTCAGCAATTTTGTTGATATCACGTAGGTCATATTCAATCCCTGCTTCATGTGCGATAGCAAGTGTATGAAGAACTGTATTGGTTGAACCGCCCATTGCCATATCAAGTGCAAAGGCATTATCGATTGCTTCTTTCGTAATAATGTCGCGCGGACGAATATCTTTTTTTAGGAGTTCAATTAAATGTCTTGCTGCCTGACGAATAAGCTCATGTCTTTCTTCTGAGGTAGCGACGATGGTACCATTTCCTGGGACCGTCATCCCTAAAACCTCCATTAGACAGTTCATCGAATTGGCGGTAAACATCCCTGAACAAGATCCGCATGTTGGGCAGGCCTTTGTTTCAATATCAAGCAGCTGCTGCTGGGTCATCGTACCATTATGGTATGCACCCACACCTTCAAAAACGGAAGTTAGTGAAAGGGCTTTGCCTGAAGATGAAACGCCTGCTTCCATCGGACCACCCGAAACAAATACAGATGGAACATTGGTTCTTGCGGCTGCCATTAACATTCCTGGAGTGATTTTGTCACAATTCGGAATGTAAAATACACCATCAAACCAGTGGGCATTGATGACCGTTTCGGCACTGTCCGCGATAATCTCACGGCTAGGAAGGGAATAGCGCATGCCGATATGCCCCATGGCAATACCATCATCAACACCAATTGTATTAAATTCGAAAGGAATGCCACCGGCTTCACGGATGGCTTCTTTTACAATCTCACCGAAATGATTAAGGTGTTTATGTCCTGGGATAATTTCAATAAACGAGTTACAAACACCGATAAATGGTTTTTCCAAGTCACTCGTTTTTACCCCGGTTGCGTATAATAGGCTGCGGTGGGGAGCACGGTCAATCCCTTTTTTAATCATATCGCTTCGCATCTTTATATCTCCTAACTGACTACAGCGTGGGTTGTGTTTGTTGAGTAACAAGCCACTCCGTCTGTTGTTACAATTTTTCTGAATTCCTCTAAAAGAACGTTTGTTACTGCTCCAGGCTTACCACCCTGAATGATCCGGCCGTCTACCTCAATAACAGCAATGACCTCAATAGCTGTTCCGGTTAAGAACACCTCATCAGCAACATATACATCATGTCTGGTAAAAGGTGATTCTCGAACTTCGTAGCCTTTGGCTCTTGCCACATCAATGATGGCGTTGCGGGTAATCCCTTCTAGTGCTCCTAAATAAACAGGGGGTGTATAAATGACACCATTTTTTACAATGAAGATATTGTCTGCTGAACCTTCGGTAACATAGCCTTGGTCATTTAACATTAATGCTTCCTGGACGCCAACCTGATTGGCTTCTAGTTTTACAAGAATATTATTTAAATAATTTAGTGATTTAATTTGTGGACTTAGGACATCTGGGCGATTCCTTCTGCTCGCTACAGAGGCAATTTTAATCCCATTCTCGTAAAATTCTTTAGGATACATGGTTAATGCCTCGGCGATAATGATGACGTTTGGATTGGAGCAGGAAGTAGGGTCTAGTCCGAGATTTCCTTTGCCACGTGAAACAACGACTCGAATATAGGCGCTTTCTAGCTGATTTTTTCTAATCGTTTCAACGATTAATTCCGTCATTTCCTCCTGTGTGTATGGAATCTTAAGCATAATGGATTGAGCTGATTCAAATAGTCTTTTCAGGTGGGCGTCGAGTCTGAAGACGTTTCCGCTGTAAACACGAATACCTTCAAATACACCATCACCATATAAAAAACCATGATCAAAAACTGATACGACAGCATCCTCTTTCTTGACGAACTCACCGCCAAGGAAAATCCATGGACTTCCCAACCTAACCACTCCTCTTTAATGATGAAACGCTTTAAATGATTAAACATAAATTTTAAAAAGAATTGCCTTGCTTCATTCTCTCTTGGAAATGATCAAAGGCAGTTAATATAGTTGATTATTTTCGATAATCATACAACCAATCGATAACATGGTCAATATAAAATCTGACAATTCAAATAAATCAAAAAAGTTGATAGCGTTTACAATCTTGTCATGATAAGGAAATCGAATGAAAAAATTTTTTAAAAATTTTTTTAATTGAGAGAATAGCGGGGTGTAAAACGAGGAAAATTTAGTAGTAAGTAATATGGAAGTGTTGGGAATTTTTATCATTTTTTTTGTTAAAAATAATCAAAAATATATAAGGGTAATATAATTTTTTTAATCATGTTTAGCGAGATAATCGTACACTTCCCGTAAATGATGAAATCCTTTCTGTTGAGCAAGTTGTAAATAATGCCTCCAAACTTGCGCTGTCATAATGGCATCTCCAAGGGCATGGTGCCGGTCTCTTATATCAATGCCACATTGAATGCAGACTTCTTCAAGCGATGCTGATTTCATGGATAGGTCAGATAGTCGAATTAAGAAAGAAGTATCGACCAGTCGGTGGTTAAATTTAGTTCGTAATAAATCCCAGGTTATTTTCCTCATAAAGGAATGTTCATGCTTTGAGTGGTGAGCTACGAGAGTATCACTTTTAACAAATTTGAAAAATTGTACTAGCACATCCGATGCTAGTGGTGCGGCGCACAATTCTGTTTCTTGAATATTAGTTAACGCTGAAATTTCTTCTGATAGTGGAAGGTCTGCTTTTACTAAGGAATAAAATGTTTCATGCTCTTTAATTTGATGCCCCTTCATCTTAATTGCCCCGATTGAAATGATTTGATCGCCCTTTTCTGGATAAAATCCAGTCGTTTCTAAATCAAACACAGCAACATTTAATTCATCAAATGGGGTGTCCAAGCTGTTGTTTTGACTCATCTCTCTTTGAAGGTCTCTAAGAAAAGCTATTTGTTGTGGAGTAGAGGATCCTTGTAAACTTGCATATATGTTTGAAGAAAGTTTTCCAGTTATTTGTCTAAAAAATGGCATCATCACAATCATCCCCATTAAAATTGTCCTTTTCTAGAAATCTTCTAACGCTTTGAAAAAGGGCAGAACCATTTTTAACGATTTCCTTTACATCCTTCGTTTGTTCTTTTGTTAGAAGGTTGACAATCAAATAATGACCGGAATCATAGTCTGTATGATCAGCAAACAGTAGACGGTAGTTCAGCAGCTTTAAAAACTGCTGCTGAAATAATTCTTTGTCACCACCAGGAAAACGGTTGTCTGGTATTTTTTCAAATCGCAAAAGTGTAGATGTCTCTAGCATTCTTTCTTTAATAGATAAGAGACGTAGGGCATTTACATAGGGGAATAGTCCAAGTTCTTTTATATTTAGCGATCCTGAATGGGTCCCGTGGGTTTCTGTTAAAAGCTTGCCTAACACGTTTAACCCCTTTTTGAGATACAGTGTATTGCTAAGAGATTTTGTCAGCAGCTGTTGTTTATTTGCGGTTTGATAGAGATGTTTTTTTAACTTCTCTACATATTCGCTCTCGCCGTAGACCGACCTTCCGTCAAGAAAAATTAATAGATACCGAGTCGACTCCCATGAGGACTCATTCAACCAATTCGTTATTTGCAGCTGCCATTCAGTCATCGATTTACACCAGAAGGGATTGCTTGCCATTACGCCGCCGTCACAATAGGGATAACCTGCATGAAATAGCCCTTTAGAAATTTCTTTTCCTAGTGCTAAAAAGTACGATTTTACATCATCGTTCTGCTCGTGATAGATAATTCCATGGTCTTGGTCACTCCAAACCGATTGTTCCAACCGTCCGACACTTCCCATCACAAAAAAGCAGAAGGGAGACGGTGGATGGCCAAATCGAATGGATACTTGTTTAATAGATATATTCAATACTTGTTTCACGACTTCATCATGCAATTGGTTTAACATAAAGTGATCATGAGAAGCTTTCTTCAAATGAATATTTCTAAATTCCGCTGCCTCTGAGTAAAGATTCTTAACCACACTTTTCACCTCTCCTAAAAAAAGTAAAGAGCAGTACAATCCCTTAGCAAAGGGATTGACTACCATTTCTTTTTCAAATACTATTGAGCCTTCAGTTTTTGCCCATCTTTAACCAATTCAGGGTAACCATAGCTGCCATGCTCACTCATATCAAGACCGATAATTTCTTCCTCTTCCGTCACACGCAAGCCATTCATTCCTTTTTTCATCACTGCCAGGATGATGAAGGAGACAATAAAAGCGAAAGCCGCACATGTAATGACACCTATTGCTTGAACACCAAGCTGATGGAAGCCTCCGCCATAAAATAATCCCGGCTTTCCGACAGTTGCTAATTCTTTGGTTGCAAAGAACCCGGTTGATAAGGTTCCCCATACCCCGGCTGTACCATGGACACTTAATGCGGCAATTGGATCATCAATTTTTATTTTTTCAAAAAAGCGAATGCTATAAAAAACAAGAATTCCAGCGATAAATCCTATTAGAACAGCGGCCCATGTTTCAACAAATGCGCAAGAAGCAGTTATTGCGACCAAACCTGCGAGAGCGCCGTTTAACATCATCGGGACATCGGCTTTGCCTAATATCATCCAAGAAATGACCATTGCGGCTACTGTTCCAGCTGCTGCTGCTAGATTGGTATTAATAGCGACGAATCCAAAAAAGGCTTTGTCAACAGATAAGGTGCTGCCAGCATTAAAACCAAACCATCCTACCCATAAAAGTAATACACTCAATGCGGTGAAAACTTGGTTATGGCCGGCAAGATTATTGGCTGAACCGTCTTTATTAAATTTTCCTATACGTGGTTTTAAGAGAATTGTGGCTGCGAGCGCCGCCATGGCACCAGTTAAATGAACAACCGTTGAACCGGCGAAGTCTTGTTTTCCATGATCTGCTAACCAACCGCCGCCCCAGATCCAGTGTGCGATAGGAGGATAGACAATAGAGGAGAAAAGAACAGCAAATACAAGATAAACACTGAGTTTAGCTCGTTCGGCAAATCCGCCAAACGCGATTGTTAAGGAAATACCTGAAAAGGCTAATTGGAATAAAAAGAAAACGGCGCCTGACAATGGTAAACCATCAATGTCATAGCCTGAATAAAAGAAATCAGAGAACCCGATCAAAGGAATTCCTTTTCCGAAAATTAAGCCATATCCCACTGCCCAAAATATAATCGAGCCAATTCCAAAGGTAAGGATTGTTTTTCCGGCAATATGCCCTGCATTCTTCATTCTGGTTGAGCCGGTTTCAAGAAGAATAAAGCCTCCGATCATTAATATGACAAGTACTGCACCAACCATAACCCATAGACTGTTCATTAAAAATAACGTATCCAATTTTTCTCCCCCTTTTGTTTTGTGTTAATTTTCCTCCCGCTTTAACGGGCAGTAAGACCCCGTTTCAAGACTATGTGGGAACTAATAAGGATAAGCAGGTAATGGAAAAAACCTCACTGATTGAAGTTTGACCTTATAACATTTTGTGTAGTTGTATTTTTACATAATTCAGAAGGATGTATCTATATTGTTGTAAGGTTATCTAACATGGTTTTTGAAGTGTTGAGATGGAAAAGGGAAACAAAAAAGCCTAGCTCCTAAAAAAAGGAACGAGGCTGTAAAAAGAGTATATTAATTTTTTCGAATTCCGAACTGGGCATTTAGTTGTCCTTGAATCATTTTACGACGGATTTCATCCTGACTTTGTTTCTTTTGTTCCTTCAGCATTTGTTTCCTAATTTCGTGAGTTTGAATACCATCCTCGATTTTATTGGCAATATCCATCAGTAATTCTACATCAGAAAAGGAAAACTTACGACTTCCTCCTGCTGACCTTTCAGGGAAAATCAGTTTCCGTTCTTCATAATAACGGATTTGTCTTTCAGATAGACCAGTGAGTTCCCTGACAATCCCAATCGTTATGACCTTCTTATCTTTATAAGACAAATCTTTTCCCATGTTAACTGTTCACCACGCCCTATTATTTTCCTTAATTTAAGTATTAATAATATACGTTAGATTTTCTCACATGAGATAAAAATTTTGTATTGTTATTTACATATTTTTAGAAAAAAATCATGTGAAGTAAAAAAGGGTTTTATTTTTTTGGGCTATTGACTTTTTTTATAGAATCTCCAGTTCACTGATGGTTTTTCCTTGTTACGAGAGTTTGTGAAAGCATTCCTTATTATGTAAGACAGTTGGAACCCATTAAAGAACCGGACTCTCACAAGCCCGGTTCTGAAGTTTCCCTTAATACTCCCCATCAAATGGTGTAAATGGAATGTGAAGACGATTTTCGACGGCACGGAGCCGTTGGTTGACACGCTGAAGCCGGCGTTGCAGCTGCTCTATTTCTCTTTGTTGCCGCTCATTTTGTCTTTCGAGACGATTGACTCGGCGCTCAAGTTGTTGTGGCTGCCTATTAGGGTCGTATTGGTCTAGTGGAACATGATAATAATTTTGCTCTGCTGGTGCATAGGAATGGTATTGCTCTTGTTGGTAATTTAATTGCTCTACTGGAACATACGAATGGTATTCAACCTGCATTTGTTGTGGCTGATTATAGCCATAGGGATTCATTTGGGCATCTCTCCTTATGTGATAGTACCCTATAGATTATGTGTCCATTGTATGTGAGTAACGGCACATGCCTAGAGATCAAAATGAAAAAGCCCATTCACAAATCTAAAGTGAATGGGACTTTATTTTAAACGTTTTTATGATCCGTTTCAGCGTAATCGAGTCGATCATTGGATACTGACCAGCCGGTTATTAAACCAATAATAAACCAAACCAGTGCCAGACCTCCGAGGGCAAAAATCGTGTCACCGACAATCCGGAGCCAAACAAAGGTATGAACAATGTCTTGTGACATAAAGCTGGCTGAGCGTGCATACCACATTCCGTGTTGCACACTTGCCCAGGTCTGCATTAAGCCGATTGGTATTAGGCTGATTAGCACCATTAAGGCAAGGCCGATATTAATGGCCCAAAAAGCGAATTTCAGTGCGCCAGTTTTCCATTCTTTTTTCACTGTCAAACCACGTAAACAGAAGAGCATTAGGCCAATTCCTAGCATGCCATACACACCGAATAGGGCGGTATGTCCGTGAACAGGTGTCGTATTCAGCCCTTGCATATAATAAAGAGCAATTGGCGGATTGATAAAGAAGCCAAATAAACCGGCACCGACTAAATTCCAAAACGCAACGGCAATAAAGAAATAAATAGGCCATTTGTAGGCAGATACCCATGGTTTAGCTCGGCTTCGGGTAAGATTTTCATAGGCTTCAAAGCCGATTAACACGAGCGGTACAACTTCAAGAGCACTAAAGGATGCTCCGAAGGCGATGACACCTGTTGGAGTTCCACTGAAGTATAAATGGTGAAACGTCCCGATAATTCCTCCGAACAAAAAAATAACAGTAGAGAAGAGGACTGAGGTAGTCGCTGTCCGAAGTCCGAGCAATCCCATTCTTGTAAAGAGGAATGCCATAACGACTGTGGCAAACACTTCAAAAAATCCTTCAACCCAGAGATGGACAACCCACCAGCGCCAATATTCGGCAATCGCCAGGTTACTATGCTGCCCCCATAATAAAGCAGGGATATAGAACACGGGGATCGCCAGGGAAGCGATTAAAAACAGCGCAAGAAGATGGCGGCTTTCTTTTAAATTTTTAAAGGCTGGCCAAATAGCTCGAGCCATTAGGAATAACCATAGAAACAATCCCACCGTTAAGAATATCTGCCAAAAACGACCGGTGTCAGTATATTCATATCCTTGATGACCGAACCAAAAGTTGGCGGTATGACCTAATTTTTGATGTACGGCAAACCATTGCCCGACCATTGATCCAACAACAATTATCAGTAAACAAACAAATAAGAAATTCACACCGAACCGTTGGAATTTCGGTTCATGACCAGATACTGCAGGTCCGATAAACAAACCTGTTGCCAACCAAGCTGTGGCAATCCATAAAATACCCAGCTGAGTGTGCCACGATCTTGTCAGTGAATAAGGAATCCATTTATCAATTGGGATTCCATAAAACCCACTGCCTTCGACCTGATAATGCCCTGTAATGGCACCAAGTAAAACCTGAACAAGCCAAAGAGCAGCTACTACCCAAAAGTATTTCTGTGTTGCCTTCATCGAAGGGGTTGCGGCCAAGGCGAGTAAAGGATCCTTTTTCGGATACTCCTCATCTGAGTCATGATGATTTTGCGTAGCATGGTACCACGCCAAGGCGCCAATCCCGGCAAGCAGCAAGACAAAGCTGACAACAGACCAGACAAGCATTTCACCGGTTGGTTTATTATCGATTAGTTCTTCGTTTGGCCAGTTGTTTGTATAGGTAACATTGTCTCCGGGGCGGTTGGTTTCGGTTGCCCAAGTTGTCCACCATATATAGCTGATGAATGCACTAAGACGTGCGTCGTCCTTTATCACATTCTTAGGCATCGCATATGCTTCTCGTAACTTATCTAATCTTGGATCGTCAGTGAACAAAGAAGCGTAATGCTTACCAACATTTCGAATCGCTTCAGCTCGAATTGGTGATAATGTAATTTCCTTTGTTTCTTTCTTGAAGGAGTTTGGTCGAATTTCATTTTTAAGTCTTGCCTTTAAAGCAGCCTTTGCTTCATCGTCAAGAGCAGCATATTTCTTTCCATAATCTTTCTCGGCCCAATTATTTAACAGCCACATCGACTGCCGGTGAAGCCAATCCGCGTTCCAATCGGGGGCAACATAAGCACCATGGCCCCAAATACTGCCAAGCTCTTGTCCCCCAATAGATTGCCAAACATTTTGGCCATCTTGAATATCCTTTTTTGTAAAAAGAACGCTTCCGTCTGATACGACAACGCGTTCTGGTATCGGGGGCATTGTCTGATACAGCCTGCCTCCGTAGTAACCTAGAATGGAGAATGATGCTATAAATACAATTGTCAGGCTAATCCATAGCCTTGTATAACGCATGAATACACCTCCTAAAAAAATTCTCGAGTAGTTTTCTCCAATGGATTTCTATTTAAAGGAAATCCTAACTAGTAACATCCCCTTATTTCCATAAAAAATTCATATTTTTCATTATTTTGGAAGTTTAAAAAGGATAATACCACAAACATTTTTGTCATTTCTAGCACTATTGAAATGAAAAATGGTAGATATGTAAAAAGTCTGAATATTAAGGACAGGACCGACGTATGATGTAAAAATAATTAATTTTAAGATACTATTTCTACTTCAATCAATTAACGTATTAATATAGTAAGAAAATAAATGTTTGAATAATAAAAAAAAAGAGGTTATAATCAATTGTATTCTAAAAATTATCAATTTTTAAATAAATTATTTTTTATTATAAATTATAGGAGGCCAAAGATGAAGAAATTAAAATTAGTATCAACAGTATTAATGGTAGCATTTCTCTTACTTCTATCAGCCTGTGGAACTACTAAAACGGGAGGAGAAAAGAAGACTTTAAGAGTTGTTACCGATGCTGCTTACGCACCATTTGAGTACCAGGATAAAGGCGAAGTTGTTGGGTTTGATATTGATTTCGTTAAGGCAGTCATTAAGGAAGCAGGATACGGCGTGAAGGTGGAGCATGTAGGCTGGGATCCTATCTTTGTTGAGATTGAAAAAAAGACAGCCGATTTAGCCGTTTCTTCGATTACTATCACTCCTGAACGATTAGAATCTTATGACTTTACCGTCCCTTACTTCTTATCTAAAAATGAAATTCTAGTACCAAAAGGCAGCTCGATTAAGAGTGCCAAAGATTTAGAGGGTAAAAGGATTGCTGTACAAAATGGAACGACCGGCCAAACCATTGTGGAAAAACTGTTTGGTAAAAACAATGAAAAACTAAAAAAGTTTGAAAATAACAATCTAGCAATTCTTGAGTTGAAAAAAGGCGGCGTGGATGCCGTTGTTGCGGATAACACAGTGGTTGAAACCTATGTAAAAAATAATCCAAAGGATAATTTTGAATTCATCGAAGACGATGGAGCGTTTGAAAAAGAATTCTATGGTCTTTTGTTACCGAAAGGAAGCAAACTAAAAGCAGATCTTGACAAGGCTGTGAACAAAGTGTTAGACAATGGAACCTACGAAAAGCTTTATGAGAAATGGTTTAATACGAAGCCTGATATAAAAGTATTAAAAGACCAGCAATAGGGAGTAAAATTGCGTAACTAGTTTTCAACATCAGTTACGCAATTTTTGATTAGATTTTTTTACTTCATTACATAATAAAATCCAACTATTAGGAGAGGGATCGATCATGGATTTTAGGTGGGATCTTATTTGGGAATACGCTCCTTTATTTCTAAAGGGAACGTTGGTAACCATCGGCCTTTCGGTTGCAGGTATTGTATTCGGTTCCGTACTTGGTTTATTTATAGGTTTAGGAAAAATGATGAGAAAAAAGCTGTGGGCACTTCCTTTTAACTGGTACATAAACTGTTTCCGCGGCACTCCGTTAATGGTGCAAATCTTATTGATTCATTTCGCTGTCGTACCGGTTTTTTTAGGCACGACGAATGCGATCGTGGCAGCAATTTTGGCCCTATCCTTAAACTCGGCAGCCTATGTGGCAGAAATATTCCGTGCCGGGATCCAATCAATTGATAAAGGACAGATGGAGGCAGCGCGTTCACTCGGCATGACACATGGACAAGCTATGAGATTTGTTATTTTGCCACAAGCGATTAAAAGAATGATTCCACCGCTTGGCAATGAGTTTATTGTTTTAATTAAAGATTCTTCACTTGCTGCGTTAATTGCTGCTCCTGAGCTGATGTATTGGGGACGTGCAATGCAAGGTCAATATATGCGCCCATGGGAGCCATATCTGACAGCTGCTGTTATTTATCTAGTATTAACCCTTTCCTTAAACTTCCTATTAAACCGTATTGAAAGGAGGTTAGCAACAGAATGATTGAGGTGAAAAGTTTAAAAAAGTCGTTTGGAAACAATGAGGTTCTAAAGGATATCAATGTAACAGTTGATCCGCAAGAAGTCGTTGTCGTGATTGGCCCTTCCGGCTCCGGAAAATCGACATTCCTCCGCTGTATCAATATGCTCGAAACAATTACTGGCGGTCATGTCCTAATTGAAGGGATCGATATTACTGACAAAAAAACGGATATTAATAAAATCCGAACTGAAGTGGGAATGGTATTCCAGCAGTTTAATCTTTTTCCACATAAAAAGGTCATCGAAAATATTATGCTTGCCCCGATGAAGGTAAGGAATGTACCAGAAGAAAAAGCGAGGGCAAAAGGGTTGGAACTTTTAAAAAAGGTAGGGTTGGCTGACAAAGCTGAAGCCTATCCTGATTCATTATCTGGCGGACAAAAGCAACGTGTAGCCATTGCAAGAGCCTTAGCTATGGAACCGAAAATTATGCTGTTTGATGAACCGACCTCCGCTCTTGACCCGGAAATGGTCGGAGAGGTTTTAGAGGTAATGAAACAGCTTGCAAAAGAGGGAATGACAATGGTAGTGGTGACACACGAAATGGGCTTTGCTAAAGAAGTAGGCGACCGGGTTATTTTTATGGATGGCGGCTTAATTGTCGAAGAAAACGTCCCAAGTGAGTTGTTTGATCATCCAAAAGAAGAACGAACGAAAGCGTTTTTAAGTAAGGTGCTATAAATAAAATGACTCGGAAAAAAATGTCCTAAGTGAAGGCAAAGTAAAAAATAGCGAGTTTATCCTGTAAAGTTTAATCTTATTTTAAGGGGGGCTGACATCAGCCTCCTGTTTTTGTTATGATATATGGGTTGATTTACCATATTTGGATAGGGGGTGATTTTATTAAATTTAGCAATAAAATACCAAAATTTAATGAACAAACACATACCGTATTAATGAATGATGGCTGGATGCCGCTAAAAGAGCCGAAAAGCCTGACAAACGCTATGTTACTTTCCATGCCTTTTATGGTTATCAATGCCTTGCTCTCAATCGGAATTATTTATTTCTTTTCCACTTTTTCGATAAAGCAATTTACTTTTTTCACTGGAGATTCAATCAGCATAACAATTGATTTAAGTTTAATTATTGTGTTGTTGTTAGTGTTAATCGTTCATGAATTTTTTCATTTGATCTTTATTCCTAACTTTTTGAAGTCAAAGGATATCATTATTGGGATAACTTTTTTGGGGGCGTTTGTTCATACAGAACAAACATTAACGAAAGCAAGGTTTATCCTTATATCGGTGGCGCCTTTTCTTATTCTTTCTATTTTGTTTCCTCTTATTCTATGTATCTTAGGAGTATTAACAGGTAAAATGCTTTTTTTTATCTTAATTAATTCACTTGGTGCTTCCCTTGATATACTTGGCCTTTTCTTGGTATTATTTCAAGTTCCGAAAAAGGCAGTAATAAAAAGTAACGGAACAAGTACCTATTGGAAGCTAGAATCATAAATAAATGTTTAAAGGGGGGCCTTAAAAAAAGCCTCCCTTTAATATTCCTAGTTTTTGTTTGAAAATTAATCGTGCTGGTTTTCTAATAAAAGATATGCCACCTTTTCGATACTTCTTTTTAAATACCGATAATAGGTGCTTAACGACAAATTCAATCTGTCAGCGATCAGTTCATGATTAGCTGTTTTTTTAATATAGGCCAATTTAATAATAGTGGCGTACAATTGCTCTTCCTCTGAACCTTGGTCCATTCGTTCTATAACCTTAATAAGGTATTTTCGAAAACCTCCACTGTCAGTTTCATTGGTTAAGTAAGGGAAGGAAGAAAAGACAGCTTGAATGATTTCTTCTGATTCAGATTTATGAAAAGTAACAAAGAATTTTTTCAAAAGAGCTGTCATTTCAATGATCCCGTTAATTTGAATTTGTTTAGGTGCTTTAAGTGATTGAGTAATAGCCATCGAAAGATCCCTGTTCCTAAGATCTAACTGTAGAAATGTCATAGGGGTTTCATTAGTGTATTTCTTTTGATACCAATCAATCGTTTTGAATCCTAGAGATTTAAAAATATTGGAAAGGTCTGGGAAGGGAGAAACAACATTAATTAATGTATCTTCCGCCAAATTGGAAAATATGTAGCGCAAAATAAAAGCTGTTACATCTGGATCATATTGTGGATCGGATGAAATTACCCAGATTAAATATTCCTTTTCTTGGTGTTTTGATTTCCTAATATATTCCTGATAAACGGGGTTTTTAAGAAACAATTTACGTGTATCTTTATTCAGTGGGACAAATGTTAAAAATCCAACTAGTCTTTCCTCAAATCGGAATCCGATAAATGAATAAGGTGCTGATGTCCAAACCTCATGGAAATACTTATCCTGGTGCCATTTATCAGGTAAAAATGGTTTTAGTGAGACTACAAAGTTTCGAAACATATCCATTAGAATAGGAATCTCCGATTCATTGATTGGACATGGAGTAAATTGACGATTGCTTGCACCGAATCCGAACCTTTTAATATATCCATTTTGGTTTACATGCAGAGTATTAAAAACATAGGGAAGTTTACGTTCTGCGGGCATGGTTTCTAATTTTTTTGTAAGGGCAAGCGTTGCCTTTTTTAAAAGGAATTCGTATTTCTCTGGATTTCTTACAGATAGGTCTGTATTCAGCCATTGCCGAATGGCGTCATTAACTCGCCAGCAGTCATTTTCACTTAGTTCAATATATGGAAGCTGGCAAAATTGGTGGAATTGCGATGTTGTAATAGATTCATCACATACACTATTTAACAAATCATAATCAAACCACCAAAATAACGATGCAATTGTTAATATTTCTTGATGATTAATGATTTCGTTTGAGGCAGATAATAGCTGTTGGCTTAGGGAATAGAGAAAGTGGCGAAAATCCTCGTTTTCCTCTCTAAATGTACCACCATTCAGTTCAACAATATCACAAATAATGCGAAGTGCTAACGGTACCCCCTTAGAATAGTATTCAATATAATAACGAGAGTCGTTATCATGAATTCCTCTTAAATCAAGGTATTGCTGAACTGTCTGTTTTTTTAAGCTACCAATTTCAATTGTCTTTATTAAGCCAAACCAGCCGGGTGTACGGAGCCAGTCTGCTGGCAGTTGGAATCTAGAAGAAGTTACGATTCTAATTTGTATGGACAATAGGGGAATCCATTTTTCTCTAAACCATTTATGAATAGGACTCCAAAGTTCAAATGAGTCAAGAAGTAAAACGATTTTTTCTGCTTCCTTGGCTAGTTCATTTAGCTTGTTAGCTAGGTATTGTTCGTTAAGTGAAAAGTTGATAGCCGCATCTGGTTTTAACTTTTGGACTTCCTCAAAAAGATCTGCTAGGAATTTTTCCTTCGTGTCATATCCTTCGAGCCCACTCAAAAAGATAATAGTTGAATCTGATTGTATGGTTTGAAACCTTTTAAGTAAGGTGGTTTTTCCGATGCCAGTGGGTCCATAAAGGTGTAGGAGACGCCAGGAAGGGTCTGTTATACTTACCTCAGCAATAGCGTTTAATTCCTTTTCTCGACCAACAAACCATCGGTTTTCCATATTAGAAAGAAGATTGCTTATTTGCATCGATGCGGCACCTCCATTTCTGAATAAATTGGATAAAAAGTTTAACACGATGAAGATGAAAGTATGAGAGTAAGTTGACATTGAAGGTGAAAGTCATTTCTTTTTATAATTCCCTTTGTGGAACAAAATGTTCTTAATAACATTATAAGAGGAGATTGACAAAATGAAAAATAAAACATTAAAAATTTTATCTGGCCTTACTTTAACAGCGATGTTAGCAATTCCTACAACAGCAAGTGCATCACAGCAGCAAAATGGAATCCAAACTCAGACACAGAATGGCTATACCGCCCTGCAAAAAGGCGAAAGAGTATACGTTTCCGCACCTGGCGGCCAGCTTTATGAAACAAAAGGTCCAGCTCAGCTTGGAAAATTAAAGGATTTATTTGTTATCTTTAAAGGAAGTCCTATAGAAGCGCCTCTAATCGTGGTGGAGACACCTGGCGCTAAAGAATTAAAGGTCTTCAGCGATTTATGGTGGAAATTTAATGACGGTACGTACGAGGATAATCGGACTACTGCTTATGACTCGGGCCGCATTTTTTATGAAGCAAAAGGAAAGATTGTCAGCAAGACAGCCCATCATTATGCAGTCCAAGATGGAAATGAAGTGTCAGTCATGACAGCCAATAACTATGATGACCTGAGCGAAGGATTCCATGAATCGTATCGTGTGAAAGGAACATTAAGAGGATTGGTAATCTACGATTGCTGTCCATATGTGGTAGTTGAAAACAATGGAGTGTTATCTATCCACGGGCATAGTGAGACAGGAATTGTACAATTTGATACAATTAACATTAACCAATAATTGGGATGAAGAAAAACGGGAGAAACTCTCCCGTTTTTTAGATATGATTAGGAAATTGCTTGATTATTCCTAGACAAGCGTCCGCTATTCCTAACGCTTGTTTTTCAATCTGGTCGTTTTTGACTGCATTTTTGAAAAAGAAAAAAGACGACATTTTTGTCATCTTTTCCATCTTTCCAGCTTAGGAATATTTCTTGTAAACAAGCCGGCGATAAACTTCGGCATTCCAAATTCAACAACCTTTTGCTTTACTCGTTCTTTCATTTCCTCCACTGTAATATTTGGCAGAGTGAATTCTCCATTCATATAGCAGTGGCTGCAATACATCGTGCTTTTTGTCCCGTCCTTTTCTGTCCCCCCGCCAAGTTCATCTTTTGCTAAAGGCATACCACAGCTTTGACAGTTTTTATAGATTGCCATTTTTTACACTCCTATCAATTTTCAAAATTAAATGTATCCACAATTTTGTCCGCTTTTATCCGATTTTGACACAGCTTAAACAATTGTCGGAAAAAATCGTCTACCTCAAGTGGTGAAGAAGGCAGTTTAATTTGAACCGTAGTCGATCCAAACATTTGCTTAAAGTATGCCTTCCTTTGATCGTTTTTCCCATCACGTTTAAATGGTTTGTATGTCCAGACAAGATGCGGTCCATCTTCAAGCATATGAATTTGCCGGATCTCCGCGCAAGTTGTCGACTTATCATGTGCATAAATAACTAAATAATAAATGTCATTACGGTGCCAATCAATAAATAAAAAGTAATAGCAAGTGTCACTTTCCGGTCGAGTGACTTCATAAGCGGCTAACGTTTTCTTGCGGTTCGTCCATTGATGAAACTTCGGTAAGGTGCCGCTAACTGTTTCTAGTTTCCTAATTTCATAAGATACAGGTTTTGACTTTTCAATATGATTTGCTAAGTATATAGCTTGTTCTTTTTCCAAAGTCAATAATCTCCTTAATGGTTTGGTTTCATTATACAGTGCGGATAGGGAAAAATAGAAGAATGATCAAATCTATTTTTAACGGAAATGAACCGTGTTATACTTTGTTTATTGACTATTCTGAAATCAATAAAGCCGTTTTGGCAAGGTATTGGAAAAATTAAATTACACAGAGGGAGAATTGCATGATTTCTCGAAAGACATAAGCAGCCTAAAGAGAAGGAAGTACACTTTCGCGGAAAATGAACTCAAATATTTGGCGGGATCAAAGTATTTATCCTTTGAAAAAGTTCCCAACCGCTAATTCTACTAACGAAACCTTGTCCTCATATAGTTTGTCTTTAAATTGAAACACAATTGACATCATTTTAAAAAAAAGCTTTGTTAGAATCGATATAATTGAGACTTATAGTCCGTATATTCGTCGAATATATATGGAATAATTATGACTCTTTTCCATATGAATGACATAGAGTGTTTGCAATTGGAGGGAAAGACAATGACGTTAGAGAAGCAATTAAAACAAAAGACGTACTATAAAATGTACATAAATGAGCATGAAAATATGCATCCGATTCGCGTTCTTGGTGAGGTGTTTCAGGAAGAGGCAAAGCAGGATGTACCTGATTTATCGTCTATTCGCTTTGCGCAGGGGGAAGTATATTTTCATCATAAAGATTATGAAACCGCCATTTTTAAATGGGAAAACATCGTAGATGAACTCGAGGCATGGGCAAAGAAAAATACTGCAGATGCCTACTACGAGCTTGGGATGCTATCAACGGCTGAGGATATTTATACGGCGATTAAAACTGATAATTCCACATTAAATGCGGAGGTGGCGTTACAGTTATTTTCGCTGTACATTGAGCGCGGGAAGGTAGATGCAGCCGTTTCGACGATAAAAAAGACAATCGTCACTAACCCTGATTATCCGAATGTCACTGAAATTGCCCGTACCTTTTTTGAAGAACAGCAAGATTGGGATAATGCCATTGAACTGGCAGTAACCGAAGCAAAGCGTACAGATTCGCTGGAATGGTTTGACATTCTAAACACTTATATTAAAAACGGTGTTACGAAAAGTCATGCACCGAGTTATTTTTCCCAGGCCTTAATCCTTCTGTTTGGTCTGGATAAAGATAAATTTGAACAGCTGGTTTCATCACTGTGGGATAGCTACAGGAACGAAGAATCTTATTTTGCATGGTTAAGTGAAATCAACCATCTTTTATTAAACCTTGATATCAATCAAGACGAAAACTGGACGGAGCTTTCAAGGCTTCATAAGGAAACGTATTTTGGTTTAATTGAAGGAAAATACTTCATTAAAGTGCTTCAGGATTTTATTCCCGACTTGTTAACAAATTGGCTCCGGTTGGCGAATCAAGCAAATGTAGTTTTATCATCAGCTGCTGTTCTCTCATGGAATGAGCTATTTCCTGCAAGTATTAGTTTATCGATCGTCAGTGATGCGGAAAAACTGATTAGCATGACAGAAACAGATATGAATGAACTTGACGAGTGCCTTACACTTTTTGATTCCATCATGAATTGGGCACAGGCACATGATATGGGGGAGAATTATCGAATCAAATGGCTTGTGGACCAATTAGTTGATTTTGATACACAACATATTTTTATTACCGGGTTAAGCGGAACGGGAAAATCAACTTTTGTGAATACTATTTTAGGAGAAGATTTACAGGATAGCCCGACCTCGTCAGTGGTGAAGTTTACACATGCTGAGGATTGTGAAGTCACTGAAATAAATGATAGAGAGATTATTAGCTTACCTGATTTTTCTGATTTTCAAGAACGAATGGATCGCCGCCGCAATGCACTAGAATCAATGATTGAGTTCAAGCTGCCGAATGTATTTTTACAGGAAAATAAAGTTGCTTTCATCGATAACCCAGGTTTAAAGGGTGCCCAGCATTATGATCGCTATGAAGTGCTGAAAAACCTGCATGTTGCTGATTCTGTTCTATTTGTCCTTGATGCTAATACGCCGTTTACTGAAAAGGAACAGGCAGCTTTATCGCAAATTCAGGAGTTAGGACCAGATATTCCTGTTCATTTTCTGTTGAGTAAGATGGATACGATTGTCGGTGAGCAGGAAGCTCTTCGTATTTTTGATGAAACGAGGTCATTGATTCATTCATGTTTGCCTGATGCAAGAGTGTTTGCTTTTTCTTCGCAATACGATAACGGCCAGCAGCAGAAGGAATTAACAGCGTTTATTCATTCCATTAAGAATACGAGAAATATAGAGGATAAGCGTCTGGCGAAACTGCTTTACTTTATCCGTACCACGATTGCCAGCTTGCTGCAAAAACGAATTGATGTTGAAAATCAGTTGATTGAATCGGTGCGCTGGAATGAAGAAATGTTAATGAAATTAAATGGAGCGGTAAACCAACTGAAGGATACGGAAGTACAAAAAACCAATACCATCACGAAATCCTATGGTGCTATTAAGGAAACTATTAAAGAGGATATTACAGAAAGCATTCCGAAAATGCTTAAGGAGTGTTCATCCTTGATTAAGGAAGACAGCAATTTCAGTAAGATTCATTTAGAGCTTAATGATGAGATGAATCGAAGAATTCAAGATTACTTGGAACAAACGGTCATGCCGAAATTTTACCGCTCACTGCAGGATTGGATTGAATATTGTAAAGGGGAATTCCAGCAAAGCCAAGAATTTTTGAATGAGATGGGTGAAGGCTTTAATCAAATGTATGGGGAAGAGCGCATCAAGCTCGAATGTGATTTTAAGGTGCTTGATGATTGGCGACGGGATACCGACCGGATGACAAGCCGCTTTCAGCTTGAAAACGTCAATATTCTGCTTCGTCGTACACCATCACAATTTTTGTTGAAAAGCGCTGGGAAACTATTTGGAGCGCTATCGCAAAACAAGGCATTACTTTTTAATAAATACAAAGCCTTTGTGGAGAATGAAGATTATTCCGAGGCGACTTCAACAGTCTGTAAGCAATTTTTCCAACCGTTTGAGCTGTTTGAAAAATCACTGGAGCGGGATATCACCTTGTTTTTCAAGAGTCCATTAACTACGTTAAACCGTTCTGCTGAAGAAGCTCGATCAGGAATACAAACAAACCAAGAAATGCTTAATAAAATGAATACCAACCCTGAAATTTTCCGTGATCCATTGACACTGTTTGAAGTAAGACTGCGTCAATTCGAATGGATGACAGTGGCCGGAAAGGGAATGCAAACTATCTACTAATTAAGGGAAAATGTAAATGAGTTTAATCATTGAAAGAGCATGTGCTATGGATGTCCATTAAGATAATATAACTGCATGGATGATTTCTTTTAAGTATATGAGTAGGTTGCTTCCTTAAAAATATTATTAGCACTGTGCTAAAAAATGAACAGTGCTAATAAAAGGGAGTTTAATTTTGATTTACCTTGAAATAATAAATACACCACCGCAGTGAGATATTGGATGAAATTCACACTTACAATAATTTTGTAAGTGTGAATTAATCTCTTCATAAAAAAAATAAAATTCTTCTGCATCCCAATAATTAATACTATTGCTTCTGCAAGTTTCCATTTGCTCGTGTGTTTGAAAAGAAATATCACCTATTAGTATTTTTCCATTCTCAGAAAGTAAGGATAATAAATTCTTTATAAGTAATAGTTTCTCTTCATCAGTTAAATGATGTAATTCATACGTACTAATGATAGAGTCGTATTTGTTTTCTTTAATAATATCGGGTAATCCTTCTGAGATATCCCACTCTATTAAATTTGCCATTGGCATTTTAGCATGTGCTATGGAAATCATACTTGGAGAAAAGTCTAAACCATCTATGTGATGACCATTTTCATATAGTTTAGATGTTAATATGCCTGTTCCAAATCCTATATCTAATACTCTTGAATGTTTTTTTTGCATGACTACATTAAATATAGTACTTAAGAATAATTTGTACTGTTTTGTCATAACCATCTGCCAATAAATTAAAGCCTTGTTTATTTAGCATGAATGCTCCTCCAATTGATTGAAAGCACTATCGAGCATTTTATTTTATATAAATCTCCTCGTTATTTGACGGCTATTGCCATTTCAATTCGTTTTTTTCTGCATTCGCTTACCATTCTACTATCAGCTTTTCATCGATTTTAAGACTATGAATGAAAGTAACGAATTGTTTACTTCACCATTTAAACATTCATCTAAAGGTCTCCTTATAAAAAATCAAAATTGCGATCTTATAATACTTCATATGCTTAAATTCTGACAGTTAAATAGATTATTGGCTTTCCACTAAAATCAGATAATCCAATCAAATTAGGTGACAAGTTCTTTGTGTTTATAGGTCCGATAATAATTAATTCAATTGGATGGAGGTAATTTACAACATTACCCGTTTCGTTGTAGGTCTCGTACTTAATTAGAATTCCAGTATCCTTATCTATCAAAAAACGAAAGCTGTTGGATTCATGTTTAATTTTTGCATATTTGCTTAATGTACCCTTGATGACTACTGTGTTATGATTCAGAAGATCTTCATTCTGTTTTTCGATATTCCATCTGGAAAAATCATCCTCCATATAATTTGTAGCAAGCTCTTAATAGCCTATTTTCTCAAAAAAAGACACTTAAAAAATAGGCTTTACTATTGGAGATAAGTCAGAAATTAAGTTTTTTTTGTAACATTGATATCCCCATAAATATTAATATTAATGAAGTTCCAATATACCCTTTTCCTATTAGAGAGGTTTCTATGCCGTTAACAATATTTTCTATAATAAATAGATAAAAAGCGAACAATGATATTGTGATTATTTCACCCAAAAACCATTTATCTTTCACTTTCTTGGTAAAAGTCACTAAAATTAGCTCCAGAATAAAGCCAATAATAATTATTATTATAAAAAAGAATAAAATAAGTAAACTATAAATTGACAGTGACATATTTGACTCGATTCTAATAGATTCAGGGAATAACATCCTCAAAATGAAAACAGTTAAGAACACTTTTCCAAAGAAGAGAAGAATTGTTAAACAGATAATAATCAATGTTATAAATATGTTTTGAGCTTTTTTGGATTTAAAAAACAACTATAATTCCTCCCCTTCGTGGGTTCTTTTAAACAAACTTATATGATTAAGTTTACTATTATTCTAGGCAAATCTTGTGCTATAACATCAGGTAAAACTTTTCTAAGTTGAACATATATAGCGCTTTGTGAATAAGTTTTAACTGCTTCTAAGCTAGTTGCAATACTTTTAGATTTTGACCTTATTAATGTGGCTTTGGAAGCACTAAAAGGCCTTACAATGTGACTTACTAGCCATCCACCATATCTAAAAGCTACAATTATTGCTCTAAATCCAACTTTTAAGACCCATTCCAATCTAACCTCTTGACCGTCAGCAATAAGTAATTTTGCCTCTTCGATATCAACGTATATATAACTATTAACATCATTATATGCAATATAATAAGATTCTAATATTTGTACTAAACGGTTAATATCTATTATAACGAAGAAATCGTGGGCATCATCCAGCCAGTGGTTTTTAGGGATGTGAGAAGAATGGATTAATGGAAGGAACCATTCACTATATTGGTGTAGTACCTGAATATAGAGGAAGAGGATTTATTAACGAATTACTCCTCAAAGCAACGAGAATATTACAAGATATTGGTGTTTGGAGAATTTTTTCTGATACCGATGTTGAAAATACTCCTATGAGGGCTGCATTTGAAAAGAGGATATGAAAAATGGATATAAGATTCTGTCAGAAGGAGACTTAACACATTATAAAAGAATAATTAAAACAATAGGAGAAATTATTATGAAAAGTGCTAGTCCATATGTATTTGTTGATAACTGCCTGGAGGTAATAGAATATTACCAAAGTCTATTTGGCGGTGAAATCAAGAACATTCAAAAAAGTAATGATGGTAAGTGTTTACACGCCGAGCTTTATCTAGGAAACAGCATCATTCACTTTTCAGATACCTTCGGCAAGACCCTTAAAGGGGATAACGTACGAATCAGCTTGGAATGTGAAAGCGAAGATGAAATTAGAAGAGTGTATGACTCCCTAAGCAAATCTGGAAAAATTACTGCTCCGCTCCAGGATACATTTTGGGGAGCGATTCATGCAAATATAGTTGATAAGTTTGGCATTGGCTGGCTGCTCAATTATCAAAAATAAAACGAAGACTGAGTAAAGTATGTTAATAAATCCAAAGAGGGATGATGAATTTTATGAACAACCTTACAAAAATGAAAATATTCAAACCTGCTAATGAAGTATTTGAAGCGTTCGTAGATCCTTCGAAAATCGGGAACTTTTGGTTCTCGTCAAGTTCTGAAAGATGGGAACAAGGTAAGACGATTACAGTGAGATATGATGAATACAATGCTCAACTTGATATAGAAGTATTGGCAATCGAGGTTAATAAGAAAATAGTGTTCCGGTGGGGAGCAAATGGAGAAGGGCATATTGTTTCGATTGCGCTGAATGAGATAGATCATTCAACTACAACTATTGAAGTTAGCGAAGATGGATTTAATGAAAATGATGCTGAATTAATACCGAAATTACTAGATAATAAGGAAGGCTGGGTTTTTATGTTAACCTGTTTAAAGGGTTATCTAGAATTTGGTGTGAATCGATTAAGAGGTGGATTAGTGAAGGATTGACCTAAAAAGAGAGCCAATTGGCTCTTTTTTTGTGCAAATTTCATATTGTTCTAACAGGTTCTATATATCAAAATCATTTACTGCTTCGGCAGCATTTTTGTTGTTCATCTAACGAAAGCACGTTAATGAAATAATTAATAATCTAAAAACATGCAGAGGAACATATATTCGTGTTAAGATTATTCTAAGGATTAAAAAAGTGGGGGCATTATATGAAGATAGAAAATATAAGCATTAGTGATCGTATGGAACATTATAATGTAACTGGTCTAAGCGTTGCATTAATTGATGAAAGTCAAATCAATATGACAGAAGGCTATGGTGTACTTGAAGCAGGAACCACTAATAAGGTAAACAGTAATTCTATTTTTAATGCATGTTCTATCAGCAAATTTCTAACATCAATACTAGTTATGAAATTTACTGAACAAGGGATTCTTGATTTAGATGAAGATGTAAATAATAGACTTATATCGTGGAAAGTTCCAGATAATGAATTAACTCAAAAAAATAAAGTAACATTACGGAGGTTACTTAGCCATCAATCTGGAGTTACGGACCCTGAAGGTAGTTTTGCTGAACTTAATTCCACTCAAGGCTTTCCAACAATAGTTGATTTATTAGAGGGAAGAACGCCTTATTGCAATGTACCTATTAAAGTAAAGTATGAACCGGAGAGCGACTTTCAATATTCAGATGCAGGTTTTTGTATCATACAACAAATAATAGAAGATAGAATTGGAAAGCCATTTAATGAAGTTATGAATGAACATATATTTGAACCATTAGAAATGAAAAATAGTTCATTTCTACAGACAATACCAAAAGTAAGAAGAGAAGATTTTTCTTGTGGTCATTTTAATGGAAAGATAGTAAATGGTAAATATCCGATTTATCCCTATCCAGCAGCTTCTGGACTATGGACAACACCTTATGATTTAGCCATTTTGGTAATTGAATTAATGAGTTCACTTAAAGGTGAAAGTAAGATTGGTCTTTCATCAAGTAAAGTAAGAGAAATGATTACCTCTCAAGGTAGTAAAGAGTGGACTGGACTAGGTGTTTTTCTAAATGGTTCAGAACATGAAATTGAAATTTCATCACTTGGTTGGGGTGTTGGCTTTCAAAGTATGATGGTGGCGTATCCTTATTTAGAAAAAGGAGCAGTCATAATGACTAATACAGATTTAGGTGTTCATCAATTGAAGGGGATAATTGGGGAAGTATTTAATTCCCTTACTTTTTAAACATTCGTTGTTGAACCACCATGCAGAGGGAAAAAAGTAGGGGGATGTGAAATGAAGTTTTATGTAGCATCGGGTTTTAATAATATTGATCAAGTCAGGTTTGTAAGTGAGAAGTTTAAAGACAAGGGATTTATTCATACATATGATTGGACTCAAAATGAAAGAGCCTTGACATTTGAAGAACTAGAAGAGATGGGTCAAAAGGAAAAGAATGCAGTAATTGATACAGATTTTATTGTTGTTTTGTTGCCAGCAGGCAAAGGAAGCCATATTGAGCTAGGTATTGCCCTTGGGCAAGGCAAAAAAATTTATCTTTATTCGCCAAATGAAGAGGTTAATAATTTTGCAGAAACGAGTACATTTTATCATTTGCCTGAGGTTGAAAAGTGCTTTGGAACTATTGATGAGCTAATCGATGTTGTGACAATAAAACTAAAGGGATAACAATAAAAATATAATACAAAATGATAATAATTTATTGTAAAACGATATAATTTGCATTATCATAAGGCTAACGATTAAAAGTGAGGTGCTTTATGAAACGAGGAACAACAACTTCTTTAAAGCTGGCTATTTTTATTATTGGGATTATTAGTCTAGCCTTGTGTATATTTTTTCTGCCAGGGCTTTCAAGAGAAGCAGCAAAGATAAATCCAGAGTATGCTCATTTGAGATTACCTGTTCTTCTAGGATTGTATATTACTGTGATACCGTTTTTCCTTGCGCTGTATCAAGCTTTTAAGTTATTAGGTTATATTGAAAGTAAAAATGCTTTTTCAGAATTAGCTGTAGTCTCCTTAAAACATATTAAGTACTGCGCAAATACAATAATTATCATATATGTGATAGGGATTTCTTTGCTTGTATCACAGAATGCTTTACATCCAGGAATAGCAATCATTGGATTTACAATCGTTTTTGCGGCTTTTGTCATCTCACTCTTTACCGCAATTCTTCAGGAACTATTAAGAAATGCATTGGAAATAAAAGCAGAAAATGATTTGACAGTTTGAGGTGATTATATGGCTATTATTATCAATATAGATGTGATGTTAGCAAAAAGAAAAATGAGCGTCACAGAACTTTCAGAGAGAGTCGGAATAACAATGGCTAACCTTTCAATACTGAAAAATGGAAAGGCAAAAGCCATTAAAATATCAACTTTAGATGCCATTTGTAAAGCATTAGATTGTCAACCAGGTGAAATTCTAGAATACAGAAGTGACATTGACACTTAAGAATAAAGAGAAGCTATTTGGTAACTGAACAAACAGCTTCTCTTTATTTGTAAGTTTATTCAATAGTACATTTAGATTTCTTTATCCAGAAAAATGGTTATAAGTGGAATGAGCCATGAAGTTGACGAGGAAGGTAATGTGATATGTTAGCTATATACTATATATTCTGATTATTGTAAAATGTGTGATAGAAGGAAACTGCAGGTACTTCAATGAACCAAATACTTGCTAGAGTTAAATAATTTACAATAAAGCAGTACCCGATTACTCTAATGGTTGCTATGCTTTTTGGTTATGTAAGCAGCCTGATAGAAGAAATAGGGGGTGGAATTTGATTACTAATTTGTACTTTGTACGCCATGCTCATTCTAAATATTCCCCTGATGAAATGGGAAGAGCTTTGTCAGATCAAGGCTTGGTGAATGCAGAAAAAATTACGGAAATACTAAAAAACGAGAATATTGATCGAGTCATTTCAAGTCCCTACAAGAGAGCAATCCAAACAGTCGAAGGTGTAGCTGAATATATTGGTCAAGAGGTTGAGATTGTCCATGATTTTAAAGAAAGGAAATTGTCCGCAAAACCTTTAGTCAACTTCCAATTTGCTGTTACAAGAGTTTGGGAAGATGATAGTTTCTCTTTGGAAGGTGGAGAGTCTAATATTCGGGCCAAAGCAAGAGGAGTAAAGGCTACTTTAAACGTTTTAGAAAAGTATGAAGGTGAAAATATTGCTATAGGAACACATGGCAATTTGATGGTTTTAATCATGAATTATTTCGATAAGCAATTTGGTTTTCATTTTTGGAAAGAACTAGATATGCCAGATATATATAAATTAACTTTTGATAAAACAAAGATTTTAGAAGTTAATAGAATATGGAAAATTACTAGCTGCTCTTGATCTAGGATCCACTAGTCAAAGGAAGGAGAAAAAAAATGAAGAGAAAAAATTTAATGGTAGTTCCTTTACCAGATTTTGAACCAGAGATTGGAAGATGGATCTGGTGTTTAGAAGACGTTAGGCGAACTATTTTAGAGAGAATATCAGGACTAAGTCAGTCTGATCTTGATACAAAACTTCATGGAGGGCATTCAATCGGATCATTGTTATATCACATCGCTTTGATTGAGGCGGACTGGTTCTATGAAGAAGTTCTTGGTGGTGAGTGGAACCCCAAGATTCGTTTGTTATTTCCTCAAGAAGACCGTAATAACGATAACACCTTGACAAATATTGAGGGACAGGATCTAGATGAACATTTAAATCGTCTAAAATCTGTACGAGATGAATTACTTACCCATTTTCGATCAATGGATTTACAGGATTGGCGTAAGCCAAGGAGTCTTAAGCACTATGATGTAACACCTGAGTGGGTGATCTACCATCTAATTGAACACGAATCACATCATAGGGGACAAATATTTCAAATTCTTTCAATTTTAAAAAATAAATGATCTCTAGGAGTGCTAGAGTGAATGAAAGATCAGTGCTGACACTGAGGCAGCTTTTCTTGTTTTACTATAGAAGCAGGTTAAAAGAAGGGAATTATCTAAAGATAATAGAATTAAGCTTATTGGGAAGCAAAATATCCGACATCTTTGTGCATGAAAAGTCGGATCAAAAAGTCCAATTTCCTTTAAATTAAGTCTTGAAAGGAGTGGAAATATGGATTGGCTAGAGAGAATGAATAACGCATTGGATTACATTGAAAATCATCTTGATGAAGAGTTAGATTATAAAAAGATTGCACAGGTCGCTTTTTGTTCGGAATATCATTTTTCAAGGATGTTTTCAGCTATTTCAGGGATATCACTCTCAGAATATATTAGACGTAGGCGATTAACACTTGCTGCGTTTGAAATTCAAAAAAGTGATATTAGGATTATCGACCTGGCAATGAAATATGGATATGACTCTGCCGACTCATTTTCACGTGCTTTTCAAAAAACACTTGGATTAAAACCCTCTGATGCTCGCAATAAAGGGGTTCAATTAAAAGCCTTTCCAAGAATCTCCTTTCAAATTTCAATTAAAGGAGACACTGAAATGGAGTATAGAATTGAGAATATTGATTTTGAATTAAGAATAATAGGGAAGAGTAAGCTTGTAAAAACAGGTAGAGCATTTAAAACAATTCCTACGCTTTGGAACAGTGCAAAAAAAGATGGATTTATGCAAAAGTTAATTGATATGTCATGGGAAAATCCAAAATGTACACTTGAAAGCCTCTTGGGCGTTTGTGGAAATGAAGCAGCCATAACAGAGGATGAATTTGCTTATTTTATGGGGGTACGATATGATGGGGAGCCTCCAAGTGATATGGAAACACTTATTATTCCTCCAAGTACATGGGCAGTTTTTCCGAATATTGTAGAGGCATGGAAACGTTTATATTCAGAATGGGTTCCGACATCTGGTTATGAACTGGCTAATTTACCATGTATCGAATGTTATTACGGACCAAAGCATAAACCAAGACATGAACTATGGGTTCCTGTTATACCTAAATAATTACATATTCATATAAGGAGCTTTTATCGAAAAAGACAGGAGGACTTCCAGCCATGCTGGAGGTCTCTTATTTTATATCAATATCAACAATAACATTTCATAGCTTTTTGGTATTGAGCGGAGCAGGCTAGACAAGCAATAGTGATTCGTGGAATCTAAAGTAATCGCTAATAAAGTGAAATTTTTGAAACTCCTAGATATAAAAAACGTAATACCATATATGTCATAATGATGAAAATCGAGGAGATTTTACATGATAATGTTAATGTCATTAACTTTATTATTTTCGGTTCTAGTAGTTTGCATAATTGGAATAATTGCTTACAAAATAATAAAAAATAGAACACTTCCGGATAATAACTACACTCCATTCGATTATATTACTGCACAAACAGTTGAATTTCATGAAGAAAAGGAAGAGGAAATCAAACAAGGTGATGATAAGGGGAAAAGGGAGCGTTAACTTTAAACTCTTACCTATCTGTATGAAGAAGAACAATGGTATAAAAGAATAATTCAATTGAAATTAATAAGAGCGTGTTTTGATCAATCTTTTTTTCAAAACACGCTCTTTCTTTTTGTTCGTTTTATCAAGGTTATTCGTATTAAATTGATTAAACATTATTAGGGGCAGCGCCCCATATCTATCAAGCTAGTATTTTGAAATGTCCCCAAAACGAAAATTTTAGCATTTTACAGTTATTTATGAGAATTTAGCTCGATTTTTTCGTTTTGAGGAACAACCAATTTCTTAAGTTGATGGATATGTGGCGATACCCCATGCCCATCAAGCTAAGATTATATAAGTTTAATTTCACTTGAGATTTTTTCTTTTTTCTAAAGATCCAGTATAAGCTCTTTAAAGTTTTGCATACCAAATAAATGAGCTCTATTTTCAAGTTCACAACACTTATTCCTTCTTAATTAACTCTTTTTAGAGGTAATTTCGCAACTTGCTTCCGAGTTCTAAACCCTAATGCGATAGCAGCGCCAATACAGCTAGAAAAACAACCAGCAAACAAATACGATGATGAGTCTGACTCACCGATTAAAACGGAAGCTATTCCTCCAATTACCGGGAAAAGTGCAACCATATAGCCACTTCGAGCTCCTCCAATTTTTTCTACAAGCTTCAAATAGAATAACCATGCTACAAATGAAGCAACCAGAGTTAAATATAGCAACATAAATAAATATGAAAACGATGTTGGAAATATAAATTCTTGTCCTTGAAATAATACAATTACTCCCATCAATATACTGCCCACTGTAAATCCAATGGCATTTGCATAGATAGGATTCACCTTGTGACTTGCATTTCGTGCCGAGCTGGCATCACCTACTGCTGTAAGAAGCGTACCTAAGATCGCAACCATAATTCCTTTTATGTCATTGGACCCTTGAAAGTTGTTCAAATTCGGATAGATGAGAATACATACGCCTAATACACCAAAAATCCCCCCAACCAAAACGCGTGAATGTAACTTCTCTTTTAAAAAAATCCAAAGGGTAATCGGGGTCAAAATCACCTTTAATGAAAAAACCAATGTTACGATTGCTGCAGAACTCAAAATTGTGGCGTAATAAAGGCATAAATAGCTTAATGCAAAGTTACATACACCAAAAACTATTACAAATGGGATATCTTTTCTTGTTGGCATCCCTCTTGGTCGAAGGAACCAAACAAGAATCAAAAATAAAAAGGCTGTCATAACAAGACGATAAGTTAAGGATAATTCTAAGCTGACAGGAGTTCCTTGAATTTTTACTGCAATAAAGTTGAGTCCCCATACAATCAAACAAAATATGTACATAAATATTGTCATGAGTTTTCTCCCATATCAAATTTTTTTCTAAATTCATTATTCATTTATACTGTCATTTCTAAAAGGTACAGTTTACAATAAATAGAAATGACAGATGAGGTATTACAATGATGAATGAACTAATATTTAATATCAATCGAGAAAGTAACACTCCTATGTACCAACAAGTTTATCAATACATACGTACTCAGATTTTATCTGGTAAATTAGAAAAGGGTACAAAGTTGCCATCGATTAGACAACTTGCTATCCAATTAGAGGTCAGCAGAAACACAACTCAAGTAGCCTATGAACAACTGCAATCGGAAGGATATATTCGAAGTGAGAACAAAAAGGGATTTTTTGTAGAGGCTACTATATCGGATGAGACACTTAATTATGAGCCCATTAGAGAACAGCATCATGAAACAAATCATGTTGCCATGAAAACTATTGACTTTAAGATTGGGACAGTGGATCAAGAGAACTTCCCTTTGAAAAAATGGAGAATGCTTACAAACAAAATCATTAAAGACTCTAGCATGTTTTCATACGGAGAAAAACAAGGCGACATTAAATTAAGGGATGTACTAGCAGATTACTTGTTTCAATCAAGAGGAGTTAATACTTCTGCAGAACAAATTATTATTGGCAGTAGCACACAGCACTTGTTATTACTTTTGTCGCTGTTGCTAAAGCAAGACTATCATTATCTGGCAGTAGAAGACCCTGGATATAATGTGGCAAGGGAACTCTTTGTTCTTCAATCATTTATCATTGATCCAATCCCGGTAAAAGAACAAGGCATCCAAGTCGATCTCCTTTTAAAATCGCCTTCTAGACTTTTATATGTCACTCCTACTCACCACTTTCCATATGGAGTGACTATCCCCGTCAATGAAAGATTAAAGTTAATTCAATGGGCAAAAAGGGTGGAAGGATATATTATTGAGGATGATTATGATAGTGAATTTCGATACATCCATCAACCTATACCGTCTCTTCAAAGTTTAGATTCTAATGATAGGGTGGTTTATTTAGGAACTTTTTCAAAAGCACTGCTACCCTCTATCCGTGTCAGTTATATGGTTTTGCCTAGGAGGCTAATAAGTGAATATAAAAAGATACTCCCTTTGCTTGAGCAAACATCCTCATCTATTCATCAGCGAACACTGGCGACCTTTATGAATGAAGGATATTGGTACTCACACTTAAGGAAGATGAAAGCTTTGTATAAACGTAAAATGAATTTATTGAATAGGGAATTATTAAAACATTTTAAGAATTATGTTGAAATAAAAGGTGGTAGCTCCGGAATTTTCGTTATTATTGAAGTAAAAACAGAAATGAGTGAAAAAATGCTAATTGAAAGGGCATATGAACACGGAATTGTAGTTTATCCTTGTTCAAAATATTTCTCGAAATATATACCACGATATCCGCATATTCAACTTGGATTGGGTGATTTATGTGAAAAAAAGATAATAGAAGGAGTTTCTCAATTAGCAAAAATTTGGCTGTAATCTTGATTTTTCCCCTAAAAAATTTTTTTCGTTCTTCCTATTAGGGGTCATCATACATCGCCGTCAAGTTAAGAAATTAATTGTTCCCCCAAAAGGAAAAAGTGAGCTTAATACCCTTAAATAGCTGAAAAAGGTGAAATTTTCGTTAAGGGGGGTTCTCAAAATCTTAGCTTGATGGACATGGGGCAGCGCCCACATTTTACCGAAAAGATACACTAAGCAAATCTGGACATAAAATGCGACGATGTTTCTTAAAGAAAAAAACGTATCATTTTATGTGAACTGTTTAACACATGACATTTTCCCTACTATTCTTGACTAAAACAAAATATCTTTTACTACTTTCACGTTATTTATTTTTTCATAGGCAATTGTACAAAGCTTTTCTTAGTGCGAGTTCTCTTGGTTCATTAGCCATTCCAAAGCCATGTTTATTCATCGCATAAGCATATCCTAAGTTCTCATCTGGATCAGCAAAGCAGAATGATCCTCCTGCACCGGGGTGACCAAAAGAACTTTCACTTCGTCCAAATTTCATATCAGAAAAGTGCTTCCAGAACCCCAAGGAATAGGCTATGTTTATACAATTCACATAATCATAATACCCTTCTATCGGAGGTGTGGCCATTTTGCTTAATTCATTTATTGTTTCTTCACTTATTCCTAGTGCTTTTGCACCGCTAGCAAAAGCACCATAAATTTTTGCCATGGCTCGTACTTGTCCTACCCCATTTCCTGAAGGAAATTCTATAGATAAAATTGGCCGATGATTAAAATTGTCATTTGCTACAAATTTTTTGGGGTCTACTAAACTTCTAGCTACTAATGACTTTGTATTAAGGAAACCAAGTAACATTTTTTTTGGCAGCTTTGTTATTCCCCTAAGTAATTGAATGGGGTGATTTATTCCTTCAATAGTTGTTATTCTATCTTCCGAAACATCTGTGGGAAGACCAATATAAAACTCTGCTTTTAATGGTTCTGCTATTTCCTCTTGAAAGAAATCTTTTAGGGTTCGCTGTTTTGGATCTGTCCTTTTAATCAGTTCTCCTATTAAGGTCCCGATTGTCCAAGCGTGGTAGCCATGTATTTTTCCAATTTCCCAAGCGGGTTTACTTGCAGCAAGGGAAACCGACAAACGAGAAGTATCTAAGTCTTCTAAATTATCAATTCTGAGTTCATTTAGAGGTGACAGCCCTGCTTGGTGTGCTAGAAGCTGTCTAACGGTTATCTTTTCTTTTCTATTCTGAGCAAATTCAGGCCAATATGAACACACTTTCTCATCGTAGTTAATGTAACCCCTAGAATGCGCTAAACTTAAAGCCAATGAAGCAAAACCTTTTGTAGCTGAAAATACTTGAACAAGCGTATTTTCTTCCCATTCTGCACGAGTATGCCGATTTCGATATCCACCCCATAAATCAACGACTGCTTCATTATTAATATATACAGAAAAGGCAGCTCCAACTTCTCCTCTGTTGGTGAAGTTCCTAATAAATTCATCCTTTACTGATTCAAATCCTGGTGCAACAAATCCGTGAACTGATACATTATTTTTTATATCCATGTTTTTCCACCTTTTTTAAGTAAAATCTAGCGATCCTTCAGAAATAACATTTATGTATTTACAAAATAAAGATCATACAATAAAATAAAATTAACAAATATTTGACTAAAAATCTACAAATAGTCAAATAAAAGCGGAGTGAAGTTGATATGGCAAGAATTACATCTGAACAGAGAAAACAAATACACGAAGCCCTTCTCATTAAGGGTAAAGAACTGTTTATTCAGTATGGATTCACTAAAACTAGTATTGATGACATAGTAAACGCATGTGGAATCGCAAAAGGTTCTTTTTATACATATTATTCATCAAAAGAAGAGTTGTTTTACGCAGTTTTGCGAAAAGAGGAAGAGGTGAAAAATAAAATTATTTCAGAAATTATGCAGGAGTCTCTACCACCAAAAGAACTTTTAATTCGCTTCTTTGAGTTATCGTTTAAAACTATAGAGCAAAATCCATTTTTACAAAGTCTTTATCAAAGAGGTGAATATGAACGAATTGTGAAAAGACTTCCTAAGGAACTTCTGGATAATCATGCAAAGGAAGATTTAGATAGTTCTTTGGATTTTGTAAAATTTCTACAAGAAAAAGGTGTAACAGAAGATGATCCTGAGGTACTTATTGGCCTTTTTCGGACAGCCATACTTATTCCATTACATCGACAAGAAATTGGAGAACCAACTTTTTCAAAGATGATGAACAAAATGATCGAATGTCTATCAGAAGGCCTGACAAAAAATAAAGAATGAATTTCATCTATTTTAAGATTCTTACTTTAGGCCGTATCTTTTTTTAGTTAATTTTCGTTTTATAATATAAAGGAGTTTTTTGAATGGGGGAAATTGTGATGCAAAAGATCCTTATTCTAGGTGCAAGTGGTCTTGTAGGAAAAGCTTTAATAGATGAATTTACGAATGAATTTGCCCTTTATGGAACATATTTTTCTTCGTTAACAAGTCTTCCCAATGATAAGCAGTTCCAATTAGAAGTTAAGCAAATCGATAAGCTGAAGGAAATTATAAGTACAATTAAACCCGACATCGTGATTTCTTGCCTAAGAGGAGAGTTTGATCAACAGCTCAGGTTTCATAAAGAATTGGCTAAAGAATTACAAAAAAATAGCAGCCGTGTTTATTACTTTTCTACCACTAATGTGTTTGATGGTGACTTATCAAGATCCCATACAGAAACAGATATACCTACTGCCGAATCAGATTACGGGAAATTCAAAATTAATTGTGAAAATATGCTAAAAGAAATTTTGGATGAGAGAGTGGTAATCATCCGAATTCCAGCGATATGGGGTAAAAATTCTCCAAGGTGGAGCTTAATCAAAGAAAGTATAAAAAATAATACAGTGATAGATGTTTACAGCAATCTTGTATGTAACAATCTTTTAGATGTTCAGTTAGCAAAACAACTACGATTTATTATTGAAAATGATTTAAAAGGGATATTTCACTTAGGTTCAGTGGATATGATGACTCAAGGTCAATTTTTTGAACAGATTGTAAGTAAACTTGCAAATGAAAAGAGCCTATTACGAAATCGTTTATATCAGGATAAAGTCGACACTTTCTATTTTCGACTAAATTCAAACCGTGTTGATATTCCAAGCTCACTACAATGTACGAATCAAGAAATCATTTCTTACTTGTTGGAATAAATGGCAAGTGAGATATGAAGCCAACAGGGCTTTATTGTAAGATTGAACTGCCTTATTTGGCAGCTTTTTTTTTATTTTGAGTAAACGAAGCAATTTAATGGAAGAAGCAACAACAAATATTTTCATAATGATATAATTAGTTTAAATTGACTTTTACATAAATTGGAGGATTGAAATGGAAATTCGTTCAGTGAAAGGTTCAGACTACTATGTAATTTCTCCACTAATCAATGAGTGGTGGGGCGGAAGAAATATGTCAGATCTGTTACCCAAATTATTCTTCAACCATTTTACAAATACAAGTTTCATTGCCGAAAAGGAAGGTAAACTTGTGGGTTTTCTAATTGGATTTTTTTCTCAATCTTATTCAAATGAGGCATATATACATTTCGTTGGAGTTCATCCTGATTATAGAAAGCATGCTGTTGGAAAACAGTTATACAATAAATTTTTTAACGTGGTCAAACAAAATGGCCGAAATATTGTTCGTTGTGTAACGTCTCCTGTCAATAAAGGTTCGATTGCCTTTCATACCAAGATGGGATTTATTATTGAAGAGGGAGATCAAAAAATTGATGGTATTATAGTAAACACTAACTATGATGGACCAGCTCAAGACAGAGTTTTATTTGTGAAACATTTAGTTTAATTAATAGTTAATTCCTAAGTCAACTAGTGTGATGCTTCAATAACGAAGTATCACTTTTTCTTTATTTAAGTATCAAAGCAGGGACGTGAAGGTGGAAATTTTAAGTTATTTTTAATAAAGGCTCTTCTTGAATAAAATCTGAGGAATAATATTTGAGATATGAACTCTTACATAGAATATTTGCACTAGGTTATCCAGAGGTCGAATAAACGCTTTTTCATGAACCTACAGGAGTTGAAGAAGAATACTTTAAAGAAGCCTTTTAAAATGACCTAACCCAGTAAACTAATTTGAGAAGAAATGAAAGGAATAATCTTGACTTCCTCGTTTTGCAAAAAAGTAATAATTTTTTTAAAAAGGAAGATAATACAAACATTAATTCCTTTTTAGGGTGAATATCGTATGAATATTGACAGATGGATGTTAATAGGTTTTTCGCTTCTATGCATTATTGCAATTATTAAATTGTTGCCAAGAGAAAAGGTAAGAGATGCATGGGTTTTATATTTGTTCCTCCAAATTATTACTTGGCCAGCTGGCTTATTTGCCGTAGAAATGGGCTGGATTGAATATCCTACACAGTTATATCCAAAGGCAAATGAATATAACAGAACGAGTTTTTCATTTGAATTCTTTGTGTTTCCTATTGTTGCAATTTTTTTTAGTTTGTATTATCCAAATAAAATTAAAAGAAAAGACGCACTAATATATTTCATATCCTTTGCGGGTTTCTTCACTATTGTTGAGGTAGTTCTTGAGAGGTATACAACACTCGTGAAATATCATGAATGGAAATGGTATTGGACACTAGTAACTGTAATAATTTCGTTGTTTATAAATCATAAATATTATCTCTGGTTTAGAAAAAGATTAGTGAAGGTTGAAAGCAGATGATAAAAGAAATACTTATATTGTTACTTTCGTGGCTAATATCAGCATATTTATTGCTGAAATATATACCGAAGGAAAATAAAAGATATGCACATATAACATTTATATTTGCACAAACGATTGCATGGATATTTGAATACTTACAAGTGTTATTTGGTTTAGTGGAATTTCCGTTTCGAGAATTTAATACTGCTACAAAGATGAGTTTTTCTCTACATTATTTTATATCTCCAACTTTTATGGTATTTTTTATTTTTTTATATCCTACAGAAAAAATGAAATTAAGAATCTGTATACATTTTTTGATATTTGCAATAGCAATTGCCACTTATTCATTTGTCATTGAAAAATACAGTTCTTTATTGTATTTCAAAAAATGGAACTGGTTTTATAGTGTAATAAGTAACTTAATTATTTTATATATTGTAAAAAAATTTGTATTTTGGTTTAAAAAGGGACTAGTATAACATTGAATTTTGGGGAAGCGGTTTTTATGTTGTAATCATTTTCGAGTTTAATAAGCACAGGGTGTACAGTTTGATGGAATTAGGGCCCACGGGTGCTTCGTTCTACCCTGACAACGATTATAATAAGACCATATTGAATAAGGTTAACTAGAACATCTGGCTAGCCTTATAATACAAATAGGTACAAGAGTTGAAGATCAAAGCTGTTAAAAGGGCAGCTTTTTCTTTTTGTACTAAAGAAGTTGTTTCTCAAAGAAGGAAGTATAATAATAAATAATAAAGCTTAAATTTTATTTTTATATGGAGGTGTTTTTTTGAGAAAAGAATGGATTCTAAATGAGAAATTTGAAAGTGAAAAATTGAATAGTATACTCGAATGGCGTTGTGAACCTCAGAAGTGGTTTATTGACACCACTCGTTCTCAACTTGTATTAGAAACCGATGCGGAAACGGATTATTGGCAAAAAACACATTATGGTTTTCAAGTAGATAATGGCCATTTTCTTTATATAAAAACAAAAAAGAATTTTAGAATGACAACAAAGGTTGAAGCATTACCGAGGGCAAAGTATGACCAAGCAGGGTTGATGATTCGATTCTCAGAGGACATGTGGGTTAAAACTTCATTAGAGTACATACCAAATGGCTTAAGTAAATTAGGGGCAGTAGTTACAAATCGAGGATATTCCGATTGGTCAACACAATACGTAGAGTGTAAAGACGTAAACTTATACTTTCGAATATCTAAGATTGCTCAAAATTGTTATGTTGATTTCTCTTGGGATGGAGAAGAATGGAGACAGATTCGAATCGCTCACTTAGACGTTCCAGTTGATGCACCTATTTTAGCAGGATTATACGCTTGCAGTCCCCAAGGTAAAGAACAGCATGTCCGTTTTGATTTTCTTTCTATTGAAGAACTTTCTAATGATCCAAAAGAAGTTTACTTATAACGATAGTTATCTAGAATTCTATATTTTTATTAATTTTGTTTTAATGAATCTTATTAACGGTTGCTTGAGTTGAAAGGCAATGTTGTTGCCAGCCTTTTACTTGTTACACTACCGGCACAGGTAAGTATTATTAGATTGTGGTGATAAAAAATGATTTTAGTGAGCTCATGTTTAGCTGGGTTAGAAGTAAGATATAATGGTACGCATTGTTTAGATAAAAAGATACGTCAACTGTTAGAAGAAAACCAAGCAATAAGTGTATGCCCAGAATTACTTGGTGGCTTTTCAACTCCAAGAGAACCAGCTGAAATAGTTGGTGGCAATGGGGACGATGTTCTTAATGGTAAGGCTAAAGTGGTGGGAAAATCGGGTAGAGACGTTACAGAACTCTATATCCAAGGGGCTTATGCAACTCTAAGAAAAGCCCAAGAGGTTGAAGCAACAGTAGTCATTCTTAAGGAGTTTAGCCCCTCTTGTGGGAGTTCGATGATTTATAATGGTGAATTTAAAGGTAAGAAAATTGTAGGAAATGGAGTGACTACTGCTTTACTTAAAAGAAACGGAATTCAAGTAATCTCAGAAGATAGAATTACTGAGTTTCTTCAAGAGAAAATTTAACTCTTCTTAAGCTAACTGATGCAAAAGTTGAAGATTTTTTGGCATAGTCATTAAAGGGAGTGAGGGAACGGGTAATTAAGTAAAGCCTTGTGGTCGTTTTAGTAACTCCCTTTTTTAATTTGTAAACGAGCGCAGGTTGTTTTAGATAGATTAGTTGAAATTTGACCTAGAATATTTTATTTGTAAGAAAGCTTAATTAATCGTCCCCTAAAGAATCGCCATTAAAGATTATATTAAACTTTCACTATTTTGGTAAACTTAGGTTATTGTATTGGAGGTAGATGAAAATGAATGTAACTGAATTTCAACAATGGGTAAATGATTATTATGAAAGCAGGGGCTGGTCTGAGTTAGACATTTTTATTCGTATTGGCTTTTTAGCAGAAGAAACGGGCGAAGTTGCACGAGCTATAAGAGCCCTTGAGATTGGCAGGGATAGGCCTGATGAAGTAAAGGGTTCTTATGAGGAGAATAAACAGGAATTAACTGAGGAGTTAGGAGATGTCTTAGGTAATTTAATTGTGATTGCAAACAAGTACAATATTCCTTTAGAAGAAGTGTTTCAGTCACATAAAAAGAAACTGTCAGAACGTTTTTCTAATGATTAGGATAATAAGTTTTCTTCAATAATCGGGCGCTATTCTTTAATAAGAAGGTGTCCTTTTTTAATTAGGCCATATTGCAGAAGACTAATTTTAATTATAATGGATATTCTGCTTCACAAGGGCTAACGGTTTCTTGTATTAAAAAAGGATTTAAGCAAGGTGTAATAGAATAAAAACAAAACAATCGCTAAAAGGGAGAAGGATATTATGAATTTTGAGTATTTTCAATTTAGTTCAATTCCTGATAATAATATAGTAGAAGGCATTATGAACTTACATAGATCGATTTTTGGTGACTCGGATCATTTGGTTAACAAAATGGAAAGTAAAAAAAATTTGCTTATCAATGTTGCAATAAAAGATACACATGTGATTGGTTATAAAATTGGTTATGAACTTGATCACGACAAATTTTATAGCTGGTTAGGAGGGGTTGATAAAGACTTTAGGAAATATGGTGTGGCCTCTAAGTTAATGGATATTCAACACCAGTATTTAAAAGAAAATAGATATAAAATTGTTCAAACAAAAACTATGAATAAATGGAGGAAAATGTTGATTTTGAATATTAAAAAGGGGTTCGATGTTATTAGTACATATACAGATGAAAAGGGAGAAATTAAAATAATACTTGAAAAGTCACTAATCAACTAAATGGGCGTAAAGTTAAAAATTGGGACAGCTTAGTCAATCTCCATTTTCTTATCGTAGTACTATGTAAGAACTATTTTTTTCTTACATTTTCTGTGGTAAAGCTCTGATTCATAGTTGGTTAAAGGGCAGTACTGTTTTACAAAAAATTTAATTGTAAAGAAGGGGTAACTTTTGAAAGAAACTATTCATGATTATGAAGATTTATTAGAAATGTTAGATTCCTTATTACGTGAGCCGACTCAGTTTTGGGATCAATTTTATTCTGACCGTGAAAAAGGTGTACCTTTTTTTACTAATTCTCCTGACGAAAATTTAGTTGGTTACTTTGAAAATAATCTATTTAGGCCAGGAAAAGTCCTTGAACTTGGCTGTGGTCCTGGTCGGAATGCAATCTTTTTTGCTGAAAAAGGTTGTAACATTAATGCTGTAGATTTATCACAAGAGTCGCTTAAATGGGCAGAAGAACGAGCAATTGAAAAGAATGTAAGTGTAAACTTCATAAAAGAAAATATATTTGAATTAGACATTGAAGAAGGTACGTATGACATTGTTTATGACTCAGGTTGTTTTCACCATATTGCTCCTCACCGAAGAATGAGTTACATAAATTTAGTGAAAAAGGCTTTAAAACCAAATGGTTTCTTTGCAATTACTTGTTTTGTCCAAGGCGGCGAGTTAGGCGGAGCAGAAATATCGGATTGGGAAGTTTATAGATTGCAAAGCCTAAAAGGAGGACTGGGCTATACTGAGGAAAAATTAAGGTCTATATTTAAAGATTTTAGGGAAATCGAAATAAGAAAAATGAAGGAAATAAAACAACCAAACGAGGTTTTCGGTGTATCTGGTTTATTAACTGCTCTATTTCAAAAATATTAACTATTATTTTTATTCCCCACGTAAAAGGTACAAGAGTTCAGGATGGGGTGGCTGCGGTGTTTATAATAAAGATTTAAAATTTGTAATAAGGTTCGATCAAAATCCTGTATTTATAATGCAGGATTTTGTTGTTTTTATTGTATTTTAGGGGCAAGTTAGTGATAGAAAAAGGAAATAAAATTATATATGATACCATATTATTACAGTTATGCTCTAAAAAGGCGTGGACTCAGGACAAAACCGAGAGAATATGAGAGTAGATTTGTTGACTCTCCCCTTAGGGGAGGATTTACATTATGTTTTGTAAGTTTTTTTAAGGAGTAGAAAAATATGCAAAAACAAAACATGACGTTAGCTATAGTATTAATGAATCTATTTATTGCCTTTTTAGGAATTGGCCTTGTTATTCCAGTTACCCCTACAATCATGAATGAGTTAAATTTATCTGGATCAGTTGTAGGCTATATGGTTGCTACTTTTGCTGTCACACAGTTAATTGTGTCACCAATTGCGGGCCGTTGGGCAGACCGATTTGGGCGAAAAAGAATGATCATTAATGGTCTAATAATTTTTAGTATTTCAGAGTTTTTATTCGGAATTGGAAAAACAGTTGAAGTTCTTTTTATTTCTCGTATGCTTGGCGGTGTCAGTGCAGCATTCGTGATGCCAGCTGTAACAGCATTTATTGCAGATATTACAACGGTTGATACACGGCCAAAAGCGCTTGGATATATGTCCGCAGCTATTTCAACAGGTTTTATTATTGGGCCTGGTGTTGGTGGTTTTTTAGCAGAGATTGGTTCTCGTTTACCGTTCTTCTTTGCAGCAGGTTTAGGCTTATTCGCAGCCATTTTATCTTTTATCGCACTTCGTGAGCCAGATCGAAATACTGAAAATAAAGAAGTAACAGGGCAAAAATCAGGGATTAAACGTATTTTTGCACCGATGTATTTTATATCCTTTATGATTATTTTAATCTCACAGTTTGGTTTAGCAGCCTTTGAATCGTTATTCGCTCTATTTGTCGATCATAAATTTGGCTTTACATCGAAGGATATTGCTATCATGATATCAGGTGGAGGCATTATAGGAGCGATTGTTCAAGTTGCCTTATTTAATAACTTTACTAAATGGTGGGGTGAAATTCGTTTAATTCGTTACAGCCTAATTCTCTCAACCATACTCGTATTTTTAATAACAATCGTGAACTCATACTTTTCGATTTTACTTGTTACAGTAACAATATTTCTTGGATTTGATTTAATACGACCAGCTCTAACAACGTATTTATCTAAAATTGCCGGCAATGAACAAGGATTTGTTGGCGGTATGAACTCGATGTTTACTAGTATCGGTAATGTAATTGGCCCAATTATTGGCGGGATGTTATTCGATATCGATTTAAACTATCCATTTTATTTTGCAACTGTCTTATTAGCAGCCGGTATTGGGTTAACCCTTGCTTGGAAAGAGCCAGCATATCGCACAGCTTAAGAAATCTAGAAGCGTATTCTTTTTTTATCGAAAAGAATACGCTTCTTTACTATACTTATAGTAAGGAAGTGATGGAAATGAAGGAAAAACTTTACACAATTGGTGAAGTCTCAAAACTAGTGAATATCTCTATTAAAGCTCTTCGTTATTACGATAAAATCGACTTATTTAAACCTGCTTATGTCGATCCGGATACTAACTATCGTTATTATAAAGACTCACAAATTTATCTTCTGGATATAATCAAATCACTTAAATATATTGGTACACCATTAGAAGAAATGAAGAAAGTACAAGGATTAAAGAGAGATGATTTTTTCGCCTTTTTAACGGAACAAGAAAAAAATGTAAGAAAAAAAATAGATTTTTTATTAGAAATCGAACAAATTATTGCGAATGCTAAAAAGGGGTTGCAAAGGCAGAAGGAATATCCTGCACTTGGTGAAGTGTTTCTTTCATATGAAGAAGAAATACAAATTATACAGACAAAGGCAGAAGGGATTGATCCGAAAAATATTTTAAATGCTTCTTACAGTAAATTGAAGAAATTTGCTGCGTCGACAGAAGGATTTAGAAACAATGGTTATGGAGCCATTTTTTCATATCAGCCTTATAAACATATTGATGAAGTTACTTATCGATATTTATTTACACCTGTTTTAACAAATAAACAGATTTCATTACTTAGGCAGGATACTGAAGTCACAAAAATTCCACAAGGTAAATACGTATGTATTACGTTTAACAGCATATCAACAGAAGATTACTTTTTGAATTTACAAAAACTACTTAATTATGTTGCAGTCCATCAATTAACGGTTATCAGTGATATATATGAATCTTTAATACACATTGATTATTCTCCGAATCAACAGGAAGAATATCTGATTGAAATGAGAATACGAGTAGCAGAATCTACAGACAATGGAAAGTTGAAGGTGACAAATACATGAAGGTGTACTGAGTTAATAAGGATTTTAGGTGTTATGAGAAAAAGTGAGTAAATAAATTAAAAATATAAAATCGGGGATAAGAAAATGACTCAAAATAGCATTGTTTTAGTGGTTAGTGTATCGATAATTAAAGACGACGAAGTTTTAATTATAAAAGAAAATAAACCATCTGCAATTAATAAATGGAATTTTCCATCCGGACGTATTGAACATAAAGAAGACATACTCGATGCTGCCTGTAGGGAAGTTAAAGAAGAAACCGGGTTTGATGTTAAACTTACTGGCACAACTGGTATATATAATTTTATCAGCAGTTCAAATAATCAAGTGATTTTATTTCATTTTACTGGAGAAATTACCGGAGATTCATTGAAGATTGTAGAGGACGAAATTATAGACAGTAAATGGATTAAGGTATCTGAACTTAAGAATTTTGATAATAATGAACTTCGTGAGGCAAATGTAATAAGGCAAATAATGGATAGTTTATTAAATCAAAAAGTTTATTCAATAACTGTTTTTAATGAACAATTGTGTAATTAAGTTAATTTCCCTAATTTAACAAAAGGATCAGTATAGTTATTTTTACTCAGTGACAAGTTAATCATAGATCTGATGTATCAGGCAAAGAAAATTTAAATAAGAATAGAAAAAAGAGGTGATTTATATCTTGGACATCATATTTTGGATTATTATTTTCGCATGTTTTATCTTTAGTTTTATTGGACTCGTTTATCCGATTATTCCTTCTGTTTTGTTGATTTGGGTTGGAGTGGTGTTATATCATTTTGGGGTAAATTCAAATGAGCTTACTTGGATAACGTGGACCATGTTGGGGTTATTAACGGTTTTTATTTTTTTAGCAGATTATTTAGCGAATCTTCACTTTGTCGATAAAGCAGGGGGATCTCAATGGGGAATGAGAGCTGCAACGATTGGATTAATTGTTGGAAGCTTTGTAATACCGCCTTTTGGCGTCATTATTGTGCCGTTTGCATTAGTATTAATTGCTGAAATGATACAAAAGAAAACATTCCAAGAATCCATTAAAGTGGCGTTTGCTACCTTAATTGCGTTTTTTAGCGGAACGTTTGCAAAAGCGATTATCCAGTTTATTATGATTGGTGTTTTTGTATTTGGCGTGATTTTTTAAGAAAGCAGGCTTTTCGTTGCATGAAAAGGCCTGTTTTCTTTATTCGGAGAATATTCCACGATAAAGTCAATCATATCCAAAGGATTTCCAATTAATATCTAATAAATGTCGTATATTTTGAAAAATAGGTAGTAAGTGTTCAGATTTAAGTCATAAACGCAAAAATATATGTAATAAGTTTTTAAAAATATGTCGTAATTGGAGGAAATTGTAGCGTAATGAGGAGGCTACGTGGACTTTTTTGATTAAAATCCCGGGAAATTCCTATTAGAAGGCTTCTACATCGATGTTTTAGCTAAAAAGTTTAGGAAATCCCTACGTAGAAGGCTCCTACATCGATGTTTGGGCTTAAAATCCCGGGAAACCCCCATCTAGAAGGCAAAATCGGGATTGTAAACAAGTGCGTTTCTTCCATTATGAAAGTGGTATTTTTATTGAAAAAATAATAATAAAAGGTTATTTTCTCAACATTACCGAATATATAAGGAAGATAATTGGTAATAGGGAAGTGTTCAATTTGAACTATGTATTAATGGGGGTTGTTTTTATATATTCGGTTTATCAATTTCTTGTAAAAGGTTTAGATTAATATGAATACATAACTCATTAAGAGCGAAGGCAAGAATTTTTTCAATAGATGGTTATACATTTGATTGGAATGTGTTATTTGCAAAGGTCAATTTAACTTGCTGACGATAAAGGGGATATTAAAGAAATCCAAGGTGTAAATATTTGTGGATTTTGGATTGAGTATTGAAATGCAATTATTGTAGAAAGGAGGGTTTTAGATGACACCAAAGCATATTGTTTCAGCAGCAGCTATTGTGCTGAACAACCAGAATGAAATTTTATTAATCAAAGGGCCACGAAGAGGTTGGGAAATGCCTGGTGGGCAGGTTGAAGAAGGAGAATCATTGAAGGATGCTGCTATTAGGGAAACTAAAGAAGAATCAGGTATCGATATTGCGTTCGGGTTTGAGAATAAGAAGTGAAAAAGGTGTAAATGGAAATGTTGGGTAAAAATGTATTGATTTTGCAGTTTGGCTGCGTTTAAAAATGGATTTTCCAATAAGGGTTGTAGTGTACCTAAAAAAAGATTATCAAATAAAAACGATTGATACTAAAGAGTTGGTAAGTGCTACATTTTTTGCCCCATTCGAAAAGAATGTCGAGCCTTATATTAGAGTGGCAACGGGTGACTTTGAAGAATTAGTTTCGGAAAGCGGATATGAGAGTGCTATTTTTGCGATATTAAATAGTATAGCTCACGAAGTCATGCACTACCAACAATGGATTGAAGAACGAGAATTCGA